>NZ_CABUHK010000053.1 GCF_902491285.1 uncultured Bacteroides sp. | reverse complement strand
GCCAAGATTCTTTATTCACAATAGAAGAAGTACCACCAAATTTGACGAAGAACCTGGGGCCGAATACGTTTTTGTACGTTTCTTCTCCTGTACCCAGGCAGTCGTGATTGCCAATCAGAACCACATAAGGCACTTTCAGCCTGTTCATAATATCGCGCTGCCAAAGAAACTCTTTCGTCACTCCGAAGTCACTCATGTCTCCGCCATGAATGACGAAATCAATATCATCCCGTTTATTAATCTCTTTCACGAAATCTTCCGTTTCGTCATACCAGCGTTGTGAATCACCCATGGTTACGAAGCGTAGTGTAGTCTTGCCTTTGCAATTCGCTTCTATCTTTTCGATGTTGTGTGCATTGACATTTGTCTCGCCACTGATGCGGACATCGTATGGATGATAATCAATCATACCGCATCCGGTTAGTAGCAGACACGACAAGAGTGCATATAAATTCTTGTTTGGCATAAATAAAATATTAATTTATTGAAAACTTTGCACGAAAATAAAGTTTTCAACTGAGATAATAATGTCAGGTTATGAAAAATAGGTAAAAAAGAACAATAAAGAGGTGGAAGTATCTACTTTGCCGGAAAGAAGGGCAGGCTATTGATTTTGTCTAATAATTAGACGCGACTGTCTAATTATTAGACAATGAATATTGGGCTCGGATAATGTAAATGTCTGATAATTAAGAAGATGTCCTTCTGGCATACTTTCTGTATTTCAATTTGCAAATGTACACAATATAAATATATGGTAAGACACTGTTATTATATCGTTCAAACGTTGATGCATGAGCGGGCTACGAACATTATTAAAATCATTTCTTTGACATTAGGGGTATTTGTAAGTATCCTGTTGTTTTCCTGTGTTGCCTTTCAGTTGAGTTACTATAATTTCTGTAGGCAATCCGACCAGTTGTATATCGCATATATGGATGGAGTTTATACCTATGGTCCTTTCTCTGCGGCTATGCGTGAGAGTTTTCCGGAAGAAGTGGAGGATGCCACGACATTGAGAAATATGGGAACAAATGTTTTCTATAATGGAAATGTTCGTTTGACGGAATCTATGATACACGCTGATGAACATCTATTTTCCACATTGGGCTTGAAAGTACTGGCCGGTAAGACAGAAGAACTGATTCGGCCTGATATTTTATTCATTTCCCGTTCGTTGGCAGAAAAAATAGGAGAGGGAAACGACCTTGAGAGTGTCATAGGCAAGGCTTTATCTATTGACCGCAAGGAATCGATGATTATACGTGGGGTTTTTGAAGACATAGGAGAAAATACCGATATACATTTTGATGTGGTGGCACCGATGAGCCAGTTATGGAATCAGAATCGTGGAGGATGGGGGTACGATATCAGTTATATGTCGATAATTCGTTTCCGCGAACCTGATAAAGATATAGCGACGGTAGAGGCACGGATACCTGATATGCTCAAGAAATATATGGCTGATTCTGCTAATAAAAAGAACTCTTTTTCTTTCCGCCCCTTGCTTGAATTTCATACGGCCAATCCAACGGTACGGCTCATGATATTAATGATGTCTGTGTTGGGCGTTGTCATTCTGCTGATTTCCGCTTTTGATTATGTGCTGATTTCCGTTTCGTCTTTGGCACGGCGTGCCAAATCTGTCGGAGTACATAAATGCTGTGGTGCAACAGATGGCAATATCTTTAGAATGTTTTTGGTGGAAACTGTTTTTATTCTTTTTATTTCAGTGTTAATGACTGTGTTACTCCTTTTCCAGTTTCGGGAGTTTGTGGAAGAAATTGCAGGTATACGTTTAAGTTCGCTTTTTACGTGGCAGACACTTTGGGCACCATTGACCGTACTTCTAACAGTTTTTATATTGGCGGGAACTATACCGGCGAGCATATTTGCATCTATTCCTGTGACACAAGTTTTCCGTCGTTATGCAGAACGCAAAACTTCTTGGAAACGCCCGTTATTGTTTATCCAGTTTGCCGGTATGACTTTTATTTTAAGTTTCCTTATGGTTGTGTTTTGCCAATATCAGATGGTAATGAATAAAGATTTGGGATATCGTCCCGAACGTGTGGTGATGTGTTGGAAGAGTATGGGAAGTGACCGGCAAAATGCTAAAAGCTTCTTTATGAATCTGCCTATGGTTGAGGATTATGGGGTGGGTATGCAGAGTATTTGGTCCGGTTGGAGCGGGGAGCAGTTTGAGGTAGGGGAAGGACGTACCATTCACGGTCGGATAGAGTGGATTGGAGCTGATTTTATACCTATGATGGGGATACAAATATTGCAGGGTAAAAATGTGATGATGAAGAATGAAGCTTTAGTGAATGAAGAATTTGTACGTCAAGCCGGATGGACAGACAGCCCGATTGGTAAACAGTTGCCCACATGGAAAAGAAAAGTTACAATCGTTGGGGTAGTAAAAGATTTCTCTGTCCAAAGTGTCTATTATCCCCAGTTTCCCGTTTTATTGATAGGAGGAGATTCCAATCTTGCATTTCATTATCTGCGGTTAAAAGAGCCATTTGAGGATAATCTTAAACGTTTGAATGAGATGATGGCAGAAATATTTCCGGCCGATGATGTGCTCTTCTATTCATTGACTCAGAAATTAGATGCTCAATATACGGATATTGTACGTTTCCGAAATGCAGTATTTCTGGCCTCAATTTCTATTTTTCTGATTGCTTTGATGGGGCTGCTCGGATACGTTGGCGATGAGATTCGCTTTTGCAGGAAAGAGATTGCTATCCGCAAAGTAAATGGAGCCGATACTTTCGGTATCTTGAGATTATTCTCGACTAATATTTTGTGGACAGCATTTCCTGCTACTCTTGTTGGTGCGGGAGTGGCTTATCTGGTCGGCATGAAGTGGTTGCAGCAATTTAGCGAATCTGTCAACCCGGGCATTTGGCTGTTTGCCGGAATTATTGTCTTTGTATTAGTAGTGGTTCTTGTTTGTGTCATATTTAAAGCATGGCAAGTCGCCAATGAGAATCCGGTGAATAGTATTGCAAATGAATAATTGGAACATAATAAATTTGAAACATAATAATTTAAAATAAGATGATACAAATCACAGACATCAGTAAAGTATTCCGTACTTCCGAAGTGGAGACGGTCGCATTGAATCATGTTAACCTTGAAGTAAAAGAAGGAGAGTTCGTAGCCATTATGGGACCTTCGGGATGTGGCAAATCTACCTTGTTGAATATTCTCGGACTGTTGGACAATCCCACCGAAGGTTCCTATCGCCTGGTAGGGGAAGAGGTGGCCGGACTGAAGGAGAGAGAACGTACAAATGTGCGTAAGGGGAAACTAGGTTTCGTATTCCAGAGTTTCAACCTGATAGACGAACTGAATGTCTATGAGAATGTGGAACTTCCGCTCACTTACCTGGGGCTTAAAGCTTCCGAACGTCGCCGTATGGTAGAAAGCATTCTGAAACGAATGAATCTCAGTCACCGTGCCAAACACTTCCCGCAACAACTTTCCGGTGGTCAGCAACAGCGTGTTGCCATTGCCCGTGCAGTTGTCACTAATCCTAAATTAATTCTTGCTGATGAGCCTACGGGCAATCTTGACTCCAAGAACGGTGCCGAAGTAATGAATCTGCTGACAGAACTGAATAAGGAAGGAACTACCATTATTATGGTGACCCACTCACAGCATGATGCGAGTTTCGCACATCGTACGGTGCATTTATTCGATGGAAGTATCGTAGCAAGCGTAACGGCATAAACTGAATATAATGAGACAAATCTATTATACTATACGTACATTACTGCGTGAACGAGGGTCGAATATCATAAGAGTCATTTCCCTCTCTTTAGGGATTACCATTGGTATTCTGCTTTTCTCGCAGATAGCCTTCGAGTTAAGTTATGAACAATGCTATCCGGACGCGGAACGTCTGGCTCTTGTGCGTTGCCAGGTTACCAACTCCAACACAGGCGAAACGACAGGAGACGAGAGCGGAACCAGTTATGACTATACCGTTTTTGATGCGGTAGCAGCTACTCTGGCACAAGAGATGCCGAAAGAAGTCGAAATATCCAGTTGCGTCTTTCCTCATGGTGGCGCTAATATCTATAAGGAAGGTAAACTTTTGTCCGACATAAATTATATCTATGCAGACACCTGTTTTTTTCGGACTTTCGGCATCCCCGTGCTGAAAGGAAATCCGAAAGACATGAATATGCCCGGAAGCGTTTTCGTGTCAGAGCATTTTGCCCGTAAAACGTTCGGAGATGAAAATCCTGTCGGCAAAGCGCTTTTTATCCAGAAACAAGAAGAACTGACCATTCGTGGCATATACAAGGACGTACCGGAAAACACGATGCTTACTCATGACTTCGTAATTTCCATCCATCAGAATGGGGGATATCACGCGGGAGCCGGCTGGGGTGGAAATGATGTTTTTTATGCGTTCCTTCGCTTGCGCGATGTTTCGGATATTGATAAGGTAAACGCTAATATCCAGCGGGTGATTGGGAAATATACCTCTTTGGAATTTGATGGTTGGAAAATGAAATTTAGTATTATTCCATTAGTGAAACGCCATTTGGATTCTCCCGATGTGCAGAAACGGCTGGTTATCTACGGATTTCTGGGCTTTGCTATCTTCTTTGTGGCTATTATGAATTATATGCTTATATCCATTGCCATCTTGAGCCGTCGTGCGAAAGGGGTAGGAGTTCATAAGTGTAATGGAGCCAGTTCGGCAAATATCTTCAATATGTTTTTGGCAGAGACGGGAATTCTTATTATCATTTCCATATTGCTTAGTTTCTTGCTGATAATTAATACACGTGGCTTGATTGAAGATTTGCTTTCCGTACGTCTTTCCTCACTTTTTACTTGGGAAACGTTGTGGGTGCCGCTACTTACTGTCTTCGTGCTTTTCATTTTGGCAGGCGGCATACCGGGGCGGTTGTTCTCACGTATTCCTGTCACGCAAGTGTTCCGTCGTTATACTGACGGGAAGAAAGGCTGGAAACGTTCGTTGCTGTTTGTGCAATTTACAGGAGTTTCTTTCGTCTTGGGGTTACTGTTAGTCACCTTATTGCAGTATAGCCATTTGATGAACCGGGACATGGGGATTGTCGTGCCCGGATTGGCTCAGGCACAGACATGGCTTCCCAAAGAATCGGTAGAGCATATCAAAGACGAACTTCGCCGCCAGCCGATGGTAGAAGGAGTGACGGTTGCCATAAATGGTGTGCTTGGCGAGTACTGGACACGCGGACTGATAGGAAATGATGGCAAACGGATTGCTACACTGAATTTTAATTCTTGTCATTATAATTATCCTGAAGTAATGGGAATCAAGATTCTTGAAGGAACTACGATAAAGAAGCAGGATGATTTGCTGGTAAACGAGGAACTCGTGCGTCTGATGAAATGGACGGATGGGGCAGTAGGTAAAAAGTTGAATGATGTTCAGGGAACGATTGTGGGTGTTTTTCGTGACATTCGCAACACCAGCTTTTATGCGCCTCAATCTCCTATCGTCCTGATAGGAGATGAGAATGCAAACCATGCGTTCGATGTCCGTTTAAAAGAACCTTATGACGAAAACCTGAAACGTCTGAACGAATTTGTGGAAAGTACTTTCCCGAATATATCCTTACGCTTTGTCTTGGTAGACAGTATGGTGAAAGACGTATATAAGAATGTATACCGCTTCCGTAATTCCGTCTGGATTACTTCCGGCTTTATTTTGTTGATTGTCATCATGGGACTGATAGGCTATGTGAACGACGAAACCCAACGCCGCAGCAAGGAGATAGCTATCCGGAAAGTGAACGGTGCTGAGGCTTCCCGTGTATTGGGATTGCTGACACGTGACATCTTGTATGTTTCTGTAATTTCTATCCTGATAGGGACGGTTGTCTCTTATTTTGCGGGACAGGCATGGCTCGACCAATTTGCCGAGCAGATTGATTTAAATCCGTTGCTTTTTGTAGGCACAGCCCTTTCTGTTCAATTACTGATTGTAATTTGTGTTGTTCTGAAAGCATGGCATATCGCTAATGAAAATCCGGTAAATAGTATCAAAACGGAATAGGAATCACAGGACAAAAGCAGAATAGGGCAGGAATAGCCTTATTCTGCTATCACACTTTGTTGTTTGGATACTTTTTTGATATAGATTATCAAACTGACTACCGCCGTAATAAATGCAAAACCATCCGACACCGGCATACTAATCCAAACTCCTTTCAATCCCCACCAATTAGGGAAGAGTAGCAAGCAAGGCAACAAATAAAGCAACTGTCGTGTCAACGACAGGAAAATACTGATTTTTGCCTTGCCGATACTTTGGAAGAAGTTACCGATAACAATCTGTGCCCCTACGAACGGGAACATAATCACCGTTATCCGAAGCCCTTCTACGGCAAGGTCAATTAAATGGTCACTGTCAGTGAAAACTGCAGATACCGCATGCGGGAAAAGTTCACAGATAAAGAAACCGCTACTGGTGATGACTACTCCCGAGATAATACCCAGTTTTAATGTCTGTTTCACCCGGTCTATCTTCTGCGCTCCGAAGTTATAGCCGACAATCGGCTGCATTCCCATCGTCAGCCCGAGTACAATCATTACATAAAGAGTCAGCAGCCGATTGATGATGCCATAGGCACCGATAGCCATATCGCCCCCATGACTTTGCAGGCTGTTGTTGATGATAATTACTATCACGCAGGCGCATACATTCATCAGGAACGGTGACATACCGATAGCGAAGATGTTTCCTACGATTCTCCGTTTCATCTTCCAGACTTTCCCTTCGAAATGCACCGTACTGTCCTGTTTGAAGAAATGGCTCACTACCCACACCATACCGATTAACTGTGAAATAACGGTTGCCGTAGCAGCCCCCCGCATTCCCCATTCAAAGTGGAAGATGAAGATAGGAGCGAGGATGATGTTGGCGAATACCGTTGTCATAGAAGTAATCATTGCTTTTTTCGGGTATCCGGTGGCACGCATTATGTTGTTCAATCCAATCATCGTGTAAGTGATTGGAGTTCCCAACAAGATTACTTGCATGAAGCTGCGTGCATAAGGAAGTGTATCCGGACTGGCTCCGAAGAAAATCAAGATATCGTCCAGAAAGATAAAAGACAATATTCCGAAGAAGAAAGAGTTCGTAATACAGAGCATCAGCGTATGCGATAAAATCTCCGTAGCCCCTTTCATGTCTTTTTGTCCCAACCGGATAGAAGCAAGCGTAGAACCGCCTGCCGACACCAAGGTACAGAAAGCCACTACAAGGTTCATCAACGGAAAACTGATAGCCAACCCCGCAATAGCCATCGGGCCGACCCCATGCCCGATAAAGATACTGTCAATAATATTATAGATAGAAGTAATCGTCATTCCGATAATGGCAGGAATGGAATATTGTAGCAGCAATTTACCGATGCTTTCTTTTCCTAAAATATGTGGGTCGTTCTTACTCATGCGCTTGGATATTAGGTTGGATGAAAAAACGAATGTTACGTTTTTTTAAGTAGTGCAAAGGTACGAATAATTTGTCTGATTCGATGATTATTCGGAACTTTGCACTGACTGATACACAAGGTTTAACGTTTTAGGTAAAAAGAAAGTTTATATGAATGCAACGAAAACAATTGTGGCACTGTTCGATTTCGATGGTGTCATTATGGACACAGAGACACAGTACACCGTCTTTTGGAACGAACAGGGACTGATATATCTGAACGAAGAAGATTTCGGACGTCGTATCAAGGGACAGACTCTGACGCAGATTTACGAGAAATACTTTTCGGCTCTTCCCGAAGCGCAACAGGAAATCACTGCCCTGCTCAACGTCTTTGAGAAAAAGATGTCCTACGAATATATTCCCGGTGTGAAAGCCTTTATCACCGACTTGCACCGCCACGGCGTAAAGATAGCCGTAGTCACCAGCTCCAACGAGGAAAAGATGCAGAATGTCTACAATGCCCATCCCGAATTTAAGGGAATGGTAGACCGTATCCTCACCGGCGAAATGTTCGCCCGCTCCAAACCTGCTCCCGACTGTTTCCTGTTGGGAATGGAAATATTCGGTGCAACCCCCGAAACCACTTACGTTTTCGAAGATTCTTTTCACGGACTGCAAGCCGGAATGACTTCAGGCGCAACCGTTATCGGACTTGCCACCACCAACTCCTGTGAAGCTATTGCCGGAAAGGCCCATTACATCATAGACGACTTTACCGAAATGACTTATGATAAACTGCTGACGTTGCACCGCTGATCTCATTCTGAACAACGTCTTCATCTATCCTCTCAACCGTCTGTCAGCTATCATAGACAGATGGTTGAAAGGATTTTTTGTATTTCCTTCTCTGTTATGAATTAAATGTTATAACTTTGCCCCGATTTTTTTGCCGGTGTTCAAGGACATCGCTCAAAAGCACATAATAATTAATTTATAATTCAAAATTTAAAAAGACATGGCTGGTTATATATCAGATGACACAAGAAAGGTGACTACTCATCGTTTGGTTGAGATGAAACAGAGAGGTGAAAAGATTTCTATGCTTACTTCTTATGACTACACAATGGCACAGATTGTAGACGGTGCAGGGATGGATGTCATTCTTGTAGGTGATTCAGCTTCCAATGTAATGGCGGGCAACGTGACTACATTGCCTATTACTCTCGACCAGATGATTTATCACGCTAAATCCGTAGTGCGTGGTGTGAAACGTGCGATGGTGGTAGTTGATATGCCTTTCGGTTCTTATCAGGGAAATGAAATGGAAGGTCTTGCTTCTGCTATCCGTATCATGAAAGAGAGTCATGCCGATGCTCTGAAACTGGAAGGTGGAGAAGAAATCATCGGTTCCGTGAAGCGTATTATCAGTGCAGGTATTCCGGTGATGGGACATCTCGGATTAATGCCTCAGTCCATCAATAAATACGGAACTTACACCGTACGTGCCAAAGACGACGCCGAAGCGGAAAAACTGATTCGCGACGCTCATCTGCTCGAAGAGGCAGGCTGTTTCGCCATCGTACTCGAAAAGATTCCGGCAACCCTTGCCGAACGTGTAGCTTCCGAACTGACTATACCTATTATCGGTATTGGTGCAGGTGGTCATGTGGACGGTCAGGTATTGGTTATCCAGGATATGCTTGGCATGAACAACGGTTTCCGTCCCCGCTTCTTACGTCGTTATGCTGATTTGTATACGGTGATGACCGATGCAATCAGCCGTTATGTATCCGACGTGAAGAATTGCTACTTCCCGAACGAGAAGGAACAATATTAAAATAGTATATGGCGGTTAAATTGTGGACAATACATTTTATGCGGATATGTGTAGCTAATTTGCTATTGTTTATATCCTTGTATGTGTTATTTCCGGTACTTTCCGTTGAGATGGCCGACCGTCTCGGAGTGCCGGTTGCACAGACAGGAGTAATCTTTCTCTTTTTCACGCTGGGAATGTTCCTTATCGGTCCTTTCCATGCCTATCTTGTAGATGCATACAAACGTAAGACAGTGTGTGTATTCTCTTTTGCCCTCATGGTAGCGGCAACGGCAGGTTATGCTTTTGTGACCAACATGACGGAACTTATCCTGTTGAGCACCGTGCAGGGATTATCATTCGGCATAGCTACAACGGCAGGCATCACTCTGGCGATTGACATCACCAACTCCACACTGCGCAGTGCGGGTAATGTCAGTTTCTCATGGATGGCACGTCTGGGAATGATTCTGGGCATCGTCCTCGGAGTATGGCTTTACAAAAGTTACTCCTTTCAGAATTTACTGTCCGTCTCCGTTATCACCGGAGCAGCAGGAATTCTGGTTGCGTCAGGTGTTTATGTGCCTTTTCGTGCGCCGATTGTCACCAGACTCTATTCTTTCGACCGATTTCTGCTGTTGCGTGGATGGGTTCCTGCCATCAATATGATTCTGATTACGTTTGTACCGGGGTTGCTGATTCCGCTTGTCCATCCTTTCCTTAACGACTCTGTATTAGGAAATATGGGAATTCCCGTGCCTTTCTTTGTAGGAGTAGGAACCGGATACCTCGTGTCTCTGTTCCTTGCCCGTTTGTTTTTCATGAAAGAGAAAACGCTAAGGCTGGTCATTATAGGAATCGGACTTGAAATGCTGGCGATGTCTCTGCTGAATGCGGCTGACTCGGTAGTTGCTCCTTCTGTACTCTTAGGACTTGGATTAGGACTTATCATGCCGGAATTTCTGGTTATGTTTGTGAAGCTATCCTATCATTGTCAGCGCGGAACGGCAAACACCACTCATCTTCTGGCAAGCGAGGTGGGAGTATCTTTAGGTATTGTCACTACGTGTTACCTGGATATGGATACCGGAAAAATGCTTCATATCGGGCAGATAGTAGCTTCGGTAGCCTTGGTGTTCTTCGTCATTGTAACGTATCCTTATTATATGAGAAAGAAAGTGAGATAGGGGGCATAAATTACTATAAAAATAGTGACGCTATCCCATGCGGATAGCGTCATTATTTTTAATATGCAAATTCCGTATTAATTCCGGCTTACTTGTTTTACTCCCTTTACAGTCCGCAACTTCTTGATAAGCGCTTCCAGCCTTCCCGTATCACCGACCATAATCGTCAGCGTTCCGGAGAATAACCCGTCATGCGAGTCAATGCCGATGGAACGCAGTGTGATTCCGTTTTCCTTTGATATAATAGAAGTGATATTCGTTACAATGCCAATATCATCATGTCCTACAACGCGCAACGTGATAGGATACTGCGTGCCTTCCGACTTGCCCGCCCAACGAGCCTTTACAATCCGGTAACCGAAGCGCTCACGCATCTGGTTTGCATTCGGACAGTCTTTCCTGTGAATCTTGATGCCTCCGCTTACCGTCACGAAACCGAATACATCATCGCCATAAATTGGATTACAGCATTTGGCGAGTTTGAACTCCAGTCCTTTCAGGTTTTGGTCGATTACAAGCACATCTTCTTTCGATGTCGTTTCCTCTTGTGGCACCTGCATATTATATCCTTCGGCGCTACGATATACAATCTCGTCATGCGTATCATTATCCCGCTTCTGCTGTTCGACGTATTTGTCCAGAACCTCATTGACATCGAGTGCTTCATCAGCTATTTTCTGATAAAATTCTGTCACATTTTTGAACCCCAACCGCTTGATAAGGCGCATCATAGTCGCTTCATCATACTCCAGTTTGCGGTTCTTGAACTTCCGTTCCAATGTTTCTTTTGCAAAGTCATGCTGACGGGCCACCATCTCCTTGAGTGCCTGGCGAATCTTTGTGCGGGCTTTGGAGGTTGTTACGATATTCAGCCAGTCCTGTTTCGGAGTCTGGGTATTCGAGGTCATAATCTCCACCTGGTCGCCGCTGTTCAGCTTCTGTTTTAGCTGTACATTCTTACCGTTCACTTTGGCGCCGATGCATTTGCATCCCAGTTTGCTATGGATATGGAAAGCGAAATCAAGTACCGTAGCACCTTTCGCCAATTTGAACAAATCCCCTTTGGGAGTAAATACGAAAACCTCATCTTCGTAAAGATCCATCTTGAACTGATCCATTACTTTCATCGAGTCGTTGTCCGCATTCTCCAACGCTTCCCGAACCGAAGTCAACCATTCGTCCAGTCCTGTTTCACCTTTGATACCTTTGTATCTCCAGTGTGCCGCCAAGCCGCGTTCGGCGATTTCGTCCATGCGGCGGGTACGTATCTGTACTTCCACCCATTTTCCTTCCGGTCCCATCACGGTGATGTGCAACGACTCGTAACCGTTGCTCTTCGGGATAGAAAGCCAGTCGCGCAGGCGCTTCGGGTTGGGCTGGTACATATCTGTCACGATAGAATATACCTGCCAGCATTCCTGCTTCTCCTTTGCCGGATCCGGTTCCGAATCCAGTATAATACGGATGGCGAACAAGTCGTAAATACCTTCGAACGGTGTTTTCTGTTTCTGAATCTTGTTCCATATCGAATGTATGGACTTGGTGCGTCCCTTGATGTCGAACTTCAATCCTGCTGCCGCCACCTTCTTCTGTATAGGCTTGATAAAAGCGGCGATATACTTGTCGCGTGAAGCCTTCGTCTCGTTCAACTTATCCTTTATATAATAATAGGTATCCCGTTGCGTGTATTTCAGCGACAAATCCTCAAGTTCCGATTTCAGCTTATAAAGTCCCAGCTTGTGCGCCAGCGGAGCATATAGATAAGCAGCTTCGTTCGCCACCTTGTTGCGGTCTTCCTCGTTACCCGTATCCTTGATTTTGCGCATCACGTTCACGCGGTCGGCAATCATAATCAGGATGACACGCATATCTTCGGCAAACGAGAGCAGGAGATTACGGAAATTCTCCGACTCTATCGCCGGGCTCTTGGCATACAATTCGTTCGTTTTCACCAATCCCTTGATGATACTTGCCACATCTTCTCCGTATTCGGTATTCACTTCTTCGATAGACAGTATATGCGCCTTTACAATTTCGTGCAGCATGATACCGATGAGGCATGAGCCCTTCATGCCGATTTCCTCGGCTACGATGACCGCCGTTTGTAAATCTCTGATGACGGGATTCATCCCGAAGTTATTGCGTTGCAACCCGTTACACTGGGCTGCTTTTATTAAATGGCTCTTTAACTTTTGGCAGTCCCGCCAAAAAATGCTGTCTCCGGCAGATTTCATCAAATGCCGGTAGAGTGAAAAAAGCTCCTTTTTTTCCTCTGGTGTAAAAAAGTCGTCCATATTCAATCTTGTTAATTCGATGTAAAATTACTTTTTTTCTCGGTTATTCGGCAAGAAGTAAATAACATTTTGTATTTTTGGGCATCAATTAATAAAATTAGATATTATGATAACGACACAGGACAAAGAGTTGCTTGCCAAGAAAGGTATTACGGAAGCGCAAATAGCAGAGCAACTAGCTTGCTTCCAGACAGGTTTTCCTTTTTTGAAACTGGACGCTGCCGCTTCCATTGAAAAAGGTATATTGGCTCCTAATGCCGAAGAGCAGAAGGCGTATTTGGCAGCGTGGGATGCATATACAAACACGGATAAGACCATTGTGAAGTTTGTACCGGCTTCGGGTGCCGCAAGCCGTATGTTCAAGAACCTGTTTGAGTTTCTGTCTGCCGATTATGACAAACCGACTACAAAGTTCGAACAAGCATTCTTTGACGGCATCAAGGATTTTGCTTTCTATGACGACCTCAATGTAGCTTGCCAGCGTACAGCCGGAAAGGACATTCCCGGATTAATCGAAGAAGGCAACTATAAAGCTGTAGTATCTGCATTGCTCGAAACTGCCGGCTTGAATTACGGCGCACTGCCGAAAGGCCTGCTCAAATTCCATAAATATCCCGAAGGCGCACGTACTCCGTTGGAAGAACATCTTGCCGAAGGAGCCATGTACGCAGCCGGAAAGAGTGGCAAAGTCAATGTGCACTTTACCGTATCTACCGAACACCGTGAACTTTTCAAGAAACTCGTGGAAGAAAAGGCGGGAGAATTTGCCAAACGCTACGGAGTGGATTATTATATCACTTTCTCCGAACAGAAGCCGAGCACCGACACTATTGCCGCTGATATGGACAACCAACCGTTCCGCGATAACGGCAAACTGTTGTTTCGTCCGGGCGGACACGGTGCATTGATTGAGAACCTGAATGATCTCGATGCTGATATTATCTTTATCAAGAACATAGATAACGTAGTCCCCGACAAACTGAAGGAAGATACCGTTACCTATAAGAAACTAATTGCCGGTGTACTTGTCGCCCTGCAGAAACAAGCTTTCGAATACCTCGAACTGCTCGACAGCGGTAAATATACGCACGACCAGATGATGGAAATGCTCCAATTCCTGCAAAAGAAACTCTTCTGCAAGAATCCGGAAACGAAAGACCTCGAAGATTCTGTACTTGCCATTTACTTGAAGAACAAACTGAACCGTCCGATGCGTGTCTGCGGAATGGTGAAGAACGTAGGTGAACCTGGCGGCGGGCCGTTCCTTGCATACAACAGTGACGGAACTATCTCCCTGCAAATCCTCGAAAGCTCACAAATCGACATGAACGACCCCGAAAAGAAGGAAATGTTCGAGAAAGGTACGCACTTTAATCCGGTAGACCTGGTATGTGCTGTACGTGACTATAAAGGTCATAAGTTCGATTTGGTGAAATACGTGGATAAGGCAACAGGCTTCATCTCCTACAAATCAAAGAACGGCAAAGACCTGAAAGCTCTCGAACTTCCCGGCTTGTGGAACGGTGCGATGAGTGACTGGAATACCGTATTTGTAGAAGTTCCCCTTTCTACCTTCAATCCGGTAAAGACGGTCAATGACTTGCTGCGTGAGCAACATCAATAAAGAAAAAAGTGCGACTGTCCGATGAGGGAAAATTGAGCGGTCGTTTTCCACAAACTAACATTCCGGTTGCGTGAGCGGACGTATGTCCGCAAGCAACCGGTTTTATTAAAAAAAAGAGTGTTTAGAATGAATCAGATTGAGAAAGTCATTGATATTGCTACTTGGAACAGAAAAGAACATTTCGAGCACTTCAGTGCTTTTGACGACCCGTTTTTCGGAGTGACGGTCAATGTAGATTGTACTCGTGCTTATCGGGAAGCCAAAGACAAAGGCATATCTTTCTCCCTCTTGGTCTTGCACCGGATTATCACGGCTGCCGCCAAAGTCGAAGAATTCCGCTACCGTATCGAAGGTGACAGGGTAGTGTGTTATGACAGCCTTCTGCCCGAAGCCACCGTAGGTCGTGCCGACCATACGTTTTCTTTTGCTGCTTTTGAATATGACCCGGACGAACTCGTCTTTATCCGTAAAGCGAAAACTGAAATGGAACGCCTGCAAGCTACTACCGGACTGAATAAAGGGGGGACATTCCATCCCAACGCCATCCACTACTCGGCTGTTCCGTGGCTCACTTTCACAGATATGAAGCACCCCACCAATATGCATTCGGGAGATAGTGTCCCCAAAATCTCTACCGGAAAGTACTTCCACGAAGGAGAGAAGTTGATGATGCCCGTTTCCGTCACTTGCCATCATGGATTGATGGATGGTTATCATGTCGCCAAGTTTATTGAAATCCTCGATTTATAAACTTCGTTCTAAAAAAGACAAACTAGACTTATATGAGATTAAAAGTATCAAGATGGAAAGTCATTGCCTTCTATTCGTTATTACTCTTTCCGCGGACTTTCTTATATGCACAGGAGGTACGACAAGATACATTGGAAGATGTCCGGCAGAACGTGAAGCAACTTCAACATGATGTTCGTGAGCTTCGTCAGGAAGTCCGGAAGTTGCAGGAGGAAATCCGGGAACTCCGGCAGGGCTATTTCCCGGAGTACGGTGAATATGGATTTGATACTGTTTCGACCTACACTCCCCATCGTTTCATCCATCGTTTGGGAATAGAGGCACGCCCGCAATACGTATTTCCCACCAATCCTTTCCTGCGTGGAGAGAACGAACGGTGGAAACCGATTCAGACGTCTTTTGCCGCCCATCTGAAATATTCATTCAAATTCCGTCCCAATACTTGTGCCGACCGTATCTATGGCGGTGCATATCAAGGATTCGGTCTGGCTCTCACCACTTTTGGCGACAAGAAACAACTTGGTGACCCTGTCACTTTCTATCTGTTTCAAGGAGCCCGTATCGCCCGTTTCAACCCGCGTCTTTCGCTCAATTACGAATGGAACTTCGGCATCTCAACCGGATGGCAACCGTACGATAATGATTATAATTCCTACAACGGGGCCGTCGGTTCCCGTATGAATGCCTACCTCAATGCAGGTATTTATCTGAATTGGGCATTCTCCCGCAATTTCGACCTGATTATCGGTGGAGACTTTACGCATTTCTCCAACGGAAACACGAAGTTCCCCAATGCGGGAGTGAATACTACCGGAGCTAAAATCGGACTGGTCTACAACTTCAACCGTGAAGAATCGGATTTGGCTAAATCTTTGGTGACTCCGCTTATTCCCCGTTTCCCGCGTCACATCAGTTATGACCTTGTCATGTTCGGTTCATGGCGCCGGAAAGGCGTATATGTAGACAGTGGGAAACAGATCGCTTCTCCCGGCAGTTATCCTGTGGCGGGATTCAACTTTGCTCCGATGTACAATCTCAGCTATAAATTTCGTTTTGGAGTTTCGTTGGACGGGGTTTATGACGGTAGTGCCAATGTATACATCGAAGATGTCATTTCAGAATACGGAGATAGCAACGGTTCACGCCGTTTCTGCAGACCGGGAATCCAACACCAGTTGGCTTTGGGCGTTTCGGGACGTGCGGAATACGTGATGCCTTATTTCACTATTGGTGTCGGTCTTGGTTCGAACGTATTGGGTCGCGGCGATTTACGGGGGCTATATCAGGTGGTTGCCTTGAAGATGAACATCACCCGAAGTTCTTTCCTTCACATCGGCTACAATCTTCAGAATTTTCAGACCCCTAATTACCTGATGCTCGGACTCGGTTTCCGTTTTCACAATAAATATCCGAAAGTACGTCACTAAAAAAAGCCGTATTTCATCGAAATATACTAATTTTGCGTCACTAATATAAAACACTCAAAATGATGAAGAAAATACTGTTACTCGGTTCTGGAGAACTTGGAAAGGAGTTTGTAATCTCAGCTCAACGTAAAGGTCAGCATATCATTGCCTGTGACTCTTATGCAGGAGCTCCGGCTATGCAAGTAGCCGATGAATTTGAAGTATTCGACATGCTGGATGGTGAAGAACTGGAACGTGTCGTAAAGAAACATCAGCCGGATATTATCGTGCCGGAAATTGAGGCAATCCGCACAGAACGTCTGTACGACTTCGAGAAAGAAGGAATCCAGGTAGTGCCTAGTGCCCGTGCCGTCAACTTCACGATGAACCGTAAGGCTATTCGCGACCTTGCTGCCAAAGAACTCGGACTGAAGACAGCGAAATATTTCTATGCCAAATCACTGGAAGAACTGAAAGAGGCTGCCGCTAAAATCGGTTTTCCTTGTGTGGTAAAACCTTTAATGTCCTCATCCGGCAAAGGACAGTCCCTCGTAAAGAGTGCCGATGAGCTCGAACATGCCTGGGAATATGGATGCAGTGGTAGCCGTGGTGATATCCGTGAGCTTATCATCGAAGAATTTATCAAGTTCGACAGTGAGATCACTTTGCTGACTGTCACCCAGAAGAACGGTCCTACCTTGTTCTGCCCGCCTATCGGACATGTACAGAAGGGTGGCGATTACCGTGAAAGTTTCCAACCCGCACATATCGACCCCGCTCACCTGAAAGAAGCGGAAGAGATGGCTGAAAAAGTAACCCGTGCCCTGACAGGTGCAGGATTGTGGGGTGTGGAATTTTTCTTGAGTCACGAAAACGGAGTTTATTTCTCCGAACTTTCTCCACGTCCGCATGATACGGGCATGGTGACACTGGCAGGAACACAAAACCTGAACGAATTTGAGCTTCATCTCCGTGCCGTACTGGGTCTGCCTATTCCCGGCATCAAGCAGGAGCGGATAGGGGCAAGTGCCGTTATTCTTTCTCCGATTGCCAGCCAGGAACGTCCCCAATATCGTGGACTGGAAGAGGTGACAAAGGAAGAGGATACCTATCTCCGTATATTCGGCAAACCGTTTACCCGTGTCAACCGCCGTATGGGGGTAGTGCTCTGCTATGCTCCGTTGAATTCCGACCTCGACGTGTTGCGTGATAAGGCCAAGAAAATCGCTGAAAAGGTAGAAGTGTTTTAAAAATTATACATAACTCGGAATCTGTTACAAGATGTGATATTAAGGAAATCACATTAAAAGAAGGTGTCCTCCCATTCTGTCATCACCTTTGCCCGTATTCCGGTTCTTGTTCCTATTGTTCCCAGATTAATAGGAGCAAGCGGTGTACCTATTCCATAAAAATGATTGGCAATGATAGGAAAGCGGTAAACGCCTTGCGGGTCGATAATTCCCGTGCCGTTTCCGGTAGAAGAATTTGTATCATCGCTGTCGGAGAGAGTGACACGTGCCGAACGTAATGTATTTCCGGCAGCGTTTATAATTTCCACTTTCAACGTGTAATCATTGTCGTTCACTGCGGCGGGAGCAGGAATTGGCAGTACATAAGCGCCTTTGGATAGCGTGGCGACAGGTAATGTGCCTGTGGGTACAGGGATTTGCACCAATATTCGTCCGCCGGTGGAAGCAGAAAGGGGGCTGGCTATGTAATCCTTGAATACTGGGGTTTGACTGCGTTGCAGTAATGGGACACTTTTGTTTTGTTGAGTATAGAGAGTGATACGTATGGCGGTTACGGTAGTAGTACCAATAAGAGTGGGAACATTTGTGAACCAGCCCATTACACCCGCTACTCGTCGCCAAAGATCTACATTACCTTGTGTACCATAGTTGCCGGGAGTCAATATGGTGGCTCCGGCAAAAAGTTCGGAAGTACGTATATTGCTCCAAGTGGTTGTTTCCGAGCCGGACAGGGTGGCGATGGCATTGCCTAGCGTGGTAGTATTTACTTGGATGGCATTGGGGAATCCATAAGTAGTGCGGGAAGACGCATCCATTCCGACAGCAAGAAAAGTGTAAGGGGTATCCTTCACAAGTCCTTCATACTTTACATGATATTTCATGGTAGCAGTCACTGTGGGCGGCACATTACCGAAGTAGTCAGACCAGCCGACATCTTCGGATGCTATGCAAACGGCATCGTTACCCGTTCCATTGAAAATATAGAGCTGGACGGACGTCGCATGCTGAATATTGCCCGAACCGGGCAGTTCGGTACGGGTACTCGCCGGATCAGCACTTACTGACAACTCGCCTGCTACAGTGAAGTTAAGAATGACTTCACCTGCTTTCTCCTGAGGCACAGGTTCCACCAGTTCTTCTATCTCTTCTCCTTGCTGGCAAGCGGTTATCAGCACCGCCGACAGCAAGAACGCCCACTTTCTTCCTATATGATTCCGTTTCATAATGCTATATTTTTCAGGTATGATTCTTTATTATTGATTCTTCATTAGATAAAATCTTCCTACGTGCGTAGATAGTATTCCTAAATCCAGTGTCGTTTCCGAGGCAGATAATGAAGTACGTTTTCCTGTCTGCGTATCCATGAGCGACCAGTTCTTCCAGGCATTTCCACTGTCGTGGGAAAGTTTTAACGTAACCCGTGCAGGATTGCGCAGACTGAATCCCAAAGGAATCTGAACGGCATTATTGAGTTGCTGGATATCAAGTGCTTTCTCATCGGAAATACTGAACACGGCAATGATTGGAGAAACCTCGTTATCCATCAACAGCTCGGAATCTTCGCCTGCACGAAAACCGTCGCGGGCGGAAGAGGACAGGCGTATCAGACAACCGGAAGTGATATTCCCGGCTGTTGCCGAGAGTAACAGAGTAGGCCGTGAAGCAGAGGTGCTACCGGACAAAGACATGGCACGGGTGCTACGCATCAATCCGCCCGAGCCTGGAGCCTGCGTCAGGGCGGCTTCGGTGAACTTCACCGAAAGACCGGTAGCGGGCAGGCTGACAGTGACAAAGAAGGATTGCATCGGCGCGATATACTGAAAATTACTGCCGTTCGTCAATAGCTGTCCGTCTACTTTGATGACGGAGTTGTTGCTATTGCCGTCATATACTTTGATGGATGTCACGCTAGGATTGTCTGTCATAAAACGGTCGATGCGTATATGCGTCATAAAGGGATTTCCGATGAGGAAGCTCGTTCCGGCGGCTTTGTTCGTGGCGTTCACGGTATAAGGGAATGTAACCGTTCCGCTACTGTTCTCGTAGATAAAGCGTCCGGGAAGCGTCCGTGTCAGGTTTTCGCTATACGAAGTTCCTTGTCCCGACATATTATAATAGGTATAATGTGTGTGCGCTTTGGGGAAACGGAATGTGAGCGTGTTGCCCGATACCGATTCTTTGTCTGCCAATAAGGAAAATCCCATGCCTACGGTGTAGGCTTGGTTCAACGCGTTGAAAGGCGGTGTCCAGTTGGTCTTGTCCGGAGTGACGGTGACAGGAGTCAGCGTTCCGCCACTAATCTTCTGTCCGGGGGCGTCATGACTCCAAAGGCGTTGGTAGATACGGGGGCTGAAACGGTTTTCCGGGGAAGTCGTTTCGTTCAGAGTCACGAAGAAGTCGTTGTTCTGTGTTCCGCTCATGGAAGCAGGGATAAACATATCTCCTGTGAAAGTCGCTTTCAACGGGGCGGACAGCATATAGTAGCATCCGGATTGCAGCGCCATTTCCGCCCATGCCTGCGAATAGGTGAGATAGTGAGTATTTACTATTTCTGCGTTCGGGGCGAAGTGGAGATTGTTGCAATAGTTGGCGTCTCCTTGCACGAGTACGGGATAGAGGGCCGCACCGGACGGGATAATGACGTCCGTACATTGCCAGGGACTCCCGTCACTCCAGTTACCCCACGTGTTCCAGTTGGAAGTGCCGGCATTGGTTTTCCAGGTGGTGCGCAGCGGGTGGACGGTGGAATGGATGCCGTTGTAATATAGCTTCGTGCCGCCGGCATCATAGATGGAGATATAATAATCCCCTGCGGGCATATTGGTGATGGTAAAGGTCTGATTAGTGAGGGCCACCGTTTTATCAGTAACTTCGTTATTCTTAACGACGTTGTAGAAACGCAGCAAGTAATTATTGCCATTCGTTCCACCCTTCACTTGCAGGACGATGGGGCTGCCTTGACAGAGATGTGCGGTGACACCGAGAAAATCAATCGTCTCGTCCTGTCCGGGAGTCACTTCGGCACAGTCAGGAATGCCGTCACCGTTGCTGTCCTGGCGAGTATAAACTCCTCCCAGTTGAATTGTTTTCAGTGCATTGACAACTCCGGAAAAGGTTATCCGTACTTCATCGAAAGGGGCGGAAGAAGGAGTTGCTTCCATGTACTGCCTACTGTTTGTTCCGATTACATCCAGTCCCAATACGCCACCTGTTCCGGTCTGTCCCACCAGTACGCCTGCATTATAGACGGAGAGTGTAGTCCAGTTTATCAGGTCGGCTCCGGCTATTCCGGCAGGATCTGCCACGATAAAGCCTACAGGTTGTTTCTGCTGTATCCGATTGAACTTCACTGCTACGGTGACTGCTCCCAGTGCATTGGTAGTGGTAATGGTGGAATAAGTGTTTTCGTCGGCATCTATCAGGTTGCCTAAATTATTAAGGGAAGTTCCTATATGGGCTACTCCCGGACTTCCGGTGGCAGCGTAGTTGATGCTTGCTCCATATGTGGAAGGTGTCATAAGTTGAAGACAGGCATTGGCTATGCTACTGTTGTAACAGTTGTCGCTCACGTTTTCCCAATAAGCATAGTAAATGCGGAAAGCATTCAGATTGAGGTTGAGTATGCCACCCGTCCAAAGTTCGATGGCATCGAATTCCAGATTGGTGGTGACACCGACACGCACTTTATTGCCACTGTCACCTATCAGTCCCGCGGAGATGGCATTATTGTTGTCTGCGGTACTTTCGAATATCTTCACACCATTCCGATACAGACGTATGATAAGATATTTAAGCACGTTAGCACTGAGCAGCTTCGAAGAAGTCTGGATAACAAATCCTGTACGGATTTGCGCTTTCGAAGTATTGACAGGGGTAGTGGCTGCTGTCCGAATACCTACAATGGAGGTATTGGCGGCAATACTTGCTACATTATAATAGGTGATATAGTTATCGGGATTGTTGTCGATGAGGTTGCTTTTTCCCGTAAAATTAGTGCCTTCACCTACGCATAGCAGACATCCGCCGCCGGAAGGGGCATAGACGGTAGCTCCGTTGCTGATGCCGGTTATCATTGTATTGCAGGAAGCAGAGCCGTTGGAAACAGCATTGCGGGTTATCGTAGCGGTCTGTGTGTAAACAGTGCCGTTGGCTGCGGTGTAGGTTCCTGTCACCTGGTAGCTGCCGTTGACGGTCATACCCGTTATTTTATTGTTGCTAACGACAGGAGTAGCTCCTGAAGGGTAGCTGGTGACGGTGTAGTTCACGCTTCCGGTGGCAGGGGGTACTAACTGGTAAGAATTGCCTGTAATCGTGGCGTTACTTAGTGAGAAAAAGCTCGATGGGTCTACTATTGACGCATCACGTACAAAGGCGTAATTGATAGTCGTAGTTCCCAGGTTGACATTTATTCCGGAAAATTGTATTTTGACCTGTGTACAGGGTTTCTTTAACACCATACTGACTTGTGTGCCGCCACCTATAATAGCGGAAATGCCGAGGAGGTTGCTGATAGAAACCTGTTCCTGTTGTGTGTCATTAGCATCGTAGGTGGTTAATGTAGTTGTACCCAACAGGCTGATATTGGCAAGTCCGAGGTTGGAAAGATTGAATCCGACTTCGGCTTCTATGGGGATTACTTGTTTGAAATTGATCGTGGCACGGGGTTGTAGTAATGAGCCTATCAGGCTGAAAGAGGGACCGTTGCTCAGGTTGGCGTCTATTAATTCGCCGCTATTGGGGACAGTGGTCCAAGTCAATTCCAGGATAGAGTTGGTATGTACCGCTACGCCGTTTGTATAGTAAGCGTTTCCGGTTACGGCGGGTTGTATGGGGGTGTCGCCTACAAAGGCGTAGTATAGTTTCAGGGCATTTAGTACAGTCGCGGAGATACCGTACATACCTATTTTGATTTCGTCAAAGGGCTTGCTGAATGAGGTGGTAATAGAAAGAGCCTGTTGACCGCCATTGTTGGCAGCACCGATAAGGTTGAGTTGTAACGTTTCCACTACTTGTGAGTCGCTGCCTTTCATTTCCTGTTCCACACCTTTGAGGTAAGTCTTCAGATAGAAACCTTTCAGGACATCAAGTGTGAGTAAAGAGGAATTATCCAGCAAGTAGACAAATCCGGCAGCTTGTCCACCGGCATAGGTGCGGTTGACGTCACGGACGGAAGCTATTTGGTTGCCTATCAGGTTGGCGGTTGCCACGCCACTGAATGAGGCGGAGTTGGTCAGATCGGTATCGAGCATATTGGCGATACCCTGATTATTATTGAGTACTTCTATCAAAGCGTTCGACATATCGTCTACGATACGTCCTTCACCTACTAGAGGAACCCTTCGGCTGGCTGTCCACGTCAGGCCACCATTGGCAGTGGTGAGGACGGATGTGGAAGTAGAAGTGGCTGCAATGGCTCTCGACAGAGGAATATCTGCGGGAGCAGGCATTATTTCTTCGTCCTGACAGGCGGAAAGGCAGAGGATGAAGGCGCAGGTTAGAAAGATATGTTTTGTTTTCATTGTAGGAAGTGGATTCTTTAGTAACAGGGGGGTAAGTGAAGAAGGTGTGTCAAGGATTCTGTGGCTAGAATCTATTTCGGCACACCCTCTTATTGAAGAAATTATTCTATGCCAAGGTTATAGATCGTATCCCAAGCATCGTTAACGGTGATGTTAATAACAGTCTCTTTTGACAGGTCAATCGGTTGGTCGGCATCTCCGGGGTCGCTTGTACCGCCGTCGGTAGAACTGGCTTTATATTTTTGGCCGATGGAGTAGAAGTAATTGCGTTGAACGTCATACACTTTCTTGTCTCCTGTAAGAGCATTGTTCACTATATCCCATTCTTTCAATACTTCTCCTGTGGCATTTTCCAACTGTACGGTAAAAGTTGTTGCACTTGCTACTTTGGCAAATGGAATGAGGAACTTACCGTTGAGGATACTGTTGGGTACGGTGGCTGTCAGGCCGGTAGTGGCGGGAATATTGAACGTTTTGGTCAGGTCTGTCCCGACAGCAGTGGTTTGGGCAATGAAGTCGGTTATTAGTGTGGCAAGATTAAATTCCAGAACTTTAGTCTTAGTATTATTACCTGTACCATTTACCAACAATGCACTTGGGAAGGTGAATGCCGGTGCATGGGATGAAGCATATACACGGACGAATGCAACAACGGTAGGAATACCGGTAGTGGGATGCGGGTACAATATAGGTACATTTTTGAAGTATCCCAGCAAACCGGCTACGTGACGACGCAGTTCGACTTCGCTGCTGGTTCCTGCTTCTATATTACCGTTCACTACATTAAAGGTGTTCTTTCCGGCAAAGAGTTCGGACTCGTTGGTAGCTGCCGGAAGGGTAGCCGTGAACGCGTCGCTGGCATTGCCACCACCACTGATGGTGTAGTCGGTCGAAAGATTATAACCGTAAGCCACTACGGTGTATTGTCCATCGGTTGCCAGTTTATTCAATTTGACGGTCTGACTTGCTTTGTGCGCAGGACTCGGATTGTCACCGGGGGCGGCGGGGGTAGACGGACCTGCTGTCCAGACGATAGGATTTTGCGTACCTGCTGCCAATGCGGAAGCTGTAACGTCAGTTCCTGCCGCGTTATAAATGTACAGTTTAACGGCAGTTACATTATTGGCTGCTTCCGAACTGTTCACGGGACGAGCGGCGCGTGTACTTAGTCCGTCACCACCACTGTTGAGGGTTAGAGTGAGCGTCTGACCGGATTGGGCTACGTCAGGACTTTCCACAGGAACTGTGTCGTCATTACTACATGCTGCCAGCATCATGGCACCGACAGCGGACAAAAACAAATAATTTTTCATTTAAGCTAAGTTTTAGAATTAAATAATATGTGAAAAAAACGAGATTAATCTATATCTAGGTTGTAGATGATTTTCCAGACATCATCTATGAGCAGGAAGATGTTGAAGTCTCTTTTCTCGTCATCGTAGACATACTTTAAAGTAGTCAGTTCGTTACGTTTCAGAGTGACATTCACATTTTTTGGGGTGAGTGTAGGCGTTATTCGGTCTGCTTTATCGTATAGATTGAGATGTACGGGGGATTGGAGTTCTCCTGTCGAGGGAGCTAGAATGGTGTACAGTACAATCTCCGGAGCGGCATTCCAAGTGTCTTGCTTACGTACAGTGACCGGATTTGCATATTCGAACTTATGGTTCACACGTTCGTATATTTGTCCGATACTGTTATCCTCGTAGCGTACAGTGGCAGGAAGATTGGCGATTTGAATCAGCAACTTTCCGGTGGTGCGTTGCAGTGCTAATGAGTGATGGCTATGTTGTTCGTCATACACCAGCGTGTCATGTGCCAGATAGACATCGTTTGCTTCCGTCAGATTAGTATGCAGGATACTGGTCAGTGATTGTCCGGTTAGCTGCGATTGGTCTGACAGACCACCCCATACGTTCAGTACATATGTGCCGAAAGGCAGGCACTCACAGAAGGTGATGGAGTTTGTGGGAGTATTGCCTGTTACGTTGAATATGCCTTGTTCTTCTATGATATCACCGGTTGCAACATTGCGCAGCGTATAGTAGAGTGTAGGAACATAATCGCGAAAAGCGAGAGATTCACTCTTACGTGTTTCCAACGCCACATTATTGATGTTGGAGTAGTTTTTATCCTTTACAGAGAGCTCTACCTGTAGGGGCGGACAGTGTTGCATCCCTTCTTTGATGCAGGACGACAGCAATGGCAGGACAGAAATGAGAAAGAATTGGATGCTTCTTCTGACTGACTTACGGGGATACATTTTGTATAGGGGAATATCAGTTTTTATGGTGGTTAGCCGCAACAGCGTTTGTTTCATGGCATGGGCTTATTTCGTTTTCGGAAGACAACAGAAGCTAATTCTTGTTTGTTTCGGAAAAATAAGGCTTTAACCTTCATTAATCAATCCGTATGGAAACGGTTGCTTCGTGCTCGAACACGAAAATGGTTGTCTTTGCTACTATTTTTCTCTTTCTGTTAATTCGCTGATTTTGAATGAAGAGGTGGAAAACTTTAATCGTTTATTCAGCTTATTGTTATTTTATTATCGTAGAATATTGTTTTATTGAAAATAGTAACTGAAATATTCGGATTTTGGTATTTTTGTAGTATTTATTGGGCTAATAAGTGTTATCGAACGACAAATAAAGACAAAGGGAGAACAACCTCCCGAATTTGTTTCTATATTTGCGCAGTTGTTTGTTTAACTATTTGTTCTGGTGATAGTTTGCTGGAAATAGAAAATAGATGAACAAAAGTTGAACTTAACTGTTTATTATAATAGTAAAACAGGTAAAACGCGAAACGTTCCTTGCCATACTGTTATTTCAATAGGAATAGTGAAAGAATAATATAAATAAAAGATTGCTTATGTCACAGATTATCGGACATATCTCTCAGGTTATCGGCCCGGTGGTCGATGTGTACTTTGAAGGTACGGATGCAGAAATGGTGCTGCCAAGCATTCACGATGCACTGGAGATAAAAAGGCCAAACGGCAAAATACTGGTTGTAGAAGTACAGCAACATATCGGTGAGAATACGGTACGTACCGTAGCAATGGACAGCACCGACGGACTTCAACGCGGTATGAAGGTATATCCCACAGGCGGCCCCATCACAATGCCTATCGGCGAACAGATTAAAGGCCGGTTGATGAACGTAGTCGGTGATTCTATCGACGGTATGAAAGACCTGGACCGCAAAGGTGCATATTCCATCCACCGTGATCCCCCTAAATTTGAAGACTTGACAACTGTGCAGGAAGTACTCTTCACGGGTATTAAAGTGATTGACCTGCTCGAACCGTATGCCAAAGGTGGTAAAATCGGTTTGTTCGGTGGTGCCGGTGTGGGAAAGACTGTACTGATTCAGGAGCTTATCAATAATATCGCCAAGAAACATAACGGATTCTCCGTATTTGCCGGAGTAGGTGAGCGTACCCGTGAAGGTAACGACCTGCTGCGTGAAATGATTGAATCGGGCGTTATCCGCTACGGTGAAGCATTCAAGGAAGGCATGGAGAAAGGGCATTGGGATCTTTCGAAAGTTGATTATAACGAACTGGAGAAATCGCAGGTATCGCTGATATTCGGTCAGATGAACGAACCGCCGGGTGCACGTGCTTCCGTAGCGCTGTCCGGTCTGACGGTAGCGGAATCTTTCCGTGATGCCGGAAGTGAGGGTGAGAAGCGTGATATTCTGTTCTTTATTGATAATATTTTCCGTTTCACGCAGGCAGGTTCGGAAGTATCCGCCCTTTTGGGACGTATGCCTTCCGCCGTTGGTTATCAACCGACACTGGCTACGGAAATGGGGGCGATGCAGGAACGTATCACGTCTACCCGTAAAGGTTCTATCACCTCTGTACAGGCAGTATATGTACCTGCCGATGACTTGACGGATCCGGCTCCTGCAACTACCTTCAGCCATTTGGATGCCACTACCGTGCTCGACCGTAAGATTACGGAACTTGGTATCTACCCGGCTGTAGACCCCTTGGCTTCGACTTCCCGTATCCTCGACCCGCACATCGTAGGTCAGGAACATTATGATGTAGCGCAGCGGGTGAAGCAGATTCTGCAACGCAACAAGGAATTGCAGGATATTATCTCCATCCTCGGTATGGAAGAACTTTCGGAAGAAGACAAGACGGTAGTGAACCGCGCCCGCCGTGTGCAGCGTTTCCTTTCGCAGCCGTTTGCCGTAGCTGAACAGTTTACAGGCGTGCCGGGCGTGATGGTGACTATCGAAGATACGATTAAGGGATTCAAGATGATTCTGGACGGCGAAGTGGATTATCTTCCCGAACAGGCTTTTCTGAATGTCGGAACAATTGAGGAAGCGATAGAGAAAGGTAAGAAATTGCTGGAACAGGCAAAGAAATAAAAACGTAGAGTGATGAAAGAACTGCATTTGAGTATAGTATCGCCTGAAAAGAGCATATTCGACGGAGATGTGAAGATTGTCACATTGCCGGGCACGATCGGGTCGTTTTCCATTCTTCCGGGACATGCGCCTATCGTCTCGTCATTGAAGGCGGGAACGCTGAGTTACACGACGATGGAGGGCGAGGAGCATACAATGGATATTCAGGGTGGTTTTGTCGAATTGAGTGACGGGACGGTTTCTGCTTGCATTTCCTAAAGAAAGACACAGTGACATGGTGAACATTACTAAAACGAAACGGAACTTTATCGGTTTGCATACTTTGTTTGCAATTTTAAGCGCAGCGCTTGGAGCGGTTATTTTACACTTTGCCCTACCGGGGCATTATTTTGGAGGATATCCGTTCATTCCGGTTTATTTCTATTTATTCGGTTTGTTTAGTATCTATATGTTCGATGCGTGCCGGTTACATGCCCCGCAAAAATTGTTACTGTTGTATTTGGCAATAAAGATGGTAAAGATGATTCTTTCGATAATCCTGGTCTTGATTTATTGTATTGCTGTACGCGAAGAAGCCAAAGCATTTTTGCTGACGTTTATCTCGTTCTATTTGGTATATCTGGTATTCGAAACCTGGTTCTTCTTCTCTTTTGAAGTGAACCGGAAACTGAAGAAGAAAAATAAGAAGAAAAATGAAACAGTTGCATAACATAGTAGCTCCGTTGATTCTGTTCTGCCTGATGGTGGCAGTCGGTCTGCCGGTTCTTGCACAGGAACAGGAGGGGGAAGCGGCTTCACAGACGCAGGATGTGATTACTCCCCAAGAGGAGAAGGAAAATACGGTGGACGTGAAGGAAATCGTGTTCGGGCATATCGGCGACTCATACGAATGGCATATTACGACATGGGGTAAAACGCACATTACCATACCATTACCTATCATAGTTTATAGTGGAAGTACAGGTTGGCATATGTTCCTTTCTTCCCGTCTCGGAGAGAATGGCGGTACGTATGAAGGACTTTCCATCGCTCCTGAGGGAAGTAAATACGAAGGTAAACTGGTAGAATATGACGCAGCGGGCGAGCAGGTTCGTCCCTGGGATATTTCTATTACGAAAGTGACATTCGCTTTGCTGTTCAACAGCATATTGCTGCTGGTTATCGTGCTGAGTGTGGCGCACTGGTACAGGAAACGTCCGCAAGGAGCTAAGGCACCGGGTGGATTTGTCGGATTCATGGAAATGTTCATTATGATGGTGAACGATGATATCATCAAAAGTTGTGTCGGACCGAATTACCGGAAGTTTGCCCCATATCTGCTGACAGCGTTTTTCTTTATCTTCATCAATAATATGATGGGGTTGATTCCATTTTTTCCCGGTGGTGCGAATGTGACGGGAAATATCGCTATCACGATGGTACTTGCAATATGCACTTTTCTGGCAGTCAATATCTTCGGAACGAAGCATTATTGGAAGGATATTTTTTGGCCGGATGTACCTTGGTGGTTGAAAGTACCTGTGCCGATGATGCCGTTTATCGAGTTCTTCGGAATCTTTACGAAACCGTTTGCCTTGATGATTCGTCTTTTCGCCAATATGTTGGCGGGACACATGGCGATGCTGGTACTCACTTGCCTGATATTCATTTCGGCAAGCATGGGACCCGCACTGAACGGCACGCTGACAGTAGCTTCCGTATTGTTCAACATCTTTATGAATGCGCTTGAACTGTTGGTTGCTTTTATTCAGGCTTATGTCTTCACCATGCTTTCGGCGGTGTTTATCGGACTGGCGCAGGAAGGTGCCAAGGTAAAGGCGGAAGACAAATAAAAGAGAATTTAATAGAGAGAAAATAAAAAATATAAACCATTTTAAAACTGAAAATTATGATCCTATCAGTATTGTTACAAGCCACTGCAGCAGCAGTAGGAGTAAGTAAATTAGGTGCAGCTATCGGTGCAGGTCTTGCAGTAATCGGAGCTGGTTTGGGTATTGGTAAAATTGGTGGTTCGGCTATGGAAGCTATTGCACGCCAGCCGGAAGCATCAGGTGACATTCGTATGAATATGATTATTGCAGCCGCCTTGATTGAAGGTGTGGCATTGTTGGCGGTAGTCGTTTGTTTATTGGTATTCTTCCTCTAAGCCTATGTCGTTACTATTACCTGATAGTGGCCTGTTGTTCTGGATGTTCCTCTCATTCGGGATTGTGTTCGTGGTATTGGCAAAATACGGTTTTCCTGTCATCATCAAGATGGTGGAAGGCCGTAAGACCTATATCGACCAGTCTTTGGAGGTGGCGAGGGAAGCTAATGCCCAGTTGTCTAAACTGAAACAAGAAGGCGACGCATTGGTGGCAGCCGCCAACAAAGAGCAAGGACGCATCTTGAGGGAAGCAATGGAAGAACGTGACAAGATTGTTCACGAGGCCCGTAAGCAAGCCGAGATAGCCGCACAGAAAGAATTGGATGCGGTGAAACAACAGATTCAGATTGAAAAGGACGAAGCTATCCGCGACATCCGTCGCCAGGTGGCTGTTCTTTCGGTCGACATTGCCGAGAAGGTGCTCCGCAAGAATCTTGCGGATAAAGATGCTCAGATGGGCATGATCGACCGGATGCTGGATGAAGTATTAACCCCGAATAAGAACTAAGGAAGATGGATGTCGGAATACTCTCAATGCGTTATGCAAAAGCAATGATTGAATACGCGCAGGAAAAAGGTATTGAAGACAGGATATATCAGGAGTTCCTGACCCTGTCTCACAGCTTCTGGGCCTTGCCCGGTCTGTGCGAAGCACTTGAAAATCCTGTCATCACGACCAGGGAGAAGTTGGCATTGGTCTGCACCGCTGCCGATGGTGACGGTAAGTCAACGAGGGAGTTTGTCCGTTTCATCACTTTGGTATTGAAAAACAGGCGTGAAGGCTATCTGCAATTTATCAGTCTGATGTATCTGGATCTTTACCGGAAGCTGAAACATATCGGAACCGGCAAGTTGATTACGGCCGTGCCGGTCGATAAGGATACGGAAAACCGGATTCGTTCCGCAGCCGCGCATATCCTGCATGCCCAAATGGAGTTGGAAACGGTGGTAGACCCGTCCATCGAAGGCGGCTTTATCTTCGATATTAATGACTACCGGCTGGATGCAAGTGTTGCCACGCAGTTGAAGCGAGTGAAACAACAATTTATTGATAAGAATAGGAGAATTGTATAATGTCTGAAAATATAAGAGTAAGCGAAGTATCTGATATATTGCGCAAGCAGCTCGAAGGAATCAATGCCAATGTGCAACTTGACGAGATCGGTACGGTGCTCCAGGTGAGCGACGGCGTAGTCCGTATCTACGGTTTGCGGAATGCCGAGGCGAATGAATTGCTGGAGTTTGACAATGGTATCAAAGCAATCGTGATGAACCTCGAAGAGGACAACGTGGGTGCTGTGTTGCTGGGGCCGACGGACAGGATCAAAGAGGGATTCATCGTGAAGCGTACCAATCGTATCGCCTCTATCCGTGTGGGAGAGGGGATGCTGGGACGTGTCATCGATCCGCTGGGTGAACCGCTGGACGGTAAAGGTCTGGTCGGAGGTGACTTGTACGATATGCCGTTGGAACGGAAAGCTCCGGGAGTTATCTACCGTCAGCCTGTTAACCAGCCGTTGCAGACCGGATTGAAGGCTGTTGATGCCATGATTCCTATCGGCCGTGGACAGCGTGAGTTGATTATCGGTGACCGCCAGACGGGAAAGACCGCTATTGCGATTGATACAATTATCAATCAGCGCAGTAACTTTCTGGCAGGCGACCCTGTGTATTGTATTTATGTGGCTATCGGTCAGAAAGGTTCTACCGTTGCTTCTATCGTAAATACGCTTCGTGAGTACGGAGCACTGGATTATACGGTTGTAGTAGCCGCTACGGCGGGTGACCCGGCTGCATTACAGTATTATGCACCGTTTGCGGGTGCTGCCATCGGCGAATATTTCCGCGATACCGGTCGTCATGCATTGGTTGTCTATGATGACCTTTCCAAGCAGGCGGTAGCTTATCGTGAGGTTTCTCTGATTCTTCGTCGTCCGTCGGGACGTGAAGCTTACCCGGGTGATATTTTCTATCTGCACTCCCGTCTGTTGGAACGTGCGGCAAAGATTATCAGCCAGGAAGAGGTGGCACGCGAAATGAACGACCTGCCGGATAGTCTGAAAGGCATCGTCAAAGGTGGTGGTTCTCTTACCGCACTTCCTATCATCGAGACGCAGGCTGGCGACGTTTCGGCTTATATCCCTACAAACGTGATTTCTATCACCGACGGACAGATATTCCTTGAAACGGATTTGTTCAACCAAGGGGTCCGTCCTGCCATCAACGTTGGTATCTCCGTATCCCGTGTAGGTGGAAATGCTCAGATTAAGGCGATGAAAAAAGTTGCCGGGACATTGAAGATTGACCAGGCGCAATATCGTGAACTGGAAGCCTTCTCCAAGTTTAGCAGTGATATGGATGCGATTACAGCTCTGACTATCGACAAGGGGCGTAAGAATGCCCGGCTATTGATTCAGCCTCAATACAGTCCGATGCCCGTAGAGCAACAGATTGCTATTCTTTACTGTGGTACGCATGGGCTTCTCCATGATGTCCCCTTGGATAAAGTGCAGGATTTTGAACGTAGCTTCGTCGAATCTCTGCAACTGAACCACCAACAGGATGTATTGGATGTGTTGAGAACCGGTGTTATTGATGATAACGTGACTAAGGCTATCGAAGAGACTGCCGCTATGGTCGCCAAACAATACTTATAATAACGATTAGTGGTTAGTGATGAGTGATTAACGTAATATTACTAACTGACACTAACCACTAATCATTAATCACTAACCACTAATCATTAAAAATCATGGCTTCACTGAAAGAAGTAAAAACCAGAATAAATTCGGTAAAAAGTACCCGAAAAATCACTTCAGCAATGAAGATGGTGGCTTCTGCCAAATTACACAAGGCACAAGGAGCCATTGAGAATATGCTGCCTTATCAGAAGAAGTTGAACAAGATTCTAACTAACTTCCTGAGTGCGGACCTCCCAGTCGAGTCTCCTTATGTGAAGGAACGCGAAGTGAAACGTGTGGCAATTGTCGTTTTCTCTTCGAATACCTCTCTTTGTGGTGCTTTCAATGCCAATGTCATCAAAATGTTATTGCAAACGATTGGTGAGTATCGTACTTTGGGACAAGATAATATCTTGATTTTCCCAATAGGAAAAAAGGTCGATGAAGCCGTGAAACGTATGGGATTCCAACCGCAGGAAACCGCTCCCACACTTTCCGACAAACCGACTTATCAGGAGGCTTCCGATTTGGCGCATCGCCTGATGGCGATGTATGTGTCCGGAGAGGTGGATCGTGTAGAAATCATCTATCATCATTTCAAATCAATGGGCTTGCAGATTCTTCTTCGTGAAATGTATCTCCCTATTGACCTGACGCGTGTCATAGATGAAGAGGAACAAAAGGACAAAGAGGAAGTGGAAGATCATGAAATAGCAAACGACTATATCATCGAACCTAATGCCGAAGAACTGATTGCCAATCTGATTCCAACGGTATTGAGCCAAAAAATGTTTACCGCAGCCGTTGATTCGAATACATCGGAGCATGCTGCACGTACATTGGCTATGCAGGTAGCTACGGATAATGCAAACGAGTTGATCCAGGATTTGACGAAGCAATATAATAAGAGCCGTCAGCAAGCGATTACGAATGAATTGCTGGATATAGTAGGCGGTTCGATGAAATAATTTATACTATTTCCGGCTTGCTATAAAGAGTGGTAAAACTCCTTTATGATTTTGCAGGCACGGATTACACGGAATTTACGGTTCTAATAGGATGAAACCGTGCTATTCGTGTAGTCCGTGCTTGTTTTTTTGTATTTAGATTTCAGTGGTTGGAATCTATTCAGTAACTTTACCGAAAATTTTAGGAAACATGGAAAATAATCCTGAACTGCAACTAGCTTGGCAGTTCATTGAAAATACAGGCACACACCTGTTTCTTACCGGGAAAGCCGGAACAGGAAAAACTACATTTTTAAGACGATTGAGAGAGCATACCCCCAAACGCATGGTCGTATTGGCTCCTACGGGTATAGCGGCTATTAACGCTGGGGGAGTGACGATTCATTCTTTTTTCCAGTTATCTTTTGCACCGTTCGTGCCGGATACAACTCTTAACTCGGCACAGATGCACTACCGTTTTAATAAGGAGAAACGTAACATCATCCGGAGCATGGATTTGCTTGTGATTGATGAAATCAGTATGGTACGTGCGGATTTGCTGGATGCGGTGGACGCGACTTTGCGGCGTTATCGTGACCGTGAGAAACCATTCGGTGGGGTACAGTTGTTGATGATTGGAGATTTACAGCAGTTGGCGCCTGTTGTGAAAGACAGTGAGTGGGAGTTGTTGCGGCGTTATTACGAAACGCCCTATTTCTTTGCCAGCCATGCGTTGAGGGAAACTGTCTATATGACGATTGAACTGGAAAAGGTGTATCGTCAGAGCGATACTTATTTTCTTTCTCTGTTGAATAAGATACGGGAGAACAAGGCGGATGATGAAGTCTTGAATGCGTTGAACAAGCGGTATCAGCGAGGTTTCCAGCCCTCCAAAGAAGAAGGATATATCCGTCTGACGACACATAATAATCAGGCACAGCAGGTCAACGACCGTGAGCTGGCATCTTTGCCCGGGAAGGCTTACAGTTTCCGTGCTGAGGTGAAAGATGAATTTCCCGAATATTCCTATCCTGCGGATGAAGTTCTCACAGTCAAGGAAGGTGCGCAAATCATGTTCCTCAAGAATGATGTTTCTTCCGAAAAACGGTATTATAACGGTATGATTGGAGAAGTGGTAACTGTCAATGAAACGGGGATGTTTGTACGTGGAAAGGATAGCGAACATGAGTTTCAACTGCTGCAGGAAGAATGGGGGAATTACAAATACGTATTGAACGAGGAGACGAAAGAAATTACAGAGGAGATAGCGGGAGTATTCCGCCAGTATCCTATTCGTCTGGCTTGGGCTATTACGATTCATAAGAGCCAGGGATTGACGTTTGAGCGTGCCATTATTGATGCGCGTAATTCTTTTGCGCATGGGCAGACTTACGTGGCTTTGAGCCGCTGCAAGACTTTGGAAGGAATGGTATTGGAATCTCCTTTGCGCCGGGAAGCCATCATTAGTGACAGTATTGTCGATAATTTCACAAAGGGAGTGGAGCAAAATAAGCCGGGAAGCAAGCAGTTGAATGATATGCAGAAGGCTTATTTCTTTGATTTGTTGAGCGATTTGTTTAACTTCTATGCTATCGAACAGGCTTATAAGCGGCTGCTCCGTATGATGGATGAAGACCTTTACAGGCTCTTTCCGAAGCAACTTGCCGACTATAAGGCATTGGAACCCCACATCAAGGAAAGGATAGTGGAAGTTGCCCATCGTTTCCGTAACCAATATACCCGGTTGATAAACGAGAGCGAAGATTATGCCGGAAATCAGGAGTTGCAGGAACGTATCCGTTCCGGTGCCGGATATTTTCGTAGAGAGTTGAAACCGGTTCGTGCCTTGTTCGATAAGACTAATATGCCTCTTGACAATAGGGAATTGAGGAAGCAACTGAATGAACGTCTGCAAACACTGGATGATGCGTTGTGGATTAAGGAATCCTTATTGGGTATCATATGTACGTCAAGTTTCACCGTTTCTGATTATCTGAAGCAGAAAGCGAAGGTAATGTTAAGCCTCGAAGGGGATTCTTCGACTTCTGCTTCGTCTTCCAAAGCTCCGAGAGAGAGAAAAGAACGGAAAGAACGTGCGGCAAGCACTCGTTCCGGGAAGGTGAAAGTGGATGTTCCTACAGATATTATGCATCCGGAGCTTTATCGTACTTTGGCGGAATGGAGAATGGAAAAGACGCGTGAAGCCAATGTGCCTGCGTATGTCATTATGCAGCAGAAGGCATTGATGGGAATTGTGAACCTATTGCCGGATACTCCGCAAGCATTGGAAGCCGTGCCTTATTTCGGAGCGAAAGGCGTGGAGAAATATGGACTTGAAATTTTGGGGATTGTTCGTAAGTATATGAAAGAAAATCAACTGGAACGGCCGGAAATCAAGGAGATATTTATTTCAGCGAAGGAACATAAGAAAAAGGAAGAAAAAAAAGAACCTAAGAAAGAAACGAAACAGGTGAGCTATGAAATGTTCTGCCGGGGGATGAGCATAGAGGAAATAGCTAAAGCGCGTGATTTGGTGACGGGGACGATCGCTACCCATCTGGAGTACTATGTCCGTGAGGGAAAGATAAAGCTGGAGCAAGTAGTGCCGGCGGAAAAGATAGAAAAAATTCGCCGTTATCAGCAGAAGAAAGAGAATCTTGGAGTGGTGGGAATAAAGGCGGCATTAGGAGATGAGGTCTCCTATGCCGATATAAAGTTTGTATTCGCAGCCAACGACGTCCGACGTTGATTCAATAGAAAACATATTGTATAAATTCTGTGTTTCCAAATATTATATATTTTCCCAATCCATGAGCACTTCTTTGAGTTTTCGTGGATTATATCCGAGTATTGTCTGTGCTTTCCCGATACTCATTCCACTGAAACGGGGGCGGGGAGTAGACTCCTGCATCTCTTCCGTGGTAGCGGGATGGATAAGTGAGCGGTCTAGCTTCATATGGTCTGCTACTTGGAAGGCAATCTCTGCGATAGTCAGACATTCGTCGCCACAAATATGAAAGATTCCGTTGGCTGTATTTTCTATCAGGAGTTGTATTCCGTTTGACACATCTCCAACGTAAGTCGGAGTTCTCCACTGATTAGACACAACGCGAATCTCCTGTCCGGCTTTCAAACGGTTCATCACTAATTGGACGATATTTCCATGCTGTCCAGGTAGTGCCTTCCCATATACAATTTCTACACGGGCAATGGCATAATTGCTGCAAATTTCAGCAACCTTTTCTTCCCCTTTCCACTTGGTAAATCCATAATAGTTCACGGGAGCAGGAGCATCTTCTTCCGTATATAATTGCCCTGTATTCTCATCTATCTTGCCGTCGAAGACGAAATCGGTAGACAGATGGATGAAACGGCTCTTATATTCTTCGCATAGGCGTGCCAGTTGCTCTACTGCCGTAACATTAGTAATATAAGCCTCTTCATGGTGTGTTTCGCAATAATCGGGGACAGATAAAGCGGAACAGTTGACAACAACTTCGGGACATACCTTTTTGAAAAGGTCTTTAACAGCCACTTCATCCCGTATATCAGTTTCAATGAAATGATAGCTTTTTGTATTCTCCGAAGTTGGGAGAATATCCGGGTGCAGAGAGCATCCGGTCACGTTATATTGCTTGTGAATGGATAAGTCGTTCAGTAACTGGCGTCCGGTGAATCCGTTGGTACCGATGATTAGTATATTTCTCATAAATTCTTTTATTCTGCTAGTTCTCTGTTATTTTAATGAGTGGCTGTATACCAGCCTGTCTCATTCTTTTTGGCAGCTTCCGGGCTGATACTCGGGTCGGAAATAGTGATACCGGAGAAAGTCTCTATTTTCACTCTGCCTTTACTCATTGAATAGTAATAGTCTGTATTTCTTTTGAATGGAACAGTTCGTTCCAACTGTTCCTTAAATTGAGCTAATAACTCCTGGTCGGAACATAACTTTGAGACGTAATCCTCGCAATCAAAGAATATGACGGGAGAGTAACCGTCTAATCTTTGCAGTGAACCGGTTAGTGACGTATCAAACGTAAACCGGCTATTTATTTCTTTCATTATAGCTGCCAGATTATCCATTTCCGAACAATCGGTAACGGCAAGCGTTCCGCATGGCATAGTGCTGTAATTTGAATAAAAAGCATAGAACCCGTCGCAAACTTCTTTGTAATTGACTTCTCCTATTAAATACTGCCCGATTTCAGCATAAGGCATCCCGTATGCCATAACTTCACTGGTAGACGCAATCAGATACTCCGTTACCTCTTTGAGGTCGTGAGCCACCTCCACGCCCGACATATAGCAGTCGTCAAAAAGTATATACTCCATTTTCAGACCGACGTTGGATATTCCTTTGGCAAGCGTGGTTAAATCCGTCTGATATTCGGGAGCTAACCCACCGAATAAACGTGTCATAGGCACATTCTCGTATTCCCAATGTCTCTTTCCGATACTGAAACTGCTGCGGGCTTTGACATTCGATACAGGTATCCATCCCAAACCATGACACCCGATAATCATTGCATATCGTTTGGCAGGGGTATAGTCTTGAACATCGTCCAAAATAGAAGCAATGCCTTCCGCTGTTGTATATGTAGGACTCGGATAATCGTAGTATTTATAAGTTTTCCGTACAGCTTTCCCGTCCTCATAAACAAGTTCAAAGAGAGCCGCCTCTGTTGCTTTGGTACACATGAATACGATAATCCGTTCGTTCTTCAGTACATTCGTTGCAACAACCTTTTCCAAATCAATGATATTCTGTTTGAAGTTATCAGTAAGATTAGTAGACCAGGGAAGATACATAAATACCGTCTGTTCATTGTTCGGACGTATAATCGGTTCGCTAAGTCCGGAATCTGCCGGGTCGTCATCACCCGGAGTATCTGTTTGCCTGGTATTCGGTGCTGTGGAAACCGGCTCTTCTTTCTCACACGAAATCATGCTAAAAGAAAGAAGTAGCATGAAAAGAACTGATTGTACTAATCTATAATATTTCTGCATTGTTTCCATTATTCTACGGAGATTAAATTATCTTTTTATATATAACGTAAAAAGAGAACTTTTTGATTTTCCTTATCGAGAGAAATTAGGTTTGACAGGCATCTCTCTCCTTTTGCAAAGTTACTGAAAATTAGGGGAATTTTCACTATTGGGCATAAAAAAAGGAGCAACGCCTTGCTCCAACCTTTGTTAACCTTAAATCTAATACTATGAAAAACACATTGCAAAGGTACGCACTTTTGCGAAATCTGCAAATAATCCAAGAAAAAAAGTATGTTTCATAACATAGATTAAGAATTTGATATTTCAATTCAAATTTTATTAAGACTTTTTTCTCGTCTCGTAATGATTTGATAACACTTTATTGGGGGATGGGAATCCCTACTTGACAAACATCATCAATTAGGTATTCTGAATTCATTGGGCGAACAACCTGTGATTTTCTTGAACAGACGGCTGAAATATTGTGAATTGGAGAATCCCAGTTCCTCTGCAATTTGATTAAGTGGTTTATCGGTATTCTGCAACCAGTCTTTTGCAACCTCGAAACGCTTGAACTGGATATACTCATTGAATGATTTCCCTGTTTCATATATCAGCAGGTCATTGAGATATGCAGGTGATAAATGAAGAAATTTAGCGCAATATTCAGAGGAAAGCATACCGGTTGACTGAACTGCTTTCGTACTGATATGAGTATCTAGCAGGAGACTAAAATCTTTGATAATCTTCTTGTTAGCTCCATTGCGTGTGATAAACTGCCGTTCATAGAAACGGATGCAATAATCCAGCAACAGTTCAATGTATTTTGAAATGATTTTCTTGCTATGCCGGTCGATGCAGCGTTGGAGTTCCTGATTAATCTTCTCCAGAAACTCCAGGATAATCTGTTTTTCACGTTGCGAGATATGCAGCGCTTCTTCGGGGCGATAAGAGAAGAAGGTATAATTGTGTATGTTAAGCCCCAGGGGAGTGCCGCAAATCAGGTCGGGATGAAACGCCAGTATCCATCCCTTGGAAGGGAACCTCTTGTTATTCTCTTTCATGCTGATTGATGCTCCCAGAGTCAGGCACACAAGGGTTCCGTCCGAGAAATCATAGTACTGATGCCCGTATGCATAAGCTTCACATTTGCATTCACTCAATAGAAGCGTATAAAATCCGAATTTAATGTCCGTATGAGGAGATAAGTCCGCCTTTGAGAGGTCAATGACACTGACCAGCGGGTGCAATGTCTTGCTTCCCAGGCAACAATTACATTGATGCACAGTTCCTATCTTGAGTATTTTATCTCCCATGACGCTGATGTTCTCCTGTATCTATTATATACGTTTTAATTCAGTTGCTTATATTCATTCGGAGTATGTCCGACGTGTTTCTTAAATAGCCGGCTGAAATGTTGTGGATACTGGAATCCCAGTTCATAGGCTATCTGGCTGACCGTTTGCGTACCTTCTAATATCCGTTCTTTGGCAAGTTCAATGATTCGGCATTGGATATACTCCTGTGCAGTCTTGCCCGTCTCCTTTTTTATCAGGTCACCAAAGTAATTGGGAGAAAGACATACCTTGTCCGCAAAGTATTTTACGGAAGGCAGCCCTTCGGTCATTGCCGCCTGTCCCTGAAAATATTCATCCAGCAAATGTTCGAACCTTACGATAATATCTTTATTAGCCTGGTTGCGGGTGATAAACTGCCGTTCGTAGAAACGCATACAGTAATCGAGCAGCAGTTCGATGTTGCGCACGATAAGCTGCTTGCTATGTTTGTCAATAGCATGTTCCAGTTCGATTTGTATCTTATGTATGCAGTCCGTTACGATTTCCTTTTCCTGGTCGGACAAATGCAAGGCTTCGCTTACCTCATAGGAAAAGAAAGAATAATTCTTGATATTCTGTCCCAGAGAAGTACCCCGGATTAAGTCGGGATGAAACAACACGCCGATAGATTGGGTACGTACGGGCGCCTGCTTTCGGTTATCTATTCCGATTACTTGCCCCGGAGCCATACAAACCACCGTCCCTTCCTGATAATCATAATATTTGCGACCGTATTTTAGGTCCCCGCATTTTGCGTCTTTCAGAAACAGAGAGTAGAATCCGATATTCATGTGATAGTATTCCACTGTCTTTGTTGCTTTTGAAAAGTCAATCACATTGACCAAAGGGTGCAAAGTCTCCAGCCCGAACAGTTGGTCGTACTGGTCAATAGTTTCAATTCTGGTAATTTCATCCATACGGCTTACAGTTTTATCTGTAGGCAAAGATAAGACATTTCGGAATATCTTCCCTACATCACATTTGCAAATCAGTAATATAGGTACAAGAATCAGTAATTTATATTATTGCTGTCCGATAAACCTTTTTATTGCAAGATAAAATTAGGGTCGATTCCATT
>NZ_CABUHK010000052.1 GCF_902491285.1 uncultured Bacteroides sp. | reverse complement strand
AAAGAATAACGCTAAAAGTCAACAGAACAATGAAAGAAGAAATAATTATAGCAGGCTTCGGTGGACAAGGCGTATTGTCTATGGGTAAGATTCTGGCTTATTCGGGTCTGATGGAAGGCAAGGAAGTGAGCTGGATGCCGGCATATGGTCCTGAACAACGCGGTGGAACAGCCAACGTTACAGTAATTGTAAGCGATGACAAAGTTTCTTCGCCTATCTTGAGCAAATATGACACTGCCATCATTCTGAACCAGCCTTCACTAGAGAAGTTTGAAAGCAAGGTGAAGCCCGGCGGCATCCTGATTTACGATGGTTACGGAATCATCAACCCGCCTACCCGCAAGGATATCAAAGTATACCGTATCGACGCGATGGACGCAGCCAATGAGATGAATAATGCCAAAGCATTCAACATGATTGTGCTCGGCGGTTTATTGAAGCTCCGCCCGATTGTAACATTGGAAAATGTCATCAAAGGACTGAAGAAAACCCTGCCGGAACGCCACCACCACTTGATTCCCATGAATGAGGAAGCCATCAAGAAAGGTATGGAATTAATCCGTGAGGTTTAATTAACAGATAACAGGCAATGGATAATTGATAATTATTAGCTACCATATAGTATGGTTGCAACATAATTTTCAATTATCCATTATCATTAAATCAATTAAAGTAAGTATCTTTGTCCCCAATTATGAGACGAATCTTACTATTATATATATTACTTTCCGTTATCGGTTTGACAACTGTCCATGCACAGTTCGATAATGGTCGACAAAGAGTAGACGAAAACGGATACGACCAATATGGTAATCAGGTAGACCCTGCCATGATTCCGGACAGACTGGATAGTGCAAACGTTGAAGTACAGGGCTTGCCGCCTACATTATATATGTGGCGTATCAAAAATCAGTTGGGCGACCGGAGTATCATCCCGGCAGATACAGCCTACCATCATTTCCAGAACACGAATCTTACAGACGGGCTGACCGGACATTACAATTATCTGGCCAATATGGGCTCTCCCCGTATGTCACGCATCTTCTTTGACCGGCGTGACCCGGAACCGACTATTTTCATGGAGCCTTTCTCCAGTTTCTTTATCCGTCCCACGGAATTCAATTTTACAAACAGTAATGTGCCCTACACCAATCTGACCTATCATAAGGCAGGTAATAAAGTGAACGGTGAAGAACGTTTCAAATCATACTTCTCCGTCAATGTCAACAAGAAACTGGCTTTCGGTTTTAATATAGACTACCTATACGGACGAGGATACTATAACAATCAGAATACGGCATACTTCAATGCCGCGTTTTTCGGTAGCTATATCGGTGACAAATATCAGATGCAAGCCATCTACAGCAATAATTATCTGAAAACAAACGAGAACGGCGGTATTGAGGACGACCGGTACATCACCGCTCCCGAAGAGATGGCACAAGGACAAAGGGAATACGAATCAACCAACATCCCGACCAAGCTAAGTGCTACGACCAACCGTAACCACGACTTCTACGTATTCCTTACCCAACGTTATAATTTAGGATTCAAACGTGATATACCACAGGCCGAAAATGACACGACTCCTGCCAAACAGGAATTCGTGCCGGTCACCAGCTTCATACACACGATTCAAGTAGAACGTGCACGGCACACGTTTAACTCTAATGACGATATGCGGGAAAAAAAAGGTTATTATCAGAATACTTATCTTGATCCCGACAATCCGATTGCCCACGATAGTACCACTTATGTAGGAATCAAGAACACCGTCGGCATCGCCCTGCTCGAAGGTTTCAACAAATATGCCAAGGCCGGTCTGACCGCATTTGCTTCTTATAAAATCAGTAAGTACACACTGATGAACATGAATGGCAGCCCGTCTCCCGACAAATATAATGAAAACGAGATATTCGTGGGCGGTGAACTTTCCAAACGCGAAGGAAACGTGCTTCATTATCATGCTATCGGTGAAGTGGGACTGGCAGGAAAAGCTATCGGTCAATTCAACGTGAAAGGGGATATCGACCTTAACTTCCCTTTGTGGAAAGACACGGTAAGCCTCATAGCCCGTGGTGAAGTCAGCAATAAGCTCGCACCTTTCTATATGCGCCATTACCACTCCAAACATTTCTTGTGGGACAACGACATGGATAAAGAATTCCGTACCCGCATCGAAGGGGAACTGAGCATTGCCCGTTGGAGAACACGGTTGAAAGCAGGAGTTGAGAACATCAAGAACTATACTTACTTCAACCAACAGGCAACGCCCGAACAGAAAGGCGGAAGCCTGCAAGTATTATCGGCAAGCCTTAACCAAGACTTCAAGCTCGGAATATTCCATCTGGACAACGAAGTGACCTGGCAGAAGTCCAGTGACCAGACGGTGCTTCCCTTGCCCGACCTTTCACTGTATCACAACTTCTACATGCAGTTCAAACTGGCGAAGAAAGTACTTAGCGTACAATTAGGTGCCGATGTACGATATTTCTCCAAGTACAATGCCCCTGCATATACACCTGCCATTCAGAACTTTCACCTGCAACCGACAGACGACCAGGTAGAGATTGGAGGTTATCCGATTGTGAATGTTTACGCGAACCTGCATTTAAAGCGTACACGTTTCTATGTGATGATGTACCACGTGAACCAAGGCATGAGCAGGCCGAATTACTTCCTGTCTCCTCACTACCCTATCAACCCACGTGTACTGAAATTCGGTCTTTCGTGGAATTTCTATGATTAACAAAACCTTTACGGCTTATGGAGACACGCCCCAGATTAAGACTGTTCAGATATTTAGTACCTGTCGTTATTGTACTGGCAATCCTCTTTTCCGTCCGCCAATGCGGCAAAAAGGAAAAGCCGTCGGGACATCCGCGTGACTATGCAGGCATTGCCAAAGAAGGAATATTACGCATAGCAACCGAATACAATTCCATCAGTTTCTACGTAGACGGTGACACCGTTTCCGGTTTTCATTATGAACTGATAGAAGCCTTTGCCCGTGACAAAGGACTGCAAGCCGAGATTATACCTCTCATGAGTTTTGAAGAACGGTTGAAAGGATTGGCGGAAGGACGTTTCGATGTTATCGCTTTCGGTATATTAGCCACCAGCGAACTCAAAGACTCCCTGCTTCTCACCACGCCTATCGTACTTAACAAACAAGTGCTGGTGCAAAGGAAAGCAACCGAAGAAAGCGACTCGCTCTATATCCACAGCCAACTGGACTTGGCGCAACGTACACTTCATGTCGTGAAAGGCTCCCCTTCCATACTACGCATCCAAAATCTGGGAAATGAAATCGGAGACACTATCTATATAAAGGAAATAGAGAAATACGGCCCCGAACAATTAATTTCACTGGTAGCTCACGGAGACATCGACTATGCCGTTTGTGACGAAAGTATCGCACGGGCGGTCGCAGACTCTTTGCCACAGATAGACATCAATACAGCAATCAGCTTTACGCAGTTCTACTCATGGGCAGTCAGCAAACAATCACCCGTTTTACTCGATAGTTTGAATACATGGCTGGATAAGTTCCAAAAGGAAACGGAATATCAAAAGATTTATAAAAAATACTATGATAAAAAATAACCTTATCGCCCTATATACTAAAAGAAAACAACAATTCATTTTTTACATCTTACATCTCATCTTCCTATTGTCTTTTGGTAACTCCCATCTGTCTGCGGAAGAAAATCGGGCATTCAACTTTTCGACACTTAATCTGAACAACGGATTATCCCAATTGTCGGTGCTTGACATCTGTCAGGACACCAAAGGATATATGTGGTTTGCTACACGCAACGGTCTCAATAAATATGACGGTGCACATTTCACTGTCTATAAGCACAGTAACCGGGATGATAATTCCCTAACGGACAACCATATCACCAAACTACTGCCAGACAATGTCCATGACGGGCTTTGGATTGGTACGAACAACGGACTGAACTATCTGAATCAAAAGACAAACCTTATCACCAGATACCAAATCGCGGATTACCCGTCACTTCCCAGCAACAGCATCCTCTCACTCTGTCTCGACAAATCAGGCGAGTTGTGGATAGGAACCCGCCTTGGGCTCTGCCGATGGATAGCGGAAAGCAATACGTTCCAACCGATAACCTTTGACGGGCAACTGGAACGGGAGCCCATCACCTCTTTATATATTGACAAAGCGGAACGGCTTTACATAGGCACGCATAACAAAGGTTTGCTAATATGCGACAAAAGCCTCAACATCCTGCAAAAGCTAAACAAAGAGAGCACCCCTGCCCTTTCCGACAATGCCATCAGTTGCATTTACGAGGATTCGCACCAACAGATATGGATAGGCACGAACATGAAAGGACTGAATAAATGGAACCCGGAACAGCAGAGCATCTCCATCTTCCTGGAAGATAACAGCGGACTGACAGATAATTATATCCGTTGCATCCAAGAGCAAAACCAACGGCTGGTTATCGGAACATTCGACGGTTTGAGTGTTCTCGACCTTACGGACGATTCTATCACCAAGTACAATACGTTTGAAGCAAACCGCAATAACCTGAGCCATTTCTCAGTCCGCAGCCTATGCGTAGACCGTGCCGGAACTTTATGGGTAGGAACCTACTCCGGCGGTGTCAATTACTACAATCCGCTCAATAACCGCTTCGTATTCTATCATCCTTTAGGAAACAGCGAACAAAAGTTATATAATATTTTCGGGCCGATGGTGTACAGCGCCGGCTCCCTTTGGATAGCGACGGAAGGCGGCGGACTGTTGCAATTCAATCCGGCTACCAAAGAATACGCCAATTATCTATTGGAAGAACGCCCTGTCGGGATGTATAACAAGAACATCATCAAATCCCTGATGGCGGAAGGAGACAATATCTGGTGCGGCACGAACAACGGCGGTCTGTACCGCTTCCATATCCCGACAAGAAGTTTCTCGATTATCTACCAATTCAATGAGAAGAACTTGGGAATTTACACGATTTACCGTGACAGCAATGAAGACATATGGCTGGGAACTACTTCCCGCCAAGGACTGGTGAGAATCACTAAAGACGGAAAAGTAACCCGCAAGTTCCCTGTCGGAGACAAAGAGGACGCTATCAGCTTCTCCAGTATCCGGGCATTCCTGCCGCTTCGTGAGAATGTATATCTGATAGGCACACGTTCGTTCGGTCTTTACGAATATGATGTAGAAAAAAGAACCCTCATCCGGTATTCGACGGAAGCAGATAAACCGTCCCATAAACTGGAAAACAACTATATCACTGGCATCTTGAGAAAAAAGAACGGTGAGATATGGATAGGGACTTTCGGAGCAGGGATTTATCAGTATCAGGAAGGCCAAGGAATCATCCGCCATATCGGTACGGAAGAAGGACTGACCAATGAAGAAGTATATACCCTGGTAGAATATAATCAGAACATATGGGCAAGCATAGACAACGGCATTGCCGAGATAAACACAAAGACAGGACAGGTACATACTTATGATTGCTTCGCCGGACTGGAAACTTTGGAGTTCACACCACAAGGCGGTATCTGCCTACCCAATGGAGAAGTCTATTTCAGCGGAAGCAACGGTTTCCTCTCTTTCGCTCCCCGCTCATTGATTAAGAACAATATGATGCCGCCGGTAGTACTCACCCAGTTGACGGTAAACAACAAAGTGATACAACCGGGCGACAAGAGCCGTTTGTTGGAAGCCAATCCGGACGATGCGGCAACCGTCACCCTGGCTTACAACCAGAACAACTTTTCTGTTGCGTATTGCGCCTTGAACTATATCCTGCACGAGCAGAACCAATACGCCTACAAACTGGTGGGGCATGACGAGGACTGGAATTATGTAGGAACCCGTAAGGAAGCCTTCTATACCAATATTGCCCCCGGCAAATATACATTCCATGTGATTGCCTCCAACAATGACGATGTATGGAATACCCAGGGAAAGACACTGGAAATCATCATCCTATCCCCCTGGTGGAAAACACCCTGGGCTTACATCATTTATGCACTGTTATTTATAGGAATCACCTATACCATCGGGTATTATATGTACAGCAAGCACAAGCTGGAACTGAACCTGCGGATGCGACAGATGGAAAAACAACGGATGGAAGAGTTTCATCAAACCAAAATCCGGCTCTTCACCAACTTCTCGCACGAACTGCGCACACCGTTGACCCTGATCATCAGCCCTATTGACGAGTTGGTACGCCAAGCAGAAGTCCCCCAATTTATCAAAACCAAACTGGACTTGGTCTTGAAGAATGCCCGCCGCCTGCTGTTACTGGTGAACCAACTAATGGACTTGCAAAAGAACCAAAGCGGAAGTCTCACACTACGTTTAACCCATTCGGATTTGAACGCCTTCCTTCTTGAAATCTACTATACCTTCAAACAAATAGCGGAAAGCAAACAGATAACTTTCGGATACGAAGCTCCGGAAGGAGAGATTCCCGCCTATTTCGACCCAAGCCTGCTGGAAAAGGCGGTATTCAACCTGCTCTCAAACGCTTTCAAATTTACTTCTCCGGGAGAAACGGTTTCTCTGAAACTGACGGCTGTTCCCGATAAAGAAGCACTACAACAGAAGTTCGGCACAACAATATCCGGTGATCCGGCTTTCACCCTTCCTGCGGATTCGGATAAATATTTCATCATCCAGGTGGCAGACACCGGAAAAGGAATCCCCGAAGCTGCCCGCGCACATATTTTCGACCCGTTCTATCAAGTCAACACTCCGCAGGCAGCCAATGACAACATGAACGGAACTGGTATCGGGTTGAGTTTGACACAATCTGTCGTGCACTTGCACCACGGAGCTATCCGTGTCGGTTCCAACCGACCGAAAGGAAGCATCTTCACCATCGTGCTGCCGGACAACGAACATTCTCAGCCGGTGGAAGAAAGCATGAAGAACATCATATCCGAAAACGAACGGGAAGAACAGGCAGTTGTCGGACAAGTCCCGGAATCTGCCGAAGAGCTTCCTTACCTGGAAGGCAAAACCATCCTGTTGGTAGAAGACAACAAAGACATACGAAGCTACGTGAAAGAACATCTGGAACGCCATTACCGGGTGCTCGAAGCGGACAACGGTACCGAAGCCTTTAATATCGTACTGAAAGAATTCCCCGATTTGGTGGTGACGGACATTATGATGCCGGGCGTAGACGGACTGGAACTCTGCTCGATGATAAAGAACGACTTGCAGACAGGACATATCCCAGTGATCCTGCTCACAGCCCGCACGATGGTAATGCACGTCAAAGAAGGTTTCCTTTCGGGAGCAGATGATTACGTAGTGAAACCTTTCAATGTGGATGTGCTGCTGGTACGCATCTATAACCTGTTGTTGCAACGCGACAAACTGAAATCCATGTATGGCAAGAACTTCTCGCTCCAGTCGATGGGTATCGAAGCCAGTTCCGCTGATGATAAATTCATGCAGAAGTTATTTGAGATTATAAAGAGCCATCTTGACAATCCCGACTTGAAAGTAGACATGATATGCGACGAGATGGGATTCAGCCGGAGTAACTTCTATCGCAAACTCAAGGCAGTAACGGATTTATCCCTGAACGACCTGATTCGCCACAAGCGTCTTGAAGTAGCTGCACAGTTGCTTAAAGAAACAGACATGAATGTGACGGAAGTTTCAATCGCTACCGGGTTCAGCACCCTTGCCTATTTTACCAAATGCTTCAAGTCGGGCTACGGGGTTTCACCCACCGAATACATAAAAGGGTAAGTTTACAAAATCATCCCATGTTATAAAAATCGTTCCATAAACGGTGTAGCAGCGATTGTCCCACACATTTTGGGATGATTTTGCAAACTTACGGTACAACCAGACAAACCAATTTCGCCCTGTTTCCATACATTTGCAGCATCACGCTTAGAAATAATAATATGGAAACAAATATGAAACATTATCTTTTAGCCCTTAGTATCGGGGCCGCCACTTTAGCCGGCTGCCAATCTTCCAAAGAGCAAAATCCGGTTGCTTCTAATTTCGCTTTTGCCGAACAACAACTCAGGTATGCTTTCCCTAAAATAGAAGAAGCACGCGCGAACGAATCACAAGAAAGCAGAGACAAAAGAATCGCCAGGCAGTGGGGTGAACTGACGAACCCACGCAACACGGAACCGGACGGTTCCTTACGCCTCGTACCTTCCAAAGACTGGACGAGCGGATTCTTCCCGGGCGAGCTATGGTATGTATATGAATATACGCACGACCCTTTCTGGAAAGAAAAAGCCGAGAAACATACCGAAATGCTGGAACGTGAAAAGAAGAACGGCACCACCCACGACATGGGATTCAAAATGTATTGCAGCTACGGCAACGGCTACCGCCTGACCGGCAACCCTACCTATAAAGACATACTCATCGAATCGGCACGCACCCTAATCACCCGTTTCAAACCGAACGTAGGCTGCATCCGCTCCTGGGATCATCATGCCGACCAATGGGAATGTCCCGTCATCATCGACAATATGCTGAACCTGGAATTACTGTTCTGGGCTTCGCGCGAGACGAACGATTCCACCTTTTATAATATAGCAGTCAGCCACGCACGCACCACACTGAAGAATCACTTCCGTGACGACTTCAGCACGTACCACGTAGTGAACTACGACACCATCACCGGAAGCCCGATTTGCAAAGTCACCCATCAGGGTTACTCCGATGATTCGGCATGGGCGCGCGGACAGGCATGGGCGCTCTACGGCTACACCATGTGTTACCGTGAAACCGGACTCCCGGAATTCCTGGAACAGGCTAAACATGTCGAAAGATACATCTTCACCCATCCCAATCTGCCGGAAGACCTAATTCCTTACTGGGACTTCAACGCTCCCGAAATTCCCAATGAACCACGGGATGCGTCCGCTGCTACCTGCATCGCTTCCGCGCTCTATGAACTGAGCACCTACGTACCGGAACAGAAAGATCTCTACAAACAGGAAGCAGACCGGATAATAGAGAACCTGACCGCCAACTATCGCGCACAACAAAATGGCGACAATGGCTTCCTGCTTCTCCATAGCACCGGTTCCAAACCTCACGACAGCGAAATAGACGTCCCCATCGTCTATGCCGACTATTATTTCCTCGAAGCCCTGCTTCGTAAAAACAAACTGGAAAAAGGAGAGAAACTTTAATCGTCACAACTCATACAGACCATGAAAAAGCCAATTATCTATATACTGACAGCCCTTATCGCGCTTGCCCTTCCGGCAAGTGCCAGGATTCCCGCCAACCAGAGAATCCGCCTGACCGACCATTGGGAATACCTCAAAGGTGACCTCGGAAGTGTTTGGGAAGCTGTACGCGCAGCAGCTCCCGGTTCTTCGGAAGCCGTCCCCATCTGGCAGCCGGTGACACTACCCCACTGCTTCAACGCGGAAGATGCCGTAGACCCGGACGTCAACTATTACCAGGGACCGGGATGGTACCGCACCCTGCTCGATATTCAGACTCCGGCAGCCAACGGGCGCATCATCCTCGAATTTGAAGGAGCCGGACAGAAAACGGAAGTATATATCTACACACAGAAAGTCGGCAGCCACACCGGCGGTTACGACGAATGGAGCATTGACATCACAGACGCTGTCCGCCAAGCATTGTCCAATCCCGACTGCCGGAAACGTTTCAACGGCAAAGTTCCCCTGTCCGTCCGTTGCGACAACTCAAGAGACACGGAGATGATTCCTTCGGATTTATCGGATTTCAACGTATACGGTGGTCTTTACCGTTACGTCAACCTGATTTATCAACCTGCCCTTTCTTTCAGCAGCTTCAAACTGGAAACTCCCGTACAGAAAGACCTTAAAAGCGCAGCCCTGAAAGTACAAGCAAACTTCTACAATCCTGACGATATCCGCCAGGCCACGGTTCACCTCACTCTGAAAGACCCGAACGGCAAAATTATAGCCGAACAGACAGCTACGGATATCCTGCCGTTGGGAGAAGTGCAGCTATTCAACATCACCGTCAAGAACCCGATGCTTTGGAGCCCCGGACAGCCTCAACTATACACCTGCGAGTTCACCCTCAAGACAGCCGATGGCGAACAGACCGTAACCGAGCAAACCGGCTTCCGCCATTTCGAATTCGTTGATTACGGCCCCTTCAAGCTGAACGGCAAACGCCTGCTGCTGAAAGGTACTCACCGCCACGAAGACCATGCCGGCACAGGTGCCGCCATGACAGAGGAACAAATGGTGACGGAAATGAAACTGATGAAAGAGATGGGTGTCAACTTCATCCGCCTGGGACATTACCAGCAGTCGGACATCATTCTCCGCCTGTGCGACAAACTGGGTATTCTCGTCTGGGAAGAAATTCCCTGGTGCCGTGGCGGCCTGGGTGGAGAAACCTACAAGGCACAAGCCCGCAGGATGCTTACAAACATGATTAACCAGCATCACAACCACCCATCCGTCATCCTTTGGGGATTGGGGAATGAGAATGACTGGCCGAATGATTTCCCCACTTTCGAACAGTCGCAGATACGCGCCTTTATGAAAGAGCTGAATGACCTGGCACACCGCCTCGACCCGTCGCGCGTCACTTCCATCCGCCGATGCGACTTCTGCAAGGATATTGTCGATGTATATTCCCCTTCTATCTGGGCTGGCTGGTATCGCGGACAGTTCACCGACTACAAAGCTGTATCGGAAAAAGAGATGAAACGCGTGAAACACTTTCTTCATGTAGAATGGGGCGGAGACTCCCACGCAAGACGTCATTCAGAAGACCCGTTCAAATCCTTGGGCGGTATTCCTACCGGAGCCGGAGCGGACGAACGTGCGGGCGATTTCTCTCTTGTCGGTGGCGATGCCCGTGCTTCAAGAGACGGAGACTGGTCGGAATCCTACATAGTGAAACTCGTGGACTGGCACTTGAAAGAGCAAGAAACCATGCCCTGGCTGACTGGAACGGCCTACTGGCCTTTCAAAGACTTCTCCACTCCCCTGCGCCCGGAGAATCCGGTTCCTTATGTAAACCAAAAAGGAGTCATCGAACGGGATTTCACCAAGAAAGAAGTATTCTACGTATTCCAGTCTTACTGGACAGAAAAACCGATGATACATATTTACGGTCACACATGGCCGACACGCTGGGGAGCGGAAAACGAACCAAAAGAAATACTGGTTTACTCCAACTGCCCGGCAGTAGAGCTGTTTGTCAACGGAGTGAGCCAAGGCATCAAGCAACGGAACAGCCAGGATTTCCCGGCAGCCGGACTTCACTGGAAAAGCGTACTGCGCGAAGGGAAAAACCATCTGAAAGCAGTAGCCGTGAAAAGCAAGGAGGCCGTTTCCGATGAAATTACCGTTATGTATCAGACAGCGCAATGGGGAGAACCGAAGCTGCTGAAAGTGACACACTATCCGGAAGGGAACAATATCATCCGCGTAGAAGCACAGTTGACGGACGACAAAGGGATTCCCTGCCTAGATGCAGCCAATCTGGTTTCATTTGAAATAGCCGGAGACGGAGAGCTTCTTCAGAACCTGGGCACTTCGACCGGTTCGCGCAAGGTACAAGCCTGCAACGGGAAAGCAATGATACGCGCCAAAGTGACCGATGCCTGCTGTGTAGCCGTGCAATCAAAAGGAATTAAAACAGTTTATACCCAATTGAATGTACAATGAAAACACTAAGAATTTCAATAGGATTATTTATAGCACTCTTTAGCCTCACTACGGTGACGGCTAAAGGAAACGTAGCCGGACAAGTGCGCCAACTTCTGCAAGCGGAAACCCTGCAACGGGCAGAAGCCGCACTGGACTCCGTACCTGTGACCGTCACCGCCACCCGTGCCGAAAGAAGTGCTGGGGGTATCCACGACTTTTACTCCGAAGGCGACTACTGGTGGGCGAACCCGCAAGACCCGGAAGGGCCGTTCGTCCGTCGCGACGGAGAAACCAACCCGGACAACTTCACCGCCCACCGCCATGCCATGATAAGGTTCAGCCAGTTGGTCGGCGACCTGACTTCCGCCTGGGTACTGACAGGAGACAAGAAATACACAGATGCCGCCATGCGCCATATCCGCGCCTGGTTTATCAATCAGGAAACGATGATGAATCCGAACCTGCTGTATGCGCAAGCCATCAAAGGAATAGCCACCGGACGCGGAATCGGAATCATCGACACCATTCACTTGATTGAAGTCGTGCAGTCACTCCGGTTGATGGAAGCCGGGGGAATCATCGAAGAGAAAGAACTGAAAGTCGTCCGCCTGTGGTTCTCCGACTACCTGACCTGGATTTCCACCCACCGCTACGGCATCAACGAAATGGAAGCGAAGAACAATCACGGTACATGCTGGGCTATGCAAGCCGCTGCCTTCGCTTTATTCACACAGAACGAAGAAATGCTCCGTTTCTGCCGCGAACGCTACCGGACAGTCCTGCTACCCGGTCAGATGGCTACCGACGGCAGCTTTCCTCTGGAACTGGAACGCACCAAGCCTTACGGTTATTCTCTCTTTAACCTCGATGCCATGAGTACCCTCTGCCATCTGCTGACAACTCCCAAAGAAAACCTTTGGGACTACACAACGACAGACGGACGGAATATAGAGAAAGGAATCGCCTGGCTATTCCCCTTTGTAAAAGACAAAGATTCGTGGAAACGCCAACCGGACATTATGTTTTGGGAAGAATGGCCTGTGGCACACCCGTTCCTGCTATTCGGCAGCATGTATCACTACCGGAAAGATTATTTCCGAACATGGAAACAGTTGGAACATTTCCCCACCAATGGGGAAGTGATACGCAATCTTCCCATCCGTCATCCTTTATTATGGTTAAACTAATTTGCTTAAATACAGAATCATTATGAGAAACTTATTATTGAGTGCTTTTGCACTGGTCTGCCTACTTCCGATGAACGCACAGACCATCAACACCCGCATCTATCCGGCAGAAAAGCTGGCTAAAGTGAAGGCTAAAGCCAATACCCCGACATACGCCCCTGCCATCAAATCCTTAATGAGAGAGGCTGACAAAGCGATGAACCTCACCCCACCGTCAGTGATGGACAAGAGCATGGTAGCATCCAGCGGTGACAAACATGACTATATGAGCATGGGGCCTTACTGGTGGCCCGACCCTTCCAAACCGGACGGACTGCCTTATATCCGCAAGGACGGTCAACGGAACCCCGAACTGTCGAAGCTCGACCGCAACCGGTTGGGAGACATGGCAAAAGCCGTTACAACTTTGGGAATCGCCTACTATTTCTCCGGCAACGAGCAATATGCGAGAAAGGCTGCCGATTTCCTGAAAGTATGGTTCCTCGACGCAAAGACAAAGATGAACCCGAACTTGAATTACGGTCAGACCATTCCCGGACGCAGAAACGGGCTGGGACGTGGGACAGGCATGATTGACACCTACTGTTTCGTGGAAATGCTGGATGCCCTCGCTTTGCTGGATAACTCAAAGGCGATGACTCCCGCCATTAAGAAAGGGATGAAAGAATGGTTCACGCAGTTCGTAGAATGGATACAGACCAGTCCGGTAGCCGCCGAAGAGAAGGCTGCCAAGAACAATCACGGTCTGGCATACGACGTACAGTTGACCGCTTATGCACTGTACATCGGTAATAAGGAACTGGCAACGCAGATATTGAAAGAATTTCCGGAAAAACGCCTGTTCCCACAGATTGAGCCGGACGGCAAACAACCGCTGGAACTGGAACGCACTACCGCTTTCGGTTATACCCTCTTTAATCTGACCCATATGCTGGATATGTCGTTCATCGCAACTACGGAAGGAATGGATATTTATAACGCTGCCAGCAGAGACGGACGTTCCATCACCGCCGCGCTGAAATTCGTGATTCCCTACATCGGCAAGCCTCAGAGCGAATGGCCTTACCAGCAAATCAAGGAATGGGACAAGAAACAGGATGAAGCCTGTTGGTTGCTCCGCAAAGCCTCTTTCTTCGCTCCCGAAGCCGGATACGAAGCTATCGGCGCCAAGCACCGCACGACTTCCGCTTCCAGCCGCCTGAATTTAATGTATAGTTTAGAATAATCCTTTATTAAATCTTAATATCATGAGGAACAAATCATTTTATTATCCTTTAATGATAGCTCTATTGCTATTGTTATGTACCCCGTTCGTAACGGTTGTCTATGCACAATCATTTACTGTCACCGGTACAGTCGCCGATAGCCAGGGCGGTGTGCCCGGAGTAAATGTGAAGGTGAAAGGAAGTACCACCGGTACTATCACCGATATGGACGGTAAATTTACGCTGAGTGTCCCCTCTTCCAAGTCTGTCCTTATTATCTCGTACATCGGATATACGACACAGGAAGTGCCCGTCAATAATCAAAAAACTCTGGCTATCACCCTAAAAGAAGACACAAAAGCACTGGATGAAGTAGTAGTGGTAGGTTACGGTGTACAGAAGAAATCACACTTGACGGGGTCGGTGTCCAAGATGGACGTCAACAACCTGACCGACATTCCCGTGACGCAGGTAGACCAACTGCTGCAAGGGAAGATTGCCGGTGTCAACATCCAGAACTCCACCTCCGAAGCCGGAGCCGCCCCACAAATCCGCGTCCGCGGTATGGGCTCTATCAGTGCCGACAGTTCTCCGTTGATTGTTATCGACGGATACCCTGTCCCCGAAGGACTTTCCACACTCGACATGGCAGATATCTCCTCTATCGAAGTGCTGAAAGATGCCGCTTCCGCTGCCATCTACGGTTCGCGTGCCGCCAACGGCGTTATCCTTGTGACTACCAAAGAGGGAAATGCCAGCAAAGCAAGATATACCGTGAAAGCCTCTACCGGATTGAAGTGGGCGTACAAGCTGCACCCTATCATGAGCTCCAAAGACTATTATAACATGATGGGATACGAAGCCGCCCTGCAAAACAAGTCCATAGCCGCCAATGACGAAGCCTTCGGACTCATCAACAACTACACTGACTGGCAACGCGAAGGGTTACAGGATACTCCGCAGATTCATCAGGTACAACTCTCCGTATCGGGCGGCAAAAAGGATATCACTTACTATATCTCAGGCAATTATGCGCAGGAAGACGGTATTATGATTAACAGCAACTACAAACGCCTGAATCTCCGTTCACGCATCAACGCGAAGTTATCCAAACGGGTAGACCTCAGCCTGAACATCGCCCCGTCTTATACCAAGACGGAAACGCCATCGACCAACTTTATCGACTTCTACCGTACTCCGTCCTTTATGCCGGTACGCCATACGGAAGAAACAGCCGCCCTTACCGGAAAAGCCATCGGTTCCTGGGCACGCGGCAGCGACTTCAGCAACATCATGTACACACGCGAAGACGGCACACAGGTAAAAGCCAGCCCTTTCAATACCAGCAACAACAACCCGAAATCGCTAATGGATACCGAAGAACGATTCAAGGAAGACTATAACCTGCAAGCCAATTCCTCCATTAACGTGCAGATAATGAAAGGGCTTACCTTTACCACTTCCAACGGTTTCTACATCAAATACCGCCAGAACAATGAGTATCGCAACTACGAATCGCGCAAAGACGAGGAATCGGCTATGGGCACGTACAAGAATCGTCTCTACGTCGACCTGTTGAGCGAAAACACCTTGAATTATATCGGCAAGAAAGGAAAACATGACTATGCCGCCTTATTAGGTTATACCGCACAGACTACATCGGAAACCACCGCAAACATTGTAGGACTGGGCTTCCCGACCGACTATGTCCATACACTTAACGCAGCGACTTCTTTTGACGTCAGCCAGACGAATACCGTGAAATTCCGTACGGCTATGATGTCTGCCCTCGCCCGCGTCAATTACAGTTATGCCGACAAATATCTGATTTCCGCCAGCCTACGTACAGACGGCAGTTCTCTTTTCGCCGACGGGCATCAATGGGGATGGTTCCCTTCCGTATCCCTCGGATGGCGTGCTTCAGAAGAATCTTTCCTGAAAGGTGTGAACTGGCTGAATATGCTGAAACTGCGTGCCAGCTTTGGTGTGACGGGTAACAACAATATCCCCGCCAACTCTTACTACAACCTGCTCTATGCCAGCAATTATGCCCTGGGCAGCGGAACAGGCGCCCTCATCCCCGGATTGGGCAAAACAACCTCTACGAAAGGTAACTACGACATTACCTGGGAGCAGACCTACGAATACAATGCCGGCATCGACTTCAGCGCACTGGACAACCGTATCAGCCTGACCCTGGAAGGTTACTACTCTATCACCAAGCAACTTCTGTTCAAGCAACCGGTCGTTTCCTTCATGGGTTACAGCGATTACTGGAACAACATCGGACGTATCCGCAACAGCGGTATCGAAATCGAATTGAACACGCACAACATCCGCACCAAGAACTTTGAATGGACTACCTCGTTCAATATCTCGTCCAACCTCAACAAACTGCTCGAACTCTCCGGCGAAGAACGGTTGATTTCTACGGGAGAACGTAACGAGACATACTTGGCACAGGTAGGACACCGAGCCATCTCTTTCTTCGGCTACAAGACAGACGGTGTTTATCTCAACCAGGCAGACCTGGATACTTCACCACACCTGGCAAGCGCGACACCGGGCAGTCTCAAGATTGTAGATATCAACGACGACGGTGTCATCAACGACAAAGACCGTACCGTCATCGGAAACCCGTTCCCGAAAGCGACCTGGGGTATCTCCAACACCTTCAAATGGAAAGGATTCGACCTCTATTTCCTGATTCAGGGTGTCAGCGGACTGGACGTATTCAACGGCGACGGTTACTACACCGAGTCCAAGAAATTCAACCGCAACTACGTGAAAGACCGCTGGATTAGTGCCGAATATCCGGGCGACGGGCGCACACCGACAGTCGGTTCTGCCGGAATCTCGTGGGAATTCACTGATTATATGATTGAGAACGGTTCATTCGTTGCCCTGCGCGACGTGGTTTTAGGCTATACATTTGATAAGAAGAAACTGAAAAAGGCAGGACTCAACTCGCTCCGCCTTTATGCTTCCGGTCAGAACTTGCTCTACTTTTGGGGAAAGAGTTACCGGGGCATCAATCCGGAAGCCCGTGTGACAAGTGGCTCGTACGCTTCGCCGTTGGTAAACGGATACCAGCGCGGCGGATTCCCGATACAGTCTACCGTCAACTTCGGTTTCGAACTTAATTTCTAATCCTCTTAAAACGTACAGAAATGAAACTAAAACATACATTTATTACTAGCTTGTCCGCTTGCCTGCTGGGGCTTTCTTCCTGCGACCTCAACATTACACCGGACTCCTATATCCCCGACGGTTCGTTCTATAAGAATGAAGCTGAGATGAATACTGCCGTTATCGGTTGCTACGGCGGCATGCAAGCCCCGTTGAATATCGAATGGACACTGACCGAACTGCGTGCGGACAACACCCGCATGAACAGCAACAGTTCCACCAACGATGCGTTCTTGCAACAACAGGCACTAGACCTCGGAACAATGGACGCGAGCAATGCCAACATACGCACTTACTGGGAAGCGACATACAGCAACATCAACAGTTGCAATAATGTACTCGCTCCTGAGAATCTGGCTGTTGTAGCCAATGAGAAGAAGCGGGCACAATTTGAAGGAGAAGTGCGTTTCATCCGTGCTTATCATTATTTCAACCTGGTACGTCTTTTCGGCCCTACTTTCATCGTGACGGAAGAGTTGAGCGTAGCAGAAGCCATGAAGAAAGACCGTAGCAGCGTGGAAGCTACCTACAAACAGATTATCAACGACCTTCAGACAGCCGTCGACAACTTGGAAGGTGTGACATATGACGTTGCCGATTTGGGACGTGTCACTCAGGTAGCAGCTCAATCCCTGCTAGCCAAAGTCTATCTGACTATCGGAAAATATACGGAAGCCAAGGGATTGCTCAAATCAGTAGTAGATGCAAAGGGGGACCGGTTAACCGTCAGTTATTCCGACGTATTCGACATCTCCAAGGAAATGAATGACGAGATTATCTTCGCTGTCCGCTATAAATCGGGAAGTTTGGGCATCGGTTCTCCTTTCGCCAACACTTTCGCTCCTACGAAGAGCGGAGCCAATGTAGTGACAGGCGACGGTGACGGACGCAATTATCCGACTACCGAAGTGTTGGGTATTTATCCGGAGGGCGACTTGCGGAAGGATGTCAGCGTAACCGACCATTACATCGACCCAAGCAAAAAAGACCCGGTGGTCGTTTCAGACCAGTCGGCGTATATCAAGAAGTTTGTTTCTCCTGTCAGCGTACGCTATGACGCTGAAAACGACTGGCCTGTTATTCGTCATGCAGACGTACTGTTGATGTATGCCGAAGTACTGAACGAAACGGATGGCCCTGCCACCGGACTGCCTTATCTCAACGAAGTGCGCCGACGTGCCGGATTGGATGCTATTGATGCTTCCGAAGTACCTGTCCGCTCCGCTTTCCGCGAGAGACTGGAAAAAGAACGCCGCCTGGAACTGGCTTTCGAAAATCAGCGGTGGTTTGACCTCGTACGTTGGGGAAAGGCTCTGGAAACTATCAATAAGCAAATCACGGAAACTGAAGGTTTTTATGATAAATATGCTTTCACCGTTAATCCGATGGCCGAATGGCAATTATTGCTTCCTATCCCACAAAGTGTGATAGATAATAATCCGAGCATTGTTACCCAGAATCCGAATTACTAATCCATCAAACGAAAACAGTATGAAAAATAAACTATATAATCTATTGGTTCTCTTTGTACTTGTCACGCTGACGAGTTGCAACGAAAAGTTAAATATTGAGACCGAACCACAGGGCGCACCGGAAATCAGCGAGTTTGCTCCTGCAAGCGGGAAAGCCGGTACGGAGGTGACTGTCAAAGGTAGTAACTTGCGTGATATAGTGTCCGCCACCGTCGGTGGTGTGGAAGCACAGATACTTTATAAGCTGTCACAGCAGGAGATTGTTATTGTAGTGCCACGTGAAGGCACAAAGAGCGGAAAGATTGTCCTTTCTACTTCTCGTAAAGACGACTCCAGCCAAGGCGCACGTGCGGAGAGCACACAATCGTTCACTGTGACTTATCCGACTCCAAGTGTGACGAGTTTCCCGAAAAGCGGAAGAGTGGGCAACAATGTTGAAATTCTAGGTAGCAATCTTGATATTATCTCCAAAGTCCTTATGGGCGGAGAAGAGGGAGAAATTATCTATCAGAGTGAAAAAGAGATTGCTGTAAAAGTGCCTTTTATCATTGATGATAATGCAACCGTTGCTTTGAAATATACGAATCAGACAGGTGGTGAATCTGAAGTTAAAGGGGAATCCGACGACTTCGCCGTAGAAAAAGACGAACCGGAAATAGAGAAGATAGACCAGGCAAGCCTGATGGAAAGAAGCCTGCTCACATTGAGCGGTAAATATCTCAACCTGATTGAGTATATTTATTTCGGAGAAGAAAAGTGTGCACCGGTCAGCCAGGAAGAGAATGTGATTGTATTCAGAGTACCGACTCTGGCGGAGACAAGCACAGTGAAAATCAAAGTGACGTATTATAAGGAGACGAAAGAAATTACTCTGTCCGATGCTTGCCAGGTGATTCGCATGAAGAATTTGTTCAGCGCCAATCAGGCGATAGGGACACGTAACAGCAAGTACGGTTATGGAAGTATGCTGAATGGTAATTCTGCCGACGGGAATGTGGTATGTACTCCTTGCGTATTAAAAGATAAGGGAAACCATGATAAGATAGACTTCGGTGCTTATGTAAACAACGGACTTGAGATACAATTGGGATCACCCGATGCCATATTAACCCCTGACAAAGACAATCTCAAGAATTATTGGTGCGGAACATCTTCTTTACCTGATACGGGTAAATACAGCGAATACGAATCTTTCGCAGCCGTACAGACTCGTTTTTATGTGCTTAATTCCACGACTCATGCAACACTCATCGAACAAATCAGAACCGGAAGAGATCAATTTGACATTATTTCTGAGCTCTTCACTAGTTTGAATATCTCTAAAACGACAGCCCGTACCCGCAAAAAGACAGAAGCACCGGGTACCGTAAGCGAACAGATATTCGAAAAAGGCAGTGTGGTCGTTTTCTATAATAGCCACAAGGATAAATACGGTATTCTCGACATTTTGGATGTTTATGTAGACTACGATCAAGCCAGTAACATAAATAATGGTGATAAGAACAACCAAGGTATTGCTTATATCCTATTCGACCTTTACTATCAACGCTAAAAAAGAAAGAACAATGAAAAGAAATAATACACTAACCATCGCATTGACGGCAGCCTTGTGCTGCCTGACATGCCTGCTGACAGGATGTACCCGGGATAATGACATCACCATTCCACAGACATCTGTCCAAAAGTTGGAAGCAACTACCGTACAACCGGGCGAGACAATCACTCTGACGGGTGAAAATATGCACCTTATCTCCAAGGTTTATTTCGGAGATGAAACAACGCTGGATATCAAAACCCCGCAAGCCGACCGCGACCACGAGTCACTCACCTTTTCTGTACCTACGGATGTATTCGAAGACACAAAGATGGTAACCCTCTCCATCCTTTATAATTCAGTTCATCGTCTTATCGTATGCGAGGAGTTGACTGTCTACATCGCACCCATTATCCCTACAACTTCCACTACCCTATCCGGAGAAATGAAACCGGCAGATATTATCACTATTACAGGAACAGACCTGAATGTGATTAAAGGGGTTCAAGCCAATGAAGAATCAATTACAATCACCAAAAAGACTGCTACTGAACTGACTTTCAAAACACCGGAAGTAGATGCAGACACGGAGTACACAATAACGCTTGTTTATGACAACTCATTGGGGAACGACCAAAAATTGGTAGTACCGGGCAAAATAACGGTGAAAGAAATTGTTCCTGCCGGTAGCATCACCAGCGAAACGCAAGAGGTGGAAACCGGAAAGGATATCACGATTGAAGGGACGAACCTGAATGTCGTGAAAGCAGTCCGCTTGACACAGGCAGGTGACGCATCATCTGACATAGCAATAACAAATCCCGAAGCAGCAGGATTTACCTTCAAAGCCCCGGAAGTGGATGCGGATACAGAGTTTACTGTGACGCTAATTTATGGAAAGAGTGGTAAAGAGACGGCTTCTATCGGTACGGTGAAAGTGAAGAAAGCGACAGTAGTACTACCATATTATTATTGGGAAAATGTCATAATGGGAGCACAAGGAACTGACCATGCTCTTTTTGATGCCATAACCGGAAGAACTGTTTCACCATGCGATTATGCAACAGATATGAATATAGACTTCGCTCTGCTTGGAAACGGTTCCAACCAACCGGCTCGGCTCTCCGGACCTTCTAAAATAACTTCTGTTTTCAAGAATGGATATAAATGCCAAGCCACAGAACAGCCCATATCAAACGATGATTATGCAGTATTAATGACAACGATTCTCTCATTTAAGAAACTAGCAACCACAAACTCTACCGAGAACGCCTTAATTGAAAAAATGAAAAACAATCAGATTACTGACATAATCGATGATATCGGGAGTATAAACCTTAATTCTTCGGTCCTGGATATAGTCGCTAATAATGAGTTAGCCATAGAATATGTTGCATTCAACAATACAACGACCGGGAAAAAAGGACTCATACGGATAAAAGAGTATAAGCAGGGGGCAAGTGAAGCTCTAAACGAAATTGTCATGGATGTCTATTACGAAAAATAAACTCCCAAAGACTTGACTTTCGCTTCCGAATGTCGTATCTTTACAGAGCTAATGATAAAGTAGCTTCAATTAAACTACACGTAAAGGCGGGAATTGCCATTCCCGCCTTTCTTTTTGAAAAAAAGGAATAAATCTCCCCTCACCCCGGCTTTCTGCCTTGCTTTCCCCCCGGACTTATCGCTTCTCACCCCTGGGTTTACCTCTATTCACCTTCCTTTTTACCACCAATAGAGTGTGTATTCCCCTCAAACAGACGCTCTGTTCACCCGAAACGGAGCGTCTATTCTACCAAAACAGAACATCTGTTTTAGTAAAATGAAACTTTCATTTTCCAAACTTCTCTTCTAAGTTAATAATCAATAAAGTTGCTCTTGACAAAAAATAGCTTTATCTTTGGGGTTCGTTTAAAACAGGCACAATAGGTAATAACATTATGAGTGAAAAGATTATCAAATGGGGCTTCATCGGTTGCGGAGAAGTAACCAAGACGAAAAGTGGCCCCGCTTTCCAGAAAGTAGAACATTCGGAAGTCGTGGCAGTAATGAGCCGTGACGGTGCGAAAGCAAAAGCTTATGCCAAAGAAAGAGGTATCAAGAAATGGTATGATGATGCACAGGAGCTGATAGACGACCCGGAAGTAAATGCTATATATATCGCTACTCCCCCTTCTTCACATGCCACTTATGCCATCATGTCCATGAAAGCAGGCAAGCCTGCCTATATTGAGAAGCCGATGGCCGTCACTTACGAAGAGTGTACCCGCATCAACCGTATATCCAACGAAACGGGGGTTCCCTGCTTTGTTGCTTATTACCGCCGTTACCTTCCATACTTTCAGAAAGTAAAGGAACTGGTAGAGAACGGGACTATCGGTAATGTTATCAATGTGCAGATTCGTTTTGCCCAGCCGCCGCGCGATTTGGATTACAATCGTGATAATCTTCCCTGGCGTGTGCAAGCGGATATTGCCGGAGGCGGTTACTTCTATGACCTTGCTCCGCATCAAATTGATTTATTACAGGATATGTTCGGTTGCATCCTCGAAGCAAGCGGATACAAAAGCAACCGCGGCGGGCTTTATCCTGCCGAAGATACTCTGAGTGCCTGTTTCCAGTTCGATAACGGACTGGTGGGTAGCGGTTCCTGGTGTTTCGTCGCTCATGATTCTGCCCGCGAAGACCGCATAGAGATTATCGGTGACAAGGGAATGATTTGTTTCTCTGTCTTTACTTACGAGCCTATCGGACTACATACCGAACGTGGACGCGAAGAAATTTGCATCGGTAACCCGGAACATGTGCAGCAACCGCTTATCCAGGCGGTGGTAGACCACTTGCTTGGTAAATCCATTTGTTCTTGTAACGGTGAAAGCGCAACACTGACCAACTGGGTGATGGATAAGATTCTCGGAAAACTCTAAAAGAGCGTTCCCCGGATCTTTATTCCTTCTCTTTCAGTGTCTGCCGATACCGGTAAAAAATAAATAGAAGCACTTCATTGTATATTGTTAGTTTTTTCTATCTTTGTAGGACTAGAGATTAGAATAAAACTAACAATATATTTTTTGTGCTATGACGAAAGAAGAATTAATGCGGAAAGCTATCGAGCTTTCTAAAGAAAATATTGAAAATGGTGGAGGTCCGTTTGGTGCTGTGATTGCTACCAAAGAGGGGGAAATAGTTGCAACGGGTGTGAACCGTGTTACGGCATCCTGTGATCCTACTGCCCATGCTGAAGTGAGCGCCATACGTGCCGCTGCCGCGAAGCTCGGGACATTCAACCTTAGCGGATACGAAATCTATACTTCCTGCGAACCTTGTCCGATGTGTTTGGGCGCTATCTATTGGGCACGACTGGATAAGATGTATTACGGCAACAATAAAACCGATGCCAAGAATATCGGCTTTGACGATTCTTTTATTTATGACGAACTGGAACTTAAACCGGAAGACAGAAAACTACCCTCAGAAATCTTACTACACAATGAAGCCCTTACTGCCTTCAAAGCCTGGGCAGATAAAGAAGACAAAATAGAATATTAAATGTAAACCTCTCATAATTATTAACCTATTTAATTACCCCTCATATAAAGATAAGTTGTCTCTTTTTATAGTGACGACAGATACTAATAAAAATCCCCGGAACCGCCGTAGACACTCAGCATTCCAGGGATTTTTTACACACAAAAGTTATTATTGAAATTGAAAACTGTCTTTATCAGGATTAGAAGCGCATACCTAATGTTAATAGCACTTGACTACGGGTATTGGTTACTTTGGTAGCTTGCGGAGTCACTATTTCCCAAACTCCCGGTGAAGTTTCCAAGTCATTATAGAATGGATAGAACTTCTCTTTATACATAGAATATTGATAAGCTAAATCAGCATAAAAAGCCTTTCCACGATATCCTATTCCGATTGTATAATTACTATGCGACTGGGAATTTGCAAAGTCTGTATCTGTCAAAGTAGAGTTAACCGGTATCCATTTATAAGCATCATTTTCTTTGAAAGCAGTAGTACTGTAATTATAACCTAAACGGAAGGCAAACTCAGGTATTACTTTATACTCAGCACCGATACGGAATGTATGAACACCTTTCATAAATTCTTTAATTGTAGTATTCTGATCTACCATTTCGTCTCCTTCAGGGTACTTAAACTTCATAGATGAATAATCTTCATATTCATACTCTGCTCCCAATGCTAAAGAAGTTCCAACAGTATAACCCAGACTCGCATTAAATCTCCACGGAGTAGACAGGCGGAAATCCTGTTCTATTCTTCTTCCACCATTTGCATCAAAAGACTCTCTTGTTGTAACAGCATCTTTACCAGGTTTATCGTCACGTACATAAAAAGGCTTATTACCATCTTGTACTTCTTTCAAGTAAACATCCGACGTCATACTTGCACCATTCTCGTATGTCAAATTATAAAATGTAGGCGTATGTATCGCAAAACCAATACGGAAAGGAGAAGACTCGAACGGACGGAAAATAGCACCAAACTTAACATCTACTCCCGAACCTTTAATACGATTGAATGAAGCCAATTCATAACCTTCACCATTTCCATAATCTTCATCATATAGAGTGGTCTTCTTATAATTCACATCGTATGCACCAATCGTCAATCCTAAATAGACACGATCATTCACATTCAACGCAACATTGAAGTCATACTGACTGATCCCCCCTCGTTCATTGGAGTTGAAATAAGCCTCAGCCTCATCCGGGACTACCGGATCGTATCGATCATAACCTTTATCCAAAACTGAATTTGTGAGATAACCTTGATACCCCATAATGCCTAACCAACCAAGTCGATTGTTACTATAGGCATCAGCACCATTAAAGTCATAATTATCTTTATCATACCATACAGCATCTGTAGCCTGTTGTCCCATCTGATTAACCTGAGATACAAAAATCTTATCATCTACGACTCCCATCAATCCGCCCATTGTCATATTCTTATAGAAAGACTTGGTGCGCTTATAATTAAAACCGAAGTTCACATAACGCAATGCTGTCTGATTTCCAATCTTGGAAGCGAACACAAAACCTATGTTATCAAACGACCACTGATTCTTATCATTATTAAAAGTCTGCCCCAAATATTTGCTCTCCGTACCGTAAGCAGAATAGCTAAAAGATGTCATGATGTCATTACTACGATAAATACCGATACCGGCAGGGTTAGTTCCCATTGTAGAAATATCACCACCCAAAGCGCCCATTGCCCCACCCATACCTACAAAACGGGCGGTTCCATTCAAGTCTCGCTCCGCTAACTTCGCTGCATCATATATTGTCTGTGCGCTGACACCTGCGACAAAACACAAGGCACAAGCAACTGCGATTATCTTTTTCATAACGTTGTCTTATATTACAGAGTTAATATATAGTGTTTATTACCTTCTTCCACTTCTGCTAGATCCGCCACCACCGCCACTTGAGCGTGAAGATCCACCACCTGAATAGCTGCCACTGGAACGAGAGCTACTACTGCTACTTGGTGAATAGCTGCTACGAGAAGAAGAACGGCTAGAACTATCATAAGAATGGCTAGAACTTCTACTACTGCTTCTAGTAGACGGGCTACTAGTCGAAGTACCTCTATTGTAAGTAGAAGAAGATCTTCTTGTAGTTCCATATGATGAAGACGATGATGATCGTGAAGGAGACGAAGCGCTACGACGAACGGAGCTTTCACGATTACTATTGTAAGTTGAGGAACTACGTGTACTGCTCGGACGTGTGTAGTTACTACTTCTACGAGTAGAAGAAGCATCACTGCGGGTAGTTACTCCGGTACGTCCAGTACTAACACGAGTTGCTTCACGTCTTGTACCAACAGTTCTGCCGGTATAAGAACCTGAAGAACTACGGCGTTCTGTACCTATTGCCGATCTACGGTCTGAATATGTTCCACTTCTCCGTGAAGAAGAGAAATTATTGTAGCCATAAGAACGACGATTCGTATAGGTGTTGCGTGCCCAATGGTTTCCACCGCCACCCCAGCCCCAGCTAGGACCACCGTGCCAATGGTGATGATGTCCCCAGTAGCCACCGCCACCATACCAGCCACCCCAGTAGCCGCCATACCAGCCGCCCCAATAACCCGGAGCGTATCCCCAAGCATAGTAAGGACGATTCCACCCCCAACCATAATTCCAGCCCCAGCCGTAAGAGCCGTAGCGCCAATCCCACCACATCGGATTACTGAACGTTGGGAATGCGTAAGCATACATACCGTCAGTATATACGTTCCAGTCCCAGGAGTTCGGTCCGTAAACGACATCCCAATAGAGCGGGCTGCTAATACTGATTGCGAAACGCGGATTACGGAAACGGATAATACGTTCTGCATATTCATAGTCGTCTTGCGTACCATTAAATTCGCCGGTCACCCATTCTCCGTCCAAATCCGGTTTAGATTTTTCTTTTATGTATAAGGTATCATTATCCATTACGAACTCATTTTCACGTGCATCGTAACGGCGGTTATATTCATCCACGTCCCGTGTTCTACCCTTGCGGTCCTGAACAACTACGGTAGTACCCGGTGAAGTATAGATGTTGGTCACCTGTTTCTTCGGTTCCTTCTTAACCGGAGCTTCTTTCTTCTCCTGTTTGTCTTTGGAAGGGACGAAGTAAAGGTCGTCATCAACGCTTTGTGCCATCAGGCCTATCGGGAGGCACAAGGCAAATAGCAAGAAGTAAACAATCTTTTTCATATCATCTCGGTTTATGTAATTACTTAAACTTATTCACGTTACAAAGATAAGGAAGAGATTTTTTATCCTTGGGAGATTTTCCCGAAAGAGAAGTAGGGAAATCCCTAAAAAGTCTATTATCTTTGCACATTATTTATTAGAAAAGAAAACAACTATGAAGTATTTTGAATTCACATTCCATACCCATCCTTGCACTGAAACAGTTAATGACGTACTGGCTGCTGTGCTCGGTGAAGTCGGTTTCGAGAGTTTTGTTGAATGTGAAAGCGGGTTGACCGCATATATCCAACAATCATTATATGACGAAACCGCCATTAAGACTGCAATCACAGAGTTTCCCCTACCCGATACGGAAATCACATTTACCTATGTAGAAGCAGAAGATAAAGACTGGAATGAGGAATGGGAAAAGAATTTCTTCCAGCCGATTATTATCGGCAACCGATGCGTGATTCACAGCACTTTCCATCAAGACGTTCCCAAAGCGGAATATGATATTGTTATCAACCCGCAAATGGCTTTCGGAACAGGACACCACGAGACGACAAGCCTTATCATTGAAGAACTGCTGGATAGCGAACTGAAAGATAAATCCTTGCTCGATATGGGTTGTGGGACTTCTATTCTCGCCATCCTCGCACGGATGAGAGGTGCACGCCCGTGTACAGCTATCGACATTGACGAATGGTGTGTACGAAACTCTATTGAGAATATTGAATTAAATCGTGTAGATGACATTGCCGTTTCACAGGGAGACGCTTCGTCTCTTATCGGGAAAGGGCCGTTCGACGTTATTATTGCCAATATCAACCGGAATATTCTGTTGAATGACATGAAACAATATGTCGCTTGTATGCATTCGGGGTCTGAACTATATATGAGCGGATTCTATGTAGATGATATTGCGGTTATCCGTAAGGAAGCGGAAAAGCACGGATTGACCTATGTCCATTATAAAGAGAAGAATCGCTGGGCGGAGGTGAAGTTCATTTATAAAGCCTGATAATTCTTTGAATGATAGAATATAAAAAACAAGAGGGTGTCAGAAAGGAAAAGTTTCCCTTTTGACACCCTCATTACATATAATATAACGAGATTATTTAAACTCTTTTTTTACCTGTTCGCACCAGTCCTTGATTTTCTTTTTTGCCTGTTCCGATTGATTATCCAAGTCAATGACCAGTCCGCACCAATGGTCGCCACGCAATGCCCTGGAGCGTTCGAAAGTATATCCTTCGGAAGAAGTGAAACCGACCAAGGTGGCTCCATCCCCTTCGAAGACTTCCGCCAGCAACCCGATGCCGTCCGCAAAGTTTTCGGGATAGCGTATCTGGTCGCCCAAGCCGAAGATAGCGACTTTCTTTCCCTTTAAATCCATTGTCCGAAGTTCCGGCAACAGTTCATCCCAATAAGTAGGAAGCTCACCGTCAAACCAGGTGGATGCACCGACAATAAAGCAATCATAAGCGGCAAAATCATTCTGCCAGGCTTGTTCTATCGGTACTACCGCTATCTTGTCTTCACCAAATTCCTGCTGAATTTTCTCTGCTACCCAACTTGTCTTTTCAGCCTTAGCTGCATAAAATAAACCTATCTTTTTCATAATCTACTACTATTTAATATTCCAATAATTTCCTGGCAGCTTCATAGATTTTAGCCTCATCCGGCAGAATCTCTTTTTCAAGAATCGGATTGAAACCGACAGGAGTAAATGTAGAACCTACACGCTGCACAGGTGCGTCCAGATAACGGAACATCTCTCCGCCAATCATAGCGGCAAGCTCCGCGCCAAAACCGGAGAATACTTTATCTTCATGGACAACCAGCGCCTTACTTGTTTTCTTCACTGACTCGAAAATTGCTTCCTTATCTAATGGAATCAAAGAACGGATGTCGATAACTTCCACTTTCCAGCCGCCCTCTTTCTCCAACCGCTCTGCTGCGTGCAGACAGAAATGAGTCGTATTCCCATAAGTAATGATACTCAAATCCGTTCCTTCGCGACGAATGCGCGCCTTGCCGAAAGGAACTTCAAAATCTTCCGGTACAACAGTAGCCGCTTCTACGGAGTTATACAATGCTTTCGGTTCGAGAAACAGAGTAAACCCTTTGGAGCGCATACTGGTACGGAGCAATCCGGCAGCATCATCCGCAAAGGAAGGACAGACAATACGTGCTCCCGGCAAAGTTGTCAAAGCGCCTTCTATGTTTTGGGAATGATATAACCCGCCACCGATATAACCGCCGGAAGCCAGACGCAAGGTTATGTTCGGAGCAAATTTCCCATTGCTACGCCAGTACTCATGCGTACACTCCACATATTGTTCGACGGCAGGCCAGAAGTAATCAGCAAACTCCGCCCCTTCTATCACGACATGAATCTTAGGGTCAAAGCGGCTCATTCCGTTGGCTGTACCTACAATGTAATCTTCGGCTATCGGCGCGCTGAATACACGTGCATCGCCAAACTCCTGCTGCATACCTTTCGTCACATTAAACACACCGCCTTTTTCCTTGTTTGCCACATCCTGCCCCCAAATAAAGGTGTCGGGATTATGGCGGAACTCCGCTTTCAATGTTTCGTTAATGGCGTTGACCATGAAAGTCTTCTCACCTTCTTCCTCATGAGTACCTTCCTTATATTTCTGCGGCTGATAAGGTTCGGGCATTACAAAATCATAGATGCTCTTGGGGTCAGGATCAGGGGCAGCCAACGCTTTCCGGTTGGCAGCGGATAATTCTTTTTTTGCTGCCGCCTCTATTTCTTGCAGTTCTTCTTCAGTCAGCCGTTTGTAACGGAGTAACATTCGGCGAAATTTCAACAACGGGTCGGCTTCCTTTACATATTCCAGTTCGTTTTCATCCCGGTATAAGGTATGCTTGTCCGAGTTGGAATGGGAACCGATGCGGACACAGTTGGCTTGCACAATCACTGGATTACGGGTAGCGATGGCGTATTCGCGGGCTTCGGTCATGGCGTTCATCGAGTCGAATACATCTTTTCCATTACAATAGATGATTTTCAGGTTCTTGAAGCCGGAGAAGTTTTCCGCAACTTTACGGTTGGCGGTCTGTTCCGATTTGGGGACAGAGATGCCGTAGCCGTTATCCTGAATCACAAAAATCACAGGGAGACGTTCGAGGCTGGCGCCATTGATAGCTTCATAGACAAAACCTTCCGATGTAGCCGATTCTCCATGAGAGGTAATGGCAACTCCTTTATGCCCGTAATACACCATCGCCCTGGCTACGCCTGCCGCATGAAGGTCATGCGTACCCGTTGCGGAAGAAATGTTTTCGATGTGCCATTCCGGTTTGGCGAAATGGTTCGACATATGACGTCCACCGCTTCCGGGATCGGTCGCTTTTGATATACCGTTCAGGATAATTTCTTCTGCGGTCATTCCGGCGGATAACACGGTCAGCATATCCCGGTAGTAGGGAAACAGGAAGTCTTCTCCAAGAGTAAAGACCTGCCCGACAGCCAGTTGGATGCCATCATGCCCCGCATAGGGAGCATGGTAAGACCATCCTAAGGATTGCAACAGGTAAGACGGCGCCTTTTCGTCCAAGGCACGTCCCAATGTCATCAGATGATACCACTTCTTCAGTGTTTCGACATCTGTATTTTTTATATCATACTTTTTCATAGTTAATGAAGTTCTTAATGAATGAAACAATCAGTTTATCAACCTTGCCAGTTCTCCAAGTAATCAGCAATGAAATGCAGGAAGTTACCGCCCAACATTCCGTCTACTACCCGATGGTCATAAGACAAAGAGAGGTACATCTTATGACGAATAGCAATCGTGTCGCCTTCCGGAGTTTCTATGACAGCAGGTTTCTTTTCAATATAGCCTACTCCCAGGATAGCTACCTGTGGCTGATTGATAATCGGTGTACCGAACAGGCTCTTGAACGTACCGAAGTTGGTTATGGTAAATGTACCACCGTCAATATCTTCGGGCATCAATTTGTTATCTCTTGCTTTCAGAGCCAAGGAGTCGATGGCAACAGCCAATCCATTCAGGTTCAGACGGTCGGCATCATGCACTACGGGCACAATCAGATTTCCATCATTCAAAGAGACGGCAATCCCCACATTGATATGTTTCTTGAAGAGAACATTGTATCCATCTACGGATACATTCACTTGCGGATAGGTTGCCAATGCTTTCGCTACAGCTTCCGTTATCACAGGCATATAAGTCAGCTTGACACCTTCGCGACGGAAGAAAGCATCCTTATTCTTTTCACGCCAACGCACCAGTTTAGTGACATCTACCTCCACCACATTAGTGACATGCGGAGATACTTTCTTAGACATAACCATATGGTCGGCAATAATCCGGCGGACACGATCCATCTCTTTCACTTCCACCCCCGGCATAGTGACAGGAGCGGATGATTTGGATTCAACCGGAGAAGCCGGAGAAGATTTCGGGCTTACCGGTGCGGAAGCAGCAACCGATGGTTTGCTTGCAGCCGGAGCAGCAACGGGTGCTGACGGTTTGGAATCCCCACTGACTCCTCTTTTCTTCTTATCAATATAATCTTTTATATCTTTCTTGCTCAATCGACCTTCGTAGCCGGTTCCCTGTATGGAATCCAGTTCTTCTTTCGGAATCTTCGCTTCTCTCGCCAACTGAATCACCACAGGCGAATACCAGCGTTCTTCCTCAGCAACCACCTGTTTGGCAACTTCTTTCTGAGGTTGCGACTGCTTCTCCGAAGCATCCGCTTTTACGGCTTCTTCACCGACAGGCTGCGCATCGGAAGCACCTTCGCCATCCAAATCTATAATGGCTACAACTGTGCCTACCGCAATGGTATCTCCTTCCTTATATAAAATTTCAACTACTTTCCCCTCTACCGGAGAAGGTATTTCGGCACTTACTTTAGCAGTATTCACTTCAAAAAGAACATCGTCTTCCTGAACCATATCGCCCACTTTTACAGACCAGGAGACAATCGTTCCCTCTGTTATACTCTCGCCCAACTTAGGCATTTTTATTTCGAATCTTGACATAGACAGTAAATTTATTTATTCAACCTTGATATAATAGAACAATGGGTTGAAATAGAAAGTTTTATGTTAAGGTATTTTTAACCGGATTATGATGAACGAAGCTCAGATTTCAACGGCTATATATCCACTCTTTCCCAATATACTTTTCGTTCCGGAGCTGATTGGCAGCCACTATTTCTTCCTCACTGAAAGAACTGACCCTTTGCGATTGGCTGAAATACTGAAAAGCATTCTCTTTGAAATCATCCACAGTTCCCACTGAAAAGTGCTTACGGATATTAGTGACTTCACTCCGAACGGACGGAACAGCATATACAGAAGATAAGGTTTCGTCATCAGCCAACGATGACGGATTCAATACTTTATTCAGCACCGTAAGATTTGTATCATAAAGCAAAGTGCAATGATACAGCACCCTGTCTTTATGTACACACTGCGCACTCCCTGATATTTTCAACCCATCCAGATAGATGCCGAGCCTTTCGTCTCCTTCTGCCATTACACCTATGGATGCCAAAAAGTCCAACGTCCGTTGAAGATAGGTGATAAACTCAGGAAGACGCGAAACCGTTTCAATAAAAGTCAGATTGACATTACCCAAATCATGATACACCGTTCCTCCGCCCGAAAAGCGACGGGCGATATGTATCCGCTCCCGTTCCGCCCATTCCGTATCCACTTCCGACTGTAAACGCTGATGTTTTCCTATCACAACAGAGGGAGTATCCTGCCAAAGCATAAAAACGTCATCGTTCCCCTGCTTCAGCAAATACTCCTCTGCCGCCAGATGAAAATAAATATCAGTATAAGGACTATATATACATCGAATCATAGACTTGGCGGAATAAGAATTAAAACATTATCTCATGATAAATCTCTCCGACCGTAGGATGCGGAAATACAGTTTTCTGGAACTCTTCCACCGTGTATCCTCTCTGAATGGCAATACCGGCCACCACAATCAGTTCCGATGCAGGATTTCCCAACATATGGCAACCGATGATTTTCCCTTCTTCATCCTGAATCAACTTGCAAAGCCCGTTGCCTTGCTCATTCTCCGCAACAAATCGTCCGGAATAAGCCATAGGTAATTTTGAGACACGGTAAGGAAGTCCTTGTTTTATCAGTTCTTCTTCAGTCTTTCCTACGCCTGCCACTTCGGGATTGGTGTAGACTACCCCCGGAACACAATTGTAATTCATCCGGTCTTCCACTCCCAAAATATGATTGACAGCAACTTCCGCTTCACGAATGGCAGTATGCGCCAACAAAGAATATCCCGTAATATCTCCGCAGGCATATACATTGGGGTGGGAAGTCTGTAGATGTTCATCCACCTTTACCCCGTTCCGCAAAAGTTCAATGTTCAATTTATCCAGTCCGACGCCGGATAGGTTTGCCTTTCGACCTACACTGAGCAGTATCTTATCCGCCTCAATCGTTGAGTTTTTCCCGTCTTTCTCTATTACAACTCCATTCGGTTTCACTTCCACCACTTTCGTATTCAGATAGAAAGTGACTCCCCGTTTGGCATATTCGGCACGGAGCATGCCACTCGTTTCCTTATCCATCGCTCCTAGTATCTCAGACATCATTTCGACTACATGAACCTTTACGCCCATGCTATTGAAGAAAGAGGCAAACTCCATCCCGATCACTCCGCCACCGATAATAACCAGATTTTTAGGCAGTTCCTTTATTTCCAATGCTTCTCTAGAAGTCCAGTAACTGACTTCCGACAACCCCGGTATCGGGGGAATCACCGTATCAGAGCCGGTACAGACCAGCAGATATTTTGTAGAGTACGTCTCGCCGTCACAAGCTATGCGAATCACCCCGTCCTTCTCTCCCTCAATGAAAGCCTCTTTCTCTACGACGGTCACCCCATAAGAGTTGACAGTCATCTTCACACCCCCTGTCAGCATTTTCACCGTTTTATCTTTACGGCTCATGATTTTAGACAAATCAAAAGAAGGCGATTCGGCAGAAACACCATATTTGGAAGCAGTCTTGATGCTATCCAGTATTTTAGCAGAATATAACAAAGTTTTAGTAGGAATACACCCTTCATTGAGACATACTCCACCTATCGCTTTCTTCTCGAAAAGAACGGCTTTCAATCCGTTTGCACCTGCCCTTTCGGCGGCTGTATAACCGGCAGGACCACCACCAATAATAGCTATATCAAAATTCATAATCGTATTTTTTTAAGTAATAATACGATTATAACAAATAACAGAAGAGATAAGTTGTTCAGCGAAGAAATACCCGCTATTTAATTGTCAGATTTTTAAGTTCTTCCAACGTGCCGTTAAATACATTCAAGTCGACGTCTTCCTTGATTCCAGGCACATTCCCCACATCTGTATGTTGCCAAAAGTCCCATTTACCCTGATACTTCACAGAATCGACATAATAATGGGCAATCCAATAAGGATAGGCGTTGAAAATGGAGTCGTCCAGATAACGTGTCTTAAATTTATAGGAAGTATAAAGAATCGGCTTCACCCCATAATGGGATTCCACACGGTCGAGCCAGCGTTTAATACCTTGTTGCAATTCCGCCTTATCCTTTCGTCCGGTCACTTCCACGTCAAGTACAGGAGGTAAATCGCCCGTATCCAGCTTTACTGTGCGGATAAAGAAGTCGGCTTGCTTCAAAGCATCCGTGCTTGGAATATAAAAATGATAAGCTCCCCGGATAAATCCGTGATTACGGGCATTGGCAAAGTTTGCCGAGAAAGTAGTATCACCATGATCCCCGCCTTCTGTCGCTTTCATGAATACAAAGTGCAAAGGAGTCACAGTTTCTTTGTTCTGCCGGAGCTTCGGCCAGTCTATTTTTCCCTGATAGTGGGAAATATCAATTCCATGAATATCGTATCCCGCCGGAATGCAGACTCCATATTCTTTTAGTCCGTGACAGGGTTTCCAGCGGTAAGCATACGGACGGATAAAGAAATAATAGAAAACAATAGAAAAACAACCGACAATCATCACTGCCAGGACATTACGAAGCCAAACAGGCATGGCATGACTATGCTTCGCTTGTACCTTTTTCGGAGTACGGGAAGATTTGGAAGAAGAAGCCGTTCCCTTCTTTCGTGTAGTAGCGGAAACAGTTTTTTTCTTCTGTACAGCAGACATCGGGTTGTTGCGTGGCGGCATTTACTTAATGGAAAGAAGCGGTGAACAGAAGCCATACAGATGTTCTGCATGGCACTTACCGTTCACCGCTTGTTTATTTATCTTTTATTTAGCTTGTTCCAACTGCAAAGTCTTAGTTGCCTGGTCGCAAACTTCGGTAGGACCAAAGTACTGGATCGGACCCGGATATACATAATCCGTCTCAACAGCCCAACGGTCACGTTGTGCAGCGAATGCCTTGAAAGGAGCACCGTCCAGTTTCACCAATGCTTTCTGGATAACCGGCTTCATTTCACCGTGACGACGTTCCATGTTCATCATCATTGTGATAGGCACACCACCCGCAATCCATTCGGCAGCAGGAGCAGTTGTGTTGCGTACAGAAGACATATAACCAGTCTTGCCGTTAGCAATCAACATAGAAGCTGTGTAACCCAAAGAGTAGCAGTAGTCAGCATCGAAGTTTGACGGAGCAGCGCAACGTCCTTCATAACCGAAGAAGTGATGTTGAGCAGCAAACTTACCTACATACTTGCCTTCCTCTTTCCATGCAGCCAGTTTAGTAGCTACCATTTCAGACAACAGCTTTTCTGTTTCAATCAGTGATACCTGTACGTTTCCGTGCGGGTCACGATCCAAAGTCAACTGACGGGCAACACCTTCCGGCAGACTTGCATAGATAGCAGAGTTTTCCGGAGAAAGTTTGCGGATGATATAGTCACGTTGGTGAGACTTCTTGATTTGAGCAAATTCTTCTGCGTTAGCAGCCAGGAAGTCGTTCAATTCAGCGATCAGACGTTTCATAGCCGGGATGAATTCCACCAATCCTTCAGGAATTAATACAGTACCGAAGTTATGTCCCTGGGCAGCACGGTCTGCTACTACTTTAGCGATATATGTCACTACATCATCCAAAGACATATCTTTAGCTTCCACTTCTTCAGAAACGATACATACGTTAGGTTGTACCTGCAAAGCACATTCCAGTGCGATGTGAGAAGCCGAACGACCCATCAATTTGATGAAGTGCCAGTATTTACGGGCAGAGTTACAGTCACGTTGGATATTACCGATTACTTCTGCGTAAGTCTTGCAAGCAGTATCGAAACCGAAAGAAGTTTCAATCATATCGTTCTTCAAGTCACCGTCGATAGTCTTCGGGCAACCGATTACCTGTACACCATACTTCTTGGCAGCATAGTATTCAGCCAATACGCAAGCATTTGTGTTGGAGTCGTCACCACCAATGATAACCAGTGCTTTGATGCCCAGTTCTTTGATGATTTCAAGTCCTTTTTCGAACTGTTCTTCTTTCTCCAACTTCGTACGGCCGGAACCGATAATATCGAAACCACCCGTGTTACGGTATTCGTCGATGATATCAGCAGTCAGTTCCATATAGTTATGGTCTACCAAACCACCAGGACCCAAAATAAAGCCATACAGCTTGCTATCCGGATTCAGTTTCTTGATACCGTCGAACAAACCGGAAATCACATTGTGTCCACCGGGAGCCTGTCCACCAGAAAGGATTACACCCACATTCATAGCAGGAAGAGTTACAGCTTCACCGGCTTCGAATGTAATTAACGGCATTCCATACGTGTTAGGGAATAATGCTTTGATAGCTTCCTGGTCAGCTACAGACTGAGTAGCAGCACCTGCTACAGCTTTAACGGCTCCTGACGCCAATGCTTTCGGAAGTTTGGGCTGATAAGCAGCCCTTGCAATTTGCAATGCACTTTTAGTCATTTTCTTTAATTTTTTATTTAAAGGTGTTAGTAAGTTTCTTGTCTAACTTGAAAAGCGTTGCAAATTTCGCACTTTTTTCCGAATTATGAAAGAAGGCAGTGAACTTTTATTTCCGACGCAAAAAATACAAAGAGGTTAATATTCCGCACATATCATTAAATGCTAACAAAAGATATGGTACTTTTTACTATCTATTTTTCTTCTACTATCCATTTCTCGATATTACGGGTTTCCGCACTGAAGTTTACGCCGATTTTAAAGAGCTTTCGTCCGTCCATTTCGAAAGGAAGGGCATAATGCTTGTCGTTAATCTGCTGCAAAGCATCTTCCGCCGTGCCATTCAGTTTAAATTCCATGATATAAATGAACTTATCAGTCTGCAAGACAAGGTCGATGCGTCCTTCATTCGTATGATATTCCACGTTGACGTAGAAACCAACCAGTTTAAAAACGATGAAAAGCACGTTTTCGTAATGCAATTCCTGGTCACGAATCACTTCGTAAGTGGTATCCGCAAAGAAACTCTGTAAGCGACGGAAGAAAGAATTATAATCTCCCGATTCCACTTCACGGACAAACTTCTGAATCTCAAAAGGGGATTCTACCTTATTTACATTCGCATAAAAAGGAAGCAGAAAACGAATAAAACCCTCTTCCACTTCACGGTTGGGAAAACCTAAACGATACATGCCAAAACGTTCATCATATCCCTTAATAGTGAGGTATCCGCTCTGATAAATCACCGGAATAGGATTGGTGGATTCAGAGTCTATGCTGTTCAATACCTGGGCGTCAGTTTCTTCATGTGCCATCCGTTCCAGGTCATAATGATGTTTTTTTAGTAACTTCACCAAATAGGTAGGCGTGCCCGTCTCAAACCAATAACTGCCGAATTCCTTACGTTTGAAAGCATTAAGCAGACTGAACGGATTGTACATGCCGATTGAATTGTGCGTAAAGTGATAGCCGTCATAGCACTCTCTCAATTCTTCACAAAGTTTGTCATACGTTATTCCTCGCGCTGCGGCAAATTCATGAAGTTCCGTTTCCAGATTTTCGTGGATTTCACGCTCGCTGACACCACATATTTCGATGTACTCATTCCACATTGAAATATCATCCAGATTGTTCAAGTCACTGAACACACTGACTTTGCCAAACTTTGTCACACCAGTGAGCAGAGCAAACTTGATGCAACCGTCCTTAGTCTTCAAAGCTCCATAGAATGTTTTTAGGGTATCTCGGAATTGTTTCTGTAATTCCTCATTACCTATAGCTTGCAGCATAGGCTTGTCATATTCATCAACCAAAATAACTACCCGCTGTCCCGTCTTCTCGCAAGCACGTTGAATGATACCTGCAAAACGTAGAGAAAAAGAAGTCTCGGACGGACGGCTGCCATATTGGCTTTCCCAATATTCCAGATTATCATTCAATATCTTATCCAAACTTTCCTGTGTATCATATTTCTCGATATTAAGATCCAGATGCAATATAGGATATTTTATCCAGTCCTTTTCCAACTTTTCTATTGCTAATCCTTCAAACAAGTCTTTTTTTCCTTGAAAGTAGGCTTCTAAGGTAGAGATGAGCAGACTCTTTCCGAAACGGCGCGGACGACTCAAGAAATAATAACTTCCCGTCTTGACCATTTGATACATCAATGCCGTTTTATCAACATAGAAATAACCGTCATTACGGATCTTTTCAAAATTCTGAATACCGATAGGATATATTTTATTGCTCATATTCGCTTCCTTGTATAAATCAACATCTGTCTCGCAAAGATATATATTTTTAATAGAACTCTTTATCATGGCAAGTTAAAAGATTATTTTCCGCAATTTGTATCCTACAATTTCCTCATAGAAACCTCACTGACAAATCGGTTAATATCCTATACATATCATTAAAAGCCAACAAGATATATTATGTCACCAATTTTGATAATAAATAGCCATTATCCACAAAATCATGGTTGGGCAACGGTAAATTCACTGTTGGGCAACCGTGATTTCACCATTGCCCAACAGCGTTTTGAAAGGTTTCGGACGAATATGACAAAAAAAATGAGGGAATCTTTTCAGTTTCCCTCATTCGTTTAGCTTAGAATAAATAAAAAAGATTAAACAGAAGGATCTGGCGTTTCATCTTCGGAACCACCACCCGGATTATCGGGTTTCCCTTTGTCTTCCTCTCCATCTTTCGACGTATTAGAGAAAGATTCTTTACTCACTCCACCCAGCATCTGCTGAAATTTGTTTCCCGGAGTAAAAACAATCTTTACTCTAGATATTGTGTCCGAGTCTACATCTTCTTCTTTATCCTGGCTTTTGGCTTGAATGGACGGACGGAATGAACCGAACTCTCCCAACTTTACCGAAAAGCCTTCTTCTAAAAAAGAAATCATAGTGTCTTGAACACCCTTTAATACAACATCTACTATGCCCCGATGCATCCCAGTACGCTGGTTTACTTCATCACAGAGTTTGTTGTAACCGATACTACCAATAACTACATTAGTAGCAACGTACTTTGACAACGGACTCTCCTTGTCGAATTGAAGTACGATTTTTCTTTTTCTATATTTAACGCTCATAGCGCATAATATATTAAATGAAATTGCTCACTTGCAACTCCGATGACAAAGATACGATAATATTTTGAGTCTCCAATAAAGACTTTACATTTTATTTGCTTCTTAGAAAAAATATGGCTATTTTTGCGAAATGAAAGTATGTATAGCGATACATTTGTTTTTAGAAAAGTTATTGTAAGAAGCGTTGTGCTTTATTCTTGTCATTGAGAACCTAGGAAATTTTCAAGAGAACACGAGAATAGCATGGTTGTTTCCTGCGTTGGTTTCCAGCGCGGGTCTGCTGTCCATCTATTTGTGTTTTCGGGTTTTCCTAGGACCTTCAATGATAAATAGTGGCACGCAGTTCCGCGCTTTCTTTTTTTTGAATACTCCTATGGTAACTGGGGAGAATAAAAAAACAAAAAGTATGAATCTAATAAAATTTGTATTGTTCATTGGTTTATTATTGGGTATTACCGAGAAGGGGTTAACACAAGAGCATGATTGGAAAAAAGATAACTTGAAAGGCATAGTAGTATCTGTAAAAGAGATTGAATATGAAACAGAGACTAAGTTCGGAGAACATATTAAAAAAGGCATTAAAAATACTAATCAGATATTTTACAACGAACGAGGAATTATTCGTAAAAAGATCAATGAATACACACATGACACATATAGTACTTATTATATTTATAATGAAGCCCAGAAACTAATTAAAGAAATAACAGTAAAATTAGACTCCATAGAAACGATGAATACAGAAAGAATGATGGTCAAGGTAGCCCAAATAGATACAATAAAAATCAATGAATATATTTATGCTTCAAATGGGAAATTAGTCGAAATAAATCGTTACAGAAGATCTTTTCGGGACGGGGGAGTCAGTTTAAAAGAAAAAATCAAACACTCGTATTCTCTTACAGAAGAAAAAATTCTAACCTATAATGCTGACGGAAGATTGACAGATCGAGTAATTATTCCTATCAATGTTAAAACAAATTCTCAACTTAAAAAAACAGGTTGTCAGTATAATAAATATGGGGATATAATGAAAGATGGCAATATTTCCTATGAGTACACATACGATAATCACCAGAACTGGACTACTCAAAAAACTTATGTTTATTATAATGAAGAACCTAACGTACGGCAGTGGACAGAACGAGAATATACATACGCCAACACGTTAGAAGACTTGGCAAACATCGTACGGAAAGAACAAATCGAAGAACAAAAGCAACAACAGTCAGCACAACGTCAACAACAAGCATCAAGGATGTTGAGAGAAGGCACAGCAAGCACTGGTGCAAGAGAAGCAATAAAAGTAGAAAAAGGGGTTCTTCGTCAAATTTGGTGGTAATCTCTTTTTTATTTCGATGGTTTTCCTCTTCTTCTTCCTTAAT
>NZ_CABUHK010000051.1 GCF_902491285.1 uncultured Bacteroides sp. | reverse complement strand
AAATTTCAAAATGACAAAGAACGATTCGGACCAAATGGGCCAAGTTTATTTAATGCGTCCCAATTTTAATGGGACACTAATGGATCCAAATATAGTATAAATTCGATATAGTTCAAAAAAGAACAAGTTATCGGTCCTTGATAAAACATACATTAATGGCAGACTTCTTTTCAAAGAAATAAATCGCAATAGCAGAGAGTATTGGCAATAAGGTTGTTGAATGAAAAATGTCTAGAATGTTCAATCTGTAGGAGTAATGACCATCTTCATTCTAAATATTAAAAAGAATACTCAAACTAAGATAAGACAGCCCTCAGTCCATCTTACCTTTAAAATAAAAAGCCTTTCTAGTCCAATAGATAATTCCTAACCACCAGCATAGAAAATGTTACATATGTATAAAATCTATCATACTATATGCACCTTTGAAGGACTAATTCATAAAACGATAGAGTAACAAAAAAAGAAACCTTTTCAGTGCCCTCATGACAATTCCACATAGTGGTTGCAGGATACACAATGAGGGAAAAGTAGAATCAAAAGCTGCAGGCATATTCCTTATAATAATGTTTAAAATACCTAAATTTACCCGAATGTAACAAGACAAGGATGCTATTATTTCGGTATCACTCATATGGTTTGATTTGTTCAAATAATTATGAGTACTATCTTCGACCATATATTTCTTCTGTTGCAATGTAAATACCTTGCAGAAATTATCTACCATATAATAAATCTCTGTAAATTTAGTACTTGAGAACATAACGGTAATCATTTAAGTGTTATAAATTTAATATTTTTATAACTATGTTCCCGATTATTTTATCGACTTTAGCCGTCTGATAAACATCAGGTAATATTATTACAATTACATTTCTTTTTGAATAACACTGTTATTCCCCATAATAAAGATAAATCAAAAACGTCTTGTCTCCACGTTCCGGCTTACGTTTTTCAAAGAAGTTTTCTTCGCGACTTCGTCGGAGAAAATTCCTTTGAAAAAAACGCTCCGACCACGTTTTTGATTTAATGGAAGGATTATAGGGACTAACTGCGACCGACGTGACGCATAGATCACATTTCCACCATTCCCTTTCTTTTTACCAACATCTCTACAATATTACACAAACTAACTACACAGTTCCCAAAGTAAATTCATAATTAAAGAAAAACTGTCCCCAATAAAGACAGGGACTCCGGCTCCCTCTGTTCTACATAAATTTCTCTCACTTTATTAACCGGCCTGTGTATTTCTTTTCTTCCTTATTCCCCTTTTTCCACCATCATCCTTTTTTGATTGACATCTGCTGACATCTAACGACACGTGATGTCACCGTTTTGAGAATCAGCATTTTATTCAATCTCAGCCACTATTTTTGAGCTGTCAAACGAAAACATTAATCTCAAAATGATGGATCATGGCACAAGAAAAAGAAGTGAAAGAAAAACCGAAGCGGACGCGCAAAACGCAGAAATCCGCCAAAGAAAAGCCCTATGTGGAACAAATCAACGAACTACTGTTTGTCCACAACAAGGAGGACCCCAAAGCCGGTGTGCAAGCCGTCAGCGAAATTAACGGGGAAGGAAAGGCCAGAACGGTTCCCGCCGAGGAAAAGAACGAAAACTCCTTTCTGAAATTCGAGAAAAACTCCAGTATCCTCGAAAACTTCATCAGGAACTTCTGGAGCCAGCTCAAGGAACCGACACATTTCAGGCTCATACGAATGACCATCCATGATTACAAGCAGAACAGGCAGGCAATCAGGGATTTGTCACAAGGTAAGGAAACGGACGCAGTAAAAAAGTTCCTCAAACGCTACGAAATCCGGCCGAGAGAAAACAAGGAACAGAGTAAAAACGAAAAAGAAACAGAAACGATGGCAAAGAAACAAAAACAAAACCCGCAGGAACAGGTACCACAGCAGGCACCACAACCGACAGTTTCAACAGGACAACCACAGGAACAGCAGGCACCACGCTACCGTTATGACGAGAACATGGTAAACTGGGACGCACTGGAAAAGATGGGCGTCTCCAAAACTTCCCTCGAACAACAGGGACTGCTGGATTCCATGCTGAAAGGATACAAAACCAACAAACTGGTTCCCCTGACACTGACGCTGACAGGTGCCAGGGTCAAACTGGACGCACGCCTCTCATTCATCACCATGCCGGACGGGCAGATCGGTCTGGGTATCCACGGCATCCGCAAGGAACCGGAGTTGGAAAGGCCCTATTTCGGACACATTTTCACGGAAGAGGACAAGAAGAACCTCCGTGAGACAGGAAACATGGGACGGGTGGCGGAACTGAACCTGAACGGGGGATCCTATACACCCTGTCTCATCTCCATTGACAAGAATACCAACGAGCTGGTTGCCGTACGGCAGGAAAACGTGTACATACCAAGTGAAGTGAAAGGCATCAGGCTGACAGCGGATGAAATAAACGCGCTGAAGGAAGGACAACCGGTATATGTGGACGGAATGACCTCAAAAAACGGAAAGCCGTTCGACGCCACACTCCAATACAGCGCGGAACGCAGAGGACTGGAATTCATCTATCCGGAAAGTAAGGGATTCAACCAGCAGAGCCTGGGAGGCGTACAACTTTCACCCAACCAGATCAAAATGCTCAGCGAAGGACATACCATCCTTGTAGAGGATATGAAACGCACCGACGGAGCGCTGTTCTCCTCTTTCGTCACGCTGGACAAGGTGACCGGCCGACCGCAATATACACGACATAATCCGGAGAACGGGGAAATATACATCCCGAAGGAAATCTGCAACGTGCTACTGACTCCCGAGGACAAGGAGGCGCTGCGCAAGGGACAACCCGTCTTCCTTGAAAACATGATCAACCGCAAGGGGGAAGAGTTCTCCTCCTTCGTCAAACTGGACATGAATACGGGCAGGCCGCAATACTCGCGTACACCGGACGGTTTCAGCGAGCGCCAGGTGCCGGTCGTTCCGGCGGAAGTATACGGGCATGTATTCACGGCACAGGAACGGGCCAACCTGCAGGACGGAAAAGCCATACTCGTATCGGACCTGAAAAGCGCCAACAACAAGACATTCAGTTCCTACCTGAAAGTGAACGCAAATTCCGGACAGCTGCAATACTTCCAGGAAAATCCCGACATACGCCGCAATACGGCCCGGCGTGCCGCACAGGCGGACGACACGCAAAACCGGCAGCAGGAACAGAAGAAAGGAAGCAGACAGGCCGTATAAAAAGAATACAAAAAAGAATCATTAACCATTCATCAGAAAAAAAGACATGAATCAGAATGACAACCGGATATTCAGAAAGGAAGACCTTGACTGGAAAGAACTGGAGAACATCGGTATCCACAAAGAAGAACTGGAAAAAAGCGGGGACATGGAACTGCTCCTGCAAGGGGAGGAAACGGAAACCGTCCCATTGAAAATCCGCACTTCCGCACTCCGCTTAACAATGGACGCCACCCTCAGGATCACGGTGGGGACGGACGGAAAGCCGGTAATGGAAATCAACGGGATCAGTCCCGAAGCGGAAAGCGAAGCCGGCGGATAATCCCTGCCCCATACAGACAGAATCAAAAGTATACACAATTTCCCCGTACCGGTTTTATTGCGAAGGTACGGGGAACATCAAATGGAAAAAGAACATGATTGCGATATTGACAGACAAGCCCAATGTGGGAAAAGAGATAGCAAGAATTCTGGGAGCACATACCAGAGAGGACGGATACATGAGCGGGAACGGGTACATGGTAACATGGACCTTCGGCAACATGCTTTCGCTGGCCATGCCGAAGGATTACGGGATGGACCGCCCGGAACGCGGGGACTTCCCGATAAATCCCGCCCCCTTCAGACTGATGGTAAAACACATCAAGACCGATACGGGATGGATACCGGACATCAACGCAGTCCTCCAGCTGAAAGTGATCGAGAAAGTATTCGCCGCCTGCGAGAGCATTATTGCGGCCACCGACGCCTCCCGGGAGGGAGAAATGGTGTTCAGGTACCTTTACCAGTATTTGGAATGCAGGAAACCCTACCGTCGTCTATGGATCTCGTCACTTACGGACGAAGCCGTACTGGAGGGAATGGTCAACCTCAGGCCCGGCAGCCTGTATGACCGCATGTTTCTGGCAGCGGACAGCCGCAACAAGGCGGACTGGGTACTGGGACTCAACGCCAGCTATGCCCTCTGCCAGGCGACCGGAACGGGAAACAACTCACTGGGACGGGTGCAGACGCCCGTACTGGCAGTCATAAGCAGCCGTTACCGTGAACGTGAGAACCACATTGCCACGGACACCTTTCCGGTTTTTATCAGCCTGTGCAAAAATAACACCCTGCTCAAAATGCGCTGTACGGAAGAATTCACAGACCGGGAGGCGGCTGCACGGCTTTACAGTGACTGCAAACTGGCCGGACATGCACGCGTCACCGCTGTCAGCAGACAGGTCAGGGAGATAGAGCCTCCAGCCCTCTACAACCTGACCGAACTCCAGAAAGACGCCAACAACTATTACGGAATGACTGCCGGAAAATCGCTTGAAATCGCACAGAAACTTTATGAGAAGAAACTGATTTCCTATCCGCGAACTGCCGGACGTTTCCTTCCACGGGACGTTTACGACAAACTGCCCCGTATCATGGAGAAAATCCTGAACAGGAAGGAATTCCGACCGTATGTCAGAAGCATGGGGATCAACATATTCGACCTGCCGGACAAGGTTGTCGACGAAGGACAGGCGGCGGAACACCACGCCATCATCATTACCGATACATATCCGGAAGGATTAAACCGGGAGGAGATGCAGCTGTACATGATGATTATCGGACGGATGCTGGAAGCCTTCATGCCCGCATGCAGGGCGGAATACACCACTGTGGATGCCGTATGTGCCGCACGAAATTTCCGGTGTCATGCATGCCGCATCATTGAAAAGGGATGGTTCGGCATATTCGAAAGGGAAAGCGTCATTGCAAGAAGGGAATACGGCTTCTCCCCCATCCCGCAACTGGAAAACGGGGAGACGGCCGCTGTTACCGGATGCAGCCTGATACACAGGAAGGACCTGCCCGTATCCGCATATACCGACGCGGAACTGATCACCTACATGGACACTGCCGGACTGGGAACGCCGGCCACGCGTACAGGAATCCTGCAGACCCTGATTGACCGCAAATATGTACGTTATTCAGGCAAATACATCATCCCCACACGAAAGGGGCTTTACATATATGAGACGGTACGGAACATGAAAATAGCGGGAACCGCACTGACTTCGGGCTGGGAAGCGCAACTGGCACGAATGGAAAGAGGAAAACTTACACAGGAAGAATTCATGAAGGGGGTACTCAAACTCTCGGGAGAGGTAACGGAAGATATCTTCCGGAAATGTGAAAGATAGAAGCTATATATAGGAACGGGAAATGCAGGCTGAAAAGTCTGCATTTTTTATTTATCAGGCATCTGTTATGCCGCTTTTAGGCGGCAAAGGTACCGGATTACCCCGTATTCGTGTCAAGGCAGCCCTGCGGGCCGGTCGGCTGAAAGAAAATCATCCTCGCTACGCTCCGGTATTTTCTTTCGCCAAGCCTTGACACAAAAGGGCAATCCGGGAAACGAAGGCCTGTAAAATCGGGAAAACAGATCCCGAAGGGATAATCATACACTCATAAAAACAACAAGGACATGAAACAGAAATCCATCGCAAGCATCTGCAAGCCGGCGGTCACACTGCTGGCAGCCGCAGCAATACTCCTGCTATGCCGCAAAGGCATAATTCCGGTACATACCATCCTGTTACTGACAATGGCGGAAGGCATAATCCGTATTTTGCTAAGGTTCCTCCCGTTCCTGGCGACAATTCTCACCATTCTGATCCTCATCGGAATGATATTATAAACCCTTAAATAACAAATGAAATGGAAACAAGAAAATTCACCCCGTCAGCTCCGGTCGCACCCGCACTGTGGCCGACAACGCGCAGCATCAGGCCTGCAAAGAGAAGATTTCCCAATACGGTTGATGAGCCCAGAAACATCGGGTATTATCTCAAGCCACTGCTTGACATCACGAAGCGACCGGACAGAGACGAAATTCTGAAGACATATCTCAAGGAAACCTATGTATAACAATAAAAAAACAACCATTATGTTTTTCCAATCAATTTATCAGATAATGTCGGCAGGCACAGACCTGAACATCAACATCAGGAGAACGGACGGAAAACTGTCCGTAGCGGTAATGCCCAGACGTACAACACTCAAGGATGAAGCCGGACAGGCCATCGTGCCGCTCATACTCAACGGCACCCCCATGGAACTGGACGGACAATTCCTGCAAATCATCACCACACCGCTGCAGAAAGCGCAGGGAATCCTCACCAACCTTGAAACCTTCGAGCAGCAGGCACGGCTCGCCGCAACACAAGACAAGGCGGCCGGAACCGCCAACGACAAGAAGACAAAAGAGGCACGTGAAAAACAGGAAAAGATGGAAAAACTCCTCAAACGTGCGGAGGAGGCGTTCACGGCAGGAAGATACTCGGAAGCGACAACCTGCTTCAGGCAGGCCAAGGTACTCGCAGATACGGACAGACAGAAACAGATAGAGGCAAGGATACAGGAAGTGCAGAAGGAGTCGTCACAGGGCTGCCTGTTTCCTGAAACGGATACACAGCCGCTCCCACAACAGCCGCCCGCAAACGGTACGGCGAACGGAAACCGGCCTGACGGACAAATGCGGATGTTCACGTCACAACCTCCACAACAGCCTGTACAGCAAGCAATCCCGCAACCGGTACAACAACCGATGCCCCGACCGCAGATAGTACAGCCGCAGCCCGTACCACAATATTATCCGGGAACACCGCAACCACAGCCAATGTACGAAGGATACTGCCGGAATCCCGCAAACGGCAGTCCGCAACAAACAGCGGAACAACCCCAAACGTACTTCCGCCAGCCCGGCGGACAGTACCCACAGACACAATCATGGCAACAGCCGCAACCCGTTCCCCTGCAGCCGCAGGCAACCGTCATACAGACAGCCCGGGAAAATACGGGCAGGGAATACCAGTCATCGCCACAACCGGCCACAGAAGCGCTCACTTTTGACAAGGACGATGAAAGTGACAGGGAACTGTTGCGCGAAGACCCGTATGCGGAATACATAGACTTCCCGCAGGAATGCCGCATGAAGGACGAGACACAGGCGGAGCTTATATGTTGTTAAACCATTAAAACTTTAAATAATATGGCACTTGATATCAAAGGACTCAAAAGAGTATTCATCCTGAAAAAAGGAAATGACACCCTGACACTGGAAGATCCGGACAGCAGAATGTCCCTTTCCGAAGTGACGGACTTCTATTCCATGAACTATCCGGAACTGACCACGGCAACCCTGCACGGGCCGGAACTCGAAGAGGACCGCGCGGTATACCGGTTCAAAACCACCATAGGAACGAAAGGATAAGCTATGGCAAAGAAAACAAACCCTAAGAAAAAGGAGGAGACAACATGCAGACAGTTATCGGAACTACAAACGGAAGCCCTGGCACGACTTATTATCAGCGAGGCCGGATGCACAGACATCAGCCGGGGAACCGGCAGCAGAAAGAAAAGAAGGCTGCCGCCGGCAGGAACCGTAATGATTTTCTAACGGGGAGAATTCTCCCCGTTACCCCCGATTACTGTATGGAGATCCGCGCGGGAGAGAAAGTCAATCTTACGACAAGGGAGAATTTTGATTTCCTGTACCGATCGGCACTCAGATACAGCGCACTTGTCGACCTCAGGCTTCCTTTCCGTCCGACCGGGAAATCACCGAGGATGAACATCGTCAAACTGTACCGGGCAATGGACACCATACTCCCGGAGCATGTCAACCTGGAAGAGGAGAACGGAAGGCTGTACTTCTGCCTCTACCGGTTCCATGAGTGGCCGGAATATAAACTGTTCTGGATACCGCTGGAATTCACGGAGAGACTGCCGGAGAAACTCGGAAAGATAGCACTGGAATTTATCCGGCAGCTCGCCCGGCACCATGGCATACCCAAAAGCACGGATACCAGCTACTACGAAATGGCACACGATTACCTGGAAGACTACAGGCTCTACGACGAAGAGGCGACGGCAGGAGAGATCAGACGCAAGGCCGCACTTGCCAGACTGTATGAAAAAGGGAAGGCGCACCGTATACTGGAGAGAATGGACAATCCAAAGGGATTTCTTGCGGATCTGGAGGGGGAAATACGGAAATACCATACGAAGAAGAACAATGAGCGGGCATTGCTGGAACTGCTCACGGAAGGTACGGCATACATTTCACACGGCAACCCGAGCATCATGCAATACTCCTACGACTGGGCATACGAGGAGGCAGCAGATTTCAGGCCGGTGGGACTGGATACACAGCTCATGGTCACCTGGTCGGTAAAGGACGCCATGAACGACGAAATGGAAAACTATTTCAACTCGGACTATCAGGAATCATATGTGATCACACCTGTCACGACATTCCACCTGACACCGGACACGGAAAAGCCTTTCTCCATGGATGACTTTCCGGAGCGGTTTTCCCAATGGCTCACATGCTTCATCAAACTCATTACAAATAACTTCTAATAAAACAGGAAAATGAATGAACTGACAAAACAGATGCAGCAAATCATGCATCCCAGAGCGGTACTTGTCGCCTATGAATGCGAAACGACAGATTACTCAACCCCGCGAAGTTATCTCGAACTCAGGCCCGTCAATGAGAAAGGACGGATGGGGGCCGGCATTCCGGTAACCTATGAGTTCATGAACTCACTGGTGGAATCATACACGGAAAGCATGAGCGGAATCCCGCACGGACGCATCCCCGGGAACATGCTCCTGTGCGACTCCAGAAAAGGGCGCGAAAGGTACATATGGTACAATCCGCCACAGAAGAGAAAAATGTACTTTCAGGACGGGCTGCACATTACAGACGGGACATTCAACGTACCGGGCGTCATCTACATGGTGGAAAGGGAATGCATGGACATACACGCCTTCAAGGGAGCAATCCCCGAAGAGCGGACAGAACTGTATCTGGCGCCGTTCTTCAATGTAACCGGGGCGAACGTCTGCCTGGGCAGTTCATCGCTAAAGAAACCGCAGGACATGGATTTTCTGGAATTTCAGGAATACTGGGAAAAGCGTTTCTGGATGAGCGAGTTCTCACATTTGGGAGGTAACAGGAACCCGACCCGCAGCAATCTGGTTTCCGTAACGGAACATGCCCGGAACAATCCGTTTGATTACAGCGAGTTACAACAATCCGGAAAGAAACTTAAAGACATACTGGCATGAAAAAGATTCATTACACGGACAGCTACCTGCTGAAACCTTACCATCCCGTCACTATCCATGTTGCGGGTGCAGGGGGCACGGGATCACAGGTCATAACCAACCTGGCACGCATGAACGTCGCGTTGCAGGCACTGGGACATCCGGGACTGCACGTCACCGTATTCGATCCCGACATTATCACAGAAGCCAATATAGGACGCCAGCTCTTCAGTGAGACGGAACTGGGGCAATGCAAGGCGACGGCGGCCGTCACACGCGTCAACCGTTTTTTCGGAACAACATGGACGGCGGAAAACTGCCGCTATCCCGTACGGAAAACACAGGAAAACGGGGATGACAGGACAAGGCCGGCGAATATCATCATCACCTGCACGGACAATACCCGCTCACGACTGGAACTGTGGAGATTCCTGAAAAAATACAGGGAGGCCTCCGTAAACAATGAAAGGGCGGTTTATTACTGGATGGATTTCGGGAATGCGCAAACCACCGGACAAGTCGTCATAGGCACTGTCCGCAACAAGATACGGCAGCCGACATCAAAAGAATTCATGCCGGTACCCGGAATGAATGTCATCACCGAGGAGGTGAACTATTCCACAATAGAAGAGAAGGACTCCGGACCGAGCTGCTCACTGGCGGAAGCACTGGAAAGACAGGACCTGTACATCAACTCCATACTGGCACAAGTCGGCTGTGACATCCTATGGAGGATGTTCAAGGAAGGAAGAACCCTGTACCGGGGGGCATATATCAATTTGGACACACTCCGGGTTAATCCGATACCAATATAGACTATGTGAAACAGACAGTTTTCCTTGCCGAAGCTACAGCTGTCGGCAAGGGAAGCATCTGCAATTTTCTTCCAATCCGTATAAAACCGGAACCGGATTCAGGATTTAATCCGCATTAATCCGGACCCCCTTCCCTGTTTTAACCAGTTTCCATTTGTAACAACAGAAAATAAGCCTATAATACTCACACAATAGTAGTCTCATAACAGGATACGAACCAGGTTACATTTCATCTTAAAAAGCATTCTCTATGTCAATCATAATTACAAAAAATAGATATTTTTCATACCAGTTCCTTCAGATACAAAGAATATCACAGACCCTTGCCTGACAGATCACTGAGCTGATTTTTTCTTTCCCCTCTGTCGCAGAAATTCCTGTATTTCCGAACTACGATAAAAGTTCTTTCCATTCTCATCCGTCTGATAGTAACGGATGAGTCCCTTTTCACGATAACGGGCGATGGTCCGTTGCGTCACGCCCAGAAGCTGCGCAAGGTCACAGTTATCCAGCAAGGTGTCGCCGTCCAGGCAGTCTTTCAGGCGGTTCATACGATCAAGTTTCTTTTCAAGGCGATTAAAACCTTCCACCATAGTCATTATCATTTTCTCAAGTACCTCATTATCTATATACATCATGGCATATCCTCCATTGTTTTAAAAAGTGATTACCTGAATACTCTTCCTGTGCGCACTACAAGAGTATATTACACTATAATGAAAATTACATGCCGGATTCAAAAAAACGAATCCATCTTTTTACATAACATTCTAATTCACAAAGAAATATAAAATAGAAAATTACAAAAAGCACTGTAAAATGTAATCCCGGATGTTGTAAAGTTCGGGTACAAATTGTAAATACGATTTACAATTTGACCAACTATCCGTGAAATCTGACGACATCTGCTGACACCTGTAGTCAGAGACTTGGAAACAAACTTACCGGCAGCATACCTTTGCATCGGACAAAAAATCAAAAGCTTATGGAAGTGATCAGTATCGAAGCCACAACATTTGAAGAAATGAAGCAGGCGTTAAGCTCAATCATCCGGGATATCCGGACAGGAAGAGGAATACGGCAGGAGGAAAGACTGACGGAATGGATGGATAATCAGGAAGCATGCATTATGATGGATATCTCTCCAAGGAAGTTGCTTACTTTGCGCAGCACGGGAAAAATCCCGTACAGCAGGATAGACAGGAAAATCTATTACCGGAAAAAAGACATCGTCACATACATGGAAGGAGTGTTACAAAAAGGAAACAATTAAACAAAGAAATATGGCACATGACTTACTGACAAGGGAAAGTCCAGAAATTATCCGGTTCTTTCAGGACATTGGACACATCACTGAACTCTTAAGAAGCGAACCGGACAGATACAGACCTGTCCTGAACGGTGACAGGTACATCACCGAAGCTGAACTGTCCGAATCACTGAAGATAACACGCCGGACACTGGTTGAACACAGGACAACCGGGCTTATCCCCTATTACCGGCTGGGAGGCAGGATACTTTATAAAGAGAAGGATATTATAAAACTGCTGGATGAAAACAGGCTGGAAGCTTTTTAAAAGCCGGCAGTATAGAAGAGAACGTCTTCGGAAATTTTCCTAAAGACGTTCTCTTCATATATATGCCATTCATTCCAGCATAAATGAATACATTATAAAGTTTTCTGTAATTTTATGCCAATACTATTTGGAGGAATCGAACCTTTTCCATATCTTTGCACCGTCAAAAAAATGACAGCGATAAAGATTGAAATAATTGAAATTAGGAATATGGCTAATTCAATGGTTTTGATTTTAACGATATAAGATTTAGTGCTGTTTATCAGGACTTTAAAAACAAAGAACTTTAAATGTTCGATTCCTGGTGGCACCACTTTAAAGAAAAGCAAAAAACAGTAAAATCCTGATTTCCAAATGAAATCGGGATTTTTTGTTTTCCGGCGGAACGCAAAAAACGGCAGAACAGGAACCGGAACGCAACAGGAAGCTGCATGAGATATCCGGAAAATTGATGAACCGGGTAGAAAATAGCTAAAACGTAAAAAACGCTAATCATAGAATAAAAAAAAATTACAGTTGTTTGCCAAATAAAAGGAAATCCGGCAAACAACTGTTAGAAAATGAATATAATATTGAAGCAGATCAGGCTAAGGAACTACTATTGTTCCTTTCGCTGCCCTGAAATCAAGGGTTATTATAGTATTGGCAGCCCATACATAATCTTTGTTCGGTTCATTCATGCCCTCTTTGCGCAAATAGATTTCAAGAGTCTCCGGATTAACAGCATATTCGCGTTTCCAAGCGCCAAATGAAGGATTAAGATTATCAAAAGCAGGAATATAAGGATTTATTCTGAAACGTCCTTCATTAGGTAAAGTAACAGAAAATGTTTTCCCGTCGCTACTTTCCGTAAAAGGTAAGATCTTCTCGTTGTTTCCTCCGGCTGCCGTTCCGTAACCATAGATTACAGGCTTTTGAATGGAAATGGTCTTCGAACCTAAATTAACGAAAATGATATAAGTACCACTCTGGGGGATAACCACTAGCCCTTCGTCAGAGATTTCGAAGCCCACATTATTAGTCAGTCCGGTAAACTCTCCATCACCAAATATCTTGGATGTAGAGAAACGAATTTTAGTTCCGGCATTGAAATAATTAATATGTATCCATCGGTCGGCACTGTTCCAAACCTTATCCAATGAGATGACCCCATCCGAACCCCAATTCATGTTTCCAAATTCATCGCCAACCATGTAAATAGCTTTCGCTGTTGAGGGGACATCACTCGGAGAGGCAAAAGTTACAGCGATTTTACCTTTATCTTGAGAGAATTCAAGTTCTATTGGTATATTAGAAGTAACAGGAACCGATTCCAGTGCAGCACCTACACCACGATAATAGATTTGTCCATTATAGATGTTGAATTCCATACTGTTCCAGTCTCTATTGTTATAGTCGGAAGTTGCATACATCTGAAGGTTACCTTTTGTAGTAGTGACAGCAGAGAATTTCTGCCCGGAAAGCTCGAATGATACTTCTTGCCCGTCAAAGCACTCACCTATTCCATAGACGGCAGGTTTCTCAAAAGCTATGAGATTACGGTTCATATCTACATATACCAAATACAGGCCGCTTGTTTCTACCATCGCTCTTCCGTTACTGCCTACAACATAATTGATATTTGTACCCAAAGAGGCAAAACTTTCCGCATCAGATTTTTCCGATGCCCATTTGATTCCCTGCCCAGCATTGAAATACTTGATAGTCCAAAATGCACCATTGCCAAGCTGTCCCACAGGAACCATCTCTACCACATTTGTCGAACTCCAGTTCCAGTTTCCAAATTCATCGCCAATCATATACAATTTCTCCGGATACCCCTCCGGTTCGGGTTCTATGATCTCATTACCCGTCATCTTCGCAAAGAATCTTCCTGTCAAGACTTCATATTGAAGTGTAACTTTATACTCACCTTTGTTCTTTAGATTGAGTTGCACTTGCGACTGGTTGGTTAGTTCAGCATATTCTTCAGTTAAAACATTCATTTTTATACTTCCTCCCGTTCCGGTGTACATAGAAGAGAATGTATATTTCTCCGTATCCGTCTCCTTCACATCAAAAGATGTATTATCGGTATAATTAAACGAAAACTCTGCCGGCAATATAACTTCTAACTTGTCACTAGACACCCAGGTAACCACATGATTAATATGATCGTAAAACGGTTTTTGAAGAAAGAGTTCGTTTTCACCGTCTTCTGTCAGTTCGAATTTACTCGTCAAACGGAATTTGAATGGGACGATATTAACCTGTTTCAATAAGGGATTCACAATTATCTGATACAATCCATCTTCCATTACTCTGAAACCGCCGGCTCCAGAAGCCAAAGAATAAGTTGATATCTCACTGTCGTCGTTTTGTAAAAGCGCTCCCTGTCCATAATAAACAGGTTGTCCATCCGGTCCGACTAAAGAGATATGAAAATCCCCGCTGGATGTCAGCCATGTGTTCAATGCGACCAAAGTGCCCTCTTTTATCACGTTCATCTTACCATTGATTGCCTCTACCGAGAATTGGGATGCGCTTCCCGTCAGATAGATACCTTCGGGAACATTGATTTCCCGTTCATAGTGTATCCCGTTGTCGGCACAACGACAGAAGATAAGTGGCAACGAAAATACAAATAATAATTTTATTATAGTCTTCATCTTCATGATTACATTAAATTATAAATAACTATACTATTGGAATCTAATGGTATCTGACTAAAATTTCACATCAAACTGATGTTGTTTCTTATCTTTTCCATTCGTTCCTACCACATCAATCACCATTTTTCCATCTTTTATCTTACAAAGCAAATAACTGTTATTATCATTGACAAGGATGGGAAAGTTGGCTTTATCGGGTTCTGATTTACGGAAATAATATTTATGAGTGTGTCCGGATAACATCAAATCAATTCCAGCCGTATTTAAAACGGGCAACAAGGTTTGCTGTAAATGATAGTTTCCATGCCAGTTGCCTATCGTCGGCGGGATGTGCAGGAATGCGACCCGAAGGGATGATTGCTTAAAATCGTTTTCTTCCACCACACTCTGCAACCATCGGGTTTCTTCTTCCCGATAATTGTCATAGTCGGCGATACCGGCATACTCCAAATCCGAATCCGGCTTATCCTCACCGGAATCAAGAACAAGAAAACAAGCTTTACCTATATTGAAACGATAATAGAAAGTTCCGGCAGACGTAGGAAAATACTTTATCAACGCATCGGAATAAACTCCACGTGTTTCATGGTTTCCCCGATTGAAAACAATAGGCACCTCGGACGCAAACAATTCGACACAAACATCAATATAATCCTTACATATCTGCTCCTGCCCCTCTACCCATGACGACATATCTCCATTAAGCAAAACGAAATCAAGGGATTTGAAATCTACTTCCCGGCACAGGGACTTCATATAGTCACTCCGCCCGTGAATATCATTTAATACCAGAAAGGAAATCTCCTTCTTCCTGTCGTTGAAGGTTCTAAACCTGAAAGGTTCTTGCTTGTATACATTTGAAGCAGCAATCGATCCATAAGTCACCCAGTCGCTCGAAGGCCAGGAGACAACTTCTCTCGAAAAGATCCGGTATCTGTATTCCTTGCCGGGTTCCAAATGCTTGATGCGTACACGGTGGATTGTATCATTGGCCCGCTTACGTCCGGACTCCGTATCGTAAAACCTCGGACGTTCCTTCCCATAGAAATGATCTTCACCGGTAGGCGCCACTTCCACCCACGAAAGAGCAGGTTTGTTTGTAATCCATACCACTGTCACGCCATCGGTACTCATATCACACAGATAAGGACCATGTGTGATCTTTATATTGTCACCATCATGTGCGGAAAGCCGGGCGGCAAAGATGACAAAAAATACAATTATCCAATTTCTCATAGAACGGTTCCTCCTTCTAATTTATTAGTTTAACCGATATGGCTTGTAAATCATTACTATTACAGCCAGTCATAATTTCAAATTCACCGGGTTCTACCACGTAGTTCATGGCAGCATCATAAAAGCCTAAAGCTAAAGGAGAAATGTCAAACTGAATGGTCTTTGACTCTCCCGCTTTCAAGAATATTTTCTTGAATGCCTTCAATTCCTTTACAGGACGCACAACAGAAGCAACTTTATCATTCACATATAGTTGCACAGTCTCTTCACCATCTCTGTCTCCGGTATTGGTTACTGTCACCAAAACGGAGATAGTCTCCTGTCGCGTATATTCCTTTTGGGTACTCCGTGGAGCTGAATAACTGAATGTGGTATAACTCAAACCGTATCCGAAAGGATAGAGCGGAGCATTCGGGACATCAATATGCCGGGTGGTTGAGGAATGGGGCATATCTCCCGGACGTCCGGATTTCTTATAGTTATAGTAAACCGGTACTTGTCCCTCCACCCGTGGAAAAGAAATGGTCAATCTTCCGGAAGGATTATAATCACCAAACAGTATATCAGCGATAGCAGTTCCTGCAGAAGTACCTAAAAACCAAGTTTCGAGAATGGCCGATACGTTCTTGTCCACCCATTCGATAGATAGCGGACGCCCATTCATCAATACGACGACAACGGGTTTCCCTGTGGCAACAAGTTCTTTTATCAATTCTTCCTGCACACCCGGCAAATCCAGTTGGGCACGGCTTCTCGATTCACCACTCATCAAAGCTTTTTCACCGACAACAGCAATCACCATATCACTTTTGGAAGCCAATCTCACCGCTTCTTTGAATCCTGACTTATCTTCTCCGTCAAAATCGCAACCACGAGCATATCCAATTTTCGTATTGTTATTGGCAATTTTATTCTTTATTCCCTGCAACACAGTCGTCACATGGCGCTCTTCACCTCTTGCTCTCCACGAACCCAGCAGTTCAGTCTGATTATCAGCCAGCGGACCTACCACCGCAATGGAACGGACATTTTTTGCCAGCGGTAATATGTGATTGTCATTCTTCAACAGGACAGCCGATTTATGAGCCATGTCCAGTGCCGCATCCAGAAATTCTTTTTTCATGATTGTCTGCGATTCGTATTCTTCATTACAGAATCTATATGGATCAGCAAACAGTCCCAAAGCATATTTGATATGAAGAATCCGACTGACGGAATTATCCACATCTTCCATGCTGATTTTGCCGGCTTCTATCAGTTCTTTCATGTATTTATTATAGAGTCCATCCGTCATATCCATGTCTATGCCGGAATTGAAAGCCAGGCGGACAGCATCTTTATCGTCTTCCGCCACTCCCTGCGCCACCAGTTGTTTCACAGCTTCCCAATCACTTACCACAAAACCATTGAAATTCCATTGCCCTCTCAATAAGTCTTTGAGCAGAAACGGATGTGCGGATGCAGGAATACCATTTATATCATTGAAAGCACTCATAAAAGTAAGTACCCCCGCATCAATGCAAGCCTTAAAAGGAGGCAGATAGATATCAAACAAAGTCCGTTCTGACATATCCACCGGAGCATAATCTCTTCCAGCCTGAGGAAGTCCGTAAGCTACCCAATGCTTTGCACACGCCAATACTGAATTATTCTCCCAAAGATTCCACTGAAAACCATTTACTCTTGCTTTAGCTATTTCGCTTCCCAGATAGGTGTCTTCTCCTGCTCCTTCCACCACCCTGCCCCAACGGGCGTCTCTTGCGATGTCGACCATAGGAGCGAACGTCCAATGTAGTCCGGCTGCCGAGGATTCAATCGCAGCAATCTTGGCAGCACGTTCGATCGCTGCTAAATCCCAACTACACGATTCCGCCAAAGGAGTCGGAAAGATTGTCTTATATCCATGAATCACGTCCATACCGAACAGAATCGGTATCTTTATCCGGGAATGACGCATATTCTTTTCCTGCAAATCACGCAATGTCTTTGCACCGGATATATTCAAAACAGACCCTACAAGTCCGCGTGCTATCAATGAATCGTTCAAATATTCTGATTCAGGACCGGTTAAAAGCGTACGGCCTACGTATTGGGATAACTGGCCGATCTTCTCTTCCACAGTCATCCGTGAGAGCAAATCCTTAACAAAAGAATCCGCTTCCGGAGTGTAAGGTAATTTACTATTTCCGACAATCCGGGTATGCGGATCGCGAACATAGACCCTTACCCAGTCAATATCAAAATCAAATTGCTGCAATTCCTCCGCAGGATAGCCAACGTCCAACTTGTCAAATGCTCCTACCTGCCCGGTGATAGCAATATCCCAAACTCTGTCCAGCCGTTTCTCATTACGAGCTTTAGTGATAAAATCAGTATATGCATCTCCCAACTGTGTACGGGTATGTATCTGGTAGTTGACTTTATTATCTATCAAAAACGTAATGATAGCATGATTGTTATCAACAGGATCAGGATCTATCTGAACCGCATATACATGGAAATTATCTCCCGGCTTATCGTCTCCGATTTCAGTATATCGTATCTGGCCTTTGGGTAGATTGATTCCCAACTTTTGCGTTTCCGAATTAAACAAATGCAAGGTTTGATTCGCTTTGGCCGGATAGGGATTCTCCCCGAAAGCTTTGGTGAAAAACTCCAGTATATCTATTTCGGCCACTCCAGCTCCTTTATAATGCCTCAGCCAAAGTGCATTCCAAAGCCCATATAAATATGGGACTTTGGCTTTGATCTCTATGCGGCAAAAAAGCGGATAATATTTCTCTGCATCGGCATCCCTGCTGGACAATGCTCCCGACCACCATCCCGTCTTATTCTTTACACTGGAATGAACGGGACTGGGCGCATCTTTACTTTTGAATGAGCGAATTCGACAAATCTTCTCTCCTGTAGGAAGGGTTTCGATAAAGACCTGATCCGGACGGTATGTCTGAAGCATGGCTTTATTTTTCTGATTATAGGTGGGGCGCCCCACTTTTGGGGAACCATATATTCCCCAATACCGGGAGTCGATCGCATCTCCATTAAACTCATCTCCATCGTAGTAAATCCATCCGGGAGAGATTTCTGATGAAGGAGGAATAACGGCTTGAGCCTTCACCGCCCCGATACAGCAAAATATGATTATTAGAATCTTTATTCTCAACATGATATTTCTTTTTAATAATTTACCAACCGGGATTCTGTTTCCAGTTCTTCAACTGCAGAATCTCACTTTCAGGTATGGGATACCAATACATTTTTGAATCAAACACTCTCTTTTCTACCACAGCACGAGAGTAATAAAACTTCTCGACGGGATATTCCGGTTTTTCAGGAATCTCCGGTTCTATTTCATCCCGGGTAAATACACGCACCCAGTCTACATCCATCGAAACGTTTCTCAAATTGGCATTCCTGTCTTCGGGATAACCGATACCATTTTCATTCTTTCCTCCGATCTGTCCGGTTATCGCAATGTCCCAGGTCCGTTTTTCTCTTCCCTCTGCTATTGCTTTGGTTATAAATGTATTATATCTGTCATCATAATCAATCGTCTTGAATGTATTGGTTACTTTACCATCCAACAGGTAGCTGATGATAGCATGCTTATCCGGAGAAACCGGGTCTGGATCTACCTGAACGCCATACGTATGGAAGTCCGATCCCGGATCAAAATCAAGCACTGTATGCCGTCCGTAACCATTCACGTTGACTCCCAGATTACCTGTTTTATTATCATGCAAGTGTAAAGCCTGGCTAAGCCGCCGGGGTGAAACCGTATTCTCAAATTCCTTGACGAAAAACTCTTCGATGTCAAGTTCCGCAACACTGGCTCCTGCATAATGACGGCACCATGGTCCCATCCATATACCATATATATAAGGTATCTTTGCACGAATCTCAATACGGGAATGCAGAGGATAATATTTCCCCTGATAGCCATATTTGTCGGTATCCCGACTGGATAAAGCTCCCGACCACCATCCTTCTCTCGTACTGGCGGTACTTAATGCCGGAGCCGGTGGATTGTCATCCTTGGTGGCTGCTATCCGGGCAAAGCTCAATCCACCACTCCCTTTCTCAATCGTAATCTGTTTTCTACGATAAGTCTGGATATTCCCGGTGGGTTGCCCATACTGAGAGTTTCCTACTGGAGTGTCGCTTCCATACTGCCCCCAATATGAGTTATTTATGACCAAATCATTGAATTCATCTCCATCATAATAATGCCATCCTTCCGGAATTTCGTTAGCCGGTATTATAGAATTTCGGGTAACAGCTCTTCGAGCCTGACTCTTACGGGTGATTTCAAGCCCTAGCAAATCTCCTCCGAGTGTTTCTTGCGCAATCTTCCACCGTCTTACATCCCACGAACGATGTTCCTCAAATGCCAGTTCGACACGACGTTCACGCCGGATGCGCTCACGCATTTCGTCCTGCGTCAATCCGGAAGGCAGATTAGGCTGTCCGGCACGGCTGCGCACTCGATTGACGTACTCTGCTATATCCGAATTTTCGGGATCACATTCATTCAAGGCTTCCGCATAATTCAGATAAATCTCCGCTAAACGAAACAACGGCCAGATATGTCCCTGACTTCCTCCACCGGTTTGGATATTCACATCTTCATTGAGGTACTTTTTCAGATAGAATCCGGTTTTTGTTGCATTGGTAACGCCCAAACCGTCTTTTCCACCGTCCCAGTTCTCTACCACTGTGCTTTTCCAAGCGGAATCATTCAGCAGAATAGTAGCATTCAACCTGTCATCCCGGTAGAATTGCGGACGAAGAGCATTTTCCTCATTCTCCCAACAAAAATAGCTACCATCTTTCATCTCATAAGAGTCTACCAGATTCAACGAGGGATTGATGCCGCCTATCCCACCATAACTGACAGGAAAGTTATATTTTTCAAAATCGGAACTGTTTCCGTAACGACGCATCAGAATAAACTCGGAATTCTGAAAGTTATTCTTGAATAAGGTGGCATAATTTCCATACAACGAATATACACCCAGATCGATTACGTCTTTCGCAGCTTGTGCTGCAGCTTTCCATTTCTCCATATCGGAAGGAAGATAGCTTTCCGAAAGATTCTGCCAGTCCAAATACAAGGGACTGGCCGCATACAATAAGACTCTGCTTTTCAAAGCCAATGCGGCTCCTTTCGTTGCACGTCCCAAATCCGAATCGATTCCTCGTCCTGGAGTTAAATCAAGTACTTCGGCTACCTTATCACATTCACTGGAGATGAATGAAATACAATCGTCCATCAACGGACGTGGAGTCTCCGAATAATCTGCATTGACAGATAGTGTAGAAGTAATTACAGGTACAGGTCCGAAACGCTTCACCAGTTCAAAATGAAAAAACGCTCTTAAAAAACGGGCTTCATATTTCCATGTTTTCAGGTCATTCAGACGGTTTTGATATTCATTCTGATTATCCGGATCAAGTCTGTATTTATCCAGATTCACCCTGCCTACATTTTCTATAAATTCATTCGCAATGCGAATTCCTGCGTAATACTTATTCCACAAATCATCCGGATTGGACCTTGAATTCCAGGCACCGGTGTTGAAATGTTGGATGTTGCAGGAGGCATTAGCATGCTCGGCATCATCGGTAGCGGCATCCAGCATAGCTTCAGAACCGATACGGTTGAAACCATCGGGCAGATACCGATAAGCATTGACTAGAAATTTGCTTGTACGTTCATAAGAAGTAAAGGTCATCTCGTTGTCAATAAACGAATCATACTCTCTGTCCAGATAATCACTGCATCCGGACAATATGCTGATAGCAGCAAGAGCATTCAATATGATAGATAAACCTACTGGGTATTTCATAATTATTATATTTTTGTTCTTACCTATTAAAAATCAATTTTTATTCCCAAATTGTAGGAACGTGTCAATGGATATGTAATCAAAGAACTGCTTTCCGGGTCGGCCAATCCGTCAAGATGACTCACGGTAAGAAGATTGTTTGCGTTAGCATATACATACAGTCCGGACAGCTTTAACGCTCTTGCTATTGACTGGGGGAAGGTATATCCAATCCGGATATTCTTCATTCTGAAGTAGTTCCCGTTTCTCTTCCAATATGTAGATGTCCGGTAATTGTTTTCAAACGTCCGGGTAGACAAACGGGGATAAGAAGCATTGGGATTCTCCGGTGTCCAACTGTCAAGTGCCAGCTTTGAAGCGGAGCCATTGTCGGTAAAGGAATAAGCCAACGGCCCGCTCAAATAGATGTCTCTATTAGCAACGCCATGGAATAAAGCCTCAACATCTACTCCTTTCCATTCAAAGCCTATTTTCAAAGCATAATTCCACTCCGGAATATTAGAATATCCCACAGGATAGGAATCATTGGAATCGATTACCCCATCACCATTTTTATCAATATATTTTATATCACCAGGTTTTATTTCTCCAAACTGTGGTACCGGTAAATGTGATTTCAAACTTCCATTCGAATCGAAATCACTCTCTTGATACAGTCCGTCAGCAACAAGCACGAAAGGAGTATTCACGGAATGCCCTTTACGATATTGATAATCGTAGAGTTTCACTTCTTCCGCCATATCGACAATTTCGTTCTTTGCATACCACGCTGATGTTTCAACGTAATAGTTAAAGTTGTCTTTAAGGCTGCTTTCGTACCTGATTGTACCCTCGAAACCTTGATTCTTTACTTTTCCTACATTCATATAAGGCAATATGTCGCCATAAGAGGCTCCAACAAATCCGGGAATGGTGGAATACGGCTGCGACAAGATATCATATCTTTCTTTATGGAAATAATCAAATTCTACCGACAGACCTCTCAGTAAAACTGCATCCATTCCAATATTGAATACACGCTCCTTCTCCCAACTAATATCGGGATTGGCAATCATATTTGCACGAAACCCGCCTGTTGATGACGATCCTGTGCCTAAAAAATAAGAGCCGTTACTACTATAAGTCTGGTCGAACAGATAACGTCCATTCTCATTCTGATTGTTTCCAACCAGTCCGATAGATGCTCTTAGCTTCAAATATTCAACCCAATTAATATCTTTCATGAAGTTTTCTTTCGACAATATCCATCCGACGGAGAAAGCGGGAAAGAACCCATATCTTTTTCCGGGAGCATAATCATCACAACCTGTATATGAAGCCGCAAATTCTCCTATGTATTTTTGATTGTAAGAGTAAGTTATCCGCCCCGCATAATTCAAGTATTTAATGTCATCACGACTTCCATATTTCTGATATAAATCAGACAGGAAAAAGATACTGGCAGTGAGTTGATGTTGCTTGAAAATGCGATCATAATCCACCTGTGCCTTAAAGTTCAGACGACTCCAGTCTGTACGGAATCCTTCATCGGATTCCAAAGGAGAATCAGCACCGTAAGGTGTATATAACACCTCTCCCCCTGCTCCTTTAGAAAGAGAATAACGGGCATAATTCTGATCCTTTATAGATGAATCCGCCATGTAGTTATTGTAAGCAATACCGGCACTCACACTTAATCCCTTTGTCAGTTTCTCCAAGTCGTATTTAGGCATAAAAATCAACTGGAAAGTCCGACTGTTTTCTTTATAAAGTCCTCTGCTGACGATATTACCGACCGGGTTAGTAAAAGCGGCATTTCCTCCATACGATCCGTCAGGGTTGTACACCGGAAATGCATTCGGTGCTGTTCTCCATATCGCTCCCAAAAGTCCGTTGGCAGAACTACTGCCTCCGGGAATAGAGCGATTACCCACATTCCCGCTAAAATTAAGGCCGGTAGACAGGTGTTTGCTTATCTGAATATTCAAATTAGACCTGAAATTAAAGCTCGCATAATAGGCATTCGAGTTCTCCCTGCGTTTTTTATCGGTATTTTTGTAGAAACCGATGTTCTGCAAAAGATTCATCATTACATAGTATTGCACAACATCTCCCCCTCCTTTAAAACTTAAATCAGCCATACTTAAAGGAGCTGTATTATTCAATATGGCCTTTTTCCAATTGACATTGGGGTAAAAGTAAGGATCGGTATTGTTCTGATAGGCATTCAATTCCTCTGGAGTGTATAAGCGGGGCAATCCGTCATTCATACGCGCCTGATTGTATAAGGTGGCATAATCATACGCATTGATAGGATCGGGAACACCCAACGGTTGTTGTATTCCCGTTTGCAAACGGATACTGACTTGCGGAGCAGAAACGCATCCTTTCTTGGTAGTCACCAATAAAACACCATTTGCACCACGCATACCATACAAAGCCAAAGCCGAAGCGTCTTTCAATAATGTTACAGACTCGATTTCCGCAGTTGACAGACTTTCAATCGGGGCTTCGAAACCGTCAACATATACCAGCATCTTTTGTCCGTTTGCATAGGATGTACGTCCCCGGAGGTAGAGATTCGCAATAGAGAAATCATAGCCGGGTTCTCCGCTTTGTTGCATCAATGTTAGTCCGGGAAGCTGTCCTTGCAGACTGTTTCCCAAACTTGCGGAAGTGGTTTTCATCAGATCTTCTCCATGTATAGAAGAAATGGCACTTGTTCGCCTCCATTCCGGTTGTTGTCCATAGGCAACTTCTACAAATGCAGAGTCAACTATGTGTTGAGCAAACAAAACGGGAGCATAAAAAGTGAGAATAGTAGTCAAAAGTATAGCATAACGCTTCCCTTTGTATATACTGTTTATTATTGTCATACCTTTTATTTTTAGTTGATTGAACATATTTACCATCCCGGATTCTGAAGCATATACCCTTTATCTATTTCGGTCTGCTTGATAGGATGTAAATAAGAACGGTCACTCCATAATCTGTTTTCAAAGACATAAGGTTTGTAATGTACTTTATCCGGTGCTCCTGTAACAGCGGAGAGCTGCAATCCATACATAGCACCTTTCATTACACCTTCATCATCGGCTATCAGCCAACGTCTTATATCCCAAAAACGATGATCTTCATAAGCCAGTTCCACGGCTCGTTCCCTTCGCAGTTTCTCCCTGAATTGCTCTTTATTCAAAGTGGAAGGAAACCCTGGCATTCCGGAGCGTTCACGAACTTTCAGGACTGCATCGAATGCTTCTTTCGGGGGAGTTTCATAATATTCATTCAAAGCTTCCGCATAATTCAGATAGAGTTCGGCTACCCGGAAAACAATCCAGTCCATGTTAGTGGAGTTGCGCGGAGCCGTTGCTCTTAGTACGCGAGGTACCCATTTGCGAACCAGGTGTTTCGTTTTATCATAGGCTACATTGTGAGCTCCACCAGGCAGAAAATTAAGAATTCCAATTTCTGTATTCCAGTTAGCTCCATGCGCTGCAATGGTTTGCGCAAAACGAGGATCCAGTTCATCGTACTTTTCAAGCAGATCATCGCCACCATCCATATTCCATGTTTGTTGGTTCCCGTCTTTTTTCTCATAGAAACGCACAAAATTAAAGGTTGCAAAAAGCCCGCCATCGCTCCAACTACTTCCTGCCCATGCCGGTATATTGCTCGTTATGGGATGGCTACTTGTTGTGAAATTCCGGTATTTCTTGTTGGCCAAGATAATTTCTTTGTTATCGGGAGCAGTCCACACATGTTCGTAATTTGTTTCAGGTATTCCCTCATCGTACAAGTCGTAATAACCTGAAGACTCTACAGCAGTAATAGCCGCCTTGGCTGCTTTGACAGCCTCATTCCAGCGTTCTTTACTATAGTTTCCATATCCTATCAGGTCATTATTTCCGCTAAAAGGAAGATACGGATCATCGGTATTGAACAAGGGACTCGCCGCATACAGGAGTACTCTGGATTTAAGGGCTAAGGCGGCTATCCTGTTTGCCCGTCCCACTAATATCGAATTCGTATAATAATCCGGTAATATGGAAGCAGCCCGGTCACAATCGATAAGAATAGAATCTACACAATCGGAAAAAGTGTTCCGGGGTAGTTTACCATCTTCCGACGGATTTATCCTACGGTGTATTATAGGCAGTCCACCATATCTATATACTCCTTCCCAAAAGACCAAAGCTCGCATAAAATAGGCTTCGCCTTTGGAACGTTTCTTAAAATCAATGTCTCCCGGATCATCGGGCACTTCATCAATACGTTCAAGCACGATATTGCATTTTCGCAATGTCTGCCAACGGGTGTTGTGACGGGGGTCTTCATCCCAGTCTATGCTGCTGTTGTTATGATTGTCCACGTTCCACGAAGCATTGCCTTTCCCCCAGTTTGCACCTTGTTCAGCTTCATCACACGCACCTGCCAAGGTTGAGGTTGCACACAGTTTACGGTCGATCCCGCTACTTCCCATCGAGAATCCCAACGGCATACCCTCTGCATAAATGCCCGTTATGTATTGTTCTGTCAAAGTCCTGTCGGCAAAGACACCGTCTTCATCTAAATCGACAGAGGGCGGAGCTTCCAAATAGTCACTACACGAAAACATCAATACAGACGACAGAAGTATTGCACATATATATGTTATTCTTTTCATGATTATCAAAAATTTATATTAAGACCAATATTATATACTTTCTGCAACGGATATGTATTGATTTCAACATTCCCGCTTCTCGAAGGTGCTTCGGGGTCAAGATCTACCACATCTGTCCACGTAAATAAATTGGAACCGTTGAAATAAAATCTTACACTATTCAGGTTAAGTCGTTTGACAAAACCTCCGGTAAATGTATATCCCACTTCGAGGTTTTTCAATCGCAAATAACTGGCATCCCGTATCCAAAGAGTAGAAGGACGATAGTTGTGATCGGTTTCTCCGTTAGGATTCAGAGACAAACGAGGAAAGGTTATCTTTTCTCCCGCCTCATACCGTTCCTGTGTCCAACGTTCTTTTATCAAAGATTTCGCACTCTCCTCTCCTTTCGCGAAGGGCCACATTGACCGACCGAAATATTTAATGGATACATTGTCGGCTCCCTGAAATAAGATGGAAAAATCAAATCCTTTATATTGCGCTCCGAATGAGAAACCGTAAATAATCTCCGGTACGGGAGTATATCCTATCGGAACCATGTCGTAATCATCAATCACTCCATCCTGATTGACGTCTACATATTTGACGTCTCCCGGTTGCAACTGATTCCCGCTCCATGAACTTTTAGGACGGTCCAATGCATTGATTTCTTCCCACGAGTTATAGTATCCGTCAAAGATCAGTCCAAAAAACTGGTTCTTTCTTCTCCCGGTACTCATCTGATAATCATATCTCTTCTGCACTTCATCCATGTATATGATTTCATTCCTTGCAAATGAATAATTGAAGCGTGCCCAATAATGGAAATCTTGTATATGATGTCTAAAATTAAGGTCCATTTCCCAACCGCGATTTTCCATTTCTCCAAAATTATATGCAGGAAGATTAGCACCTATGATCATGGGGGATGTTGATCTGTTGGCTAAAATATTATTTCGTTTTTCTTTAAATATATCAAATGAAGCTGTCAGACAGTTATTGAACAGATTAATATCTACACCGGCATTCATCTTTTTCGCTTTTTCCCAAGTCAGCTCAGGATTGCCGATTTTATTTTCAACAATCATCAGTGAAGTATACGGATTGGAAGCCAAACCGAAATTATACTTGTTCACACCCGAATCAGTCGCTGTTCCATAAGAAGACGGTAGATACAAAAATCGATCACCACCTATCTGATCGTTTCCTACCTCTCCGTAGGAGCCTCTCACCTTTAAATATTTAACGATATTGTTTTTCGGAAAAAACTTTTCTTCACTGACGACCCAACCTAGTGAAACAGCTGGAAAAAATCCGAACCGTTTACCTTTGGCAAAATTCTCGGTTCCGTTGTATCCCATATTGAATTCTGCCAAATAACGGGAGGCATATTCATAGGTCAATCGTCCTACCAGCCCTTGATAAGCATTAGGTACATAATATTGAAGGGAGGGAGAATAGTATTTACTCTGATTATACAGAATAAGCGCTGTCGTTTTATGAAGCCCGAAAGTTCTATTATAATCAATTCCGAACTCCATATATACTTTCCGGTTCTTGTCCCATCCGGTACTTACGGACCAGATACTCTCTTCTGATTGGGGGATCAGATAGATATAATCCGGATCTTCCGTATCACGGCGCGCAAAATAGTAAGGAAAGGTTTTCGAATATTTCTTACGGCTATAATAATAGCTATCATACGCGATACTCCCGTGTACAGACAAACCTTTGGTCAAAGATGATAAATCATAATTCAGACGTAACGTTGTATTGACGTTATTCCTGTTATCTTTCTGATAGCCGTTGCTCAATAAGGTTTGCCAGGGATTGACGCTTCCCAGACCATCCTGTATGCGGACAATTTTATTGTCCACCAATCCCGGAGAGCTCAAAGGATTGGCAAAAGAAATAGCTTGCCAAATTCCACTGTTACCGGAACCTGGAGTAATTACCCTGCCTATCTGAGCAGCCATTTGAACGGTTGCCGAAAAGTCCCGCGTTATCTGAAAATCAAAATTAGTTCTGAAGTTATAACGGGTATTACGGGGATTCACGTCATGATCCGAATCTATCTTGGTATGTTTATAGATACCGGTCTGATCGAAATAGCTTCCTGATATAAAGTATTTCACACGTTCTGTACCACCCGAAAGGTTGATGTTGTGTTGGGTGCGGGTAGAAAACGTTCTAAGGAAATCATCTATCCAGTTAGTGTTCGGATGCAAGATTGGATCAAAGCCATTTCTGTACAATTCAATATCTTTATCCGTGAATTTCGGTTGGTAGGTAGACCCCGAAACCCGGGAGTCATTTTCTAAAGCTTCATTGTATAAAGTTGCATAATCAGCACTATTCAGATAACTGGGGAGCTGAGTTGCTTGCTGCAAAGCAAAATTACCCGAATAACTCAACCGAGGACGGCCTCTTTCCCCTTTACGGGTAGTAATTAATACGACGCCGTTAGCTCCCTTTACTCCATAGATCGCTGTTGCCGAAGCATCTTTAAGTATGTTCAATGATTCAATTTCATTCGGATCTATACCATCAAAGTTAGTTCGTTCGATGCCATCGATCATTATCAAAGGAGCCGTGTTGTCTGTAAATGTACTGACACCTCTAATTAACAGACTGGAAGCGTCTTCGCCTGGAGCACCACTTCTTTGAAAAGCAATCAATCCCGGCATTCGTCCTACCAGCATGTTACTAATATTGGATTGTTGTGTCTGTACCAATTCTTTCCTCGAAATAGAAGCGATAGATGCTGTCACACTTTCTTTCTTCTGCTTTCCGTAACCGACAATAACGACCTCCTCCAGACTTTGCTCGGCTTCTTTTATCTCAATAGAAAGTACTTTATTGTCTTTTACAGGTACTGTCGCCGTGACATAACCGATATAACTGATTTCCAAAACCGCATTCGGTTTTACAGATAAGGCAAAACGCCCGTTTATATCGGAAATTACACCGTTAAATGTACCGACTTCCTTGATATTGGCACCGATAATCGGTTCTCCTTTTGTATCGGTAATAGTACCGGTTATTCTCCGAGGTTCCTGCTGGTGTGAAGAAAGATTCTTTTTCACTGCCGCTTTTCTCTTTACAACAATCTGTTTTCCATTTATTTCATATACCAGATTTGTTTTTTCAAATAAGGCTGACAATTTTTCTGTGATTGTCTTCTTCCTGGATAGGTCTACACTGACAACTTGATTTAAACTAGGTCGGATGTCTTTTGAATAGATGAAAACGTAGCCTGTTGCTTTCTCTATATCTTTCAAATATTCCAGTAGAGTCCCTTTCTTTATATCATAAAGTTCGCTCGTTCTATTTCCATTAGCGAGAGTTACATTCGCCATAAATAGAAAAATAACAAAGAATTTCACAAACAGATATGATTTACAAAGAAAATATACCCTATTTGCATGATTGTAATAGGAATTTTCCATATTTTTGCGTATCAATTTTTAGGTTTTTCATAAGTAATTGAAAAATTTAAATCTCACGGGTTCGGAAGAGTTGCCTCTCTTCCGAACTTCTTTTTTACAAAGGCTTCATTTCTGTAGTTTATTCATAAGCATTAAATTTTTGGGGTTATTACTCGATTTTTATACTTCCCGCTTCAATTGTATACTTGACATCGTACAGCAACGAGAAGGTTTTCATGACTTGTTCTATATCATCAAATAAAATAAGTTTTCCCATTGTACACTTTTGCGCAACTTCCGGCGTACATGTTATAGTTACATTATAGTAACGACTTAACCGTTGGATGATATCTTTCATTGTCTCACCCCGGAACTGAAGCACACCATCTTTCCATGAAATATAATCGTAAGCATTTACTTCATCAATGCCGGATATTCCACCACTCAACTTAAAACGCTGATTAGGCAAAAGGACAAAATCTTCATTGAAGTTTGCTTTTACATTTACTTTTCCTTCTACCAACACAACAGACTGCAATGCATCATCAGCATAGGCAGACACATTAAACTTTGTTCCCAATACATTAACCGTCAGTTGGGGTGTCTCTACATAAAAAGGCCGGGAAGTATCTTTGGCAACTTCTATATAAATCTCTCCTTCTACTTTTATCCTCCGTTCGTCCGGAGCAAAAGAAGAGGGGAAACGTAATTTACTTCCCGAATTAATCCATACTTTCGACCCGTCTGCCAATACAATGGATGTATGGCTGCCATAAGGAACTAACAATGTATTTTGTTTTCCGGATTGAGCCTCTCCCTCTTTGATTATCTCCGTTTCCTTACCATCGGATTGAATAGTAATATCACCATCATAAGTAATGACGGCATTATCCTCTATCTGAATCGCTTCCGCATCATCTCTTATCAGCATTACTTTCTGATACAGAGTATCTGCTTTCACATTAACAAGCAAATCATCATCAGTTCCGGACATCCGAAAAGAATGGAGCAACCAGAAAGAAACAATACCTAATAATAGTACACAAGCGGCAGCATAACGGGTAAATAAGATAAAACGGTGCCTCTTATCACGACGCTCCATGCTTGTCTCTATACGCGTCCATAATCTTTCTGATTCTTCGGGTAACCGCTGAACCGGATTCAACCGGGCAGACAACATAATTTTGCGGGCTTCCTGTAAGGATGCCTGATCTTCGGGATGCTCTTTTTGATAATTACCCCACCATTCTTCCGATTCCTGGGTAGGAGCCAGACACCACAATATGAAGTCTTCATTTTGTAGCCATTGTTTTGTCGATTCAGGTATTCGTTCTGAATGCATACGCGTTCTTTTTATTGTTTCACTTTAAAAACACGCAAAGAACAAAAATACCCCCATGAAAATTAAAGAAAATAACCGAAAAGAAAAAAATAAATAATTTGAGGCTGAATTTTACGCATTTGTTCGATAGCCCGATACACTAATTTTTGCGCTGCTTTAGGTTGTATTCCCATCAATTTCCCGATTTCTTCATAGCTAAGTCCTTGGGTATAACGAAGGTATACAGCCTCCCGTTGTCGGTCTGTAAGGCTATCCAGCATTTTTTTCAACTGTTTTTGCATAGCAGCTCTTTCTTTTTCTTCATTTATGAGTTCAAAGCCGTTCACTTCAATAAGGAAACTATAGTTGTCAGAACCTTCTTCCAGGAATTCGGTATTCATTTCTTTTTTCTTAATGGTCCGAATTCGGTTTTTTAAGCAGTTCAACAGATAGAACTTCATATTCTGACTTTCCAAAAGTTTATGCTCACGTTCATATAAATACAAAAAGACATCCTGAATGGCATCTTCCAAAAGTTCTTTACTAATGCCAAAAGCAATGCCGTATGAAAACAAATCGTTCTCATATGTCTCATATAACCATTTATATAAGGATTGCTTATTCTTCATACCATCTTCACAAAAAGTTAGAATCCTATCTTCTAAAGAATATTGAAATAATAATTATCGCCAACCTGTCTCATCCCATCCGACAACATAACACATTATAAAATTTATCTTCCACAGACTGTATCCCCTCTGTCATTTTCACCCAATAGCCCTCTGTGACAAAGCTACGAAGAAAATTGTCATCTGCTATATAAACTAAGCACTGAACGTAATAAGATTCTCTTTCATCATCGCCATTATGACAAGCGACTACCAGCATAGCTAAACACACAAACAAGGAGAAAATTTTTATCTTTTTCATTAGATTTCAAGTTTATTACGAGACAAAGATAAAAAATATGAGAAACAAAGCTCTATCTCTTAATAATATTAACAATTTAACTATTGCTTATGACTCTTCCGATTTCGATGCGATAAATCATATCTTACCAATATTACATCATGACATTTTTCCTTGTAGTAGAACGGACATGACAGGTTACGGCAGGATACTATATAAAAAGAAGGATATTATAAAACTACTGGATGAAAACAGACTAAAGTTTTTTAAAAGCCGACAGTATAGAAATTCCAGTATAAATGAATACATTAGAAAGTTTTCTGTAATTTTATCCCAATAGTATTTGGAGGAATCGAACCTTTTCCATATCTTTGCACCGTCAAAAAAATGACAGCGATAAAGATTGAAATAATTGAAATTAGGAATATGGCTAATTCAATGGTTTTGATTTTAACGATATAAGATTTAGTGCTGTTTATCAGGGACTTAGAAATAAAAAACTTTAAATATCCGATTCCTGGTGGCACCACTTCTTAAGCAATCGGAATGTAGCGCAGTTGGTAGCGCACTACGTTCGGGACGTAGGGGTCGGGCGTTCGAGTCGCCTCATTCCGACAAGACAAAGGGTAGCTTTCTGGAATACAGCAAGTTACCCTTTATTATTTTCAAGCTGCCGGGACGAAATCGGGACAGCCGGACTCAAATCTATCAACCTATTATATCATGAAAAACAGATTCTGCATTTTGACGGCAACCGCCCTCTTCCTGCTTTGTTTCAGTTGCACAAAGACTCAAGTGACTCATTCTGAGAATGAGAAGACAATCACTCCGCCTATCATGGGATGGAGTTCATGGAATGCTTTCCGAGTAGATATCAGCGAAGACATTATTAAACACCAGGCCGACCTTATGGTAGAAAAAGGCTTGAAGGACGCAGGCTACCACTACATCAATGTAGACGACGGTTTCTTCGGCAGACGGGATGACAACGGAGTCATGCAGACCAACGAGAAACGTTTCCCGAACGGCATGAAACCAATAGCCGACCACATACACGGACTGGGAATGAAAGCCGGCATCTATACCGATGCAGGCAACAACACCTGCGGCTCCATCTGGGACAATGACGCAGCAGGAGTAGGCGCAGGCATTTACGGGCATGAGCCGCAGGACGCCCAATTATACTTCGGCGACTGGGGATTCGACTTTATCAAAATAGACTATTGCGGCGGAGATGTACTGGGACTGGAAGAGCAAGAACGCTATACCTCTATCCGCAACAGCATAGACAAGGTAAACAAGGACGTTTCCGTGAATATCTGCCGATGGGCTTTCCCCGGCACTTGGGCGAAAGACGTGGCAACTTCCTGGCGTATCAGCGGAGATATTAATGCACATTGGAACTCACTGAAATATGTAGTCGGAAAGAATCTCTACCTGTCCGCCTATGCCGGAAACGGACACTACAATGATATGGACATGATGGTAATCGGATTTCGCGACGACAGCAAAGTAGGCGGGAAAGGACTTACCCCGGCAGAAGAAGAAGCACATTTCGGTCTGTGGTGTATCATGAGCTCGCCTTTGCTTATCGGCTGCAATCTGGAAAACCTGCCGGAATCTTCTCTCGAATTGCTGAAAAACAAAGAATTGATTGCGCTCAACCAAGACCCGCTGGGATTGCAGGCTTATGTAGCACAACACGAAAACGACGGCTATGTACTGGTGAAAGACATCGAACAGAAACGTGGCAATGTACGCGCTGTGGCATTATACAATCCCTCCGATACAGTATGCAGTTTCTCCGTTCCATTCTCTTCCCTGGAATTTGCTGGGAACGTGAAAGTTCGTGATTTAGTAAAGCATAGCGATTTAGGCAGTTTCTACGGCAACTTTGAACAGACTCTGCCCGCACACAGTGCCATGTTCCTTCGTATGGAAGGCGAAACGCGCCTGGAACCGACATTGTATGAAGCAGAATGGGCATACCTACCTCTTTTCAACGACTTAGGCAAGAACCCGAAAGGCATTATTTACACCAACGACAAGGAAGCATCCGGCAAAATGAAAGTGGGATTCCTCGGCGGACAACCGGAAAACTATGCTGAATGGCGCGAAGTGTACAGTGGAGACGGCGGACGTTACAACATGACCATTTACTATTCATTCGGCAAAGGACGACAATTGGAAGTAGACGTCAACGGCATTATCACAAAAATCAATTCATTGGGAGAAGACGAAACACACAATCAAATCTCCATTCCTGTAGAATTGAAAGCAGGATATAATACCATCCGCATGGGAAACAGCTATAACTGGGCACCGGACATTGACTGCTTCACCCTGACCAAAGCGCTGTAACATTACAACCGATATATAAAAAGGAGCAATAATGAATCTATTTCATTTTGCTCCTTTTCTGTCTAGCCATGTCTAGTTTCTATTACGGATTCACTATTATTTCCGCTTTCTCCCGAAGCGTCATTTGTAATTGGGCATCTTTATCCAATGGAGTCCATACAACACGGTTGCATTCTCCTACCTGTAAGGCGTTATGATGTTTTTTAGTACCTCTAAGATACTCTGTACCTATTTCGCAACTTTCAATCTTCCAGTTCCATGTACTATTCAGGTTCAGATAGAAATTTTCAATCTTACTATCCTTTGCCTTAAATCTCAAATCTTCTCCATCAATACTAAAAGAACGGAACTGGCAAGAATCAAGCAATACTTCCTGATGAAGCACATGTACAAACAAAGAATCCATTTTTACCTCCTTCAAGTTCATCTTTAAACCTTGCGTATAAAAAAGAAGACTGCTTAACGAATCCACAGACAACTGTACATCCATCCCTACCGCATAAATATTGTCTCTATCACGAAACTTGGCAGGAATATTACCATTATTAAAATCAAGTTCCATCAGTAACGTATCATTTACCTGGCTTACTTTTAGATACTGATTCTTTGGATAAACAATCTTTCTTTCTCCTGCCGTAGAAGAGCTTGTCACTGTCACATCACCATTCACATAAATCCACCTATCTTCACCATCCTTATCCCGGTTAATAAACATCTTCACTGCATGTACATTGTCCAAATCCATTTCTACCCGTTCATCTCCTCCTACAAAAAGGCCATTTTGTTTGTATGATTTCCCGGTTGTAGCCACTAAAGCAATAGAGACAACAATAATAATCAACCCGGAGACGATAAGACCTATTAATATATAAGTAGTACGTTTCATAATATTTCGTTTTTTATTTCTGCTTTTTTATAAACTCACGATACATCGCTTCTATCTCCTTCATCGGAATATCCAGTGTATATAACTGGCGAAAAAAATAGTCCAACTCTTCTTTCAAAAAGATTTCTTTGCGAAGAGAACGAATCAATTCCTTAGCTCCCAATGCTACAAAATACCCTATACCGCGTTTATTATAAATAATATTCTGTACCTGGAGATAATCGAAAGAACGCATCACCGTGTTGGCATTCACCTCTACAATAGCAGCATATTCCCTGACAGAAGGAACGCGTTCTTCTTCCGGATATTGTCCCAGCAATATCTCATCACAGATCCTATCTGCAATTTGTAAATAAATGGCTTTACTTTCTTTAAAATTCATAAGCTAAGGATTACATTCGGTTAATAATTTCAGACTCCTTGAAACGGAAATAAGCAAGTATCCAGTTAAACAGAGTAAAGAATATGCAGACAGCAATAAATAATCCCCATATAGCTTCATCAGACATTATAATATTACCCGGGAAAGAATAATTCATATTACTCTGCAACAACATTTTACTCATAAAAGCCCCCACCAAGAAATAAACTATCCCAATACCCATTCCCGATGCAAATGTTTTCAAGAATGAGTTTTTAGGCCATATAGTACTACCTAATATAAATAAAGATTGAACGAAGAAATATCCGGCTATCAATGCTCCGAACTCCCATCCTGTCCTGCACAATGTATAATAACGTTTTCCCTTGCCGACCAAATGAGACAAATCAACAGGAGCTATAAAGTCCTTTTCAGGATAAGCCAGCGAATAAACCATCACCCGCGTATAGTCCGCCAATTTATAGGTAATCAGAAAAACCACCAGGAATACCACCGTAAACACAAACCAGCGTGAAAAGAATCTCTCAAAAGGAGTTACCGGGGTCATTAATGTAGACATGCGACTCGTTTTTGTTTTCATCTTCTCCATCGTGAACGAAGCACTCAAACAGCCGAATACCCATAAAGACCAAATAAACACAACCAAAAGAAATGACCATGCCGGGTCATTCGAACTTTCATAGTCATGCCTATATTCAAAATATCCATTCCAAATTACCACCACCGCCATCACTCCATAAAGCAACACAATACGAAGCACATTCGATTTCCAACTCTCCACCATCTCCTTGCGGCAAAGATTCATAAAACGAGGCAAACTGAAAAAAGTATCTTTTATCATCGTCTTTTATTTTTGAGCGTGAAACAATCGGGCTATCTCTTCAGGAGCAGCCAACGTAGCATTAAACAGAAGTTCCAGGTTAATCTCCGATTCTTCTTTCTCTACATTGGGAAGTATCAGATGGTTACCTTGAATGGTAGGAATCGCAAAGAGAGCACTCTTCGCCAGTTCGCGGTCGTCACTCTCCACAAAGTAAAGTCTGTCGCAGATAGAACTTGTCGATTCATCCAACAGCACACGACTCTCATCCATAATCAGCACATGGTCGAGCACCTTATCTATATCACGTACCTGATGCGTGGAAATCACAATCGTCTTATCATCCGACATACCCGATGCGATAAATTTGCGGAACTGGCTTTTTCCGGGAATGTCCAAACCATTGGTCGGTTCGTCCATCAACAAAAACGAAGTATTCGTAGCAAGCGCGAAACTCATGAAAACTTTCTTCTTCTGTCCCATAGACAGCGATCCGAGATCAATATCAATATTCATCTCAAAACAATGAAGATACTTAATCATCTCCTCCTTACTAAAACGAGGATAGAAAGGACTGTTCAGCTCCACATAGCTGACCAAAGAGACCGAAGGCAATTCAAATTCCTCCGGAACCAGAAACATATCCTGCAAAGTGACCGGCAACCGGCGACGAACGTCCGTATCATGGAACATCACCCTGCCGCTTTTAGGCGTCAACAACCCGGACATCAAATAAAGAAGAGTGGACTTTCCGGCACCATTCTTCCCCAGCAGTCCATATACCCTGCCAGACTCAAAAGAAAGAGAGAAGTCCCGGAGCACCTCACGCTTCGATTTACGATAAGCAAATGAAAGATTTTCTACTGCAATCATAGTACTTTTGTTTAATGAATTAGTTAATTCTAGTGTATTAGTATAATAGTACACTGCAAAAGTAGACAATCTTTTGAATAAAGCAATAGAAAAGCTGAAAAAAGTACAAAAAAAGGAGAAGCTAAGATCACTCTCCACTCCTCCTGTCACGACAAACAACTAAAATTATTCACTATTTGATGCCGTCCAATGCCCTTTTAGCAGTAGCATTAGCGGGGTCTATAGCCAAAATTTTGCTCCAGTATTCCCGTGATGTATCCTTGTTCGCTTTCGCTTCAGCTTTCAATGCCGGGTTTTCGATAGCCAACAGATAATAATATCCGAGATAACTGTAACATTCCACCAGGGCAGCATTGTAATGGGGATCGTTTTTACTTTCCAATAAAGCAGCCACTTCCTCATAGAAAGGCTTCGCCAGTCCCTGAGTCGTTTCGGGGTCAAGTGCGGAATTGGCACGTGCCCGCCAGAAATTGCCCAGATAGCTGTCCGGTGCCGCCACTGCGATAACCTGGAAAACAGAATCGGCAGATGCCAAAGCCTGTTTACGCTCTTCTACAGTGATGGTTAACGAATCAGGTTGTGTACCCGCTCCATAATAAAGCCTGCCAAACTGGAATTGTAAATCCGGAGTTTGTTTTTCTTTATCAAGAGACGAATAATATTTTTGGTAAGCGCTGATCGCTTTCTTATAATCATTCTTCTGCTCGTAAGCAGCAGAGATATTCTTGTACAAATCCGTCTTTGTCGGATCCATTTCAACCGCCTTTTCGTATTGTACTACTGCATCGTCATACTTCTTCAAATTCTCCAGCAAATGCCCGTAATACATATAATCCAAATAAGAATAGTCGGCCTTGTCGCACTCATTAAAGAAGACATCCGCAGCCTTTATCGCTTCGTCAAAACGTTTCAGGTCAGTATAATTATACATTGCCAGCCGGTTGAACGCAGCATGACGGGGATTCTTCTGCAAACCCATGTCAGCCACTTCGAGCGACTTCGCAAAATCATGGTTCAGGAATAAGGCAAACGCATATTTCACCAAATCCTCTTCAGTCGCAGCCGGCCCCGTAGCAAAACGCGAATAGGCGTCCGCTGCTTTACTGAAATCATTCTTTAAATAATAAATCTCTGCCAGTTTTTTGTCTACTGCCGTGTTGGACGGTTCCAGTGCTTTCAACTGGTTCAGCTTTTCGATGGCAAGGCTTGCGCTCGCCGACTTATAAATATCCGCATACTTCAGATAAGCATCCGCACATTTCGGGTCGAAGTAAATAGCCTCTTCATACTTCTGAGAAGCAAGACCCGCATTTTTCTGTTTTACGGCAATATCCCCTTCCAATACGGAAGCCATAGCCGACTTGCCATCCGCTTTCCTCGCAAGGGCAGCATACTCCTGCGCTTCGGTAAGTTTGCCGGCATCCAGATAAGCATCACCGACAGCCACCAGAAGTTCCACATTCTTCTTGTTCTTTCCTTTTATCAGATGTTCAGCTTCTTCGGCAGCCTGTGCCGGGTTCGTCTGAATAGTTTCCTTCAATTTTGCAACGCCTGCCCGCCATTCGGCATCGGGCGATTGCGCGTAGAGCGACCCAACTGCTATAAACGCTCCAGCTAAAAACATTTGTACTCGTTTCATGATAGTCTCTAATTTTAGTTATTATTCGTCTTTCACATGGACAATACGCACCGGCTGAGTAGCCGGAACAAGCCCGGATTTCAATATAATCCGCTGCCCCTTGTCGGATGTCATAAAAGAAGTGAATCCCCAGGGCAGCCCATTGCGGGGATCATTCAGAATTGCGTAAATCGGACGCGCCAACGGATAGTTGCCATAATACAGATAAGCCTGATAAGGTTTATAACTGTTTTCGGGAGTCGCCACATCCTCGGCACTCACCGCCATCACTCTGATTTCTTCCTTGAAAGAAAGATTGGTAGTATCACTGCGGTTGCCCAGCCAGTTTACCCCAATCACACCTATCGCTTCGGGATTCTCCGCTACAAAATCTATCACCTGCTGATTCGTATTCAAGGCACTCACATTCTCCGTAGCCAGCGGTTTTCCGCCACAAACGGAATCCATAGCAAAGCGTACGGTACTCGAATTCTTATTGTCGAATACCACCAGGATATCCTTCAAGCCGGAGCGGGGATTCACCTGTTTCCAGTTTTTCGCTTCTCCCGTCAGGATACGGCGGAAGTCCCGTACACTCAACAAAGAATCCGGATTCGCACGATTCACAATCAATGCCAGTGCATCGGTAGCCAACTTAATCTCGCGGGGATAGAACTTACGGCTGTGGAACGAATTCATCTCTTCCTCAGTCAGCGTCCGGGTTGCGATTGCCAACCGGACACTGTCTTTCAGAAGTAAGTTAATCGCTTCCACTTCCGTTGTATAGCGAGGGACAATCCCGGCCAAAGGATACAGGCTCTCGAATACATCGATTTCTTCCTGTACAATGGGCTCGAAACTTTCATCCGCCGCAATAGCTATCACACCGGACGAATACGTATCCGTCGGTCCCTCTTTCGATTTAGAGCGGCAAGCACTTAATGCCGCCAGCAAAACGATTCCTATCAGCCAAAATTGTCTCTTCATCATCTTTCTATTGTAACCTGAACATTACCGGAACGGTGAACTTCACACGTACCGCCTTACCATTCTGCTTACCCGGAATCCACTTCGGCATACTCTTCACCACGCGTACAGCTTCCTTATCCAGATAAGGATCCACGCCACGGGCGACACGCACGTCCGAGATAGAACCGTCGCGCTCCACCACAAACTGAATGATGACACGCCCCTGCGTTCCATTCTCCTGGGCGATAGTCGGATATTTGATATTCTTGCCCAGATAAGACATCAATTCCTGTTGTCCGCCGGGGAAAGCAGGCATCTGCTCTACCATATCGAATACCTTTTCCGGCTCCGGTGCAGCCTGTGTCACCACCTGCTTCAAGTCCGCGATATCCTTACCGTTGGCTTCGTCATTACCTTTCACGTCGGCAATGGAGATAGCCACCTTCGTAGAAGTCAGCTCTTCCTGACTCTTGATCTCATTATCCTCATGCACCTCCTCATCCTTCTTGATGACAGGAGCCGTAAACTTGATAGAACTCTTCAATGCAGGCGGGGGAGGCGCTACCGGTTCCACCCGTTTCATCTCTTCCTGTTTGATTTCCGGCTCTTCCAGTTTCGACAGAGTAGTGACCTCCGTCATTACTTCTTTCTGTTTCGGAGTTGCCAACTTCACCAGCGTAGGAATCGTAAACCCGATCAATGCGATGACCAATACAGCCAGCATTGCCAGATTGTGCCGTTTCGTAGAATTGGCGCGCATCTTGTAAGCGCCATACGCTTGATTCTTGCCTTCAAAAATCAGTTGACACCATTCCGAAGAAGTTAAATCTATTTTTGCCATTTTACTTTTCTTTTTTAGGTGTTACATCATTTATCGGCAAGGTTCTGTGACAATGCTCCCTTAGCATCGAAATTCTTAATCAAGAACTCGTCCGCCTCGGCAATGTCCGTAATCACATACTTACCTATATTACATATCTGCATTTCGTCCAGCGCATCAATCAGATTCATATAAGAAGCATCATCCGTCGCCTTGATAATCACGGTCGGCGTGTCTTTTCCGCTCTTAATTTCGGAAACCTGCTTGCGGTATTCCTCCTCTGAAATCTTCAGGTCCAGCTTCTGCTGCTTCAAAGCCCTCACTTTGTTCACGGCAGCCGCATTCTTCTGAAGAAGTACGGCACGTATTCCGTCCGGAGTGTAACTAGTCTCTTTCAACGAAGTATAATCCTTGTAATTCGGTTCCCCTTCGTAGTAATAGAGCTTGTTATCCGCTCCCAGCAATAATGTAATTGCCTGCGAAGCCTTCACCATACTCTTCTGTTGTTCAGTAATATTCTTGTCATTGCTCGGCATGCTAATCTCCATCGTCTGAGGTTTGCTCAGGGTGGTACAAAGCATGAAGAAAGTAATCAGCAACATATTCATATCCACCATCGGGGTAAAGTCCACCCTTACGGCAAATTTCTTCTGCTTGCTCTTTCCGTTTTTTCCGCCGCTCTCTTGTACTTCAGCACTCATTCTGTTTCCTCCTTTTTATTCTTCAGATTCCGTTTTGAGAGAAGTAATCAGATTATACCGATTCTCCCGCAAATCCTGAAGTGAGTTCATAACGTTCTTTATCACTGAGTATGGAGTCGAAGCATCCGCCTTGATAGCGATACGCAAGTCAGCATTGGCAAGACGTGCATTACGCACCCATGACTTGAACTGATTGTCGGTACTATCGCAGGGAATCCCTTCATTTTTGAGAATCTTGTCCCGTTGTTCTTCAGGCAGATCCAGGTATTTCTGCATACTTCTGATAGGCACTCCGAAAGTTGAAGCCAGTGTAAACCGCTTCTCCTGTTCGGGAGTAAACTTGATGCCATACTCTTCCCCCATGCTCTCCAAAACAGCCTGCATATCCTGCTGTTTGTCGAGGCTCATAAATATTTTCCCATCCGGATCTACCAGAATCTGAAGCACATTTGTCTCCGGAATCTTAATTTCCGATACGGAAGCCGGAGTGTTGACCTGCACCGGTTCTTTCTTCACAAATGTTGAAGTCAACATAAAGAAAGTCAGCAACAATACGGTCACGTCACTCATAGCAGTCATATCTATGAACGTACTTTTCTTTTTAATTTGCGCTCTACCCATGATTAATAGATTTTAAAGGGTTCGCAGAATTAGTGAGTAGCAGCAAAAGTCTGCACGATAGAGAATCCGACCTCGTCAAGTCCGTAAGTCAGTTTATCAATTTTGTTAGTGTAGTAGTTGTAAGAGATAACAGCCAGAGCACCGGTCAAGATACCGAAAGCAGTGTTAATCAAAGCCTCGGAAATACCTTGCGACAAGGCCATGGAGTCGGCACCACCACCGGCGGACAGGGCGGCAAACGAACGGATCATACCGATTACAGTACCGAGCAGCCCCATCAATGTACCCAATGTGGTGATGGTAGCGATAATCGGAAGATTCTGCTGCATCATAGGCATTTCCAGTGCGGTAGCTTCTTCCAGTTCTTTTTGGATAGCCAGCAGTTTTTGTTCCTTAGGCAAAGCTGTGTTCTTTTCCATTTCTTCATACTTGCGTAAAGTAGAAGTGACGACATTAGCCACAGAACCCTGTTGCTTGTCACAGATTTCCTGTGCCTTCTTAATATCTCCGGCAGCCAGGGCAGCTTTGATATTGGCAACGAATTTAGCTAATGAACCTTTTCCGAAAGCAGAACGGAGAGCAAAATAGCGTTCGATACTCAATGCGAGCACGGTCAACAACAGTGTCTGAATGACAGGCACAATAATACCACCTTTGTAGATAGTCCCCAGAAAGTTTCCGGGCAACGGATGGTTGTTCGGATCATTGTTCATAAAGTTGGACGGATTTCCCAATAGGAAATGGTAAATACACACTGCTAGAATAAAACAGCAGATAATTACGATACCGGCATTCTTTATACCTACAACTTGAGTTTTTTTAGTAGTTTCCATAATAAGTTTTTTGTTAAGATATTAATTTTAGTTATTTAGAAAATTTCAATTGATTAGATACACTGCGCTACAGACCCTGCGACTTTTTAAACACACAAAAAAGGCGCACAGTTCATACAGAAGTACGAAAAGTAAATTAATACGAGTAAAAACGGGAGAAATACTAAATAAGGATACGTCTTAGAGCGAACACATAGTAGTCGCTGCAGATAATGGAATAATGTGGATCCTTATCCGAATAATAAGATTTACTTCGATCTAATACAAGTGAGTTTTCTCTTAACAAGAAGAACTTATGTATAATGTCCTTTAAAGAGTCATTTATTTCAATGATTCTACGCAGACGGTAATTATTAGCATTTGATTCAGTAATCGGTTTAAAGCCCAATTCTACGTCCGAAATAGACAAAGACTGAGAGTGATTATAGCCCACAGAATGACTATTGACAGACGAGCTTTGATTAGTCACGGAAGTTGCTTCAGAGAATTGACAAGAAGAAGCGCAAGCTGAAATACAAGAAGATGAATTCCCGGCAATTCCACTTATGCTAAAGGATAGCATCAGCAGAAAAAAAGCTAATATGAATTTCGGGGAAACTTTCATTGTATTTTAGTTGTTATATTGTCCTTGTTTATATCCGGCAACAAATGTAAGCAATAAAAGCGTACGTTTGTTGTTGTTCACATCATTTAAACTATAAAGTTTAACTCTATTATTAGAACAAGCTACAAAGAGGATTGTTCTTTAAGAAAGCAATTTTATGTCTTAAAAAACATTTAAAAAGTTGTCCGGCCGTTATTATTCAACGATCGGACTGAGCCTTTTTAATCTATATCCGGTTTCATGGGACAGCATAGTATGTTATTTTGGAAAGTTATAGAGAAGCGGTATAAGTGTATAAAAACAGAAATCCCCTTGACTCTTAATGAATCAAGGGGACTCTTCAAAAACGGCGGCTACCTACTCTCCCACTGTTACGCAGTACCATCGGCGTGACGAG
>NZ_CABUHK010000050.1 GCF_902491285.1 uncultured Bacteroides sp. | reverse complement strand
GCTGCTTCACACGCAGGGCCTGCTCCTTGGTTACACCCTTGCGGGCTAACTCGGAGGCTAACTGTTTTTGTTCCTTACCCTGACGGATACCGTCCTTCACATATTCAAGTACCTGGGAATCGCTCATACTCTGAGCGAAAAGAGGAGATGATCCCGACAGAAGGATCAATAACAAAACACTAAACTTTCGAAGTATCATTGATTAAGTGAATAGGTTCTACATAACCGATCGGCATATCGACACAGGCACAGCCGAGCATATTCAAACGGACGGCAATCTTACTCCGGCCACCGACAGTCACCAGTTCGCCGACAAGGCCGCTCAAAGGACCTTTTATGACACGCACCTTCTCACCACGGGCCAAAGGAGAGTCATTCATACAGACGGCTTCATCAGAATAATCGAGCATGAAACGGAAACGGGCCATTTGCTCGTCGGGAATTACGGCAGGAGTACTTTCACCACGCATCACCATATAACGGCTGACAGTGGAAAAGGAAAGAACTTCCATACGCTCCTTGGGAGTCACATGAACGAAAACCATCATAGGAAGTAAGACGGTATCCACCAGCTTACGGCGGTCGCTCCATTGATGAATCTGTTGCTGAACGGGAACAAAAGAATCAATTCCCATTTTGGATAAACGTTCGGATACCTTCTTCTCGTGATGCATACGAACGAGAGCGACATACCAACGTTTTGAGTGTGCTACGCCTTCCCCTGTCCCACAACTAGGCCCGGCATTTGCTGATTTCTTTTCTTGAAAAATCATATTTTTTTACCCCATGTTTATCTGTTACTTCTTAAGTAACGGATCATGCATTTGCAGACAGCAGCTAACAACAAAAAAAGGAAAATGAACCGCGATGAGGGTGGGACGATATGGAAACCTAATATTCGATATGAAAGTATTCCGAAATTAGGCAATAAAAGGTCATAGAGCATGAAAGCAAAATCTTCATGTTCAGATACTTTTTTATTATGTATTTAAGAGAAAAAGGAAAAAAAGAAGTTTTTACTTGTATGCTATTAGTATTTTTACCTATCTTTGCACCGAATAAATTTCCGTTACTTAAGAAGTAACAGTAATACTAAGCCCCTAAATCTTAGCATTTTAAACCTTTTCCTTCAGGCTATTTTAAATCTTCTAACGTAATAATAATTTTGTTTATTTACTTTTGTGCGTTCTTCCAATTCGAAACCTTTCAAATAAATCTGAGTTGTCTTAATTGATTTATGCCCTAGTGACTCACTGATCATCTCAATAGGAACACCCCTATATTTAGCAGTAGTAGCCCAGGAATGCCGCAAAGTATAAGATGTTACAGACGAATGCAACCTCAGCTTACGGGATAAACTTTTCAGATGATTATTGAATTTCCGTAATGCAGACTGATACTCACGATACGCACCTTCTTCCCCCCTTTTATACTCTCCACTCAATATATGGAAAAGATAATCGGGACGGTCGGAATAAGATGAACTATGATTATTACGAAGCAAAGAAAGTAACTCATAAGCAGAATCTATAATCTCCACACTCATGGGAGTACCGGTTTTCATACGGTTATACTTCAAGAGTCCCTGATTCAAATTTGACTTCTCCAGATGAGCCAGATCAACGAACGGCATACCACCAAACTGAAACAGTAAATTAGCAATGGCCTGCGTATGGCGAAGTGTCTCCGTCTGCGGATCTTTGTTAAGCAACGTATGAAGCTCACTCAAAGGAAGTGCTTTCTTCTGGCGGGTATCAACTCCGGTAAACACATCACGAAACAAGCCATGTACATACGGAGCCTGACGAGCATCCACTCCCCTATTATAGATACAACGCAACATACGCATATACGTAGATATCGTATTTGGCTTTAAACGGGAGGCCGTCAGGTAATTGCTATACCTTTTTAAGTTTTCGCGGTTTATTTTGGTAAACTCAATAGACTGCGTACCACAAAACTGCGAGAAAGAACGGACCGCATTCTTATACACATGGGCCGTAGAATAACGGCCCTCCTTTCGCAAACAATCAATATAGTTGCTTGCACAAGTAGAAAATCGATTTTTCTTCATAATTCATTTCATATTATATTAATGAGTGAAAATATCACGGAATATACAAGATTTTCATTAAACCGAACATACTATTTATGGAATACTTACTGTTTTACATGAAAATCAGATATTCTTCCAGAAAATATGCAAATTGTAATCTCAATAACCCCTGCCTTATTCAGTTATAATATCATAAACAAAGAGAGGATAAACATTATTAAGTAAATGATTTATCCTCTCTCTTTATGTGTGGGTATATAGAAATTATTCCCCTAGATTCTCATACGTTTTACCGTCTTTGATTGCATCCGCTTTGAAGTCCTGGTAATATTCTTTGGCCAAAGCAGTATATTTCTTATACATCCGACCGGCAATTTCTATTTCATCCCCTTGTACGATTGGAGTACGTGCCTTATTGGGGGTAGATACAAATTGTAACTCCCAATCCCCCAGTTTACTATAAAAATCATTGGCACGGAAAGCCTCTCGTCCATGCGTCTGACGTAATCCCTCCTCCGAATAGGTTGTTCCATTATCGAGATGTTCCTGAAGCATGGCATAAAACTTCGTCCAACGCGGCAAATAATACCCTTTAATAAGTCCCGTCCATTCTCTCCATGAGTAGTCAAAAATAGAAGGATCTCCGTCTGCCCCCCAAATAGTGACTAAGGAAGTGGCATCATATTCTAACTGGTTCTTTTCTTCTTCCGTATCCCCCCAACTTCGTGCAGATGTCAGCCAACGGTCAAAATTAAATTCAGGACGTGTACGAAGCAGCTCGTCCACATCTTCCAGCATTTGCAAGAAGCGTTTGCTATGCAAAGCGAAAGCCTCTTTGTCTCTATTCAGGAAAGCTTCGGCAGCTCTTTTATGGATAACTTGTCCCATATTGGTCATCATTTGCCTTTGGACATCTATCACATCAAAACGATAAGGTTCAGAGTTCTTCAGTTTATCGGCATCTTTGAGTAACAAACCTTCGGCCTGAATGACTAATAAAGGAGAATATGGAATTCCCAATCCCGCATTAGGCCCTGATTTTTTTACATTAAGAGCAGGACGTGCAGCAATGATAGAACTTCGTTCGGTACCATTTGTACCGGGACGATAAGGTCCCTCCAATAAACAAATCATAGCTTGCTGAGCCGAGGGAGAGACAGCCCCATAACGTCGGTTGGCATATTGCTTAAGCCATTCCTCAATGGCTACTTCCCCTTTATGCAAAGGCATCTCAAATGCCAAATCATAATATACAGGATTCTGTTCAATAGCTTCCATAAACAAACCGGAGCCACATACATTGGGATACTGTTTTAAAGCCGTCATATATTGGTTGGAGGCCAGCAAACGCAAATCTCCATGCATATTAATACGCCCGCCGAAGTTATGCAAATTTCCTTCCACAGCCGGGTATCCCCAAAAGCCTTTGCGGCCCTTTATCTTTTCTCCATTTAAGTCCAGAATAATCAGGTCATTCTGAGGAACAGCCTTTACAATCGGTTCCCGCAAACTCCATGCCTGCATAGCCCATTTAGCTTTCGGGTCGAAATCTTTGATTAATTTATATATGGCATGCCCTACTGCGCTTAAATACTCCGGAGTATTGACAGGAGGTGCACTCTCGTGGAACGGATCTGCTGCGTATATTCCATACGTGCCATAAAGTTTCTTTTCTTCCTCTAAAAAATCACGGCCTAATGTTGCAAACAACGCATCGGTAGGATCAAGCTGTCCTGCTCCTTTAAATCCGCACCAACCGGGTTGCAGGCGAATTTTAGCTTCAGGATATTTATCTTTCAATTCACGAGGAACATAACCGGAGAATCCTTGTTGGATCGGTGTCATACCTAATTCCCTTTCACGGTCTATTATCTTTTTAGCTAAGATAATATGTTTATCGATCCAAGATTTAGGCAGCGGACCTCCATAACTTTGCAGATTTTGCATCCATTGCCAGGCAGCATGTCCCGGACCGGCTAAAAAACGGCGTGCTTCTTCATCTGTAAACCGATGTTTCAATAACGTGTTATACCATACAGCTTCCAATCCTACTGTTGCCAAAGGCATATTGATAGAATTCATAGCCATGAAATCTATTTCGCGTTGCCAACGTTCCCAATCCCAATAGGCAGCAGTATAGCTGACCGTACAATAATTCATGTATACCCTGTATTTACCATTGATCGTATTACGGATAGTCTTTTGGGGAAGCGGAAGATTTTCAGGTAAGTTTAATTGATTACCCAACCATGAAACATGCGCGTTACACGTATATTTCAGATATTGGTTAAATGCAGTGGACAGGGCTATGGCATTATTCCCTTTCAAAAGGACTTTCCCTTTTTCTGATGAGATTTCATACACATCCTCTCCATTGGCGGGGTCGATCAATTGCAGTTTGATCTGTTTCCCATATCCGGGTGTGACTCGCTCTATTAAGGCATAAACAGCCTTAATGTGCGGGTCTTTGGCATAGCCTATTACAGTAAACAGGCACAATAATAACAACAAAGGTTTTTTCATTTGACTATCAATTTTTATATAGCACAAATATAAGAAAAAGATTTTTTCTAAAAAAAATAATTAATACGATGCAGTATTTCCCAATCCCCTGCATTTATTATATAAAAAGCAAACGTAGAATGATCAAACCTATATATCATTAAGACCTATAACCTGAACTTAACAAGTGTGGGGAAAAACAGAAAAGAGAGAGAGTTTTAAAGAAATGTCCCCAAAAACGAAGAGCCCCTGCCAACTGAGAAAGCTGGCAGGGGTTCATTTTTATATCTTCGAAAAAAGCAATCTTTACTTGCAATATTTCTTTATCAGATCATCCGTATTCGGATCACCCAGTTCTTTTGCTTTATTGAAATTGCCGCAAGCTTCATCCGTTTTCTTCAACTGTATCTGACAAAGTCCGAGCAGACGATAGGCCTCGGCATATTTCGGATCTTCTTTCAATATATTATTCAATATTTGAACAGCCTCTTCATACCGTCCCACACGCAGGTTTACCACTGCTTGCTCTGCCTTATAAGTCAGGTCTTTCGGATTCAGTTCGATCGCCTTGGCAATATCATCCAATGCACGTTGATACTGGCGTGCTTTCAGGGCAGCTTGTTCTCGATAATAATAGAACATATCATTCACCTGTCCGTTGACTGCTTTAAAATAAGCATCGTAATCGAGCATCGCATTACGCGCCTGATTGGCATTCAGATTCATCTGTGCACGTTCCAGAAGATAAGGAGCAAACGCGGAAGTAACCGGTTGCGGACAACGGGCGATACAACTATCCATTAATACAATAACTTCTTTCGGATCCGCTTTCAGCAATTCCTTGGTTTTAGCGGCACTAAAGAAGGTAGCAGGAGAAGCAATATTGCTGGCGTTCACTTTCTCATAAGCAGCCAAAGCACCTGCATAGTCCTGTTGGGCAAACAGAATATCCCCTTCCAGCTGAGTGTAAACAGGAAGCGGATCAATAGCGATTGCCTGGCGGAGATTCTTCAAAGCCGTGTCATACGTCCAGTCTTTATACGTCTTCTCAGGCTTCGATAATTGGTAAGCATGCATCAACTTGGCAATGTTGTAATACACATCATCCTTTTTCTGTGCTACCTTCAATGCCTTATTAAAGTCGGCAACCGCCTTGTCAAACCAAGATTGGTCTTCCTGTCCCTTAGTTACATAATAATTGGCACGGCGAATATACCCGTCCGTGCTGTTCGGGAACTGGCGGATAAAATCATCCAATAGTTTGCCGTACTCTTCATCCGTCATTTGTGAAGAAGCCATAAACAAGTAAACCAATGCCTGATCTTCCACTTCGGGCAGTCCTTTCCTGATTCCGATACTTTTCAGCGCAGCATCACCCAAAGAAAGCGCATTGATTTTTTGTGCCATGGCAAAAGCGGCCCCTGCTGCATAACAAGTAGTCACCGTATCAATTCCGGAGGACTTCTGGGAAATACCGAATACCTGTCCTTCCGCATTCATCACCGGGCAACTAACCATTTTATCTTTCATCTGCATACCCAACGTATAATAATGATATTCTCCGGCCACTTTGGAGACATCTTTCACTTTACCGGATACACAAGCAATACTCTTTTGTGTCGAATAAGGAAGCATCCATGCATCGGCTCCCACTTCCGGAGCAGCTTTTGCCACGTTCAACGCAGGAACTTTCTTCTCGGTAATGGCTACACGGAACTTAATAACATCGTACATATCATTAGCTCCAAGTATCACGTCTACCGGCATTTGCTTGCCGTCCGCCGTGATAACCACCGCACGTTCCGCTCCTTTAAAAAGGCTATAATCAGATAAAGCCAATCCGTCTTCGGATACAAAAAATCCGTTCCCGGTGTTCAGCATCTTATCATTCTTGTCATAAGTCACCACAGAGAAAACTGCGCGTTTCGCCTTCTCCACCCATTTAGGGGTTTGTGCCATGCTTCCCTGTACCAGAAAGAAAAGCACCAAAGGTAGGATTAAAATCTTCTTCATATCAGTCGTTGTTTCTTTGTTTCACAGCTTCGTAAATCAGGATACCGGCAGCAACAGACACATTGAGGGATTCGATTGTTCCCAACATCGGTATCTTCACCCATTCGTCACAGAGTGCCAGGTTATCATAAGAGACTCCCGTATCTTCCGCACCCATAATGATGCATAACGGTCCTGTATAATCAGCTTTCGTATAGTCGTAGTCTCCTTTTTCCGTAGCAGCAACAATACGGAAACCGCTATCCTTCAAGTATTGCAGAGTCGCACGCAGATTTTGCTCACGACATACCGGAAGGGTATGCAATGCCCCTGCAGAAGTTTTCACAGCATCCGCATTCACAGAAGCACTGCCACGAGCCGGAATAATCACAGCGTCTACGGCTGCACATTCACAGGTACGGGCAATTGCACCGAAATTGCGTACATCGGTCACTCCGTCAAGCATGACGAAAAACGGATTCTTCCCTTGTTCGAACAAGAAAGGAACGAGATCTTCCGTCTTCTGATAAGTTACGGATGAAATGAAAGCCACCACACCCTGATGATTTTTCCGGGTGATACGGTTAATACGCTCCACCGGAACACGCTGAACGGGTATCAGCAGACCTTTCAAAGCTGCAAAAAGTTCTTTGGAAAGATCACTCTGAATGTCTTTCTTTACCAGAATCTTATCAATCTCTTTACCAGCCTGAATGGCCTCTATCACGGCACGAACGCCGAAAATCATTTCACTTTTATCAAGCATCTATGTTAATTTACTGTTTTATAATTTACTATTTATCAGTTGCGGGCAAGCAGGGCTTTGGCATTGCTAAGGGCAGCTTCGGTCAATGTAGCACCACTTAACATGTGTGCAATCTCCTCTACCCGTTCCTCGTCGGTGAGACGTCGGATGTGGCTGTTGGTTTCCGTATCGCTGTCCTTCTTATATACTTTATAATGGGCCCCTCCCCGGGCAGCTATCTGCGGCAGGTGAGTGATACTGATAACCTGACGGTTCTGTTCGCCCATTTCCTGCATCATGTCTGCCATGCGGTCGGCTATTTCACCGGATACTCCGGTGTCAATCTCATCAAATACGATAGTCGGCAGTTTCACGGCTCCGGCAATCATTGCTTTGATAGACAGCATGACACGCGCTATTTCACCTCCCGAAGCGACGGAAGAAATGTTCTGCAACACACCGTTCTTGTTGGCAGAAAACAAGAAGCTGACAGTATCTTCTCCCTGTAATCCGGGTTCTTTCTTTAACCCCATTTCCACCTGGAAACGGACATTCGGCATTCCCAACGGTACCAACCGGGCTGCCAACTGTTTTTCTACCTCACGCGCAGCCGCTGCACGGGCTTTGGTCAGCACTTCCGCCTGCTGCTTGACCTGTTTATATTGTTCTTCCTTACGTTCTGTCAGTTCGGCAATGCGCTCATCGTAAGAAGTGATAGCGGACAACTTGCCACGATATTCCTCCGTCAAAGCAATCAGTTCCTCAAGTGTCTGCACACGGTGTTTCTGTTGCAGGGAATAGATCATGTTCAGACGATCGTTCACCTCATCCAGCCTTGTAGGATTGAACTCGATAGACTCACCTTGCGAAGATACCTCCTGCGAAATATCTTTCAGTTCGATATAGGCACTTTCCATACGTTCGGCAAGTTCCTTGGCAGGCTGATAAACTCTTTGCAAGTTATTCAGCGTATTGAGACTGTCCTTTAAATAGGAAAGCAATCCTCCTTCGTCCGAAGCAAAAGACTGTTCCACCCGATAAAGCCCCGCCTTGATCTCCTCCGCATGACTTAACATTTCAGCTTCTTGTTCCAGTTCCTCCTGCTCTCCTTCGGCAAGATGAGCTTCTTCAAGCTGCTCCAGTTGAAAACGGATATAATCTTCATCAGCACGGCTTTTCTCAGCCAGTTCCATTAACTCGGACAGCTCTCTTTCAGTCTGTTTCCACCCGGCATAACGAGAGTGATATTTCTCCAGTGCCGCATCATTATGTGCAAGAATGTCGAGCACATTCAACTGAAACCCTTCCTTATTGAGCAACAGGTTCTGATGTTGCGAATGTACATCAATCAACTGTTCGCCCAACTCTTTTACCTGCACCAAAGATGCGGGAGTATCATTAATAAATGCCCGGCTTTTACCGGATGCCTGCACTTCACGGCGCAAGATGCACTCCTCATCATATTCCAGCTCGTTCTCCTCAAAGAACGGGCGCATACCATACGCTGAAATATCAAAACGTGCCTCTATTACACATTTGGAAGCCCCCCGGCGAATGGCCTTCATATCCGCCCGCTGCCCAAGCAACAGACCGATTGCTCCCAGAATAATTGACTTTCCGGCCCCCGTTTCACCTGTTATAACGGAAAAGCCTGTTTCAAAACTGATGTCCAGTTTCTCTATCAATGCGTAATTCTGAATGTATAATGAACGTAACATTTGGATCAGTGAAAGTTAAGGGTTGAGAGTTAAGAGTTTCAATTCATCAGACAGACGATCGATAATATCTTGAGCTACTTCCGTTTTTGATTTCAGGGGGTAGTCAGTACGGCCTTTTCTGTCTATTATACTTATTTTATTCGTATCGCAACGGAATCCGGCTCCCGCATCATTGAGCGAATTAAGTACAATGAAGTCGAAGTTCTTGCGTTCGAGCTTTCCTTCGGCATTCTGCTGTTCATTGTTCGTTTCGAGGGCAAAGCCTACCAACAACTGATTCTTACCTTTCAACGCTCCCAGACTTGCCGCAATATCTTCGGTTGCCTGAAGATGCAGAGTCAGTTCTTCCTCCTTCTCACGTTTAATTTTCTTATCGGCTACCACCTCCGGACGGAAATCGGCTACTGCCGCACAAAGAATACCCGCATCGGCTTCGGCAAAGTATTTTTTCGACGCTACCGACATTTCGCCGGCAGACTCTACATCAATGCGACGAATGCGGGAATGTTGTGTTTTCAGTTGCACGGGTCCCGCTATCAGTGTCACCTGCGCTCCACGACGTGCACATTCTTCCGCGAGGGCAAACCCCATTTTTCCGGAAGAATAGTTGCCGATAAAACGGACAGGGTCAATCTTCTCATAAGTCGGCCCGGCTGTAATCATTATTTTCTTACCTTGCAGCTCACCGTTTGCAGAAAAAAATTCATCCAGCACACGGATGATATTCTCCGGTTCCTCCATACGTCCCTTCCCTACAAGATGACTGGCAAGCTCACCCGTACCCGGCTCGATAATATGATTGCCGTAAGAACGAAGTATCTCCAGATTCTTCTGAGTGGCAGGATGAGCATACATATCGAGGTCCATAGCCGGAGCTACAAACACCGGAGCTTTCGCCGAAAGATAGGTCGTTATCAGCATATTATCAGCTATCCCGTTTGCCATTTTGCCAATGGTAGAGGCAGTGGCGGGAGCTATCAGCATCGCATCTGCCCACAGTCCGAGGTCAACGTGGCTGTTCCACGTTCCGTCACGTTGGGCAAAGAATTCACTGATGACCGGTTTGCTGGTCAAGGCCGATAGAGTAATGGGAGTAATAAATTCTTTTCCCGCCGGAGTAATCACAACCTGCACTTCCGCTCCTTGCCTGATAAGTCCGCGGATGATATAGCAAGCCTTATATGCGGCAATACTGCCGGTAATTCCAAGAATTATCTTTTTTCCTTTTAGCATTATTTCGTAATCAAATTACTCATTTCACGCAAGCGGATCTTAGTCAAGGCCGCCTTCGTATTCAGCGTGAAATCACTATTCAAAATCCAACTGTAATATCCGGGGTCTTTCTTCAACACCTCGGCTACCGACATTCCTTTATACTTTCCGAAGTTGAACACTTCCGTTCCATTATCATCGTAAACCATACGTCCTGCAAAATCTACGTTTTTGCTGAAACTGGAATAATCGGCAAGGAATGCGATGTCATTCTGAAGATCCGGATAACGGTCGAGCTGTGCCTTCAGCACCTCGTATGTAGCCCGTGTATCCGCTTCGGCAGTGTGCGCATCTTCCAGATTCTTCTCGCAATAGAACTTGTAGGCTGCGGACAGGGTACGTTGTTCCATTTTATGAAATATCACCTGTACATCCACAAATTTACGTTTGCTCATATCAATGTCCACCCCGGCACGCAGAAATTCTTCTGCCAGCACAGGAATATCAAAACGGTTGGAATTGAATCCGGCCAGGTCGCATCCTTCAATGTCGCGGGCAATATTCTTTGCCACTTCCTTGAAAGTCGGGCAATCTGCCACGTCAGCGTCATAAATGCCATGCACGGCGGAAGATGCTTCGGGGATGTGCATTTCGGGATTGATGCGCAGAGTTTTCGCTTCCTCATTCCCGTTCGGGTAAACTTTCAAATAACAGATTTCAACGATTCGGTCTGTGTTGATATTGGTTCCTGTCGTCTCAAGATCGAAAAAGACAATAGGGTTTTTCAGATTTAATTTCATTTTTATTCATTTTGTTTCACAACAGAGGACGCGGAGGACATAGAGAGTAAATGAAAGGAATGTCATTCAAATTATCCTCTGTGTCCTCCGTGTCCTCTGTCGTGAAATGTATATTAATCGTTCAACATCATCGGCATTAACAACATCAGCAGGTCTTCATTTTCTTCCTGTTCCACCGGTACGATGACACCGGCACGTGAAGGATCGGCAAGTTCGATAACAACTTCGTCTGCCGAAATATTGTTAAGAATGTCGATTAGGAATGTAGACTTGAATCCGATGCTCATTGCCGCACCTGCATACTGGCAGACTTGTGTTTCTTCGGCAGAAGTGGAGAAGTCGATATCTTGTGCGGAAATCACGATCTGGTTCTCCTGCATACGAAGTTTAATCAAGCTGCTGGCCTGTGACGAGAAAATAGACACACGGCGCAAAGCTCCGATCAGCTGTTGCCGGTCGACCGTCACTTTATGCGGGTTGTTCTGCGGAATTACAGAGTTGTAGTTCGGATAGCGTCCTTCGATCAGACGGCATACCATGCGATAGCTATCGAGCATAAACACAGCGTTGCGTTCATCAAATTCGATCGTCACAGAGCCTTGTTCCTTCGGCAGAAGGTTTTTGAGCAATGTAGCCGGTTTTTTGGGAAGGATGAAGGCAGCACGTTCGTTACCCTTGGCAGCCAGCGTCTTGCAACGTACCAGCTTGTGGCCGTCCGAAGCCACCATTGTGATATCTTCTGTTGTAATATCGAAATAAATACCGTTCATCACCGGGCGGAGTTCGTCGTCGGCAGTAGCGAAGACCGAGCGGTTGATTCCCCCCAGCAACACTTCCGCTTCCATTTCCACACGAACTGCGTTGTCACCCAATGTAGCCGATTGCGGAAATTCGTCCGCATTCTGTCCCATTAGGCTGTATTTCCCATTCTGGTACTGCACTGTTATTTCGTAGTTGTCCGGATTGATCAAGAACGTGAGAGGTTGTTCCGGAATTTCTTTCAGTGCGTCGAGCAAAGTTTTCGCTACTACGGCAAAACGCCCGTTAGTATCGCTTTCATTCACTTCTACGGTAGTAACCATTGTAGTTTCACTGTCAGATACAGTCACAGACAATGTTCCGTCTTCCAGTTCGAAGAGGAAACAATCGAGAATTGGCAGCGCATTTTTTGAATTAATCACACGGCTGATGGCCTGTAAATGGCTGGAAAGAGCAGTACTTGAAACGATAAATTTCATATATTTTCGTGTATTTAAGTTTTAAATGTTCTATCGCACAAAGTTACGAAAAAAGATTGGGGCTACCCAATAAAAACAAAAGAAAAAAACAGGCTTTGTGTGAAGGATATTACTAAAAAATTGTAACTTCGCCGCAGAATTTAAAATTATTGCAATGGAATTTACAGGAAAAATCATCGCTATCCTCTCTCCGAGAGGCGGAGTTTCAAAAACTAGCGGCAACGAGTGGAAATCACAAGAGTACGTAATCGAAAACCATGACCAATATCCGCGTAAAATGTGTTTCGACGTGTTTGGCGCAGACAAAATCGAGCAGTTCAACATTCAAATGGGCGAAGAACTGACCGTATCATTCGACGTTGACGCCCGCCAGTGGAACGACCGTTGGTTCAACAGTATCCGTGCATGGAAAGTGGAGCGTGTAGGCGCAGGTGCTCCAATGACTCCGGGTGCTCCCGTTCCTCCTCCGGCTCCTGCCGCTACTCCGGAATTTACTCCGGGTGATGCCAAGGACGATCTGCCTTTCTAAGCCGAAAGTATTCCGCTTGACGATACAGATAAAAAAACTCCCGGTGAGAATGATTCTTGCCGGGAGTTTTTTTATACCCGCACTTTGTAAAGATTCCTCCGTGGGCTAAGCGTTCTTCATCCCGGGGCCGGACGACGCTCCGCTGCGGGACGGGAAAAATCCGCCCACGACTTACGGGAGAAACAAAGCAATATCAGCAACAGCAGTTCCCCCGAAAAAAATTCAACCAGCAACAGCAGTTTTATCTTTCTTTTTCTTTCTGTTTCTATTCTTTCTCTTATACTCTCTTCTCTTCTCTTGGCTTATGGTTCGGTTATGGTTCGGTTTTCGCGCCCTGCCAGAAGGCGTTTCAGAAGTTTTATTTTTCGAAAAAAGAGCGATATTTTTTTTATTTGTTTTTTGTAGGTTTTCCGTTGTTTTTCCATAGTTTTTTCCACTCTTCCAGTCAGGATATTCCTGTTCGAGAACGTCCTTTTTCCGTATAGAAAAACAGCCTTTCAGATGAGTTTTCCGAATGGACTTTACTCCGATTTATACCGCAAAACAATATTGGGATATATCACTCCGTCAGCACAAGTAAACTGGGCAAAGAGTATAAAATTACGAAAAAATTCGGAGTTGCGCAGGAAGAAATCCGGCACGAAATGAATTTGCTTTGCTGCCTGATGAAACAGATGATCGAAGTCTGCCATTAACATGAAATGGTAGGAATCGGACAAGTTATCCATTCCTGTCCGGTATGCTATCGCTCCATTGAGCACCTCGCCTTTATCCAACTGGCGTATGTAACGGGACAGACTATTTTCATCGGGCGCCAACAGCAAACGCCCTTCATAAAATGTGGCGTATGTATGCGATGTCGGTTCGGCAAAACCAGTTAGTTGCGTAAACAACGTTGTTTGAGGCAGGCGATAGACGGGGTAAGCTTTATTGGCAGTATAACAAAAAGTTATCAGGGGTGTTTTTCCCCGTTCTTCGGTAGAAACGGTGTTGATAAGAGATCGCAGCATCCGTTCCGCTTCCGTCACGTCCGACACCGACAGGCTCAGAACCGCCGCCGCTTCCTGCAACGTATCTTCACGCTGGAAAAGACAGGCAACCAGTTCCTGTCCGGCATTCTCCATTAGATAATGAGACAACTCCCGATTCCTATTCCGCACGTCACTGGTACGAACGCCCGTCTCCTGCATATCTCCATAAGAAAGCAGAGATGCCCAGTCCGTGACTCCCTGTTTAGTGAAATAGAAAGCGGTGGAAGGCAATGCCTCACCCGGAAATCCTTCCACTGATTCCTGCTGACGAAGCACATTCATAAACGTGAAGCAAGTATCCGTTTCGTGACAGACACCCGTAAAATAAATGAAATCATCCCGCAGCTTCATATCAAACTCCGTCCAGCCCATCATACCTTCCAAATGGGCATAAACAGTGGCAACCGCCGGACTTTTCTTCGGGGTGGCCGCTTCTGCAAAGGTAGGATCGTCCGCCAATGATTTTCCGGTCTTGTGAGCATCAATAACGGTTTCTATCAACTTCTTCTGATAACTCAAAGCCATAAAATCGGATGTCAGGTAGCATGCCAGAAAATCCCCGTCCGCCATAGGATAAATCGTTATATCCTCTCCCTTATATTTGAAAGTTTTCGGTGGATAAAGAGATGAGACATACTTCTGCACGAAACGGTCAATCAGTTGCCGGTCGCCCTCCCCCAATCTGCAATATAGCACCTGGTTATGAATATTGTCCGGCTCATGAAAACTAATCAACATTTGATTCATTTGCCGGCTCAATCCGTGAGGCGCTTCTTCCTGAAGGGTATAAAGATACTGTTTCAGATACGAAAACAGTTTGGATACATGAAGATATTGCTGATTTTTACTACAAGCCAGATCGTCTACTTCCGCCACAAATTCCAGTATGTCATCAGTGACAAAAACTGCCGAAGCAGAGGGCGGAACCAATTCGTAGAGATTGAAATCCTTTTTTCCTTCGGCGGCCGACAGCCTGAAAAAAGAGTACAAAGCGAAACCTGCGCACAAAAGTACAACAGAAGAAGTGATCGCTATTTTCACTATCGTACGAAGTTTCATAATATTCGCTGTTTATCGGCTAAGTGCAAAAATAATAATTTCTACAAAGAAAACAAAACTTTTGCTAAATATTTCACCGGAAATCAAAGAAGGATTTCCAATCCGTCGTATGCCAGGTGAATATTCTCCGGGAGTTTCCGTTCCACCTCTGCATGCAAGCCCATATCATGACTCATGTGTATAAAGTATGTTTTCTTCGCCCGAATGCGCTGCGCAACCGCCAACGCCTCCTCCAAATCCTGATGTGTGGGATGCGGGGCTATCCGTAGTGCATTCACTATCAAAACATCTATTCCGGCTAATTGTTCATACGATTCTTCGGGCATAGTCAGCATATCGGTGATGTAGCCGAGCTGTCCGATGCGGTAACCCAGAATCGGCAGCCGCCCGTGCATCACACGCAAAGGTATGACCTCCGTAGTATTTATAAAGAATTTCTGCCCGACCGATATTTCCTGCAAAGGAATATCGGGAACACCCGGGTAGCGATGATCTACAAAACAGTAGGGCATACGCAAGCGCAAAGCGTCCGACACGTATTGTTCCGCATAGATAGGCACAGAACCGAAACGGCAGAACGGACGCAAATCATCCAGCCCGCCCACATGGTCATAATGTTCGTGAGTAATCAGCACACCGTCTATCCTTTCAAAAGGCAGGCGTAAGACCTGCGTCCGAAAATCGGGACCGCAGTCAATCAGTATCCGTGCATCGCCTGTCTCTACAATAGCAGACGTGCGCAACCGATTATCTTTCGGGTCGGCAGAAGTACAGACCGGACACGTACAGCCAATCTGAGGGACTCCCGTCGATGTTCCACTTCCAAGTATTCTTATTTTCATTTCTTTCAGACGAAATTTACTTCCGGATGTATATCTATGCCGAACTTCTCACGGACAGAAGCCCGCACCGCATCCGAAAGCGCAATTATATCACTACCTTTCGCTCCACCGCAATTCACCAGCACCAAGGCTTGCTTATCGTGTACAGCCGCCGGACCTAAGGCTTTCCCTTTCCACCCGCACTGATCGATCATCCAGCCGGCGGGAATCTTCACCCGTCCTTCCGGCAGTTCGTAGTAGGGCATTCCCGGATATTCCTGCTGTAAAGCTTCCAGCTTCTCCCTCGGCACAATCGGGTTCATAAAGAAACTACCGGCATTTCCCATTACTTTCGGGTCGGGCAACTTAGCCTCACGAATATCAATAATGATTTTCCGGACGACAGGCAAAGTCAGCGCAGGATATTTTTCAAGTTCCTGACGAATCGTTCCGTAATCGAGCATATAATGTTCCTCTTTACTAAGCCGGAAGCAGACATGAGTCACAAAAACGGATTTGTTCTCAGGACGTTTGAAGATACTGTTGCGATAGGCATAGCCACATTCTTCAACAGAATAAACGCGTTCCCGCCCCTGAATGTTCACCGTTTCCACGGTTGTTATCAAGTTCTTTACTTCCACGCCGTAGGCTCCGATATTCTGCACAGCGCTTGCACCTACCTCGCCGGGAATGAGTGAAAGATTTTCAGCTCCATACCACCCGTGTTCTACACAATATGCCACAAAATCATCCCACACCACACCTGCGCCTACACGCACGGAAACAGAGCGCTCGTCTTCCTCCGCCACTTCGATTCCTTCGATACGGGAGTGCAACACCACTCCTTCATAGTCTTTGGTAAATAACAGGTTGCTGCCGCCGCCAATATGCAAAAAAGGTGTCGTAACGGCACCTTGCTCAATCAACGTCTTCAGTTCTTCCACCGAAACATATTCAATGAAACGGTTGGCACTGACGTCAATGCCGAAGGTATTGTAGGGTAAAAGAGAATACATCGTTTAAAGTTATATAGTTATTCTATTCGTTATATGTCGATAAATGCAGACTGTTATATTCGCTATCATCAGATGCTTACATCTTCAAATTTATATAGCTCCCATTCGCCTGCTTTCCGGCGAAAATAAAGAATATTCGAAAACCCGTTTCCGATTCCTTTCAGTGCCAGGATTTTAGTTGGCGATCCGTCATCATTCCGTTGCCCGTAATTGATATTCGAAAGGCGTTCGGCAGGCAATGCCGGCTTGAAGGCAAACCACTGGTTCAAATCGAGAGTAGTCTCCAGCACAGAGAAATCATCGTCCGGATCGGTAGTAACAAAAGCCAATGGCTCACGCACACGCTGGCTCTGGAAAAGGCTGTCGGTAGCGAAATGGCCGAAGAACTCCACAAAGTCCTCGTTTTCATCCCGTTCGATAGGACGCAGATTGATAGCCTCCAGAATCCACGCTCCCTTGATACGCTCAAAGTAATATTTCTTCATCATCCGTGTCTTCACGAATATCCACTCCACTTGCACGGAAGTGAGAGAGGTATCTCCTACCAAGTCCATGTCTTCCTCTTTATCAAACAGGAGCGTATAATAATGCTGTTTGGTAAACAGGTTGTCGTGCTTCCAGTTACGTTCCTCGATATTCGCCTTTTTATCTCCGTTGTAGTAGGGCAACGGAAATTTCACACGCTGACGTTGCAACACATCATCGGAAGCAAAATTATAGATGAAATCGTCGAAAGATTCGTCAGCCTGTATAGGCTGCGGATCTTCCGGCAATTCATCCAGGTGGATTGAATCGGCTTTGTGCCGGATAGAATCCACCTCTTGAGTAATAGATGCGAAGGGGTCAATCTTAGCTTTTTTATTGCTACAAGCACCCAGTAAACCGAGTAATATGACCCCTGCAATTAGTTTTTTCATTATTTTAATTTCTCTCTAAGCTTTTCAAGCATATCCACCGTCATGCTTTCCAGGTCATAAGCCGGCTTCCAACCCCACTCTTCACGAGCACAGGTGTCGTCCAGGCTGTCGGGCCAACTATCGGCAATGCGTTGTTTCAACGGGTCTACATCGTAAATCATCTGAAACTCCGGCACATGCTTTTTGATAGCTTGATAGATCGTCTCCGGATCGAAACTCATAGAGGCGATATTGAAAGCATTGCGGTGTATCAATTTTGTCGGATCAGCTTCCATAAGCGTAATCGCTGCATTCAGCGCATCCGGCATATACATCATATCCATTAAAGTGCCTTCTTTGATAGGACACACAAATTTTTCACCTTTTACAGCCGAATAATAAATGTCGACAGCGTAATCGGTTGTTCCTCCACCCGGAGGGGTTACGTTCGAGATAATGCCCGGGAAACGGACTGCACGAGTGTCGACACCATATTTATTAAAATAGTAGTCGCTCAACAACTCAGTTGTCACTTTAGTAACTCCATACATGGTACGCGGACGCTGAATGGTGTCCTGCGGCGTCTTCGTATGAGGTGTACTTGCACCAAAAGAACCGATTGAACTGGGGGTAAACACGGCACATCCCTGTTCGCGCGCTACTTCCAATACATTCCATAGCCCATCAATGCCAATCTTCCAAGCCAGCTTCGGCTTCGATTCGGCTACCACTGATAGCAAGGCAGCCAGATTATACACTGTGTCAATGTGGTATTCTTTCACCACAGACGCAATCATTTCCCCATTAGTCACGTCGACAATAGCCGCCGGTCCTGATTCTTTCAACTCTCCCTTAGGTTCTGCACCCGGGATATAACCAGCTACCACGTTTGTGTTACCATAGCGTTTACGTAGCTCCATCGTTAACTCGGAGCCGATCTGTCCGGTGGCTCCAATAATCAAAATGTGTTTCATTTTTTCTTCGTACTTAAATTATTAAGCTAAATAGCGCACAAAGTAAGCACTTTTTTTTCAGATTTTAATCAAAAAGACATTGTTATTCCAAGAAAAATTGTGTCCTTTGTAATCGAACTTAATTACTCAAACACTATGTACGGTAAAATGAAAGATTTTCTCAGCCAAACATTGGCTGAAATTAAAGAAGCCGGTCTTTATAAAGAAGAACGACTAATTGAAAGTGCGCAGCAAGCTGCCATCACTGTAAAAGGTAAAGAAGTGCTGAACTTCTGCGCTAACAACTACCTGGGACTGTCCAATCACCCCCGATTGATCAAAGCTTCCCAGGAAATGATGAACCGACGCGGATATGGTATGTCCTCCGTTCGTTTCATTTGTGGAACACAAGATATACACAAAGAACTGGAAGACGCTATTTCCGACTATTTCCAAACAGAAGACACGATTCTATATGCTGCCTGCTTCGATGCAAACGGTGGTGTGTTCGAACCGCTTTTCTCGGATCAGGATGCCATTATCTCGGATTCTCTGAACCATGCTTCTATTATCGACGGTGTACGTCTTTGCAAAGCTAAACGCTATCGTTACGCCAATGCTGACATGAACGAGCTGGAGAAATGCCTGCAAGAGGCACAAGCTCAACGTTTCCGCATTATCGTCACAGACGGCGTGTTCTCTATGGACGGCAACGTAGCTCCCATGGATCAGATTTGTGACCTTGCCGAGAAATATGATGCGCTGGTTATGGTAGACGAATCACACTCTGCCGGCGTGGTAGGCGCTACCGGACACGGCGTAAGCGAACTCTACAAAACTCATGGTCGTGTGGATATTTACACCGGTACGCTGGGTAAAGCTTTCGGAGGTGCTTTAGGAGGATTTACTACCGGACGTAAGGAGATTATTGACTTACTGCGCCAACGCAGCCGCCCGTATCTGTTCTCCAACTCATTGGCTCCGGGCATTATCGGTGCAAGCCTGGAAGTATTCAAGATACTGAAAGAAAGCAATGCGCTGCATGACAAACTCGTGGAGAATGTAAATTACTTCCGCGACAAGATGACTGCTGCCGGATTCGATATCAAACCGACACAAAGTGCTATTTGCGCTGTCATGCTGTATGACGCGAAGTTGTCACAGATTTATGCCGCACGTATGCAGGAGGAAGGTATCTACGTAACCGGATTCTATTATCCGGTAGTTCCGAAAGACCAGGCACGTATCCGTGTACAAATCTCTGCCGGACACGAGAAGGAACATCTCGACAAGTGCATCGCTGCCTTTATCAAAGTAGGTAAAGAACTCGGTGTACTGAAATAAAAAAACATTTTCTTTTCTTCCATTGTTATTATTGTAATCATAAGGATTTGATTATCGACAATAACAATGGAAGATTTTTAATTTATATATGGAAGAACTTACTCTCACCACCCCTGCTCTGCTTTTCTCCGCAGTTTCACTGATATTATTGGCTTACACCAATCGTTTCTTATCGTATGCACAACTTGTACGCCAGCTGCGAGACCGCTATATGGAAAACCCTTCGGACATCACCGTGGCACAGATTGAAAACTTGCGGAAACGACTGAACCTGACACGTACCATGCAAGGGCTGGGCATTGCAAGCCTGTTTTTCTGCGTAGTGAGTATGTTTCTGATTTATATCGGACTGCAATTATTATCCGCTTATGTCTTCGGACTGGCTTTGATTCTGCTGATCGCATCTCTGGGCGTATCTTTCCGCGAGATTCAGATTTCTACCCGTTCGCTGGAGATCTATCTCGGGGCAATGGAAAAAGGACACAAAAAATAGATTATTCATCTGCAAATCCGCACACTATTACACATGAAATGAAAAAGAAGCTGTCCGGAAATAAATCCAAACAGCTTCCTATATATTATAAATATATTTTCAGACTATTATCAACGTTGTCCCAACTGTGAGTCAACAAAGAAGATACCGGTGTCACCGGCTTTCTTGATCTTATCAACGATTCCCTGTGCAGTAGCTTCTTCTTCTACCTGTTCGCGAACGAATCCCCACAAGAAGTCCTGAGTTGCTTTGTCCTTCTCAGCGGCAGCCACGTCAACCAGTTTGTCTACCAATGCAGATACATGGCATTCGTGTTTGTAAACGTGTTCAAACACTTCCAACGGAGTACCCCAGCCGTTAGGAACGACATCAATCTTGTCGACCATTGCAGTTCCACCACGCTTGATAATATAATCAGCCATTGCATAAGCATGTCCCATTTCTTCCTGAGACTGTTTCTTCATCCAATGTGCAAAACCGCTGAAACCTTCTTTCTCAAAGAAGAAAGACATTGCCAAATACAGGTTAGACGACCACATTTCTGCTGTGATCTGTTCATTGATTGCCTTTTGTAATTTTTCTGAAATCATAATCGTATCTTTTTATTAAGTTGTTAATGTAGTTTCTTATTGAACTAATTACAAAAATAACAAGATTTCAGTTAAAATTGTTCCGACTCCCCTGTATTTTTAAACTACATTCACATTTTATTTACACCAACTCGTCAGAAGTATATCCTTTCGGCAACTCACGACAGTTGTAGCCGGAAGCCATAATCTCGCCGTAGGCACCTGCTGAGCGAAGAGCTATCAAGTCGCCTCGCTTCACCTTGTTCAGATCGATCACTTTTCCGAAAACATCCGACGATTCGCAGATAGGCCCTACTACATCATAAGATTCTACCGGTTCTTCAGAAGTGATGTTTTCCATTTTGTGGTATGCCTGATATAAGGCGGGACGGATCAAGTCCGTCATGCCTGCATCAAGGATAGCGAATTTCTTTTTCGCTCCCTGTTTCACATATAACACTTTGGAGATCAATGAACCGCATTGGCCAACGACTGCACGCCCCAACTCAAAATGCAGAGTCTGATAAGGACGCAGTTTCAGTTGTCCGGCATAGGTTGAGAAATAATCCTTAAAGTTGGGAATTGGCTGACGGTTGGGATGTCCGTAATCAATGCCCAAGCCACCGCCTACATTGATGTGTTCCACCAGAATGCGACGGGCTTCCAGCTTATCCTGCAATTCGTTGACACGGTTGCAAAGGGCAATAAAGTCACCCATATCCAGAATCTGAGAACCGATGTGAAAGTGAAGTCCGATGAATTTGACATGCTTCATTTCTACTGCCACATCTATCACTTTATCCATATCCTGCATACTGATTCCAAATTTGTTCTCGGCCAGGCCGGTCGTAATATTGGCATGAGTATGCGCACCGACATCGGGATTGATACGGAAAGCCACATTGGCTATCTTATTTTGAGCAGCAGCAAGTTCGTTTATCACTTCCAGTTCAGGAATAGATTCTACATTGAAACAGAAGATTCCGTATTCCAGTCCGAGGTTAATCTCCCAATCGGCTTTGCCTACTCCCGCAAAGACAATTTTGCTTGCAGGAAATCCGGCACGGATAGCAGCACGGATTTCTCCACCACTCACACAATCTGCTCCCATACCGCTTTCACGGATAATGGTAAGCACTTTCGGATTGGCGTTTGCTTTTACTGCATAGTGTACGGAATAGTTAGGATATTTGGCAACCTCCTGGTTGATAGCCGACAATGTATCACGCAGCACTTTCGTATCGTAATAATAGAAAGGTGTCTGCAAAGTACGGAACTTATCGATTGGAAATATTCCTTTCATAACTCAAAAAACTTGTTTAGTTAGTTAAAAAAGAGCGCTTTTATCAGTTTGGTAAAAGCGCTCAATATAATTTGTGGAATTATTTGTTGTTGAAAAGCATATCGCTCAGCGACTGTAATGCTGTCTTCTTGTCACATTCCCGAATGAGGAAAGAAATGTTGTAGTTACTTCCTCCGAATGAAATCATTCGTACCGGTATGTCACGCATGGCGTCAAGCGCTTTTGCTTCGAAACCGACGTTCTCCCACTCCAGGTCGCCCACGACGCAGATGATACACATTTCTTTGTCGACGGTCACTGTACCGTATTTCTTCAAGTCATCCAGAATCTCGTTCAGGTGTTTCGTGTTATCTATCGTGACAGACACACCGACTTCCGAAGTACAAATCATATCGATCGAAGTCTGGTAACTTTCAAAGATTTCGAATACTTTGCGCAGGAAACCATGAGCAAGCAACATACGGCTTGACTTGATTTTAATGGCCGTAATGTTATCTTTTGCAGCTACAGCTTTGATTTTCCCTTTCTCTGTGTCATTAGAAATTAATGTCCCCGGAGCATGCGGATCCATTGTATTCAACAGACGTACAGGGATATTGGCATATTTAGCAGGCTGAATGCAGGTCGGGTGCAGAATTTTTGCACCGAAGTAAGCCAACTCGGCTGCTTCTTCAAAATGCAACTGGCGAACCGGGGCAGTCTTGTCGACAATGCGCGGGTCGTTGTTGTGCATTCCGTCAATATCTGTCCATATCTGGATTTCGGAAGCATTCACGGCTGCACCAATCAAGGAAGCTGTGTAATCGCTGCCACCACGTTGCAGGTTATCGATCTCGCCATAAGCGTTGCGGCAGATGAAACCTTGTGTGATATAAATATCCATATCCGGATAAAGTTCGAGCTGTGCCTGCAGTTTCTCCTTAATATATACAGGGTCCGGTTCTGCGTTCTTGTCAGTACGCATGAATTCCAAAGCCGGAAGCAATACTGACTTCACACCACATTCCTGCAGATAGAAGTTCACCATAGCCGTAGAGATAAGCTCTCCCTGTGCCAAAACCACTTTCTCTTCGAACAAAGTGAAAAGGTCTTTAGTGTAGGAGCGGATGTAGTCGAAGTGAGACTTGATGACTTCCAGACCTTTCTGTTTATACTCCTGAGTTGCGTACAGTTCATCAACGTGCTGTTTATATTTAGCCTCCAGCTTATTGATAATCTCGTTGGCACCCTCCGGATTCTTCTTATACAGATAGTCCGAAATTTCCACCAATGTGTTTGTCGTACCTGACATAGCTGAAAGGACAACAATCTTCTGTTCACCATCGGTAATCAATTTGGCTACTTCCTTCATGCGCTGAGCAGAACCTACGGAAGTTCCTCCAAACTTTAAAACTTTCATTTTCGTTACTGTTTTAGTTATCTATATTTAAATCTATTTCTATTGTTCTCTGTCGGGGCATATATTCGTCGGTCACATCGGTGATATGATGTTCGGCACAACGGTATACCCTGCCGGGATATTCTTTCAGTAATTGCAGATTGTGCGTCGTCATCACTACGGACGAACCGGTTTCACAAATGTTGTGCAACAATTCTACAATGGACTTACCTGTCTCTACATCCAGGTTTCCGGTCGGTTCATCCGCCAGAATGATAGCCGGAGAATTGAGTACGGCACGTGCGATTACGATACGCTGCTGTTCGCCGCCAGAAAGCTCGTTAGGGATTTTATAGCCTTTATTGGACATCCCCACTAAATCAAGTACTTCCTCAATACGTTCTTTTATCTCTTGTTTATTCTTCCAGCCGGTGGCACGAAGTACAAACTCCAGATTATTGTACACAGTACGGTCTGTCAACAGTTGAAAATCCTGAAACACAATGCCTAACTTCCGGCGTAGCTGCGGGATATGCTTACGTTTGATAGAGCGCATATTATAGCCCAGCACTTCCGCATCACCGTCAATTACGTCCAGTTCGCCATACAAGGTCTTGAGCAGACTTGTTTTTCCGGAGCCTACTTTTCCTATCAGATAGACGAACTCTCCTTTGTGCAGTTCCAGATTTACACCACTTAGCACACAGAGTTCCTGCTGATGTATTTCTACGTTCTTATATTGAATTAATGCTTCTTCCATGTACTGCTATGTCTTTCCTGCAATTCGCGTGCAAGGTCTTCGATGCGGTAACCTTTTGAAGTTAATAATACAATCATGTGATAAATCAAATCGGCTCCTTCGTAAATCAAACGCTCATTGGTGCCGTTTGTTGCTTCAATGACAGTTTCTACTGCTTCTTCGCCCACTTTCTGTGCTATCTTATTGATTCCAGATTCGAACAGACTGGTCGTATAAGAACCTTCCGGCATTTCTTCATGACGTTTGTCAATAAAATCCTGCAATGCTTTCAGAAACATGACCGGTTCTTCATTCTTTTCACCCCAACATGTATCCGTACCTGTGTGGCAAACCGGACCTACCGGATTCACCTGTATCAATAACGTATCATTGTCACAATCGGCCTTGATAGAAACGACGTGAAGGAAATTGCCGCTCTCTTCGCCTTTCGTCCAAAGACGGTTCTTTGTTCGGCTGAAAAAAGTTACTTTTCCGGTTTCTACCGTTTTATCATAAGCCTCTTTATTCATGAAGCCCAGCATCAGGACTTTACATGTTTCGTTGTCCTGTATGATAGCCGGAACGAGTCCGTTCATCTTATCGAAATCCAATTCCATTTTATTTTAAGTTCTTAATTTACTTATTCGCTAATTATGTGCAATTATCCTATGACAAATCCTTCGCCGCAGCCTAAAAGCCTGTTTTTGCAACGCAACAATTACCTAATGGTAATTCCTTCGCCGCAAAGATACGATTTTAATTCGGGAATTTTTATTTCTCCGAAGTGAAAAACACTGGCAGCCAGTGCCGCATCTGCTTTTCCTTGCAAAAAAACGTCACGGAAGTGCTCTTTGCAGCCTGCACCTCCCGAAGCAATCACAGGAACCGAAAGTTGTCCAGCCAAAGCGGCAAGTGCCTCGTTCGCATATCCGGTCTTTACTCCGTCATGATTCATGCTCGTAAAAAGGATTTCTCCGGCCCCACGTTCCTGTGCTTCTTTTGTCCAGTCAAACAGATCCTTGTCAGTTTCAATACGTCCACCATTCAGGTAGCATTTCCAGCCTTTTTCCGTTTGCTTGGCGTCTACTGCCAACACACAAACCTGCGAACCGAAATTCTTGGCAATCTCGTCAATCAACTGCGGGTTGCGGATAGCAGACGAATTGATAGAAATCTTATCGGCGCCGGCATTCAACAGACGGTCCACATCACTCAATTCATTGATTCCACCGCCTACGGTAAACGGAATATTGATATTGGCAGCAATCCGTTTTACCAATTCCGTAAAAGTCTTACGCCCCTCATGGCTGGCAGTAATATCCAGGAAAACAAGTTCATCAGCTCCCTGTTCACTATAAGCACGTCCCAATTCCACCGGATCACCGGCCTGGCGCAAATTTACAAAATTCGTTCCTTTCACGGTTTGTCCGTCTTTGATGTCCAGACAAGGCACTATTCTTTTTGCTAACACAATCCTATTTTTATTTACTGTTTGACAATTCAAAATCAGACTTTCAAAAGTCTCAATCCAAAAAGATTCTCAAGTCTTGCAGGGTGAGATGTCCTTCATAAAGAGCTTTTCCAAAGATTACTCCGGGCACTCCGGCTTCGTTCAAAGCAATAATGTCATCGACATTACTTACCCCACCGCTGGCCATTAGATAGAGATCGGGGAATTTTTCCAGCATTTCTTTGTACAAGTCAATAGAGGGTCCTTTCAGCATCCCGTCGCAACTGATGTCCGTGCAGATCACTTTCCGGACACCTTTATTTATATAGTCTTCGAGGAACGGGAAAAGTTCACAGGCGCTTTCGTCTTTCCAACCGTTTACGGCTATCTTATGTTCCTTTACGTCCGCTCCCAATATGATTTTCTCACTTCCATACACTTCCAGCCAATGACAGAACAGTTCGGGGTCTTTCACGGCAATACTGCCGCCCGTCACCATTTGCGCACCGCTTTCGAAAGCTATTTTCAAATCTTCATCACTCTTTACTCCGCCGCCAAAATCTATTATTAAGGAAGTACGGGTAGCGATTTGTTCCAATACCCGATGATTGATTACATGGTGAGAAGCAGCTCCGTCCAAGTCCACCACATGAAGTCTGCGAACACCGTTCGCTTCAAATTCCTTGGCAACTTCCACCGGATTTTCGTTATATACTTTCTTACTGTCGTAATCTCCCTGGGAAAGGCGTACACACTTTCCGTCAATAATATCAATGGCTGGAATAATTTCTATCATCTATTATTTATTTGCTATTTGACAATTTACAGTTCTCTTATTACTACCTCTTTCCAATCTGTTCAACACCGCTTTTTATCCCCTCAAAATGTTTATTATAAACGATGAACGAGTTTATTATAAATATGGTGGAGTTTATTATAAACGGTGACATAGTTTATTATAGATTCAGAAAGTTCGTCAGAATCTTCTCTCCCGTCTTACCGCTTTTCTCCGGATGAAACTGGGTGGCATAAAAGTTATCTTTATGCAAGGCAGCACTAAACGGATGAATATAATCAGTCGTAGCGGCAGTAAAGTTGCAAGTCGGCACATAAAAGCTATGCACGAAGTAGACAAATTCTTCTTCGGTAAATCCTTCAAAGAGTTTGCTATTCGTTTTGCCGATTGTATTCCACCCCATGTGCGGCACCTTATCTTCGTGCCTTTGCGGAACAAAACGTTTCACATCCACATCAAAAATATTCAGGCAATCCACTTCTCCTTCTTCAGAATAACGGCACATCAACTGCATACCGAGACAAATTCCGAGCACAGGCTGACGCAGGTTCTTTATCAGTTCGTCCAATCCTGTCGCTTTCAAGTGGTTCATGGTAGTTTCCGCCTCTCCTACTCCGGGGAAAATTACTTTATCGGCCGACTGGAGTTCTTCTTTATCGGCAGTAATCACTGCTTCCACCCCCAACCGTTTCAATGCATAATCCACAGAACGGATATTGCCGGCATTGTATTTTACGACTGCTACTTTCATCAGCTAAATATTACTGTTTTATTTTTATAGGCCAAAACTTTACGTTCAATGTGCTTCTGTACCGCACGCGAGAGAACGATTTTCTCCAAGTCCTTTCCTTTGTTTACAAGATCTTCAATAGAATCTTTATGAGTGATACGCACTACATCCTGTTCGATAATCGGACCTGCATCCAACTCTGTCGTTACGTAATGGCTTGTTGCACCAATAATCTTCACACCTCTCTGGAAGGCGGCGTGATATGGTTTCGCACCGACGAACGCAGGAAGGAAAGAATGATGAATATTGATTATTTTATTCGGATAAGCATTAATCATCTGTTCGGAAATCACTTGCATATAGCGTGCCAGTACGATAAATGTAATTTTATGTTTGGCAAGCAGTTCCATTTCCTTACGCTCCTGTTCTTCTTTTGTCTCTTTAGTAATAGGGAACAGATAGAAAGGGATACCGAAACGTTCGGCTACATGTTGCAAATCGGGGTGGTTGCTTATTATAAGAGGTATCTCCACATTCCACTCTCCGGCTGTATAGCGAGCCAGCATATCAAAAAGACAATGCGACAGCTTAGAAACGAAAATTGCCATACGCGGTTTTACATCCGAAAAATAAAGGCGGAAATCCATTTCGTACTTTTGGCCGTAAAGTGTTCTGAAATAATCTTCAATCTTTTCCTGGGGAACCAGAAAGTCTTTCAATTCCCATTCAATACGCATGAAGAAGATGTTTTCTACATGGTCTACATATTGATCCAAATAGATAATATTTCCTTTGTTTACCGTAATAAAGTCTGTCACTTCCGCAAGGATTCCCGGTTTGTCGGGACAGTGCAATAACAGTTTGGCTGTTGTCATCATTCTTTTTACTAATTTACGATTCCCGGCAGAATATTTTCCACCTTTCTTATTTTAGTCCGCAAAAATAACGATTTATTGCAAAATTACGAATTATTCAAGCAGAAAGTTGATATAAAAACGGTGATTTCTTACAGATAGAAAGAAATCGGGAACTATTTTCTATGAAGAGGATGACAAACTTCAGGATAGTGACGCTATTGTCTTCGGACAACGTCACTATCTCATTATAATGGCGTCACTATGACAACCGGATAGCGTCATTATCCTGAGAGAAGAAAAAAACAATATTTTTTTTCATTACAAAAGTACTCAAAATGAGGCACTAAACGTTCTTCTCGTTTTTTCTTGAAAAAAACTTTTCTCAAAACGCTTGCAGATTTACAAAAAACAACTACCTTTGCACCCGCAATCGAGAGAGATGCAGATTAATAAAATGAAATTCTGGTGCGTTAGTTCAGTTGGTTAGAATACATGCCTGTCACGCATGGGGTCACGGGTTCGAGTCCCGTACGCACCGCTTCTTAATGAAGAGGCGGAAAGAATAAAAAGAGTTAGTCTAAATAAAATTTGGTGCGTTAGTTCAGTTGGTTAGAATACATGCCTGTCACGCATGGGGTCACGGGTTCGAGTCCCGTACGCACCGCTTCTTAAGAAAAATAAAAGGCTTTGTAATCCAATATTACAGAGCCTTTTTATTTTCTCATATTTCAAAAAGAGCAGTTGCCATGTAGAATATTGACATTTTAGGTGCGGATTAGCCGAATTACACTATCTTTGTACACGAAAAAAAACAAAATCATGAAAGAGGTAATATTCGTAATCTTAAATGAGTTCGCCGATTGGGAAGGTGCATTTATAGCTACTTGTCTGAATCAGGGAGTCAAGCCCGGAAACCCCATTACTTATAAAGTAAAAACCTTATCGATAACCAAAGAGCCCGTTAGTTCAATAGGCGGATTCAAAGTGCTGCCCGACTACGGACTAAAAGATATGCCGGAAGATTATGCCGGTTTGGTATTAGTCGGTGGCATGAGCTGGTTCTCACCTGAAGCTGAGTTGATAGTTCCACTAGTAGAAAAAGCCGTCAAAGAGAAAAAATTAGTTGCCGGAATATGCAATGCTTCCGTTTTTCTTGGTATGCATGGTTTTCTTAATAAAGTAAAACACACCAGCAATACAATCGGATATCTTAAACAATATGCTGGAGATAAATATACAGGTGATTCCAACTACATCAACAAACAAGCTGTAAGAGACGGAAATATCGTAACTGCCAACGGAACCGGGCAATTGGAGTTTTGCAGGGAAATATTATATGCATTAGAAGCCGACACAGCCGATGCGATAGAAGAAAGTTATCTGTTTTATAAAAACGGATTCTGTCCGGAACAATAGAATTAATCTAAAAGAATTAAACATGGTGCACTTGGTATATTGTGATGATAAAACGAAAGTATTGGAGAAAATACTTGATGGCAGTAAAACAATGGTGGTTCGCGGTGCTGCCGGACGAAAAATCCCGCACAGTCGGGTAAATGAAGGTGAAATCCTCTATTTTATGCAGAAAGGCTCGAAGAAAATTTCAGCCAAAGCTACGGTAACTCATGTCGAAAACTATCAGAAACTGACAGAAGAAGAGATTATCACTATCCTTGCTCATAACCAGCCAAAACTTAATCTGACAGATAAGCAGAAGGAACGTTGGCATAAGAAATGTTTAATACTGATAGGATTCTCCAATGTGGAAAAGATTGAGCCGGCATTTGACTTTGAACACCAAGGAAATATGGATGATTGGTTGATTCTTGAAAAAATCGAAGATGTGGTTGTAGGTACAAGTATTCCGTATAACTACGAAAAAAGTAAGTTCAGATAAAACCAATAAGAACAGATTTACAAATAAAAGGCTTTGAGTTCCGGATTCAAAGCCTTTTACTTATACATATCATTTACTTGTCATACCCATACCCCGCAACCATTTCAAAACGGACTCTCCGGAGTCGGAAACATTATTACGGGAAATAGCAAGCCCTTTCTGCATTTTGGCTCCCTTTTCCAATGAAGCAATGGTCTTTTCCGCTTGTGAAAAACGGCTTCCACCATGTGTACAGAATGGTATAAGGGTTTTACCAGTAAAGTCATATTCATCGAAGAACGAATAGAGTGCCATTGGCATATCATACCACCAATTCGGAAAGCCTATAAATACAATATCATAGTCGGCAAGATTCTTGATGTGTGTTGCCAATTTCGGACGGGCTTTCGAGTCAACTTCCTTTTTGGCAGCATCTATTAATTCCTTATGTGTACCCGGATAAGCATGCGCGGTCTTAATCTGAAATAGGTCGCCGCCCGTCTCTTCGCTGATGAGGGTAGCTACATATTCGGTATTGCCATAAAGTTTACCGTTCGATACAAGACGGCTGGCACCGGATGAGGTATCTACGCCATCTGTTTCGGGCGAAGTGAAGTAAACAACAAGCACCTTGCCTTTAGTCGGTGCTATACTTGCATTGACTGTTGTTGACTCTACTTCAGGCATTTCCGCCAAATGATTAACTGCTATTGCGTTAGCATAAACAACAAAGCCACAAGCCAGCGCTGCTAAAGTTACGAATGATAAATAAATTTTTCTCATTATCTGAATATTATTAAGGATAAGAAATACTACATTGAATATCACGACATCAAACTAATCTTCAAGCCATTGACCCGATAAAGCGACTACAGTCTTTTTCCAAAAAACTCCACCAATTTATTCACTGCCATGTCTACATATTCGGGAACATAGTAAGTCTGGATATGAGTAGCCCCGGGTATCAGGAATAATTCCTTGTCCGCAGTTCCGGTTGCTTTTTGGAAGGCTTCATCAGTCATATAGAAAGTATCGGCTTTGCTGCCTGCCAACATGAGCAATGGCTGGTTTATCAAGTCAACGTTAGAAGTAGCGTCCCATGTCATCAAGTCAAGCAAGCTGCTGACCGTATATCTGAAAGTGGAATTCGGATGAGCATGAGTTTTGCCATAATAGATAAATCCTTCACGGTATAAATCGAACGGCAGTTGGGCTATTTGTTCATCGGTCAAGTTGGATTCTCCTGTATATAAAATTTTACCACCTGCCATTTCTTGCGCACGGGCGTCTGTTGCCTGTTTCAGCCTTTCCTGAATGGTAGAAATCTGAGAACCCATAAAACCTTCTCTTCTGACTTTGCCGGAATTAAACATACTCAAAGTAGCTACCGCCTTTAAACGTTTGTCTGATTGAGCGGCTTTTAAAGTGTATCCGCCACCGCCACAGATTCCGAGAATACCGACCCGCTCCGTATCAACACCCGGATAATGAGTAATATAATCAATCATGCCATAAATATCTTCAATACGGCAGGCAGGCTTATCCGTATTGCGCGGTTCTCCGCCACTTGCTCCCTGAAAAGAAGCATCCGCCACCAGGGTGATATATCCATTCTCTGCCAAACGCTGCGCATAAAGACCGGCAACCTGTTCCTTTACTCCTCCATTGGGATGCGCCACAACTATTGCCGCATATTTCTTTGCAGGATTATAATCAGCAGGCACATATACATTCGCTGCGATATCTATTTCATGTAATTGATAAGTGACAGGATGGATATTCACCTTACCTTCGATATTTTCTTTGAGTGCATTCTCATAAACCAGCCCGAAAGGATTGTTCTGTGCGGAGAGAGCCGCAATACCTTGAGTTAGTATCATCATAACAACAAAATTGAGAGTTAAATATTTCTTCATAATGGTTTCTTTTAGTCTGAATATTAATTTTCGATAATGCAAAGTTGGGAAGATTTTCCGGACAAGGCAATAGACGGATTACTGATATGCTAACACATTTTACTGATTGTATAAAGCTATCTATCAGACGACTAACACAGATTACGGATTAACCAACCTGAATTACAGTTTCTAAGACATACCATGCTTATTTATCACATAAAATCATTAACTTTGTAACAAAGCAAAAGGTAGTAGGCACAACTCCCAATGAATACCGGCAGCAAGTCGGATAGAGGAAGAAAATTTCTTCCTCTATCTGTGCAAGTAAGTATCTCTATTCTATATATTATAAGTTCTATTCTACAACAAAACTTTCAGACTTGAAGTTACTATAAAACCTTCCGGAAGTTGCCGTAAATTTCAATACACAATAGTCGGGGTCGGTGACTCCTTCGGGATAATACATTGTATCGCCTTCCTGCCAAATCATTTCTTTACTGCCACTGTCGGTCAGCACTTCCATGGTGCCGCACAACATGACTCCCCTGAAGAAGCGGTTATCACAAAAATAAATGCAGGCATGACTGTTTTCCCGGTATTGCGTAACACGCATTGATGAAGTATTCGTAGTCAGATAAATCGTTTTTATCCCTTCCCGTTTACGAGGTTGCAACATAGCTTTAATATTGGGAAATCCTTCGCTGTCTATGGAACCGATAAAAGCTGTTTTCTGCTTATCAATCATGTTTCCTACCGTTTTTTCTGCGTCTCTCATCTTTTTACAGTTTAATTGGTTATTAATGATGCAAAAGTAAGGATATTGAGTAGAGCCGGTGCAATAAAAAGAAAGGGAGAAATAGTACTTTTCACGGTTTATACTTCTTACGGAAAAGTAAAGGTGTTTCCCCCGTATGTTGCCGGAAGCAACGGATAAAATAAGAAACCGTTGAGAAATGAAGTTCAAACGCAATGTCCGATATCGGAACGTCTGTATAGGCCAGCAATTTCTTTGCCTCATCTATCACTTGATTCTGGATGTATCGCTTCGCACTAAGTCCCATTACCGAAGTAATGATTTCATTCAGGTAATTGGGAGTGATACAAAGTTTATCCGCGTAAAACTGAACAGAATGTTGTTCCTTCAAATGAGCTCCGACCAAATGGATGAATCTGTCTATATGGATATTATTGATTTCTTTATCTATGGTGATTTCCTCATTCAAAACAGCTTTCTGATAAGCCCGTTCCAACAGCATCAGAACTTCATAAAGCAATGCCCTCAAAACATGCACATCATTCTGTTTGTAAGAGTCAATCTCCATTTTAATATTGTGCAAGACTTGAAGGACACGTGTATAAAGTTCGTCCGAGAGATGCAACTTGGCTGATTTTCCCGGTTTGAAAAACGCAAGATGCCGGACAAACATGGAATCTCTAAAGAGAGACGATAAAAACTCATCTTCAAAAATCAAGGCGTATCCGTTTGATATATGATGTGTATCCCAGTTCCGAATCTCTCCCGCTTTAGAGAAAAACACATCTTGAGGAAAAGCCTCATAAGTACGGTTGTCAATAGAAAAGCTCCCCTCTCCTTCCGTTATAAAAGTAATATCATAATAAGTCAGCGTATGAACAGGACTTGCTGCCAAGAACTTCTTCACATATTTCAGTTCTACGACATCAATCAAAAGTTCACTGCCATATTTATTCTTATGGAAAGTATATCGGGGAATCGAGTTCTTCATTATGGAGTACAAAAATAATATTCCTTATCAAATATTCCAAAGCTTTTCCACTTTAGAGAGAAACGAAAACAACAATAGACTATTTGATAAGAAATATCTCTAGGACATTCTCTTTTGGTTATATCGCAAATACCAAATACAAATCAGCAACGAAACCACCGTCGACAAGGGCGGAGCAAAGCCCATGAGGAACAGCGAGGAACTGTCTATCCGGCTGAAGCAGTACGACAACGGAATACGGAACAGGAAGGTCGCTATCAGACTGTGAATCATCGGGAACAATGAATTTCCCTGTCCGCTGAAGTAAGAATTGATACAGAACACAAAACTTACAATGATACAGTCGATACTATACCCCCGCAAATAATCCGCCGCCATTGTTACCACCGCCGCATCCTTGGAGAAGAATGCGGTAAGCGTCTCCGGCAGGAATTGCGAATACACACAAACCGATACACCGAAAACAAGGGCAATTCCAATGCCCGAAACCAAGCATTTATTCATCCGCTGTATCAGTCCCGCACCGTAATTCTGTGCCGTCATGGTCGCCACTGCCGATGATATAGCCATTGGCGGAAGCATCGCAAAGACGATGATTTTCTCTACAACACCTAAAGACGCTGACGCGATAACTCCCATTTGATTGACAATGACCGTTATAATCAAGAATGAAATATTGATTAACGCATCCTGTAATGCAATAGGCGCTCCCAGTGCCATTATCTTTTTGGACAAGTTCTTGTTCAACCGGATATCTTTCCGTGTAAACTCGAAATGGAATCCATGCCGATGTAAGAACCCCAACGCGATGACAAAGCTACCTCCCTGGGCTGATATGGTAGCCAATGCGGCTCCCGTAGCCCCCAAATGGAAATAACCGACCAAGATAAAGTCGAGGACAATATTAATCACACACGCCAATCCTACAAAATAAAGTGGCGTCTTGGAGTCGCCCAATCCACGCAGGATGCCACATACAACATTATATCCTATAATGAATAAAATACCAGCCGAGCATACCAGGATATAACTTTTCGTATCGGCCATTGCTTCCGTAGGGGTATGCATCAGTTCGGCTATCTGCCCGTGAAACACGACCATGACCAAAGTCAGCAACACTCCTACGATTGAAAACAGCCATACAGAAGAACCGATTGTAAACGCTACCTTCCGGTTATCTTTTGCTCCGGTGGCAATAGCAATCAGCACGGTTGTCCCCGTCGTAATGCCAAGAATGATGCCGGTAATCGTCTGCATCACTTGGCTACCGATAGCCACAGCCGCCACACTGGCAGAATCATCATATTGCCCCACTACAAACAAGTCCGCCCCGCCATAAAGTGCCTGAAGCACGTTGGCAATAAGGAAAGGTACTGCAAATTGCAGCAATACTTTCGGAACGCTCCCCTGTGTCAAATTCAACTCTTTCATAGTTTCTTCGATACTTTACCTCTTATCTTAAATTGTTACAATAAAAAAAGTGCCGGACAAGCGAATGATTTACACCATTCATCTTATCCAGCACTATAATTATCTATTATAGCACCCTCCGATGAGGATTTTTATGCCTGTCCCTATTTTCGGGCTGCAAATATGGGCTTTGTTTTCATAACTACCAAATTATAGCTGAATTTTATTGTTTTTATGATACAATCGGATATCAATGTGATACCAATTTCAACCCGATAATGGAGCAAATCAGTGTGAAGATAAAGAACAACCGCCCCGCACTTGCAGGTTCTTTAAAGAAGAAGATAGAATTTGGAATTTTTACGGTTTGCCAGAAACAGGTGAAACCCTTTAGGATAGGTTACTTCCGTCACTTCATTCAGCAAGGTTTCCTTGGATGTAAGCGGCAGTTTATAGATATTGTCAATGATGTCATAGATGTCCATATCCATAGATTCTTTTATTTAAATTGGTATACTTTATCCGCTTTTCTATTTCCTAAAACGGAAGAAAGTAGGCAGGCGGTCGGGATTCAACGTGTAGCGGGCATGGTCTTTCAAAAACGGTTCGGAATTCATCACTGCACAAGAATGAGATACTGCCGACATCATTTCCCAATCTTTCTGCGAGTTGCCAACAATCAATACTTGCTCTAGAGGGAAAGCTAAAACTTTACATATATGGAGTACTCCTTTCTTTTTGCCGGCTTCCTTATGTACAACTGTGATAAGGGGTGGCTTATAAAATACCTGATAAGGTTTTGCTTTCAATCGGGAAAGAATGTTCTCCCTCTGTTCTTTCTCATAAACCAGCATGCTATACTTATAGACTTGGCCTTCATAGCTATGCGCCGTTATCTTTGCGGATTCCCCGTTTACATCCGGTAGTAATTCAACCGATAAACATCGGTTCCGCCCGTCATACAACAATAATCCACCGTCTGCAAATGCCCCACCTTTGAACAAACTGAAAAGAGTCTTACCTAATTTTCTCCGCGCCTGTTCCACTGATAAAGAAGTAGCCAGATATAATGGGACAGATTGCGCCATATAGTGTAAGACATTGGCATAGTTTTCCGGAACTTTTCCTTGTGCATCGGTCAATGTTCCGTCCACATCGAAAAAAACGGCAGTAATCAAGGGCTTATCCGGTATCCGCCAAAATGTACCTTTGCCCATTATAGAATGCAAAGGATGATTAGTCAGATTACTGAAAGCAATGTAACAATCACAAACTTTCCTCTGACAAGAAAGTGAGGTATCCAGCTTTTGACTCTGATAAAAATTGCCTATCTTCACCTTACTCCTAGGACAGGCAAAGATATCCCCTTTCCAGTCGATGAAGCAAGCACTTCTTCCCCCTGAACATTTCTCCCATTGAGCCGGAGCGTTTCGCAAATCATACTCGAAAAGATTATCCAATTGAGTAAAAAAACGAATATCTTCATCACTCAACGGGGATTTCAGTCCCTGCATGGCGTTAATAAACAGATAAATATCCGGTAAAAGGGCATTTCGCAAATCAGCAAGTAGTTTTTTTGCCGACGGATTGCCGACAGCTCCGGCACAGACCTGTATTCCCACATTATGGAGTATATGAAGTTGCCGGACAAATCTCTCTACCGAAGTCATTTCCGGATGAAAGCTAGCCCAAACCTTTATCTTACCCCTCAACGACGGAGTTGCCTGGAGTTCGTCCAGCCATTCGTCGGCAGGAAAAGACAGGTTAGTCTGACAAGAAATTCCAGCAACTTGCGGCAATGCGGCAAGCCGCATTATTCCTTCCCTGTAATAGCGATGTATGAGTGCTTCCCCGTAGGGAATGATAAATAGTTGCAAAGACTCTCCTTCCCATTGTTCAATAGCGGTAATAAAACGGTTCCATGCCTGCTTGTCCTGCATCGTAGATGCAGGATGAGACTTCTTGCCGAAGGGGCAATAAGAACAAGCATAGTTACAACTATTCAGTTTGCCTCGATAGTATATACGTCGGACGGAAAATAAAGAGCCTTCGTTTGCCATTGCCATTTCATTCTAATTTCACTCGATCTTCATTCAGTAGGAATAAGTATCCATTAGCTGCCTGATTCCCGGAGTGATAAATAGCTGACCGATATAATCAGAATAGCCTAGCCCTTCGGAAGTCAGCCGGATACGTTCAGGGGTTTCCTCTATCCAGTGCCGTTTCGCCAGTTGGTGGAACAACGGAATCCTGTCAAGCGGTTCCCCAAAACGCCGAGTATATTCAGTCTTGTCAATCCCCATATAGTACATCAGGTTCTTGATGATGAAACGCTGTTGTTGTTCCTTTACGGAAAGGATAAATCCGTTCCGAGCTACGGTGAAATCAAAGGTTGCCATATATTCGTCTATTTCGCGGGCAATACATTGTTGGCAGACTGTATATCGGGTGGCATAGTGCAAATCTCCCAAATAACTGCGTCCGCCCGAACCGCACGAAAGCATTACTTCATCACCACATGAAACTTCCGCGTCAGTGGACGGATGGTGAATAAAACGCCGCATGGATGTTTGCAAGAAGCCTTTTGCTTGCAATAACTCGCAGGCGGCACGATACATTCGAAAACAAACATCATCCGGTTCCCGTTCGGTAATGCCCGTACCCTGACGCACATATAGCGGATAAATAAACAGTTCGTTCGGCTGGAACCGGAGCGCTTCTTCCAGTGAATAGAGGAAACTTTCTACCGTCTGTCCCTTAATGCCATAAATCAAGTCGATATTGAAATAGGGAAAATCCATTTGACGAATGCTTTCCAACGCTTGATAAATAGCGTTTTGCCGGGGACGCCTTTTGATAGCTTTCAGTTCTTCATTTTGAAAACTCTGTATGCCGATACTTACGCGAGCTACTCCCGCCTGCCTCAAAACATTGAGTCGCGAACGGTCTGCGTATTCCGGTGAAGTCTCTACGGAAGTAAAGGCATGAGACGGATTCACACCGAACAAAGCGGCAGTAGCCATTAGCTGTTCCAGTTGCGGGACAGTCAGCAGCAACGGAGTACCGCCGCCAATGGCAAAGCTATTGAACGCCAGTCCGCCAGTGAATGGTGAAAGTTGTTGCGCCTGTTTGTGAAGGGCGTCCAGATAAGTGGCGATATATTCGGTACGGTTCGTTTGCAGAGAGAATAAGTTGCAATATCCGCATTTATGGCTGCAGAAAGGAATATGAAAATAGAGCGCCGCCTTTCTGCCCTCCAATCGTTCCAGATATGGGAGCAGTGAAACCGGAGCAGGAAAAGGGCGATACGCCGTTTTATGCGGATAGCTATACATATAGCCTACATATCGTGATAGCGGTTGATTCATTGTTTCGTCAGGATAAAATGTTTATAAGGAACCGTGTAGACCGTTTCGTGGGATATGCAATGATATTCGTAGCCGTCTTCACCGTAGCAGGTTCCGTGGTCGGAAAGGGCAATCACCAGCGTGTCGGCACGTTTCTGAAAAGCCTCAAACAAGCGGGGCAACTGGCTGTCGATATACCTCAATGCCGCCGCGTGGGATTCCTTATCGTCTTTCGTTTTGCCTTTCACATAGTGACAGTTCGGGTAATGGATAGCGGAAAAGTTGATATACATGAATATACGTTTGTCCGCAGAGTAATTCTCCAGTTTCTTCAAGGCAAAATCAATCTGCTTCTCCGTACTGTCAGGAGCCGTACAGCCAAAGATCGGCAGCCAGTAACTTTTCGTAAAATAACCGGGAAACACACGTCCCAGTTCATTGCGTTTGCTGAAGAAATTCACGCCGCCTATGCAGATTGTCTCATATCCCTTATTGGCAAGGCTCTGCACGAAAGTAGCTTCCGTAAACGGATAACTGCCTTTGGGCGGGATACGCCCCGTCCCTGCCTGCACAGGGAAAAACAGCCATTTACGGCTACGCAAGGAATGAGGCTCTGCCGGTGAAGGAAGAAAGCCTGCAAAAATGGCAAAATGAGAGGGATAAGTAAAATTTCCCGGCGCATGCCTTTTCTCCCACAAACCACCGTGACTGTTCAGAACCGGTGTCCCTCCGGCAGCTTCTTCCGCTTTACTCACATCGTAGCGCAACGTATCGAAGCAAAGCATAAGTATATCATGTGTCCCTACCACCCGGTTCATATCCATATCAGGACACTGGTTTTGTTCTCCAGCGGGCAGTTCATCTATCTGCATGGTCATATTTCTTTTTTATTGTTCTTATCTGTCGGGTATAAATAGAATTGTGAGCGTACATATCCTGATAAATGTGGTCGCCTTGTCCGTTGGCTTCAATGATGTAAGGAGTGTCCGTACCTCTTTCTATCAATACATCCACTCCGGCATACTGCAAATCCAGTGTTCGGACGGTTTTCCTGCATAAGAGGTAAATCCGTTGCCGGACATCTTCCGGCAAAGAAAGTTCGCTCCATAGGCGTGCGTTGTTGTTCAGGTGCAGATTGGTGATACTCCCTTTGCTACATCTGACTACCACATAATCAACCTCTGCCTCTCCGCATACTACCCGAAGATCATAATTTTCTCCCTGCAACTGCTCTTTAGGTATCCATTCTTCCAAAATAGCCCCGGTATACATCACCGCTTCTGCTAATGGAAGAATATCTTTCTCCTTAGTCAGACGATGAATACGTTTTGTATTATGGATAATTCCGTCCACCTCCTGCAAGGTAGTATAAACCACCCATTTCTTCTGGCACGGCTGATAACGGATTGCCATAATGCCGCCTGCTCCCGAACCATAACGGGGTTTTAAAAAACACCCCCTGCCGAAATCAGAAAGTGTTTGCAGCAGTTCATCGAAAGAATGTGGAACAGCCAGCATCGGAGTCACACTCAGATCATTGGCTGATAAAATCTGTTTGGTTTCCTTTTTATCAAGAGCCTGCAATAATGCATGAGGCGGATTAAAAAAATGCACATCATCAGGCAATGTTATCTTGTCCAGCCGTTGTAATACTGCTTTGTATTCTTCATTCAACAAGGCATATTTCAGAAAATCCGTTTCGCGGCTTACCCACGGTTCCAGTTTGACAACCGCCTGCCGCAATGACGACAGACAGTTGAACAATTCTTCATAAGTCATAAAGCGGACTTCCGTCTGTAAGCCTTTGCCGGCTTCGACAAAGTATTCGATACGTTTGGACGGAGAGTTGCTGACAACAATTATCTGCATTCCCCCTACTCCGTAATCATCGGGCAATACCACAGTTCACCGTCGTACTCATCAGCTTCCTCCGTTTCGGCAATATCTATTTTCATGGGAAGTTCCTGCAATTTCTTCTTCATACCCTTGCTCAAATAATTATAACGCATATTGATGAACTTCAAATGGGCAATCTTATCCATATTGTCCAGCAAGAGTTGGGCACCTTCATCTTTGAGGACGCCTGCCGAAATATCCATTGTCTCCAACTGAGGAAGGATATCCGACTCCAAGAACATTCTTACAATCTCATCTTGTTCTTCCGAGTTAACAATACCCAGATAAGTCAGTTTCGGAAAACGCGCCTTGGAGAAAAGCGGGCGGAATATCTCAATATCAGCTTCAAAGCCGTAATCTTCCACACCGACATACAGAACCAGTTTTTCCAAATTCGGAAAATCGGACGCTATTATATCCTCTACAACTTCCGTAGGAAGACCGCCACTGATAATCTCCAGTGAACGCAACTCTGGACGTGAAGTTTGTCCCAGGCGCAGGTTATTCGTTCCTTTTATTTTCAAGTCTTTCAATTTGGGCATGGCATCGAGCAACGGGCTGAGGTCTGCCTGTTCAATCCAGGATATCTCCTGTTCTTCCTGGTCGATATCCCCCCAAAACAAGCCTTCGATTTGTGCAAACTTATCTTTATTCTCGAGTATTCCCTTTAGTAAAGCGGAACAATCTTCACCTTCATAGTCCCAGCAACCGATAGTGATTTGCTTATACTCAGGCAGATGTTTGTCTTTCAGGATTTTATCCAATAGATGAACATCGTTTTCGTATTCATCATAACTCAAAGTATATTTTTTGGCTTCAACTTTCATCTCACGTGCAGTTTCTTCTGCTGTTTCCACATAGCCTTTCTTTGTTTTCTCCGCAATAAGTTTATTGGCAGCTTTTTCAGCTTCTTCAGCGGTCGAGTAGTTTTTTACTTGTGTCTGGCCGTCTGTTCCCAGTTTGCCATAATTAACGGTTACGTCTGTTCCGGCTACATCTATACTCCAAAATTTCTGTGACTTAAAGTCTTGAAATACGAATACTCTTTTCATAATACAGTTTTTAATAGTTGATATTTGCCCATTCAAAGTGCCACAACGCATGAACGACATCTGCAAAAATAATTATTTTCCACCACGTACAAAGCAATCGCATACTAAACTTTCCAAACAGACAAATAAACATAAGAAGGGCTACCCCGTTTTTTCGGAGCAGCCCTTGCTTATTCTGTTTTTATACTTCTGTATTAATCTTCAATAGTACATATACTCACACGGTTCCAATCCGGTTCAGTAAACATGTCCCCTACACCCTGACCTTCAGCAGTGATACGGGAAGCATTAATCTTGTATTTGTTGACCAAGATAGTCTTGACAGCTTCTGCACGTGCGGCAGCTATTCTAGCGTTGACTTCCACACTACCTTCCGGAGAAGCGTATCCCTTGATAATCACTTTTGCATCAGGATATTTCTTCATGTAAGAAGCTACACGCTCCACATTCGGCAACTGTGATGCATCCACAGATGAACGCCCTTGTCTGAAAGTAATGATAGATTCCGGAACGCGGGCAGTCTTGACTACTGTTTCAACAGGAACTACCTTTGTACGACATTCTTCCAGATCTTTCTGCAAGCCGTTGATTTGCCGGTTGGCAGTGTTCAATTCGCCATCCTTATTGTTCACTTCAGAACGAAGAGCATTGATTGAAGAGTTCAGACCATCGATTTCTGCCTGATTGTAAACTTTCACTTTAGCAAAATGGTGAGTTCCGTTACTTGTCTTAAAGTGGTAAGTCAATCCTGCTGTCAACTCGAAAGCTGCATTATTGGCATTGAAACGGCTCTTCGCATCGTTATAATCACCTTGCATATCATATACAATAGCTGGTTTGATTCCCAATGTCCATGCTTTCGACTCACCAAGATTGAAATTGAAATTCAATCCGAAACGGGTAGACCATGAATTTTCGTCACCGTCACCATTTACATAATAATGCAACCACCCCATTCCGGCTACCGCCTCTACCTCAAACAAACGAGGCTGACCTTGATAACTTGCGAACAAGTTCATCAAATTGACTTTACCCAACAAGCTGACATCCGAAGCATCGAAAGCCGTTTTACTCGGAGTAGTATTGATATATCCCATTCCCTGGAATCCCAAGCCGAAAATAGGAGTTAATTGTTTTGAGAATCCAACTCCGAAAGCAGGACGCATACTCTTAAAGAAAGCGCTGTGAGTGAGAGGAGTGATTGCTCCTGCATTTACTTCAACAGACCAGTTGTCTGTAAACTTCGTACCTTCTACTACTGATTGGGCATTTGCAGTAAATGCACCCAATACAAAAGCTAATAAAATAATAGATTTTTTCATAATCATTTTTTTTAAAACTGTAATGTTTTGCATGCTAAATAATTAGAAATGTTTTTATGTGTTCCATGTCTAACTTTTTAGTTCATAATTAAGTTTGTTATTCACACTAAACAACATATCGTATAAAAAATTAGTTCACATGCTTGTAAGCTAATTAACAACTATTCACTCTGCCAACCCGTTGTTCGGGTTCTGCTACCAGAATAGCGTTATACCGGACTAAAGAATAGTATCCGACATAATACAAGAATCAGAATTTATAACCGTAACCTAACATAATAATAACATTATCAGCATCGGCAAACATAAACCTCGCTTCTGCATTTAAGAAACTATGCTCCGACAGGGGCAATGATATACCACCTCCGAGATTAAAGGCAAATTTGGTGGTATTGTCTCTATCTACCTTGGTAGTTTGACCGGCAACTTCGACAGTCTGCTTCCCATAAAAATTATTCTGCATACCAATTCCTGCAAGAGGATAAACGGAAAATCCCTGCCCGTCTTTACTAAAGTTGAATACATAATGGAAGTTGATGTTCACATCCAATCCCGTCACCTTATCCTTTGGAAAGAAAAATGTAAGTTCGGGAGCTATCCGAAGATTATTGGCAATCACATAACGTCCTTGTGCCTGCAAACCAAATCTTTCATAATTGGTTTGATAGCCCACACTTCCCAACAATGAACTTTCTCCTTTTTTCGTCTGCGCATTCACTCCGAAGGCTGTAAGAGCAACCACAACTAATAATAATAACTTCTTCATAATCAAGGTATTTTAGTTAGTAACATATTTTACTTCAAATAGAATATGTATATTTAATATTGCTATTCATCTTAAACAACATACCTTATAAAAAATTAGTTCGCAGTCCGAAAACGGAATTAACATCAATTTAATATTTGAAAAATCTAAAGAATAGACCTTTGGCAAAACAATGGATATAGTACATAATTCTCACACAAAATAGATACAAGAAAAATAAGGAAACACACTTCCTCTCTAAGAGAAATAATCCATTTCACGAACTGTATCTATTGAATACAATCATTATTTCAATATATTGCTGTCCGATAAAACTCAGAAAACGCGATACAGTATGGCTCGAACGCTGAT
>NZ_CABUHK010000049.1 GCF_902491285.1 uncultured Bacteroides sp. | reverse complement strand
ATAAGAATATGGAAGAAGATTATCCGACCCTTTTTGGTGAGCATGATATGAGACGGTAATTGATAATTAAGGATTAAAAATAAAGGCTGGGATGCTGGACGATACTTATTTCATGAAACAAGCTTTGATAGAGGCGCGTAAGGCTGCCGAGCGGGGAGAAGTGCCCGTGGGAGCTGTCGTGGTTTGTAAAGAGCGGATTATCGCACGTGCCCACAATCTCACGGAAACATTGAATGATGTAACGGCACACGCTGAAATGCAGGCGATTACTGCCGCAGCCAATGTGCTTGGCGGTAAATATCTCAATGAATGTACCTTGTATGTTACGGTTGAACCTTGTGTGATGTGTGCCGGAGCTATTGCCTGGGCACAAACAGGCAAACTTGTGTTTGGCGCCGAAGATGAGAAACGCGGTTATCAGAAATATGCCGGTTCGGCCCTGCACCCTAAAACAGTTGTTGTTAAAGGTCTGATGGCTGACGAGTGCGCCACGCTCATGAAAGAGTTCTTTGCCGCTAAACGGAGATAGCCGTTATTCTTTTATTTCTTCAAAGTCCACATATTCACCGTCATCCTGCGTGAATATTTTCTTGTGTCTTCTTCCCGATACATTCTCCGAGTATATTTCCTCTTCATTATCCGCCGTATCCTGAGCGTTTTGACCGTAGCTTTGTTGCCCCGTGGCAGTACGCCCGGACTCTGTCTGGTTCGGGCGCGATGATGACGACGACGAACGGCGGCCTATCCCGAAAATGGTTCTTAACAGGAAACCTACAATAGAAAGGCCAAATACGACAATGGCAATAATAAAGATAAGTATAAATAAAAGTATATGCATCGGGCTATGATTTTTATATTGTAACTTTGATAAAACTCATAGTACAACAAACGTGCCAAGAGATTGTTTATTTACTTTTTCTTGTAAAAAGTGAAAGTAAAATATACCATACAATGATGGCTGCAAAGCTACTGATTCCCAGAAAAACAAGGAAAGGAATACAAATAATCAAGAAAATAAAACTGACTTTATTGTCACCCCATGTCAGGTTTTTGAATTTCAATGAAAACATAGGTATCTCTGATACCAGCAGCCATGAAAACAGGCAAACCAATATAAAAAGATAGACAGGATGGCAGCCTTCGGAAACCAGCAAGTCATGTGCCCCTGCCACCAAAGACCCCCAGAATAAAGCGTTGGCGGGAACTGGAAGACCGACGAATGAGCTTGTCTGCCGGGTATCATTATTGAACTTGGCCAGACGCAAAGCGGAGAATACGGAAATCAAAAATGCTGCGTAAGGCAGATAAGGAGCTATAAATTCCATACTTGCGGGATAGTACATCTCTTTAAACAAAGAGAATACAATCAGCGAAGGTGCAACGCCGAAACTGACATCATCAGCCAACGAATCCAAATCTTTTCCAATGATGGAATGGGCATTGAGCGCACGGGCCAACAGACCGTCGAAAAAATCAAAAATAGCGCTTAAGATAATGAAAAGCAGTGCCAGTTCGTATTTTGCTTCAAAAGCCATGACGCAAGCGATACAACCGGAGAAAAGGTTCAGGCAGGTTACGGTATTCGGAATACTGTTTTTAATAACGTTTGTCATTGTGACAGAATTATTTGAGTTTGGCGATAACCGTTTGGTTACCGGTCGTTAATTGACCCATGCTGACACAGACTTCCGTACCAATGGGTAAATATACATCCACGCGGGAACCGAATTTGATGAATCCCATGTGCTCGTCGATATAACATTCTTCACCTGCTTCGGCGTAGGTTACGATACGGCGTGCCACAGCACCGGCAATCTGGCGTGTAAGTATTTCCACACCTTCCGGAGTCTCAATCACTACCGTAGAACGTTCGTTCTCTGTGCTGGCTTTCGGCAGCCACGCTTTCATAAAGTTGCCGTTGTGATGAGCCACCTTCTTGATGGTACCGTCTACCGGATACCAGTTGGCATGAACATTCACAATGCTCATGAAGATAGAGATCATCAGCCGGCGGTCGTGGAAATATTCGTTTTCATCGACTTCTTCGATAACGACGATTTTTCCGTCGGCAGGTGCCACGACTATTTTCTCGGTGTCCTGTCCGAAAAGACGGATCGGACAACGGAAGAAGTTCACCATTAGCAGATAGACTGCGATACTCGCTACTGCTACCACATAAAATGGTATTTTGCAATCGATTCCCCAATAAAGAGCTGCATTAATCAGTAGCAATAGCAAAAAGCTAGCCCATAATATATGTGTTCCTTCGCGGTGAATTCGTATTTTTTTCAATTTCTTTAGTCGGCCCATGAATGCTGTTTAATGATATTGTCTGCAAAAATATACTTAATTTAAAAAATCAGCAAGTAATTCAGCATAGAAATGTGAATGTTGATAACTTTTTGAGGATTATTTTTGTTTATAACGCGGGAGGTAGTAATTTTATGCCTTCAAATTAACTACTTATCATTATGCAGGATTTCGTTCATTTACATGTCCATACTCAATATTCTTTGTTGGATGGTCAGGCTGGTGTAGCTCGTCTGGTCGATAAAGCCATGAAGAATGGGATGAAGGGTATTGCCGTGACCGATCATGGAAATATGTTCGGTATCAAGGAATTTACGAATTACGTCAATAAAAAGAATAGCGGTCCGAAAGGTGAAGTCAAAGACCTGAAGAAGCGAATAGCGGGAATTGAAGCAGGCACTATAGAATGTGAGGACAAGGAAGTGGAGATTGCCGCTTGCAAGGCCAAGATAGTAGAAGCGGAAAATAAGCTCTTCAAACCCATCATCGGTTGTGAAATGTATGTGGCCCGCCGCACGATGGAGCTGAAAGAAGGAAAACTTGACCAGAGCGGTTATCACTTGATAGTGTTGGCCAAGAACGAAAAAGGGTATCATAACCTTATTAAATTGGTATCGCACGCGTGGACGCGCGGATACTATATGCGTCCGCGTACCGATCGCAGCGAGCTCGAAAAGTATCATGAAGGACTGATTGTCTGCTCGGCCTGTCTCGGTGGTGAAATACCGAAACGGATTACTGCCGGACAATTCGAAGAAGCCGAAGAAGCTATCCAATGGTATAAGAACTTGTTCGGCGATGACTTCTATCTCGAAATGCAGCGTCATAAGGCGACTGTTCCCCGTGCCAATCATGAATGTTACCCGTTGCAGGTGAATGTGAACAAGCATTTGATGGAGTATGCCCGGAAGTTCAACATCAAGCTGATTTGTACGAACGACGTTCACTTCGTGGATGAGGAAAATGCTGAAGCGCATGACCGTCTGATCTGTTTGAGTACCGGTAAAGATCTGGATGATCCTACCCGTATGCTTTACACCAAGCAGGAGTGGATGAAGACACGTGAAGAGATGAATGAACTCTTTGCCGATGTGCCCGAAGCTTTGAGCAATACACTGGAAATCCTTGATAAAGTAGAATATTACTCCATCGACCATGCGCCTATCATGCCTACTTTCGCCATTCCCGAAGATTTCGGGACAGAAGAGGAATATAGGGCTAAATATACCGAAAAAGACCTTTACGATGAGTTTACCCAGGATGAACATGGTAATGTGGTGCTGAGCGAAGAAGACGGGAAAGCGAAAATCAAACGCTTGGGCGGTTATGATAAACTTTATCGTATCAAACTCGAAGGAGACTATCTTGCCAAGCTGGCTTTCGACGGGGCGAAGAGAATATACGGCGAACCGTTGACCGAAGAAGTAAAGGAACGCATGAACTTTGAATTGTACATCATGAAGACGATGGGTTTCCCCGGATACTTCTTGATTGTGCAGGACTTTATCAATGCGGCCCGTAAGGAACTGGGCGTATCGGTAGGGCCGGGACGTGGCTCGGCTGCCGGATCGGCAGTGGCTTACTGTCTGGGAATTACGAAAATCGACCCTATCCAGTACGACTTGCTGTTCGAGCGTTTCCTGAATCCTGACCGTATCTCATTGCCTGATATTGATGTGGATTTCGATGATGACGGTCGTGGTGAAGTGTTACGTTGGGTAACCAATAAATACGGCCAGGAAAAAGTAGCTCATATCATCACTTATGGTACAATGGCTACGAAACTGGCAATTAAAGACGTTGCCCGTGTACAGAAACTTCCTCTTTCCGAATCCGACCGTCTGGCAAAATTAGTACCGGACAAGATTCCCGACAAGAAGTTGAACCTGCGCAACGCCATCGAATATGTCCCTGAGTTGCAGGCTGCTGAAGTATCTCCCGACCCATTGGTGCGGGATACGCTCAAATATGCCAAGATGCTTGAGGGCAACGTGCGTGGTACGGGTGTGCATGCCTGCGGCACGATTATCTGCCGTGATGATATTACCGATTGGGTGCCGGTCAGCACCGCCGACGATAAGGAAACGGGTGAAAAGATGCTCGTCACCCAGTATGAAGGTTCGGTAATTGAAGATACCGGACTGATTAAGATGGACTTCCTGGGACTGAAAACATTGTCCATCATTAAGGAAGCCGTCGAAAATATCCGCCTGAGCCGTAGCATCGAAGTCGATGTAGATACGATAGATATAAACGATCCTGCTACCTATAAATTATACAGTGACGGTCGTACGATTGGTACATTCCAGTTCGAATCTGCCGGTATGCAGAAGTACCTGCGCGAGTTGCAGCCTTCTACATTCGAAGATTTGATTGCCATGAATGCCCTCTACCGTCCGGGACCGATGGATTATATTCCCGATTTCATTGACCGTAAGCACGGACGTAAGCCGATTGAGTATGATATCCCGATCATGGAGAAATACCTGAAAGATACGTATGGCATTACGGTCTATCAGGAACAGGTGATGCTTTTGTCACGCTTGCTGGCGGACTTCACCCGTGGCGAGTCCGACGCCCTTCGTAAAGCGATGGGTAAGAAACTGCGTGACAAACTGGATCACATGAAACCCAAATTTATCGAAGGCGGACGGAAGAACGGACACGACCCGAAAGTGCTCGAAAAGATTTGGACTGACTGGGAAAAGTTTGCATCCTACGCGTTCAATAAATCGCATGCCACCTGTTACTCATGGGTTGCTTATCAGACGGCTTATCTGAAAGCGAACTATCCTTCCGAATATATGGCGGCTGTCATGAGCCGAAGTTTGTCGAACATTACCGATATCACAAAACTGATGGACGAATGTAAGGCGATGGGGATTCAGACTTTGGGGCCGGATGTAAATGAGAGTAACCTGAAATTCACCGTCAACCATGACGGTAATATCCGTTTCGGACTTGGCGCAGTGAAAGGGGTTGGCGAAGCCGCCGTGCAAAGTATCATGGAAGAGCGTACAAAGAACGGGCCTTTCACCGGAATTTTCGACTTTGTGCAGCGTGTCAACCTGAATGCCTGCAACAAGAAGAATATGGAATGTCTCGCACTGGCCGGTGGCTTTGATAGTTTCCCGGAACTGAAGCGCGAACAATATTTCGCTGTAAACTCTAAAGGGGAAGTGTTTTTGGAAACTCTGATGCGTTATGGAAACCGTTATCAGGCAGATAAGATGGCTGCGGTCAACTCTCTGTTCGGTGGTGAGAACGTGATTGATGTGGCAACTCCTGAAATACCTCAGGGGGTGGAACGCTGGAGCGATCTCGACCGTCTGAACCGTGAACGCGATTTGGTGGGTATCTATCTTTCCGCTCATCCGTTGGACGAGTTTTCTATCGTGTTGGAGCATGTCTGCAACACACGTATGGCGGATTTGGAAGATAAAGCCGCACTGGCCGGTCGTGAAATAACGATGGGCGGCATTGTGACCAGTGTCCGCCGTGGAATCAGCAAGAATGGAAATCCTTACGGCATCGCCAAGATAGAAGACTATTCGGGTTCTACCGAAATCCCGTTCTGGGGAAATGACTGGGTGACTTATCAAGGATATCTCAACGAAGGTACTTTCTTATATATCAAAGCCCGTTGCCAGCCAAAACAATGGCGGCAGGATGAACTGGAGGTGAAAATTACCTCTATGGAGCTTCTGCCGGACGTCAAGGAAGAACTGGTGCAGAAGATTACAATTATTATCCCGTTGTCTGTATTGAACTCTGCGCTTGTCACGGAACTTGCTACATTGACGAAAGAACATCCGGGGAATACGGAACTTTACTTCAAGGTGACAGATGATGCCGATGTGAATCATATGTCGGTCGATTTGATTTCCCGACCGATAAAGCTTTCGGTAGGACGTGATTTAATAACCTACTTAAAAGACCGTCCCGAACTGGGATTTCATATAAATTGACCGGGGATTCGTTTGAACTTGGATATGAAAACAAAAAAAGAGTATGCCTGTGTCAAGGCATACTCTTTTTCGTTATGTCATTTCTTTTTAAACTCTTATTTTCATTGTCGACAATTGGCCGCTTGCCAGAAGAAACTCATTGTTTAATGTGCTGATCACTTCTTTGACACTGCGTATCCTTTCAGAGAGAAAGGCATTGCTTCCGGCGAATGCATATCCTCTTTTCATGTTTCCTTTGGCTGCGTTATACAATGCCTTGATAATGCAATAAGGGCTCTTCTGATAGTCGCACGTCTTGATGCAGTGGAACGGACAACACTTGGGTTTTTCCTGTCCTTTTTCTACGTTGCGGATAAATTCTCCGTTGATGGCTCTTCCGGGCATTCCTACGGGGCTTTCAATGATGAGGACATCTTCCGCTTTAGAGTCGATGTACACTTCTTTGAAGGTCTGCGAAGCATCGCATTCTAATGTGGTTACAAAAATACTTCCCATCTGCACGGCTGAGGCTCCCAATTGCATGAACCTCGCAATATCTTCGCCTGTGGAGATTCCGCCGGCGGCAATAACAGGGATATTCTTTTTTTCTTTGTAGCTCGATGCAATCGTTACTACTTCCGGTATCAGTGCTTCCAGAGCATATTTCTCATCTTGCAACTGTTCCTTCTTGAAGCCCAGATGCCCGCCGGCCTTGGGGCCTTCCACTACGATGGCGTCAGGCAGATAATCGTGGTTCTTCAGCCATTTCTCACATATAATTCTGGCAGCTCTTGAAGAAGATACGATGGGAACCAGTTTCGTTTTGCTTTCTTGTGTCAGATATAAGGGTAGGTCAAGGGGTAATCCCGCTCCGGCAAAGATTACGTCTATTTTTTCGTTTATGGCAGTACGTACCATTTCGGCATAATTGGATAAGGCCACCATGATATTCACCCCGATGATTCCTTTTGATTTCTGCCGGGCTTTGCGTATTTCTTCTTTCAGTCCGCAAATGCATTTCTCGGTGTAGCTTCCTTTCCCTTTCGGGTATAGCAAGCCTAAGCCTGCACATGAAATAACACCTATGCCGCCTTCGTTGGCTACGGCTGACGCCAAGCCGGATAATGAAATTCCGACTCCCATTCCACCTTGTATGATAGGTGTTTTTATTTCTATATTTCCAATAAAAAATGGTTTCATATAATTGATATTGTGATAAGACAGTAAGAAAAAAACAAGAGCAGAAGAATAAATCTCCTACTCTTGATGGAATATACATTAATACCGTCTGGAATTATAGCCGTTGTTGTTACGGGGCCTTTCTTCGCGGGGACGGGCAACGCTTACTGCAATCGTCTTCTGGTCAAATTCGCTTCCGTTGAGTTCGTCAATTGCTTTCTGACCTTCTGTTTCGTTGGACATTTCAACAAAACCGAATCCTCTGGATCTGCCTGTTTCTCTATCCATAATAACCTTTGATGAAGATGTTTCTCCATACGCTGAGAATAATTCGTTCAAGTCAGCATCATTTGTGCCAAAGCTTAAACCTGAAATGTAAATGTTCATTTTAAAAAATAATTAATTAAATACTAAGAAAGAATGAGGGAGATAATTAAAGGAGAGGTCTGCTTAATAATAAGGATATAAAAAGAAGAACTAAGCGATAACGATTCGTAACTCAAACAGTGGCAAAGGTAATACAATAGTCGGGAACTGCAATCATTAATTCTCGATTTATTTATAAAAAGCGATAATTGTTATTTATTAGCATTCTCTCTTTTAGGTCTGTGTCTCTTAAAAAAGTCTACGGATATGACCAAATGGAATAATTTGATTATATTTGTAGCGCAGTTGAATGCGAAACTATAATTTAATAATTAATACTTAAAGAAATGGCTTTTGAAATTACAGACAGCAACTATAAAGAGGTGCTTGCAGAAGGCAAACCGGTTGTTGTAGATTTTTGGGCTCCTTGGTGCGGCCCTTGTAAAATGGTGGCTCCTATTATCGAAGAACTGGCAACAGAGTTTGAAGGACAAGTGATCATCGGCAAATGCGATGTGGACGAAAATGGTGATATGGCTGCCGAGTATGGTATCCGTAACATTCCTACCGTATTGTTTTTCAAGAATGGTGAGATTGTAGACAAGCAGGTAGGTGCTGTAGGCAAACCGGTATTTGTCGAAAAAGTAAAGAAATTACTCTAGGTGGCAAATACCTAATACTTATCACTTAATACTTAAATTATTATGGGACTGGAAGAAGATTTTTTTATGGCAGATGCTGATGACGAAAAGACCGTCGAATTTATTAAAAACTATCTGCCTCAGGAGCTGAAGGAGAAATTCGTAGATGACGAGTTGTATTATTTTATCGACTTGATCGACGAATATTATTCTGAAAGTGGTATTCTCGACGCTCAGCCCGATGAAGACGGCTACGTTAACATCGATTTGGATGAGGTTGTGGCTTACATTGTAAAAGAAGCTAAGAGTGACGGACAAGGAGAATATGATCCTGAAGAGATCCTTTTTGTGGTTCAGGGAGAGATGGAATACGGAAACTCTCTGGGGCAGGTGGATTAAACAGGAACCAGTCTCATTAGTAGATAAAATTCTGAAAAGCCTGGAAGATGCAAATCTTTCCAGGCTTTTATTTTTTTTATTATTCGTAATCTTCGAAAGGGCATTGAATGAATATCTGACTCTCAGGTTCGGCTACCATAAAGTTTGAAAAAAGAAAAAGTATCTGCCATCTGCAACAAAACCGAAATAACGGATTGATAGATAGTTGATTATGGCGTTGCAGATACCTGTTGCAGATAGGTTGCAGATACCTTTATCTGCAACACAATATAAGCCTAAAATATTTTCCCATCGGACGGTAAGTTTTGTTCCTATATCCGAAGAGATGATTTCCAGCGTTGGAACTCCCGTTTCCAAGTGTGGAAACGGGAGTTTCTGCTTATAGATACTGTAGTTTCCAGCTAGAGATACTGTAGTTTCTTAGTATGGAAACTGTGGGACTCTCGTAGCTGTTGTTTTCTTGCAAAGGAGATTTACGAGACTACCCCCAGTTATATTCCTCCACGTAACCGTCAAAGTATTCTTGTTGAATGACACCAAGCTCTTTGGCTATGGTGATAACCCGTTGTTGCTCTGTCGGAGTAAGATTCATTTCTCCTCTGCGTTTCAAATAGTAGTTCTTTCTACCCATATACTCAATCATACGATAACGAAAAGTATCTGCCGCACGAACAGTAAGCGCATTAATCGTACGCATAAAGCCACGTGCATAACGCACTTTCTTGTCGGAGCGGTAATAATCACACGTGTCTTTCATCGTTTTCAGCCGGTTGGGATTCACCATTGACAGGAAAACACGCTCTGCCGGAGCATACTCTAAGGCAATCCGCCGCAGGCAAGTTGCGGCACGCGGGCATTCTTCGGCTGCACACATGCCGAAAGTATAGGGGACTAAGGAATAATCGAACGGTTCTTTCATTGCTTTTTATCGGTTTTGTTATTTTAAAATTCCACAAATGTACGGATAAAAAGGCAAACAGAATAAAATATCGTATTTATTTGCATGAGCAAACAAATATGGCTAACTTAGCAGAATATTATTAACAAATAAAATAATGAAGATTACACAGTTAAGAGACAAGGACAAAACTACTGCGCTGACTACAATGGATATGGAAACGTGGATAGAAAAAACACGGACTGAAACTAAAATGCAGCCAGTATCGGCTTTCAGAGAAGTGCTGCGATATTCCCTGCCCGACTCACGCTGCTACGAGGCCGACAAGTTGCCAAAGATTCTTCCGGCTGCGGAATTTCGTAGGACGGAAGGTGGAAAACAAATGAAAAGTTATAACGGAATAGTTGAGCTGACAGTCGGTCCGCTATCGGGGAGATCGGAAGTTGCGCTGGTAAAACAATTGGCTTGGGAACAGCCGCAAACCTACTGTGCTTTTACCGGCTCCAGCGGGCGGACAGTGAAAATCTGGGCGAGATTTACCCGTCCCGATAATTCGCTTCCACAGAAAAGAGAGGAAGCGGAAGTGTTTCATGCACATGCTTATCGGTTGGCCGTGAAATGTTACCAGCCCCAAATCCCGTTCAATATTTTGTCAAAAGAACCTGCCCTGGAACAATATTCACGATTATCATACGATCCGGAGCTTATGTACAGACCGGATTCCGTTCCGTTTTATCTGTCGCAGCCGGGAGGGATGCCCGAAGAACTGTCTTATCGGGAAGTAGTGCATTCGGAAAAGTCTCCGTTGACACGAGCTGTGCCGGGCTATGATACAGAACGTGCCATATTCATGCTTTTTGAAGCGGCTTTGAGAAAGACGCATGAAGAAATCTACAGAGCGGAAGATGAAGGTGCTCTCCAAAGAGATACGGACTTTCAGGCTGTAGTGACACAACTGGCTGTCAATTGCTTCCACTCGGGTATCCCCGAAGAGGAAACGGTGAAACGTACTATCTTTCACTATTACTTACACCGGGAAGAAACACTTATTCGCCAGTTGGTCAAAAATGTATATAACGAACAGGAAGGCTTCGGAAAGAAAAATAGTTTAGGAAAAGAGCAGTTTCTGTCACTTCAAACAGAGGAGTTTATGAAGCGGCGTTATGAATTCCGTTACAATACCCAAGTGGGCGAAGTGGAATATCGCGAGCGGAACTCATTCCGTTTTTATTTCAACGCTATCGACAAACGGGTGCTGAACAGTATCGCGCTGGATGCGCAAGCCGAAGGTATTCCGCTATGGGACAGGGATATCAGCCGGTATATTTACTCCAACCGCATCCCTGTATTCAATCCGTTGGAAGACTTCCTTTATCATCTTCCCGCTTGGGACGGCAAAGACCGTATCCGCGGACTGGCGCAGACTGTGCCCTGCAACAACGAACATTGGGTGGAACTGTTTCACCGCTGGTTTCTCAATATGGTTGTTCACTGGCGTGGAACAGATAAAAAATACGCAAACAATGTTTCTCCCTTACTGGTAGGTGTGCAAGGTTGCCGCAAGTCGACTTTCTGCCGCAGTATCATTCCGCCTGCTATACGTGCATATTATACGGACAGCATTGACTTCTCACAGAAGAGAGATGCCGAAGTTTATCTCAATCGCTTTGCACTCATCAACATTGATGAATTTGACCAGATTAGCGCCACCCAACAAGGTTTCCTGAAGCATATCCTCCAGAAACCGATTATAAATATGCGCAAACGTTATGGCAATGCTGTATTGGAAATGCGCCGTTATGCTTCATTTATCGCAACGAGCAACCAGAAGGATTTGCTGACCGACCCTTCGGGAAGCCGTCGTTTTATCTGTATCGAAGTGAGTGGGACGATAGACACAAACAAGGCGATAGATTACGACCAACTTTATGCACAGGCTATGTATGAACTCGATCATGGTGAACGTTACTGGTTTGACCAGGCTGAAGAACGGATTATGATGGAGAATAATCGTGAGTTTGAACAAGTTTCACTTGAAGAACAGTTGTTTTACCGGTATTTTCGTCCGGTCAAGGAAGAAGAGGACGGTGAATGGCTTTCGCCGGCAGAGATTCTGGAAGATATAAAGAAAAACAGTGCCATACCGTTATCAAACAAGCGGGTGAGTGTATTCGGACGAATACTCCGCAAACACGAAATACCGTCGAAACGTGTACGTAGCGGTACTGTCTATCATGTTGCCAGGCTTTCATAAAGCAAACGGATGTGTTGCAGATACTGCATCTGCAACACATCTGCAACAGGTATCTGCAACGCTGTAATTCGTTGTGAATAAGAAGGATACGGCGGTTTTGTTGCAGATGGCAGATAATTGCCATTTATATTTTCTTGTGTAGCTCTGAACTTTTACACTTCCCGGCATTTATAACCTTTATTCCCACATATATATACTACATAGGCTCTGACCTTATAATTCGGAAATTTCCTTTTTGTGTCCGCCGTATATCCTTTTGCTTATTCCACGAGGCGGCGGTCACTGTCATAATCGTTCTGTTTTTATTCTATACGAACAAAGGTCAGGATAAAAAACGAATTATATTTCTTCCAGTGCATAATATTGATAATCCCTCAACACTGTCTGAAGGAATTTCTCCTGATTGCCGTCTCGTGGAGTAATGGAAAGGAGTGATTGCACTTTTTTTGCAAGTGCCGTAATGCGTTGTGTCCGGTTTTTTTCACCGGATTCCAAAGTCCGAGTAATCACGTTTACCTGTTCCAGCGACAAATCGGCGGATTGCGGATAGACCGGTTGATAATTTTTGGTCAGGTAATCGAACTCGTCAAGGCTGACGTGTATCTTGCGATAATTCTTCTCTTTAATTACCATAGTACCGGCTGCGAGATCGCCCAGCCGCTGACTGTTTTTGGTAAGCAGGACGACAATAATCCCTAGACCGCTTGTCAGTGGACCGTCAACTATGAAAAGAAGCCAGCGTAGCAGGTAGGAACTGACGGTAGGAGTGGAGCCGTCCACCTTGACGACACGTATATTCATCAGTTTTTTCCCGAAGCTTTGTCCATGATTGAATGTCTCACACAAAAAAGAATATCCAAGTATTGGCAAATAGATGATGCACAGAAGAAAGATAGCCTGAAATCCCGATGGTAAACGCAACTCCATTAAAAGGGCGGCTGTAGCATATACATAAAGTACAATCAGAAAATAATCAATGACTAATGCCAGAAATCGCTCGCCGATACTGGCGGGTGTTTGGCTGATACGGACGAATTGTCCGGTGATTATTGTAGATTCTGCCATTTTGGGTTAAACATTTTTAGGATTCCGTTGCAAATATATCATAATTCTCTTACTTTTGCTTCCGGTTTCGGACAAAACTTATCCGAAAACTATTGAAAGGCATGAAGGAAGTTACATTTATCCGTCGGAACATTGAAAAATGGAAAGAGACTGAGAAGGTGGTGGAGCAGGCTGCAAACCTGTCCCCCGACCAACTTGCCGATGCCTATACGGACTTGACTGCCGACCTGGCATTTTCCCAAACACATTTTCCGACATCGCGCATTACGATTTATCTGAATAATCTGGCTTCCGCGCTGCACAATGAAATTTATCGCAATAAGCGTGAGAAGTGGACACGGATTATCACTTTCTGGACACAGGAAGTTCCCTTGACCATGTATGACGCACGCCGGGAGTTGTTGGCTTCGTTCCTCATTTTTCTGGTCAGTGTCCTGATTGGCGTATTATCTGCTGCGAACGACCCGGATTTTGTTCGTCTGATTTTAGGAAACGGCTATGTGGACATGACATTGGAGAATATAGCCAATGGGGAACCGATGGCGGTGTATAACGGTTCTCCTGAAGTTCCGATGTTCTTGGGGATTACTCTCAATAACGTAATGGTATCTTTCTACTGCTTTGTAATGGGATTATTGACCAGCTTCGGAACGGGATATATGCTTCTTTCCAATGGGATTATGGTGGGAGCTTTTCAAACTTTCTTTTATCAGCACGACTTGCTTTGGGAATCCAGCCTTGCCATCTGGCTGCACGGAACGCTTGAGATTTGGGCGATTATCGTAGCCGGCGCTGCCGGACTGGCTTTGGGTAACGGATGGCTGTTTCCCGGGACATATTCAAGACTGGAATCTTTCCGGAGAGGGGCGAAACGAGGGCTGAAAATCGTAATCGGCACTGTCCCTGTATTTATCATGGCAGGTTTTATCGAAGGCTTTCTCACCCGTCACACCGAACTTCCGGATATGTTGAGGCTGGGAGTGATCCTTACTTCTCTGGCATTTATCATTTTCTACTATATTTATTTACCAAATAGAAAAAAACATGGAATCACAGAAACCTAAGATTGCGATGTACGTGAAACGTCCTTTCGGCGAAAAGTTGAACGCTTCTTTTGACTTTATAAAAGAGAATTGGAAACAGTTGTTTAAGTACTCAACGTATCTGGTACTCCCAGTTTGTTTACTCCAGGCTGCAAACTTTAGCGGACTGATGGGAGGTATGACAGACCTTACCGCCATGCAGGCATCAGGAAGTACGGGTGACAATCCTTTCGCACTTTTGGGACCTGCGTTTGTATTGAACTATGCGGGAGTTATCTTCTTTTCGTGTTTGGGGGCCTTGCTGCTGACTTCCTTGATTTATGGAATGGTTCGATTGTATAATGAGCGTGAAGAGCGTCTGAACGGTATTGTATTCAGTGACATAAAACCGTTGTTGCTTCGCAATGTCAAGAGATTGTTTCTCATGGGGGTGGCTGTCAGTTTCTTGTTCCTGTTTGTCATTGTTATCATGGTGCTATTGGCTGTATTGACTCCTTTTACATTGCTGCTCACTTTCCCGTTGTTGTTTGCATTTATGATACCTATGGCTTTGATGGCTCCTATCTATTTGTTTGAAGATATTTCGCTGATGGAGGCGTTCAAGAAGACATTCCGGCTGGGATTTGCCACTTGGGGAGGCGTTTTCCTGATTTTGATTGTGATGGGAATCATTGCCAGCGTATTGCAGGGGATTGTTTCCATACCGTGGTATGTTATTTATATCGTGAAAATGGTTTTTGCCATGAGTGACGGTGGTGAAGTCTCTTCGTCTGTCGGATTGAATTTTGCACAATATCTGTTTTCTATTCTGATGTTGTACGGCTCTTACCTGTCGGCTATATTCAGTATTGTAGGGCTGGTATATCAGTACGGGCATGCCTCGGAAGTGGTGGATAGCATTACGGTAGAAAGTGATATTGACAACTTTGATAAACTCTAAAATAAATCCCGAATAGATGAATCTCACTTCTCCGGCTGATACATTGGTGTGTGATACGGCGAAGATTGCTCTTTGGCAGTCTGATCCGGCATACGACTATAACCGTGAACTGATTACTCCGGAGCTTAATCTCTTCGAGTGGATCAGTAGACAGTTCGGAGAATTTCTGCGTAAAATATTCGGCAGCCGTTTTGCGGAAGAGTATTCGGGGCTCATCCTGATATGTATTGCCATTATTCTGCTGCTTCTGATTATCTGGTTCGTTTATAAAAAGCGTCCTGAACTGTTCATGCGTTCACCTAAGAATGCATTGCCTTATACCGTAGGGGAAGATACGATTTATGGCGTAGATTTTCCGGGAGGAATTGCCGAAGCGCTTTCCCGCCAGGATTATCGGGAAGCGGTACGTTTGCTTTATTTGCAGACATTAAAACAGCTCAGCGATGCGGAACGCATCGACTGGCAACTTTATAAAACGCCTACACAGTATCTGAATGAAGTCCGTTTGCCGGCTTTCCGCCAACTGACCAATCATTTTTTGCGGGTACGTTACGGAAATTTTGAGGCGACGGAAGAACTTTTCCGTACCATGCAAGCGTTGCAGGAGGAAATAGGGAAAGGAGGCGTCTCATGAAAGGAAGCCGCTGGTTTATAATCTTTATTGTAGCTTTTCTGCTGGTTATGTTTGCGGTAGAGTATCATTTGCCTAAAAAGTTTGTGTGGACACCTACTTTCAGCCATTACGATGAGCAGCCGCTCGGTTGTGCGGTGTTCGACAGCCTGCTGTCTTCTTCTTTGCCAAATGGCTATTCCATATCTAAGGAGACGTTCTATCAGATGGAGGGGGATACGACGGACAATGGCAATAAGGGCATACTTGTGATAGCCAACAATTTGTCTATGGTAGAGGCAGACGTGAATGCTTTATTGAAAATGGCGAAACGGGGGAATAAGATTATGCTGGTAAGCAATAACTATCCTAAGTATTTGGAAGATACTTTGCGGTTTTATTGTACATATTCTCATTTTAGTGCGGCTGCTTTCAAGAAGTACGCTTCTTCTATCTTCAGGAAAGACAGTATTTATTGGATTGCCGATTCTGTCTATTCCCGGCAGCTATACCGTTGTTATCCGCAATTCTGTAATTCCTATTTCAGGAGTTATGATTCATTGCCGGTACGGAAGTTGGCGGAGAAAGATATGGGCAGTGGTGCGCTGGCAATAGTTCGTCCGTGGGGAAAGGGAGAAATCATACTCGTCTCTACTCCTTTGTTGTTTACGAATTATGGCGCGTTGGACGGGAATAACGCAAATTATATCTTCCGTTTACTGTCGCAGATGGGGGAACTCCCTATCGTTCGTAGTGAAGGATATGTGAAAGCGACGGCACAGGTGCAACAGTCGCCTTTCCGTTATCTGCTTGCGCACCAGCCGCTCCGTTGGGCTCTGTACCTGACGATGATTACTATCCTGCTTTTTATGATATTCACGGCAAAAAGACGGCAACGTGCCATTCCTGTTGTTCGAGAGCCGGCAAACAAGTCTCTTGAATTTACAGAATTGATTGGTACTCTTTATTTCCAGAAGAAAGACCATGTTGACTTGGTTCGTAAGAAGTTTGCGTATTTGGCGGAAGTGTTGCGAAGGGAAATTCAGGTGGATATTGAAGAAGTGGCGGATGACAAGCGTTCTTTCGAGAGGATTGCCCGGAAAACGGGAATGGATGCTGAAGATATAGCGAAGTTTATCCATGAAGTCAGACCGGTGCTTTATGGTGGGCGAACTATCGACTCTGAACAAATGAAAGTGTTTGTTGATAAAATGAATGAAATAATCAATCATATCTAAAGAAGAAATTTATGGAAGAGAATACAGAACAGCGAGTGGATTTAACTCTCTTTTCCGAGAAGATACAAGAGTTGAAAGACCGGATTGCTTCCGTCATTGTCGGACAGGAACAGACGGTGGATTTGGTGCTGACAGCCATTCTGGCTAATGGTCATGTGCTGATAGAAGGAGTGCCGGGAGTGGCAAAGACACTGTTGGCACGTTTGACGGCTCGCCTGATTGATGCTGACTTCAGCCGTATCCAGTTTACGCCGGACTTGATGCCGAGTGATGTATTGGGTACGACGGTATTTAATATGAAAACCAATGGCTTTGACTTTCATCAGGGGCCGATTTTCGCGGATATCGTATTGGTGGACGAAATCAACCGTGCGCCTGCCAAAACGCAGGCTGCCTTGTTTGAGGTGATGGAAGAACGTCAAATCAGTATCGACGGAACTACACACCGGATGGGCGAACTATATACAATTCTTGCCACACAGAATCCTGTGGAACAGGAAGGAACGTACAAACTTCCCGAAGCGCAACTCGACCGTTTCTTGATGAAGATTACGATGGATTATCCTTCCCTTGAAGAGGAAGTGAATATTCTTGAGCGCCATCATACTAATGCCACATTGGTGAAACTGGATAACATCACGCCTTCCATTAAAAAAGAAGAACTTCTGTCGCTTCGTGCTTTTATGAATCAGGTATTTGTAGATCGTACACTGCTTCAATATATCGCATTGATTGTGCAACAGACGCGTACCAGTAAGGCTGTGTATCTGGGAGCTTCTCCGCGTGCATCCGTAGCCATGCTGCAATCTTCAAAGGCCTATGCACTCTTGCAGGGACGGGATTTTGTGACGCCGGAAGATATTAAGTTCGTAGCTCCTTACGTACTTCAGCACCGCCTTATCTTGACGGCGGAAGCGGAAATGGAAGGATATTCTCCGGTGAAGGTGACTCAACGCTTGATTGATAAGGTCGAAGTTCCTAAATAATGGACAGTCGATTATCACCTGTCTACGGTCTTTAGTTTTTAATCTTTAATATCTGATTGATAAGTTGTATTTAACCCGTCGTTTCTATATTGCCCTTGTCGTAATTATCCTCTTGTTGGGTAGTGGATATGCCTTTGCTCCGCTCTTTGTTATCGGACAGTGGGTGCTTTTTGCCTTTTTCCTGACTGTGTTGGCGGATGGCTATCTGCTTTATAGTGTTCGTGGAATTCAGGCATTCCGCCAATGTGCCGACCGTTTCTCCAATGGGGACGAGAATGAGGTAAGCATCCGGGTAGAGAGTAGTTATTCCCGTCCTGTCGCTTTGGAAATCATTGACGAAATCCCTTTTATATTTCAGAAGCGTGATATTGGCTTTTGCGTCAGTCTTCGGGCAAACGAAGGGAAAACGGTTAGTTACCGGCTTCGTCCTACGCGTCGGGGCGTTTATTCTTTCGGACATATCCAGGTTTTCGTTACCGGGCGGATAGGTTTGGTTTCCCGTCGATACACTTGCGGCGAACCGACGGATATCAAAGTATATCCGTCTTATCTGATGCTTCATCAATATGAATTGCTGGCTATCAGTGATAATCTTACCGAACTGGGAATAAAGCGTATACGCCGTATAGGTCACCACACAGAGTTTGAGCAGATAAAAGAGTATGTGAAGGGTGATGATTACCGTACGATAAACTGGAAAGCGAGTGCCCGCCGACATGAACTTATGGTGAATGTTTATCAGGATGAACGTTCACAACAGATTTATAATGTGATAGACAAGGGGAGAGTGATGCAGCAGGCTTTTCGTGGAATGACTTTGCTCGATTATGCAATAAACGCTTCGCTGGTACTTTCGTATGTGGCGATGCAGAAAGAGGACAAGGCGGGATTGGTGACTTTTGATGAGCATTTCGATACGTTTGTCCCTGCTTCCAAACAACCGGGACATATGCAGACTTTGCTTGAGAAACTTTACAGCCAGAAGACTACTTTCGGGGAAACGGATTTCTCGGCTCTTTGTGTGCATCTGAATAAGCATGTCAGCAAACGGAGTCTGTTGGTATTATATACAAATTTCTCCGGTATATCCAGCATGAATCGTCAGTTGGCTTATCTGAAGCAATTGAACCGTCAACACCGTCTGCTTGTTGTCTTTTTCGAGGATGCCGAATTGAAGGAATACATTGCTACTCCTGCCAAAGATACGGAAGGCTATTACCGCCATGTGATTGCGGAAAAGTTCGCTTACGAAAAGCGGTTGGTTGTTTCTACCTTGAAACAGCATGGAATCTATTCCTTGTTAACTACACCGGAGAATCTTTCGATAGATGTGATTAATAAGTATTTGGAGATGAAAGCACGGCAGTTGCTATGATAAGTCTTTAATGATTTGTTTAACTGTCTCTTTTAAAGGAGGAAGATGTTTTTGTATGACTACCCAAATGATTTCGTAGTCAATATTAGCATATTCATGGGAAATAATATTTCTTAATCCAATGACTTTCACCCACGGGATTTGAGGATAATCTTTAAGAAAATTCTTTTGTGTTTTATCATCAATCGCCTTGATTGTTTCTCCTATCACTTGAATTCTCATGATACATGCATCTAAGATGGTCATTCCCCAGGGTGATAATAGAAAATCATCTACCTGCTGAATATTCTTACACCTTTCTTCAATGATAGATATTGATTCTGATATTTGAAGAAACTTGTCTTGAATTTCTTCTTTAAGCGTATATTCCATCTTTTTCTATTCTTTGGGAAATGAGTGAACGGAGATTTTTACGTAATCGGAGAAGATCTATTTTGCAGTTACATATCTGTTCCAACTCTTCTTTTATATCGAACATAATAAAAGGATCCGGCTCTTTTAACTCAACAAAAACATCCAAATCGCTCTCTTCATGCTGTTCTCCACGAGCCACAGAACCGAAGATTCCGATAGAAATAATTCCATATTTCTCGGCAAACTGTTGCTTGAACTGGCGAATCTTTGCAAGATATTCGTTGGTTGTTTTCATTCTTATATTCTCCTTCCAATACAAAAATAGTAAAAAAAGAGAAGATAGCAAATGTATTTCTTCAAAAAGAGATTATACTCCTAAAGCTTTCCGTGTTTCCACAAAGAAGAAGATAGCCATGCTGATGATGATAATCCCTAGTATGCCGTAGAATAACCGTGCCCGGTTTCGTCCTACGTTCCGGATAATGGTCTGTGCATTGCGCGTTGTGAAGAACCAGTCCCAGTTGAGCAATGACGCCAGCAGGGAGACAGTCCCTGCCAACGCAAAGATTCCTTGTACGATATATTGTCCGGTCATAGCTTGATAACTCTGCTTCCGTCTTCCAATTCTTCAATCGTCACTTTAACGGCATCACCCGGCAACAGTTCTTCTACAAGTTCCGGCCATTCGATGAAACAAAGGGCACCGCTGTAGAAATAATCTTCGTATCCCATGTCATATACTTCACTCAGCTTTTTGATACGGTAAAAGTCGAAGTGATAAATCAATTCTCCTGTCTCGTCCGAACGATATTCATTGACGATGGCAAAGGTGGGAGAGCTGATAACGTCTTCTACGCCCAATTCTTCGCAGAGTGCTTTGACGAATGTCGTTTTGCCGGCACCCATCTTTCCGTACAAAGCAAATACAGTGTTGTCGCCCATGGCAGCAATGAATTCGCGGGCTGCTTCATGGATATTTTCCAGTGATTGAATTTTGATTTCCATATACTAATCTATTATGATGACTATTTCCTGCAACAACTCTTTCCTATTTTGCAAACAGCATAAATCAGGATAGAGAAGAATATAATGGAAGCTCCCGAAGGAACTTTCCAATGATAAGAAATGAACAGTCCGCCCAGACATCCCAAGAAACCGATACCAATGGACAGCCAGATGATTTTCTTGAAATTATATGTGAATAAGTTGGCAGTCATCTGTGGAATGGTGAGAAGGGAAATTGCGAGTACGATACCCACCATGCGCAGACAGGCTACAATCGTCAGTGCGATGAACATCATCAGCACATATTCGAATATCTCTACCGGAATCTTCTGTGAACGTGCGAACTCGCGGTCGAAGGCGATATATACAATGGGGCGGATAAACAGGTAGAAGAATCCGGTCAGCAGCAGTGCCAGTATGCCGAGCATCCATAAGTCGGCCTGATTGATAGTCAGGATATTCCCGAACAGATAAGCGGAGAGGTCGGGAGCGAATCCTGGTGACAGAAAGCTGAACATGATACCTAATGCCATGCCCAACGTCCAGAATACGGCAATGGCGGAATCTTCGCGCATATCTTTCCGTCTGCTAAGCCATTCGACGCCAAAGGCGGACAGTACGGAAAAGACGGCGGCGGAAAGTATCGGGGAAATTCCTGCAAACAATCCTAAGCCTATCCCGCCGAAGGAAGCATGTGTGATTCCACCGCTGATAAATACCAGGCGGCGGGTAACGATGTATGTTCCTATGATCCCGCAGGCGATACTTGCCAGCAGGCTCCCTAGCAGGGCATGTTGAAAGAATGTATATTGTAGTAGATTCATGTTCTTCTTTCTCCGATAATCAGGAACACTTCATCTTTAAGCTCGTCCGGCAATTCGATGCCGCGAAGTTGTAGGCTACGTACCCATCCGGCCACTTCATCATCTTTGGTGGTATACAGTACATCCCGAAACATATCTGTCTCTTCTTCCGTGTACGCATTCCCTTCACGTCCGATGAATTGGTCCAGTTCTTCATCATCATAATATTCTATCTTCTTGCTGACAGCAGCCAGCAGACTGTCTTTTTCGCATACTTCGTGTTGTCCGCAGCATTCGGTATCCACTTCCTTCACTTCCGGCATACGGTCCAGTTCGCCTCTCTCTATTTTCTTTTGCAGTCTCTTGTTGCGGATGATTCCGGCTATCAGTGCGATAACACCCAGCAATACCAGACTTATAATGAGTATCCACATAATCGTACTAAATCAAATTTCTGCAAAGTTACTTATAAATTTGCATTCTATAGGCGTATGATATCTATTTCTTTTCTTACTTTTGTGTGTTGCTAACTTAAATATAAAGCCATGAAATTTAATAAATTGTTCTCCGGTCTGTTAGGTATATGCTTATTTTTCGGATTTATATCTTGTGCTGAAGAGAAAAGAATCTTCGGAGATGATATTGAGATTCCCGAATTGACAGACGATAATACGGTTCGGTTTACAGTAGAGGTTGCCAGTGACTGGAAACAGATAGAAGTGATTGCCGGCGGAGGAAGAATGGCTATTGAATGGGGAGACGGGCGTTTGCAAAAGATAGAAAATCCGGGAGCAACAGGACCTGTAAATTATAAATATGGCAACAGGAAAAGTTATCAGGTAAGGATATGGGCGGAAGAATTGGACTTCCTCAGTGTGAGCGGATTGCTTCTTCCTATAACGGATCTCCGTATGGGATATTTGCCTAGAATAAGGAGTTTGAATCTAAACAGCTTTTCGGGCACTACTGAACTTGACTTGAGCAGTTCTTGCCCTAATGTGGAAGATATAAATATCGGCAACTGGTCTGACTTGGAACGTCTTGATATAAACCAGTGCAAGCAACTGGAAAGAGCGGATATCTACACCAATCCCCGATTGGCATCTTTGAGTATTGTAAACTTGCCAAAGCTGAAGGACTTGAATTGTGCCGGAAACGGATTAACCACTCTTTCTTTGAAAGGAACGCCTGCGTTACGTACTTTATATTGTAATAGTAATCCTCTGACTGCCATTGAACTTGAAGAGGATATGGCTATTTCCGGATTATTTATACAAGACTGTACCTTTAGCTCATTAGCTTTCTTGGAAAAATTGCCTGTGCTCTCGGAATTTAGCTGCCGCTCTAATAAACTGACAACGTTAGATTTATCCAATCATCGGTCGATTCGTTTTTTGGATTGCAGTTTCAATAGAAACCTGAACCATTTATCAATCCCGGCAAATAATCAGGTGCAAATATTACGTTGCCATTCTTGTAATCTGAAAGCAAATGTATTAAATGAAATATTTGATGCACTGATTCCACTTCCCAAGCCATCTACTCCTGAACACGAAAAGGATTATCGAATATCTTTCTATGACAATCCGGGAGAGGACACTTGTGATGTGAGCATACTTAAAAATTGGTATATAGACACAGATAAAAACTGAATATAAACATGAACTTGAATCTAATGAAAAGAAGATTTTATTTACTCATTTCTTTTTTGTTGGGCGGAACGGTATTTATCTCTGCCCAGTCTCCCGTAGACAAAGCTTTGAATACTATCAACCGTTCTTCTGCTGAAGCTACTATCGGCTTTCTTGCAGCAGACGAACTTCAAGGACGCGAAGCGGGATTTCATGGCTCGTATGTATCCTCAGAGTACATTGCTTCTTTATTACAATGGATGGGTGTACAACCTTTAAATGGAAACTATTTCCAACCTTTCGATGCCTATCGAAAAGAACGCCAGAAGAAAGGGCGTCTGGAAGTTCATCCCGATTCTATTGCCAAACTTAAAAAGGAAGTTCACCAGAAGCTGTCCATGAGGAATGTTTTAGGAATGATTCCCGGCAAAAATACTAAGGAGTATGTGATAGTAGGTGCTCATTTTGATCATCTGGGAATAGACCCTGCACTCGACGGCGACCAGATTTATAATGGTGCGGACGATAATGCGTCCGGTGTATCGGCTGTACTACAAATAGCAAGAGCGTTTGTTGCCAGTGGACAGCAGCCGGAAAGAAATGTAATTTTCGCTTTTTGGGACGGAGAAGAAAAAGGATTGCTTGGCTCTAAATATTTTGTGCAGACTTGTCCTTTTGTCTCTCAAATCAAAGGCTATCTGAACTTTGATATGATTGGCCGTAATAGCAAACCTCAGCAACCCCGCCATGTGGTTTATTTCTATACGGCTGCCCATCCTGCTTTTGGTGATTGGCTGAAAGAAGATATCAAGAAATACGGCTTGCGGTTGGAACCGGATTACCGTGCATGGGACAACCCGATAGGCGGAAGTGATAACGGAACATTCGCTAAAGTTGGCGTTCCTATCATTTGGTATCATACGGACGGACATCCTGATTATCACCAGCCGTCCGATCATGCCGATCGGCTGAACTGGGATAAGGTTGTGGAAATCACGAAAGCGTCTTTCCTTAATATGTGGAAGATGGCGAATGAGAAGTCATTTTAAAATTATCTGTCGTCCTAAACGCAGTAGAAGAACTCTCCTTTATTTATCAGGAGTGGGGGATTCTTCACTGTGTTCAGAATGACAGATAATCATGTGATATATTTATAATACTAAGGTCGATTTTATTGGTATAACATAACCAAAAGGTCAGACTTTAATCATTTCTTGGTTATTCTACAGGTTGTGCACCGGTATCTCCTTCAATCTTCCATCCCGGATTTTGATAAACCACCGAACTTGCAAAGTCATTCTTGTCCAAAGCTGTCTGGCGGAATACTGCCATACCTATCGGATTCAAATAGTGGGCGGGTGTAAAGAGGAATCCTTTCTGCCCTGCAATCAGATTGTTCTTCGTAATCTTTTCGTACGGAAGGATATAGTTACTTAAATCGGATGAGGACATATTGCCTTCTGCTGGGTCTACTTTGCATAAATCTGCCAGTTGTGCTTCATATTTACTTCCCCAATATAGCATACCTTCCACACGGTAAGGTTGGGATATTAATTGGTCACATGCACGCCAACGTTTCAAGTCTTCCCAACGCAAGGCTTCTGCGCAAAGTTCGTTGCGGCGTTCGCGACGGATATTATATAATGTAGCATCTATCAGTTGTCCGTGAGAATAAGCTCCGAAGTCACCTTTGGCTTCCTCACTCATTATTGTTGCAGTGATTGTTTTATCATAGTCTTCATCCACTTTGGCACGTCGGCGTAAAGCTGTCCAATATCCATCGGCTGTTCCGTCGATTTTACCGTTTTTCTCATACGAAGCTTCCATATAAATCAGCATAGCTTCTGCTGCGCGGAAAACAATACCGCCTGATGTGCCGGCACTATGGTCATTGGCCATATGGCTGGAATAATGTTTGCCTTTCTTGATGATGAAACCTGTTGTTGCCAAACTTCCCTTGTCGCCATAGATGAAACGGATAGTACAATAGCTGGGAGTACCGTCGTTACCGTAGTAGTTTACATCACCTTCGTTTTCAGTGTTAGCGTCACCCGGCTTCTTGGTAAAGATGACAATACGTGAATCACGATTCTGTAAAGTAGAGTTTACTCCTTCTTTTTCCCATTCGGTTTTATAGCCCGAGCCGTCTGCATAGATAGGAAGTCCGTTACGCATAAGGAAAGAGTTGACCATACCTCGCGTCCACCCGGAACCACCGCCGTTACGTTCCAGCTCCATCTGCAGGTTACTGGTCACCAGTCCTTCCTTGAATTGTTTCCACATCAATATTTCATCATATCCTTCCATGTTTTCATCGCAGAACATGGTGTAATAAGGATTGATAGAAACCAGACTGGCATTCATACCTTCGGGGGTATCGGTATTATCTGCCAGTTTTCCGACGATGTAGTCACCTACTACTTTGGAAGATTTCATGGCTTCATCAAGGAAATAAGCTATTTCAGTGTCAATGTTGAAGCCGCTTACGTCTGCGGAATTGCCCGGCCATCCTTTTCCACCGGGTACGAATGCGGTTCCTTTATGATACTTTTCCCAAGTTGCTTCGAATAGAGCAACACGGGCTCGCAACAAATGTGCTACGTTTCTGCTGATGCGATTCTTGCCGCCCGGAGCTTTATCAAGCAGTAACTCTGTCGCTTTATGCAAGTCGTCCAGAATGAAACGTGCCACCTTATTACGTGGTTGGCGTTTGCTGGCTTCAATCAAAGTCTCTTCCACATCGGGCAATGCAGTAGTGATGATAGGCAAATCTCCCAGAGAAACCAGCAGTTTATAATAATTGTATGCCCGAATCACGTACATTTCACCGATATAATGTTTTACATTGTCTTGATTGCCGGTGATAGTTCCCGCTTCAAAGTTAGGCAAGGTGTTGTCAAAGAAATAGTTGCAGGCACGTATCTTCTTCCAGTCCCAGTCTCCTTCGCCCGATGGCACTTTCTTCTGTCCGGGTATCCAGAATTCCGGAGCGTCACCGCTGGCTTGGTTGTCAGTATCGTTATCTTTGCCGAAGAAATTGATGCCATATGCATCCGTCACTGTTTCAAACGGGTAAGCATTGATGGTATAGGCGGCTAAATCGCTTTCGGATGCGAAGTATTTTTCGGGAATAACCTTGTCCAGTGGTTCCCTGTCCAGAAAATCATTGCAACCGGTCAGTCCGCCCAACAGCAATGTCCCTATTGTCAAAAGTTTGATATGTCTTTTCATAATCGTCTGTCATTTAAAATGTTGCACTTAAACCGAATGATACAGTCTTGGATAGCGGATAGGTACATCCGTCCCAGTTGCCGATACCGACAGTTTCGGGGTCGAACGTGTCAGCCAGGCTGGTAATAGTAAACAAGTTCTCTGCTGAAACAAAGAAACGCAGGTTATTCACACAGAATTTTTCCGTCAGTGATTTCGGTAATGTATAACCTAAAGTTACATTCTTCAGACGGCAATAAGCTGCATTCTGTAAATAACGGGTTTGCGGATTACGGTTTCTGCCGTCTTCAAGAGGACGAGGATAATAACCGCCCAAGTTGGGACCCAACGGATTGGTGGTACTTTCTCCACGGAAGTAGTCCAGATGTTGCTTGAAGAAGTTGGTTTGCCAGTAACCTACTGCTCCCCAGAACATGGTGGAGCCGCTGTCCGGCATATAATCACGCTTCATGGTTCCCTGGAAGAACAGTTTCAGGTCGAAGCCTTTCCAGGCGGCATCCAGATTCAAGCCAAAGTTGTAACGTGGCGTGCTGTTGCCGATCTTTTTCAAGTCACCATGGTCTGCAAGGGTCTTGTTTCCTCTGCTTATCTGACCGTCACCATTCAAGTCGGCATACATGACATCACCGGCTCCCCAACCTGACCCCAGTACGTCTTGTGCGCCATTGGGCATGCTGGCAAGATGATCTTTCATCTCCTGGTCGGTTTTTGCGATACCGATTGTCTGGAATCCCCATATGTCACCTACGTGAGCACCTGCGTAATATGTATTATTGTTGTCTTTATCAAGAATCGTGTTTGACGGGTTGGGGTATTTGTCGATAACTACTTGGTTGTCTGACAAAGACAAGGTAACTCCATATTTGAAGTCGCGGATCTGGTCGCGCCAGTTTACTTGTATCTCCCAACCTTTGGAAGTCATATCAAGGTTGTTTACTTTGGGGACATCAATACCCAGAAGATTGGGAAGCTCGGGGGCAGGGCCTACCATATCTTTCGATTTACGTTGGAAGTAGTCGAAGGTTACGTTCAAGCGGTTGTTGAGCATCGACAGGTCGAAACCTAGATCCAGTGTTTGTGTCTTTTCCCAGGTCAGCAAAGAAGATACCAGAGCGGATTCTTTGGAAATATTGGGTTTCACACCGTTTACCAGCCAGCTACCTAATGCATAATTACCCCATTGGTTTTTGTTAATGTCGATGGTGCGATAGAACGGATACCAGTTGTCGGTATTCTGGTTACCCAGTTCACCCCATGAACCGCGTATTTTGAGTGTGCTGATTAAGTCGGTAAAATCCTCGAAGAATGCTTCACGGGCAATGTTCCATCCCAAAGAGAAGGACGGGAACAGATTCCAGCGGTTATCCCGAAGGAAACGTGATGTTCCGTCGTAACGCATATTGACTTCAGCCAGATAACGTCCTTTGTAATCATAGTTGAGACGTCCGAAAAATCCGGCGGTTGCCCATTCACTGTATCCACCCCTGTTCTGCGCATTCGTTTGGGTAGTATTCAGTGTGGCGACTCCCGACATGATGCCATCTTGTGAAGCAGTAATATCCCGTTGTTTGAACAATTCGCTTTGAAAGCCCAGCATTACTTTGAAGTTGTGTCCGCTTTCCAGTGATTTGCTGTATTCGGTAAAGATGTTCGGATTGAAGAAGTTGCTTTTATAAGCATATTCTGTCACGCTTGATGTTTGATTGGCAATTATATAAGGATCTTTGTTCACATCATAGCCGTAAACGGTCTGGTAGTCGGTGTGGTCGAAGTTATAGTTGGAGCGGTAGTTCAACTCCACATTGATTCTCCAGTCTTTGATGGGTTCCATGATGAAAGCGAGCTGGTGTGCCATCATGTCTTTTTGCGATTTGTAGCGTCCGCCTTCTGTCAATTGATAAATCTTGGATTCAACAGTGTAGAATCCATTCGGATCTACCACCGGAATGACAGGCCAATAACGGCATACATCGAAATAGAATACATTGCTCTTAATATCTCCACCGGCAAATGAAGGAGCTTCATAGTCTGTACGGTTGAAACGCATACTGTAACTAATCTTTAACCATTTGGTCAGGTCGGCATTGATTTTTGCTGTAAAAGCGTATCGTTGTTTGTTGTCATCGCCAAACTTCAATAGACCGCCCTGGTCGAGATAATTGGCTGAAAGATAATACTGTATCTTATCCGTACCACCGTTTACGCTTAATGAATGTTCGTGAGTGAAACTGTTGCCGAATAATGTTTTCAGCCAGTCGGTGTTGCCGGTAGGCATCACGTCCTTACGTTGAGGGTCGTCGAATGAGTTCCATCTTCCTGCATCGGTCGGCCACATATACTGTGTGCCTTTTCCTGCTTGAAAATCCTGGATTTGTTGAAGTTTTGTGGCACTGTACATTGGAGTTTGCCCGCCATTGGTCAACTGGTCGTTGATAGCTAGGGCAAAGTTATAAGAATCAGCCATTTCCGGCATATTCAACGGAGATACGAAACGGAAGTTGTTGTTATAGTTGACTACCGTCTTTCCCGATTTACCTTTTTTTGTTGTAATCAGGATAACTCCACCTGGTGCACGGGAACCATAAATGGAAGAAGCGGCCGCATCTTTTAGTACAGAAATATTCTCAATATCCTGTGGGTTGATAGCGTTCATGTCTCCTTCCATGCCGTCAATAAGTACCAATGGTTCTACCTTCGAACCGGCACCGATTGTTCCGACACCACGAATGTTGAATTTTTTATCCGAACCTAAGGAGCCGCCACCGTCACCGGTAGAGATGTTCATGCCCGGAACTACACCTTGCAAAGCCTCGATAGTAGAATTGACGGGACGTGCCGCGATTTCTTTTGCTCCTACAGTGGATACGGCTCCTGTCACATTTACTTTCTTTTGTGTACCGAAAGCAACAACAACGACCTCATCCAACTTCTGGGTATCATCTTTCAGAATGATATTTAATGATTGTCCGGTGAATTTGACTTCTTGGGTCTGATAACCAACAAAAGAGATGACAATAATGTCTCCTGTTTTTACATTGCTTAGAGAGAAATCACCGTCAAGTCCGGTGATTGTACCGTTCGTTGTGCCTTTGACAACAACGGATGCGCCGATAATGGTTTCACCTGTTGCGTCTTTTACGACACCTTTGCAAGTAGTACCCTGCTGTACAACGGAAACATTCAAGGTGTTTCCACCAGTCTCCGAATAAACGGTTCCTGCTGACGCTGTCAGTAGAAACAACAACATGCTGACTGACTTTAGTTGTTTTAACATAGCATTGAATTTAAAGTTTTTTCCTAGAGTCCGGAATTACTTTTTAATAAGTCCTTTCAGAACTAGGATGATTTATAAATTAGAATTAACAATACAAATATATAATATATTTTAATATATTGCACTCATTTATAGAAAAAACTTCAAATTAAAGTGCATTATTTCTTTTTAAAAGCACAACAATGCTTATTTTATACTCAATTCTAATATAAGCACATATTTATTTCCTTAAATATCATTATTCTATCAAGTAAAAAACAGTCATCTAACAAATATGAAAACGGTAGATAATAAGTAGAAAATACAACGTTCCAAAAGAGTAGATTCCCGACTTTAAAGTTTTAAACCAAGCATTATATGTCAAGAATAAGTTCTGAAAGAACTTATTTTTCTATCATTAATTATTGAGTCTTAAAATCCGTTCCCATTGCGCTTATCCTGTATATTTGTGAGTCTATCGTCATTATTGTGGGAATATGTTTAAGAAGGATTACAGACATGGCTGAAATCCGGTAGATACCAATATTCGTATAAACTATTATCAGTTGCTACATCCGGCAATAAATAGCTGACGGTATCAAGCGAAATAGTATGGCTATGTATTTCCATCTTTTTGAGATAAATGCTACTTTTTTCTTCTTATGAATAGCTTCTTTTATTTGTTTCACGGCTTTATCAACAGGAGTTACCCAAAACAGTCCCTCTCCTTTAGCCATTGCTGTATCTACAAACCCCGGACGGATATCTGTCGTATGAATAGGATAAGGGGATTTGGTGGCTCTCTGCCGTAGTCCTTCCATATAGTTGATTTGATAGGCTTTTGATGCATTGTAGGCAGGTGCGAGGCCGCTACCACGTGTACCGCCTACGGAAGAAATGATGACTAAATGCCCGCTCTTTTGCTGTTCAAAGTAACGGAATCCCCAATCGGCTATGTTGGTGAATCCTATTACGTTGGTCAATAAAGTCGGTTCTTCCAGTTGATAAGAAAGTTCGGGATTGAGCTCTCCCGTGCCGGCACAGATTGTCAGTATATCCATTCCACCCATTTCTTGTACGAGTGTTTCCAAACATTGGATACTGGTTTGCACATCGGTGATGTCGCATACTTGATAGAATAGTTTATTTTTGTCTTGGGTGTATATTTCTTGTAACAGGTTCTCTCTGCGACCGATAATGCCGATGAGACAATCTTCTTGAATATACGCTTCTGCCAAACCGCGACCAATGCCGGAAGTTGCACCTATAATTATTATTTTCTGCATGATTTTCATTCTATTTGGTTCCAAAAGTAGGGAGTGGGCGTAGATAATTTCTTGATTGAAATCAAGAAATTACTTTTGTACCACTTTTCTTCGGATGCGGCTTAGTGTTTCCGGGCGAATCAAGAGATAAGATGCCAGTTCTTTTAATGTAATCAGTTTCAGTAAGTCGGGGCAACGGTTGATAATTTCAAGATACCGTTCTTCCGCTGTCAGGCTGTACATTGAAATCATACGGTCGTAGACTTCCCATAGCAGAGTTTCTGCAATGCGGCGTCCTAGCTTTTGGTTGTCGTTGTTAGCTTCATAGAAATCGGTCATTTGCTGATGATTAATCACATATACCGAACAGTCACACAGGGCTTGTATGTCCACATTCGATTTGTCTTGTAATTGAAAAGCTGGATAATTACCGACAAAGGAATTGTCGAAAGTATATCCTACGATATTACTTTCTCCCAGATTGTTGATACAACAGTACCGGAAAGAGCCGGAACTGACAAAGCCCATCGTCCTGCAGATTTCTCCCTGTCGGGAAAAATAGTCTCCTTTCTCATAATAGGTCTGTTTCCCCTGTTGTAATACAAAATCTACAATAGGGGAATAGTTGATATGGGAAGTGTATTTATTGAAATCTTCCACTGTATCAGGGCGGTTAGTCTTCGTTTATAATCTGAAATCCGGCTTGTTTCAGGTCTTTCCAATATCCGGGATATGATTTGGTAACGACTTGCGGGTCGGCGATTTGCATAGTAGGGTGGCTGATTATTGCCGGAGCAAACGCCATTGCCATCCGGTGGTCTTCGTATGTTGCAATCACAGGAGTTTCTTCCGGTTCACACCGTTCGCCATTCCACATCAGTACGCTGTCATTCTCTTCTTTGATAACGTATCCCAGCTTTTTGAGTTCGTTTTTTAAAGCGGCAATACGGTCGGTTTCTTTTATCTTCAGACTTTGCAGCCCTGTGAAGCGGAAAGGAATGTTCATCAAGGCACAAGTGACGACAAAGGTCTGTGCCAAATCAGGTATGTCAATGAAATCTTCTTCCAGTCTTTCCGGTGCTTTCCCTGTCTTTTTGAGTTTAACTCCTTTGGTGGTAAACTCTGTGGTTATTCCTAACCGCGAGAATACTTCCGCTCCACGGCTGTCTCCCTGATAACTGTTACGGAATAATCCCAATAACTCAATTTCAGTTTTTGGGGATAATGCTGCAATTTGATACCAGTAAGAAGCTGCGCTCCAATCACTCTCCACTGTAAACGGAATGCTTGTATAAGGTTGTGGAGCTACGGAGATGCTGTCTGAAGAAGTCCATGCTGCTTTTGCACCGAAGTCCTGCATTAACTGTAATGTAAGGTTGATGTAAGGACGTGAGATAATCTCACCGCTCAGATGCAGCGTCAGCCCGTTTTTAAGTGCTGGACCTATCATCAGCAAAGCTGAAATGTATTGGGAGCTGACATTTCCTTTCAGCGTAATCTCGTTCCCTTTCAGTTCTACACCTTTTATGTGTAAAGGGGGGAATCCCTCATTATTGGTATAGCTTATTTCCGCTCCCAGTTCACGAAGGGCATTGACCAATATTTGTATGGGGCGTTGTTGCATGCGTGTTGTGCCTGTGATTATCCGTTCTCCCGGTGTGACACTCAAATAGGCCGTCAGAAAGCGCATGGCGGTTCCGGCAGCCATGATGTCAATTGTTTCTTCATCTTGGGTGAGGGCTTTTATCATCACGCGTGTATCATCGCAATCGGATAGATTGTTAGGAGTACAGTTGCTTTCTGCCAATGCATTGATAATGAGTGCACGGTTACTGATACTCTTGGAAGCCGGCAATTGAATTGTGGCTTTGATTGCGGAAGGAGCTGAAAGTCTATAACGCATTATTTTATAATCTTAGGTTTGCGATGACAAAAATAGGCATTTTTCTTTGATTCTCCTTTCCTGAAGTTCAAGATTCTGTAGTTTATGATGATTTGTGGCAAGGAATTTTTATATTTGTGCTATAAAATTTGTTTATATGAAAATACCGGATATCCGTTTACAGAATCAGCAGTTGCTGAATCCGGACAGAATTATTTTGTGTTATCCTTATTTATCCTGTTGCTTCTTTGCCCATTCCAGTCTTCGCTGATCCGCTAGCGGAGTCACTTTGAACTCTTCGAATATAGCGGTAAATCCCTTTCCGTCCGGGCAAGCTCCCATCAGACCTACCATGACAGGACAATTATCTTGCAACCAGCAAGTGCGCATCATGGTATATTCTTTGTCATCACGCGAGAAGAATATTTCCACTGCATCCAGTCGGCGGATTGCTTTTATCCATAGAGAACGGGGAGCATCCGGTAATTGTACTACGCTCCAGTCGCTCGTGTGGTGTGTTACCACGGCACTTACGTTCTGTTTGCCATCAACATATTCAACTCCCGCCTTTATCCAGTTTTCATGGTCAATGCGCAGCATTAGTCCCATTTGGTCGAAAGTGGTCACGTAGTTGCCGGTAATCTTTACTTTCACTTCGAATTCTCCGCCATAGGTAGCATAGTAGAAAGGGCCGTCATCTACGGTAAATCCATAGTGGGAGATTCGCCAGAAGTCGGTTTTTGCCGGTACGTCCATAACTAAGGTTTTACCTTCTTTTATCTCCCATTGTTGAGGCTCGTTCAGCCAGTTCATTTTATTCAGACTTTGTCCCATTGAAGAAGTTGCTATCGCCATCAAGGCAATCGACATGATTTTGATTTTTAAATGTTGCATGATAGTTTCTTATTTGATTATCTTTGTGGTGCAAAGATAGGCCATGCCCTGATATGCAGCAATACTGAATAATAACCATTTTACAGGATGGACGTATTACAAAAGGAAATTGATGAGGTGTATGCTACGCAACCGATAACTAATGAGGTATTAGATAAAGGTATTGTGGAGCAACATCGGCATTTTGTCCGTTCATTGACGGAGATTAACGGTGGATGCGCTGTCATTTCTGACCTTTCGAACCGGAAAAGTTATGTAACGGTTCATCGGTGGGCGCATTTTCTGGGACTGACTCAGGAAGAGGCTGCTTTAAGCGTCATTGATTCGATGGATGAAGATTGCATCTACCGGAGGATTCATCCGGAGGACTTGGTGGAAAAACGTTTATTGGAATATAAATTTTTTCAAAAAACATTTTCGTTGTCGTCCGAGGAACGGTTGAAGTATAGGGGAAGATGCAGGCTGCGAATGAAGAATGAGAAAGGAGAATATCAGTATATAGACAATTTAGTCCAAATCATGGAAAATACTCCTTCGGGAAGTGTGTGGCTGATTTTTTGCCTTTACACATTGTCGGCAGACCAGAGGGCGGAGCAAGGGATATATCCTACCATTACCCACATGGAACATGGGGAAGTGGAAACACTGTTTCTGTCGGAAGAACATTGCAATATCTTGTCTGAACGTGAAAAGGAGATACTCCGTTGCATACGCAAAGGACTGTCAAGTAAAGAGATAGCCGCTACTCTCTATATTAGCGTGAACACAGTCAACCGGCATCGGCAGAATATCCTGGAGAAACTTTCTGTCAGTAATTCAATCGAAGCGTGCCGGGCGGCTGAGTTGATGAAATTATTATAGATATGCAGATGGGAGAAATATTTTAGCCTGAATTGGGGATAGGCTTATCCGAACAGGGCAAGCAATTCATCGAATCTTTCTATCTGCTTCAAATGGGTATGTGTGAATGTATCTGCCACTTCATGTTTCCACATAACTTCGAAAGGAATATGCACTCCGTATCCACCTAATGATAAAACAGGTTGAATATCTGATTTCAAAGAATTGCCGACCATGACGAGTTCTGAAGGAGTGACTTGCAAGATATTCAGCATTCGGAGATATTCTTTCTCGGTTTTGTCGGACATTACTTCAATGTGGTCGAAATAGGGGGCTAATCCGGAGCGTTCCAGTTTGTTTTCCTGATCGAGCAAATCTCCTTTTGTAGCGACAACTAACTTGTACTGTCCTTTTTCTTTTAATGCTTTCAGCGTTTCTTTTACTCCGGGTAATAGCTCAATTGGTATTTTCAGTAATGATTTCCCTAAATCAATAATGTGTTGAATGTCTGTGGCTGGAATCTTTTGTCCACTGATTTGCAAAGCGGTCTCAACCATGGAGATGGTAAAAGCTTTGGCACCGTATCCGAGATGTTTCAGATTATTCATTTCTGTCTGAAATAAGGCGGCTGAAATATCTTTGGGAGTGCCATAAGGCTGTAACAGGCTTGTATATTGCTTTTCTATTTCTTGGAAAAAAGGTTCGTTGCTCCACAGGGTGTCATCTGCGTCGAAGGCGATGACTTTAATAAATTCTTTCATAGGTTTTTATCGTTAATAGGGAATTTCAAATAATATGTTTGGTATTTCGTGTGGCAAAGTTACAATAAAAAGGGTGAATAAAAGCAGGTTCCTTGTTTTTAGAACCAAATCCCGGTTTAATTTCATAGAAATATCTATCTTTGTTACTCGCTTTTGAGTTTGAACTTTAATTGGAATATACAACAATGAAAATAGGAGATAAAGTACGCTTCCTCAGTGAGGTAGGCGGTGGAATCGTAACTGGATTCCAAGGAAAGGATTTTGTTTTGGTGGAAGATGCGGACGGCTTCGACATTCCTATGCCGATACGTGAGTGTGTGGTGATTGAAACAGATGACTACAATATAAAGCATAAATCGAAATCGTCGGCTCCGAAACCGGAAGAACCGGTGAAACCGTCAAAACCGGAAATGCCTGTTATTCAACGTCAGCCGGAAGTGCGTGGGGGAGATACGTTGAACGTATTTCTTGCTTACGTGCCTGAAGATGCAAAGGCTATGATGACTACCCCTTTCGAAACTTATTTGGTAAATGATAGTAATTATTATCTGTATTATACCTATTTGAGTGCGGAAGGAAAAACTTGGAAAAACCGTTCACATGGTTTAGTGGAACCGAATACAAAATTGTTGTTGGAAGAGTTTACGAAAGATCTGTTGAATGAAATGGAACGGGTGGCTGTGCAACTGATAGCTTTCAAAGATGGTAAGCCGGCAGCTATCAAACCGGCTGTCAGCGTAGAGATACGGATCGATACTGTGAAGTTCTATAAACTGCATACGTTCAGCAGTTCCGATTTCTTTGAAGAACCGGCTTTGATTTATGATATTGTGAAGAATGATATGCCTGCAAAGCAAGTCTATGTTTCGGCTGAAGAAATTCAGGTTGCTTTGTTGCAGAAGAAGTCGGCAGATAAACCGAAGTCACAACCTATCGTTAAACCTAACCATGCTCATGGTGGAAAAAATGGTATTGTTGAAATAGACCTTCATATTGATTCTTTGTTGGATGATACTCAGGGGATGGGGAATGCCGAAATCCTAACTTATCAATTGGATAAGTTTCGTGAAGTGATGGAAAACTATAAGAATAAGCGTGAACAGAAGATTGTATTTATTCATGGCAAGGGGGATGGAGTGCTTCGGAAAGCTATCCTTGATGAACTGAAGCGGAAGTATAGCAATTGCCGTTATCAGGATGCCTCTTTCCAGGAATATGGATTCGGGGCTACAATGGTGACTATTAAATAACGCTTGTCGATAAAATGGTACTTGCCGTGAATAAAAATAAGAAGGGTGGAAGCCGATTATCAGCTTCCACCCTTTCTCTCTCTCTTTTACATATTTAATCGTTTTACTTATTCAGTTCAATACCTTTGTTCATCAAGGTAATGTTCATCAAAGCAGCATATTTGGCATACTGTTCGGTGCTGAGTGTCTTTCTCATCAGTTTCAAGTTACCATAAACAGCGTTACGCAATTTTGCTTCTTTATCTTTCTTCGCTGTTGTGGCTTTTGACATCTGTGTAGAGAAGTAATCGCAAATGTTTGCTACTTCTTCGCTCTGAACGGAATTTAAATTCAAATATTTACCTAATTTACTTACGTTGATGTTACCTTCCCATTTTGCAGTTGTAGGCTGGTTTCCTGCTGCAAAAGTCGTAGCAGTCAGACAGAGTGCTGCCACTAATGTTAATCCTATACGTTTCATAATACCTACTTTTTTAATTGTTATTCCTAAAAACTATTCCTAAAAACAAATCTAATACCTATTGAAAATATTGTCTAAGCGCTTAGCTTTTTCTTTTTACCTATGCAAATGTAGGAATATGTTTTATAACACAAAAATAAAGAAAGGGAAAAGAAACTATTTAGGTTGATTTCTTGATGTAAATCAAGTGGTGGTATGCTTTTTGATACAAAAACACTTCTTTATGAAATGTTTTTGTAATACGTGTGCGGAAACGATAGTGAAAATTTGCTGTATTTTAGGGAGTGTTGCTGTTAAAATGATATTGAACAAAGGAACGTGACCAGGAATGGAACACTGAAATCGACTACAAAACCGTGAAAGATGGAAATGATTACAAATTCCTTTCCTGAGTATCGGGTAATGATAGGAAGAGTGGTATCCATAGTCGTAGCTCCTCCCACAGAGATAGGGGCTAACTTTCCGAAATACTTTACTAGCAATGGAGCACACAGCAGAGCAATGATTTCACGCATGATATTGGAAAGCAGTGCGATAGTTCCCAGTTCGGGGCCTTTGTATTCGGTGATAAAAATGCTGGAGAGCGAATAATAACCAAATCCGGCTCCGACAGCCATGCAATCCAAGGATCCTCGTTGGCTCATAAAGATTCCTGCTACGGCACATCCTGCCAGTGTGCCGAGTATTGTCAGAATGGGAAGAAACACGAGTCGGGGATTCAGAGAACGGAAACTTTTCAGCGTGTTCGGGTCGTTACCGATACTGATCCCTACGCAGAACATCAAGCCGCAAAGGGCATAGTAGCTGAGTTTACTGTCGGTGAAATCGTATGGGATGAGATGATATACTCCGCAGAGGGTACCGATAATGAAGAAAGAGACAATAATCAGACTGCCTTTCATGCTTTCGTCTCCTTTCCTTTATTCCTTATATATAATAGGTACCAAAGTCCCCATGCGCATAGGGTACTTCCTATGACAGCGGCGAGAGTGATGATGACGGCTTCCAGTCCAAGTGTGGGCAGTCCCTTGATGATCGTTTCGTTTCCGCCTACGTCAATTCCAAGCAGGAATAGAAGACTCCATATAAGCAAGGTGATTATTTTATATATCCACGTGAGACGTTTGCTGCGTAATAGATATCCCAACAGCATTCCCGTCAGCATAATTCCAATGATGATAAACATAGTCGGTGCCTGTTTTTGGCTGCAAAGATAGTTGAAAAAGAGTTTCGTTCCTAATCTAACCTGTCGGTAACTTTCATTCTTTTACAATTCTAATGCTGGGGAGTGAAGATGGTAATAACTTTACTTACTTCCGTACTGATCCCTACTATCCCCGTACCACCGTGCACATTACCGGGATATTTGATTGGTTCGTCGATTGTCTCGTCATAGACGTCGGAATCCACAGAGTTAAGAGCTTTCAGATAATAATATTCTACTTCTGTGATACTTCTCAAGCGGATAATGACATCCATCCCATTAAAAAATCCTTCTTCGTTACCTGTTTCGATGTGGGTGCTGTTGTAGACCGTCATTGTATATGATGTATTTTTAAACCGGGAGTCGTCAAATACCCCATAGATATTCCTTGCCGTATCGAACATGCCGTTATCTTCATCGTCTCCGGTAGAGGGTTGCCCGTCTGTCAATACGATGTCTTCGCGCCCGATAAATGAGTAACTGTGTTTTGTCCAAAAGATATAGTCTCCTTTTCCCTCTTCGTAGTTATATCCCCATAATGTGGTCTGCTTGTCTACTACAAGGCGGTAATAATTCGTTTCGTCGGGGCGGTCTTTGAAGGTTATCCGGTAACGAAGATATTTGTTGGTATGCCCGTATTCTTGCATCGGGACGGTGAGCGTGTCGATATTCTCTATTCCGGCAGGACGTTGGGGTACAGCTACTTCTGCCCAGGCATGATACCGTCCGTCATCGGTCAGTGCGTCTATACGAACCGCATCTCCGGGGGTGAATTTACTTGTAATGTTGAAACGGCATTGCGGGTTTGCTTCTGTTTCCGGTGGAAGCGGGCGCAGGCTTTCTGTCAGTTGTCCGTTGACACGTACCTCTACCGTCGCATCTTGGATATGAGTGGCAGTTTCCTTTCCGGTGAAGTTAAGGAAAAGGATATTGGTCTGATTGTCGGCGTTGATTAATGCATTCATCACCAGTTTAGGGGGATTGTCCTTGATGTTGAAAGGAAGTTCATTCTCGCAAGAAACAGTGGTAAGCGTTGCAATCAGTATGAATAATATGTATGTATAAGTTTTCATTGCTGGACTAGAATTTATAAGTATAAGTAAAAGAAGGAATGATAGGTAATAATGTATATTTTTTGATGACACTTTTTCCTTCCTGGTTGTGTGCCCGATAAACCCATGCCGGATTCATGGCGTTGTACACATTGTATAAACTGATGTTCCAGGTGCGCATTCCATGCTTGGTCTTTTTATTGAAATTGACGCCAATATTCAGCCGGTGGCTTGCCGGCAGACGGAAGTTGTTCCGGTGTTCAACGTAGTTGGCTTCTCCTATAGTGGGTGATGTATTGGTAAACACGGGTTCGTAAGGAATCACCCAACCTCCTCCCGAACCATTGTTTGTACCGTCATTAGGACGGATAATCACCGTTTTTTCTTCGGGAATAGTGCTTGTCCCTCCTGTGTAGAATACCCAGGAGGCTCCGATATCGATGCGGTCGTTGAATCGGTGGTTAACCGTCAGGTTGATGTTATGGCGACGGTCATACTTGTACGGGAACCGTTCTCCGTTGTTTATGCTGCCTTTGGCGAATTTACGGTCGCTTTTTGAAAGGGTATAGGATAGCCATCCCGTAGTCTTGCCGATCGTTTTTTGTGCCATAAATTCAATCCCCATTGAACGTCCTTTTCCCATTTCCACTTTGTTTTCCCAACCGGAGGAAGAACCGAAAAAGCTGACTCCGTCTTTATATTCCAGTACATTGCGCATATCCTTATAATAACTTTCTACTGAAAATTCCCAACCCTTGATTCTCGTATAATATCCTCCTAAAGAGAATTGGTGGGATTGCATAGGTCTGATTTTCTTTGTTACGGGAACCCATAAATCTGTCGGCATACTGATAGGCATGGACGAAAGCAGATGCACATATTGGTTCATTTTTGTATAAGACGTTTTCAGAGCGACATTCCTGCTCAGTTGATATCGGGCGGATAGGCGGGGCTGGAGGGAGAAATAGTTTTTCTTCTGCACACGGAATAAAGAAAGATGCAGTCCGAGATTCAGTCGGAGATGTGGGCTGATTTTGAAATTATCTTCTGCGTAGGCTGATATTTCATGTGCGTAAATCCGGCTGTTATTTATGCTATGATAGATACTGTCCCGTTCTGTGTGGTTGTCGGTTTGCTCTGAAATCCGGGATGTCATGACTTCCGGGCGGAAGCTGTGATACATATATTCTGTTCCGAACTTAATGCGGTGTGTGGGAGTAGGATTGTAGTCGAAGTCTATCTTATAACTCCAGTCCTGGATGCCGGAACGGTAATCGGCAGAATACTTGTTAACCATATCTTCGGATGAACCGGCAAACTTGTTGGTGGTATATGAATTGATGTCAAACCGGTAGTTGTTGAAAGCGACGGTTGTGTTGCTGAACAGTTGGTTGTTGAAGATATAATTCCACCGGGCGGAAATGATTGTATTTCCCCAGTTCATTGTAGTCCCGTCTTCGTAATTAGTGTCAGCGTCGAAACGGGTCTTAAAGTGGTCTTTTCCATTGTAGGCACTTAGATAGATGCGGCTCCGGTCGGAGAATTTATGGTTGATTTTGGCATTTACGTCATAAAAGTAGTAACTATATTTTTCATCATCAGGCATAAAGGGTTTTGCCAATAGATCCAGAAAGGAGCGGCGCGCTGAAATATTGAATGATGTTTTTCCCTTAATGATAGGACCTTCCAGATTAATTTTGCTGGTTAACAGGCCGATACTGAACGTACCATGGTATTTTTGCATATTTCCGTCATTGGTACGTACGTCGATGACCGAAGAGAGCCGTCCGCCGAAGCGGGCAGGGAAGGAACTTTTGAACAGCGTTACCTTCTTCACCGCTTCAGGAGTAAAGACAGAGAAGAATCCGAACATATGGTCTACATTATACACGGGAACCCCGTCGAGTAGAATCAAGTTCTGGTCCGGGCTACCGCCGCGTATATACAGTCCGGCGGAGCCGTCCACCCCTGCCTGTACTCCGGGCATAAGTTGTATGGTCTTCATAACGTCCGCCTCTCCCAATACGCTGGGAGTATTTCTGATTTGGGCGATGGGAATGTCGGTAGCTCCCATTTGGGTGGCCAGTGCTCCGGTTTCCGACCTCTCGGATACCACTACTACCTCTTCGAGTTGGTTATCGCTTTTCATTCTGATGTTCAATACCGTATCCTGTCCGAGCATGAAAGTATGTTTGGAAATTCCATACCCCAGGTAGGAGAAACGTAAGTCGGTTTCTCCTTCGGGCAGAGTGATACTGTAAAAACCGTAAGGATTGGTAGTAGTTCCCTGATTCTGATGACTCTCAAAGATGTTCGTTCCAATCAACGTCTCAGAGGACGTTCCGTCAGTGACATATCCGCTGATAGTAAACTTGCGGCTTACGTTTTTGGGGCTTTTCTTTTTTTGCAGCAGGATATAGCGGCCGGAAAACTCGTAGCCGACCGCTTCATTCTTGAATACAATATCAAGAATTTCCTGCAAAGGCTTTTCTTTAACTTTCAGGTTGATTTTATGTTTGATACTGATTTCTTCGCTGTATATGAATGAATAACCGGTTGAATTTTCAATCATTTTGGTAAACTCCTTCAATGTAGCGTTTCGTAGTGACAGTGTGAGCCGGGCGTTTGCGTTTTGTGCGTATGCCTGGGTGGTGATAAAGAGCGCCATACCTATCAGGACAATTGTTCTGACAGGCAGGCGACTCTGGTGAATAGTTCTCATTTTAAGTCTGGTTTAGCGGTGATAATAATCTGTTCATTGTCTTGTGAATAGTTGAAATAACCGGCATTGTGTAATACAGATAAGATAGTCTCCAAATCTTCCCCGTTGCGGAACCGGGCTGTAATCCGGTAATTTTGTAAAGCCGTGTCGGATATGCGGATGCTTGTCCCGAATGAGTTGGATAGTTCGCGGGCAATGTCCTGCAAAGGCAAATCATCGAATATAAACTCCCCATGCCGCCAGGAGATTTCATCCTTCGCATTTTCCAGGATTTTGCGGGTGAGCTTTTGTCCCACCTTATTATATATGGCAATTTCATTCGGCTTTAATACCATGCGGATTGAGTTGCTTTTATTGCTGACTGCCACCGAACCTGTTAATAACGTTGTTCTTACATCCGGATTGTCACGATAGGCATCCACATTGAAATGAGTTCCCAATACCTGAACGTCAATTGTCTCAGTTTGCACAATGAACGGATGTTTCTTATCTTTGCTTACCTCAAAATAAGCCTCTCCGTTCAATCTTACTTTCCGGTTGCCCGATTTGAATTTCTCAGGATAAGAAATCGAAGAATAGTGGTTCAGGATGACAATGCTGCTGTCGGGGAGATGAACCGTTCGTGTTTCCGCTAATGTAGAAACTGTCTGTATGGAGACAGGCTGTGTATATAGGTAAACTGTCCATGCTGATAGACAGAATAGGAGTACTGCCGCTGCTACCGAAAACGTGCGTGTCAGAGTCAGACGCCGAGTGTGGGACTTCAATCTTTTTTCTAACTTAGGATAGCCGGTTGCCGCTGAGAAACGTCCCCGTGGTGAACGCGTAGAGACGGCGAGCTTGTCCAGTATTTCTTCTAATTCTCTATCGGCGTATTTCATTCCTTTTTCTGTCTTTTTAGTGATTAATCGGGTTGTTTGCTGATAAAGACAGCAGGTTGACAGAAACTCCCTACGCCCTTAGTGCGAATAAATGTTAATCAAATTCAGATCGGCTAATCATTTCCTTTAGCCGTGTTATCGCTTTCTGAAGTTGTGCGTCTACTGTATTTGTGCTGATACCCAACTCTTCCGCTACCTGCGCATAACTCTGTTTTTCTTCGCGGATGCGGATAAATATCTCTCTGCAACGTTCGGGAAGTCGGTCAAGTGCCTTCACGTAGAGGGCAAACAGTTCTTCGCTGATTAATGATTCTTCCGGTGAGAAACTTTGTTCCTGAGGTTCCGGCAGTGAGTCGGCATGAATAAACGTATGCTTGGATTCTTTTTCCAAATAATTGAGTGAAGCATTCTTGACCAGGATAAAGCAGTAATCTTCAATATTTCTCACGTCAAGTAGCGTGCTGCGCTGTTTCCAGAGTTTCAGGAATACATCGAGTACGATTTCCTGCGACCATTCTTCTTGCTTTACATAGTAGTAAGCAATGCGGAAAAGGCGGTCGTAGGTCATGTTGTAAAAGTCCCGGAAGGCAGTTTGCGAATCCAGTTCCTTCATTTGCCGTAATAACTTTCTTACTTCTGATTCGGTCATCGGCTTGCCGTTTATTTTATTAATCTACCCAAAGCAAATCACTCATTATACTGTCGGAAATGAAAATACCTTCACGGGTCAGGCGCAGAGCGCCATCGTGCTCTTCCAGTTTTCCATTTTCCAAATAGGGCGCAGCCATCTTCCGGCAGTACTCCCATAGTTCATTGCCAAATGTCTGTTTCAGCTTTTCTATGGGTGTGCCCCACACTGTGCGTATGGTAGTGATGATAAATTCATTGTAACGGGTGGCTTGATCCAGATACTCGATTTCAAAAGCACGGCGGTTCTCCTCTATACCTTTTATATATAGGTCAATGGATGAGACATTCCATTCTCGTGTCATTCCGTCGAAAGAGTGTGCTGATGGTCCGCAGCCGAGGTAGGGAATCCCTTGCCAATACGAAGTGTTGTGGCGGGAGTGTTTGCCGGGTCGGCAGAAATTAGAGATCTCATAATGCTCGAATCCTGCTTTTTGCAGACGTTCTATCAGCAACGTAAAAAACTCCAGGCTGGAATCTTCGTCCACTTCGGATACCTGGTGTTGCTTCAACATCTTATATATAGGTGTATCTTCTTCGTAAATCAAGTGATAGGCAGAAATATGCTCCACATTCAGGTCGATAGCCTGCCGGAGATCGTTCTCCCAGCGCTCTTTCGTTTCTCCCGGCAGTCCATATATAAGGTCGATGCTGATATTGCTGAATCCGGCTTGCCGGCATCTGTCGACAACTTCAATGGCAGTCCGGGCATCATGGCGGCGTTTCAGCAATTTGAGGGTAGCGTCATCGAAAGTCTGTATTCCCATGCTGAGGCGGTTGAACGGGAGAGTAGACAACATTTGCAGATACTCCTTTGATAAGTCGTCCGGATTGGCTTCCAGAGTGATTTCGTGGCAAGATTCCATTCCATAAGACTTCTGTATGGTTTCGAACAGTTGTCTGAAATCTCCTTCTTCCAGTTGCGACGGCGTTCCGCCGCCGAAATAAATAGTTTCTACCCGTTCTTCCTTCAAATATTCTTTCCGCATTTCCAGTTCACTGCAAAGGGCGCGTACATAGCGTGTTTTTAGTTCACTACGGGTAGTCGAATAAAAATCACAATAGATGCAACGGGTCTTGCAGAAAGGAATATGAAGATAAATACCTGCCATAGCTATGCTGTTTGAGTTTTGTGGATACAAAAGTAAAACTATTATCGGATAATATATCAAAGATTTGTTTTCTCTTAACAGAAAACAGTGTACGTGCCTGAATAAAACAATATTTATTTCAGCCGAAACTATTTGTACATGTACTACTCGATTATCGTTCAACAGTTGTTGAACGAACGCTCCACGAATATAGAACTGTCGTCCAACAACCGTTGAACGATAATTCAGCCGGCAATAAATTATTTCCGAATAAGCGATGGATGGCTTGTTTGTTTCTAACGGGAAAACAATTTTATACTAAGCAGAATTGTTCACGATAAAGATGTGTTACATAACATTGTTTAGTAACACTACCACAAGTGTTGCTTTTCCCCCAATTAATCCCTAATTTGCGCATCACAAAATTAATGGTATGTGAGAAACATACTGAGTAATTACTAAAATCTTATATATTATGAAAGTATATCAGACTAATGAAATCAAGAACATTGCCTTGTTGGGAAGT
>NZ_CABUHK010000048.1 GCF_902491285.1 uncultured Bacteroides sp. | reverse complement strand
CGAAAGACAGCAGATTTACAGTCTGCCCCATTTGGCCACTCTGGTATTTGCCCTTGAATTCATTAAATAAAAGAACCAAAATCAAACAATATGACAAGAATCGATGTTCTATCTTTGTTCTTCTTCTTTTGAGCCTCTTGTCGGATTCGAACCAACGACCCCGAGATTACAAATCACGTGCTCTGGCCAACTGAGCTAAAGAGGCATTCTTGCTTAAAAAATGCAACCGTCACGTTCCAATGCGAGCGAAACGGCTGCAAATTTAGTCATTTATTTCTTTTCCGCAAAATATTTGCGCTTTTTTTATTTGTTACGTTGTTTTTCCTTGTATTTAACCAACTGTTTGCCTAATGCTTCCACATCCAAATCAATTGCTTCTTCAAATGTATCACACACCTTGCTTGCATAAAACTCTCCATTTGGAATAAGAATCTTAATACCCGCTTCTTTATTTTCAGCAACTTCCGGTTTAACTACCTTTAATGACACCTCTACTTTCTTTATATCTTCGTAATATTTTTCCAACTTAGACACTTTCTTTTGAATAAATGCCTGCAATTGCTCTGACGCATCAAAGTGAATTGATTGAATTCTAATATCCATACTTACCTCCTTGTTTTTAAGCTCTTGGATGAGCTTGTTTATACACTTTTTTAAGTTCTTCAAATGTAGCGTGCATATAGACCTCGGTAGTTGTTATACTCTCATGTCCCAAAAGTTCTTTTACCGCACCCAACTCCGCTTCATTATTCAGCATTGTGGTAGCAAAAGTATGCCTCAACACGTGAGGGCTCTTTTTTTTCAGCGTCGCCACCTTTGACAGGTTCCGTTTCACTAAATTATAGACTAGATTCTTATAAAGCCGTTCACCGTTTTCTCTTACAAAAAAAGCATCCGACCTCACCGGAATCGTTTCGTTTCTTATGTCGATATACCCGAGCATCAAATCCCGCAGTTCTTCACCAAACGGTATCAATCGCTGCTTGTTTCTTTTCCCGGTCACTTTCAGAAGAGAAGCCGAAAAATCCACATCCTTATCATCCAGACCTATCAATTCCGAAAGTCTCATGCCGGTAGCATAAAACACCTCGATAATCAACCGATCCCGACAGCCTTTAAACCCTTCGCCAAAATCCGTATCATCCAACAACCGATCCATTTCGCTTTCTTTCAAAAACACAGGCAACGGCTTTTTGTTCTTAGGTCCTTTTATTCTACATAAAGGATCCACAGTCGTTTCACCCTGTTTTAAAAGATACTTATAAAACGTCCGGAGCGAACTTAGCTTACGATTTACAGAAGTGGAGGTATATCCTCTATCCATTAATGAAACAATCCATTCACGAATCAGTTCAGCCTCTACCTCTAGCGGATCAAATTTTCCATACTCTTCTTGAGCGAACTCCCGTAGTTGCTTTATATCTTCACCGTACGCAAGAACGGTTTTTTCCGAGTAATTCCGCTCGTACCGGAGATAATCAAGAAAAGCTTCTATCAACATAATATCGCTACATCTAAAATCGTGCAACGAATGTATGAAAAGAATTCAATAATTCAAAGGAAATTACGAATTATTAATCTTCTACTTGCTGAAGTTGTTGTACGTAAACTGCACGTTCTTTCTTAAGTCTTTTAGTTACAGACGGTTTATCAAACTGTTGTCTGCTTCTCAACTCTTTTACAATGCCAGTCTTTTCAAATTTTCTTTTGAACTTCTTCAGCGCTTTTTCAATGTTTTCGCCTTCTTTTACAGGTACTACAATCATTTTGTTATTATTAATATGTTATTGGTTAAAAATTTCCGCAGTCAAATTGCGCCGCAAAATTACACATACTTTCTTTATTCACAAAACTTTCGGCAAATATTTCTCAAAAACTATTCATAAACAAGCCATTAAACGTAGAAAGTTAGTACCTTTGAGTCACTTATGTACCTAAAATAATATAATAAAGTATGAAACAGAGCATAAAAGAGAGATTGCACGCGCTGCGCATGACATTCAACCCCAACTATATCAAGGCGTTTATCATCCCCAGCACCGATCCGCACCTGAGCGAATATGTAGCCCCCCACTGGATGTCCCGCGAATGGATTTCTGGATTTACCGGTTCTGCAGGAACCGTCACCGTATTAATGGATAAAGCCGGACTATGGACAGACTCCCGTTATTTTCTACAAGCTGAGAAAGAGCTGGAAGGCAGTGGCATTACCTTATATAAAGAGATGTTGCCGGAAACCCCAAGCATCACAGAATTTCTCTGCCAGAACTTAAAACCCGACGAATCTGTCAGCATAGACGGGAAAATGTTCTCCGTACAACAAGTAGAGCAGATGAAAGGAGAACTTGCAGCACATCAGTTACGGCTCGATATATTTGGCGATCCATTACAAAGTATATGGAAAGACCGTCCTTCCATTCCCGATTCCCCGGCTTTCATCTACGATATTAACTATGCAGGAAAAAGTTGTAAAGAAAAGATTTCCACTATCCGTGCAGAGTTGAAGAAAAAAGGAGTTTATGCTTTATTCTTATCCGCTTTGGACGAAATAGCATGGACACTCAATCTGCGGGGAAGTGACGTACATTGCAATCCGGTTGTAATCAGCTATTTACTAATCACTCAGGATGAAGTGACTTATTTTATTTCGCCCCAAAAAGTCACGCGAGAGGTGGAGTCTTACTTAAAAGAACAGCACGTAAACCTGCACGATTATGACAAAGTAGAAAGCTTTCTAAACAGTTTTACCGGCAAGAACATCCTCATCGACCCCAAGAAAACAAATTTCGCAATTTATTCCGCCATCAATCCTAAGTGTTTGATTGTTCGTGGAGAGTCTCCTGTGGCATTATTAAAAGCGATTCGTAATGAACAAGAAATAGCCGGTATCCATGCTGCCATGCAACGGGACGGCGTGGCACTCGTGAAGTTCCTCAAATGGTTGGAAGAAACAGTCCCTTCCGGTAAAGAAACGGAATTAAGTGTAGACAAAAAACTACATGAGTTCAGAGCTGCCCAACCTCTTTATATGGGGGAAAGTTTCGACACTATCGCAGGATACAGAGAGCACGGAGCAATCGTACATTATTCGGCAACACCAGAAAGTGATGTAACACTCCAGCCAAAAGGATTTCTACTATTAGATTCGGGAGCCCAATATTTGGACGGTACCACCGACATCACCCGAACTATTGCGTTAGGAGAGCTTACCGAGGAAGAGAAAACAGATTATACCTTAATATTAAAGGGGCATATTGCGCTAGCGATGGCAAAGTTCCCCGCCGGCACTCGAGGCGCTCAACTCGATGTATTGGCCCGTATGCCAATTTGGAATCACGGAATGAACTTCCTTCATGGCACAGGGCATGGAGTCGGTCATTTCCTCAGCGTACACGAAGGCCCGCAAAGTATCCGCATGAACGAAAACCCCGTTGTATTACAACCGGGCATGGTTACTTCTAACGAACCGGGAGTTTATAAAGCCGGAAGTCACGGAATACGCACAGAAAACCTGACGCTAGTTTGTAAAGATAAAGAAGGTATGTTCGGAGATTATCTCAAGTTTGAAACAATTACCCTATGCCCAATCTGTAAGAAAGGGATAATCAAGGAGATGCTGACAAATGAAGAAATCGGATGGCTGAACAGTTACCATCAGACTGTCTACGAGAAACTATCTCCGAATCTTTGCGAAGAAGAAAAAGTCTGGCTACAAGAGGCGACTGCTTCCATTTAAACAGACCTTGCCTGACACCCGGATGTCAGCATACCCGACACCCGGATCTCAGGCTATCCAAGACCCGGGTCTCAGACGTCCTGACACCCGGGTGTCAGGCAACATTCAATTGTATTAAATAAAAAACTTTATTAGAAACAAATAGTTTATGGCTTTAATCAAATCAGTACGGGGATTCACTCCCGAAATCGGAGAGAACTGCTTCCTCGCAGATAATGCAACTATCATAGGAGATGTAAAAATAGGAAATGATTGCAGTATCTGGTTTAATACCGTATTGCGTGGTGACGTCAACTCCATACGAATAGGAAACGGAGTAAACATACAGGACGGGAGCGTGCTACATACATTATATCAGAAATCAATTATCGAAATCGGTGACCATGTTTCCGTGGGACATAACGTTACCATTCACGGAGCAACTATCAAAGATTATGCTTTGGTTGGAATGGGGTCGACCATACTAGACCATGCTGTAGTTGGCGAAGGGGCAATTGTTGCCGCCGGTTCCTTGGTCCTAAGTAACACAGTAATCGAGCCTGGAAGTATTTGGGGCGGAGTACCTGCCAAATTTATAAAGAAAGTAGATCCTGAGCAAGCCAAAGAGCTGAATCAAAAGATTGCACACAATTATCTGATGTATTCGCAGTGGTATAAATAGAGGAGTAATTTTCCTGGGAATTATCCAAGACATGAACCGGCAGATGCAGCCCCGCCGGAAAACAATCACCCAAGAACCCAATATCTGCAAAGCACCTGAAGTAGCGGAAGAGGAGTTGCGAGATTCCCTCATTGCCCGCCACAAAGGGAAAGTACAATTTATCGATTTTTGGGCTACCTGGTGCGGCGGTTGTCGAAAGATGATTAAAGAATATGAACCAGTCAAAAAGGAACAGGGTGAAGAGGTAACGTTCGTCTACCTTACCGGCCCCAGTTCAATAGAAAAGACTTGGAAGATACTCATGACATTTCCGGCGAACACTACTGGCAAAACGAAAAACAATGGGGCTATCTCTAGAAACATTTTCAAATGTCAGGATTACCGATGTATCCGGTGATAGACAAGCAGGGAAAGATAGTAAAACGGTTCATTCACGTGACACGAAAAGAACTGGAAGAAATATTAAAGCACGAAATCAATAGATAGCAGGATAACAGCAAGATATGACAAAAAACTCCATGAGGTTTGTGTGTCAAATCACTATTAACTCTCGACACAACCTCATGGAGATAAATTCGATTACCAATGCCTCATGAAAGGCGGTCTATATTTAGAAATTTATCATATGCATAATCTTCTCCGTCGCTCCGGCATTGCTAGTCACATAATAACCGGCATTCGTTCCGGTTTCACGCAAGAACACTTCATCCGTACGGAAACGGTCCAATAAACTTTTCAGTTCATCGTAATCCTTAATGGAGTAAGCGCCTTTTGCTTCGAGCAACTGTACAGCTTCCATAAATTTCTGATACTTCGGTCCGAAAATTACAGGGATACCATATACGGCAGCTTCCAACGTGTTGTGGATGCCTACCCCAAAGCCACCACCGATATAAGCAGTCTCCCCATACCGATAAATAGAAGAAAGCAGTCCGAAGCAGTCTATAATCAAGCAGTCAGCTTTCAGTACATTCTTCTCATCGGCACGGGTATAGCGTACATACGGACGTTTCAGCTTGCTGATTATTTCCACCAGATGATTCTCATCTATCACATGCGGGGCAATAATCAACTTCATTTCCGGATGATTGTTGAAGTATTCGAGGAACAAGTCTTCATCCGGTCCCCAAGAGCTTCCGGCAACAAAAGTAAAGGCATTGTCACCTTTGAACTTTTCCACCAGCGGAAGGTCTTTAGCCTCTTCACGAATCTGCAATACCCGGTCGAAACGGGTATCTCCCACTACCGTCACACGATTGATACCAATCTTCGACAAATACCGTTTTGAAGCCTCGCTCTGCACAAACAAATGATCGAAATCTTTCAGGACACTGCGATAAGTGCCACCGTACCACTTAAAGAATATCTGTTCGCGACGGAAGATAGACGATACACTATACACCGGAATACGGCGTTTGTGAAGTTCATCCAAATAGTTCTTCCAAAATTCATACTTGATAAAGAACGCCATACAAGGATTCGCAATATCAAGGAACTTTTTCACATTCCTCGGTTTGTCAAACGGCAGATAGCAAACGATGTCCGCTCCCCGGTAGTGCTTACGCACTTCATAACCCGAAGGAGAAAAGAATGTCAGCAATATCTTATAGTCAGGATACTTCGCCCGAATCATTTCAATCAAAGGACGCCCCTGCTCAAATTCACCCAATGAGGCAGCATGGAACCAGATATACCGCTCCCCTTTCTCCACCTGTTGGCGCAGAAGTTCATACACCACCCAATGCCCCTTCATCATCTTCCGGGGCTTGCGGCTAAACGGAGCAGCCAAATGGACGATAAAGTCATAAATGACTATTGCCAGGTTGTAAAGCATAGCACTATGTCGATTACTTCAGAACCTCTACCGCCCGTTTCATACGAGCTATCGTCTCCTCTTTACCCAATACCCATGAAATATCGAACATATGCGGGCCTTTTCCTTCACCTACTAAAGTCAGACGGAAAGCGTTCATGATATTACCTGTATGATAGCCTTTTTCAGCAATCCAGTCCATCACGACTTTTTCCTGTCCTTCGATACTGAAGTCCTCGATACCGGCAATTACATCCGCCAATTCAGTCATGCACTTCGCAGAGTCTTCTTTCCAGCGTTTCTTCACTGTCTTTTCATCATATGCGGCAGGAGCCACAAAGAAGAAGCTACATACATCCCACAATTCTTTAACGAAACTAACACGGTCTTTCATCATACCGACTACAGTCACCACCTTTTCAAAAGGAACTTCCACACCGTGCTCCTTCAATACAGGCAGGAACAGTTCAGCTATTTCCTCGTTCGGTTTCTGCTGGATATATTGATGGTTGAACCATATACCTTTCTTATAGTCGAATTTAGCACCCGACTTGCTGCAACGGCGCAGGTCGAACAACTTTATCAGCTCGTCCATCGACATCACTTCCTGGTCGTTACCCGGATTCCATCCCAGCAAAGCAAGGAAATTGATTACCGCTTCGGGCAGATAGCCGGATTCACGATAACCTGAAGAAACTTCACCTGATTTCGGGTCGTGCCATTCCAATGGGAATACCGGGAATCCCAGCCGGTCACCGTCACGCTTGCTCAGTTTTCCATTACCTTCCGGTTTCAACAACAGAGGCAGGTGGGCAAACTCAGGCATCGTATCCTCCCAGCCGAAAGCACGATACAACAGTACATGCAAAGGTGCGGAAGGCAACCACTCTTCACCACGAATCACGTGAGACACTTCCATCAAATGGTCGTCTACGATATTAGCCAAATGGTAAGTAGGCAGTTCATCAGCCGATTTATATAGTACCTTATCATCAAGGATAGATGAATTGATAATCACCTCACCACGAATCAGGTCGTTCACATGCACATCCTCGTTCGGTTCAATTTTGAAACGGACCACATATTGTTTTCCTTCAGCAATCAGCGCGTCCACTTCTTCCTTCGGCATAGTCAGTGAATTGCGCATCATGCCACGGGTAGATGCGTCATATTGGAAGTTAGCAATTTCCGCACGCTTAGCATCCAGTTCCTCCGGAGTATCAAAAGCGATGTATGCCTTTCCATTTTCCAGCAAAACCTGCACATATTTCTTGTAGATTTCGCGGCGTTCGGACTGACGGTACGGGCCATGCTCACCACCGAAGCTCACTCCCTCATCAAAGTGGATACCCAACCACTTGAAAGATTCGAGTATATACTCTTCCGCTCCCGGAACGAACCGGTTAGAGTCAGTATCCTCAATACGAAATATCAGGTCTCCGTCATGTTGACGTGCAAATAGATAATTATACAAAGCTGTACGCACACCACCGATGTGCAATGCTCCAGTAGGACTCGGAGCAAAACGAACTCTTACTTTTCTTTCTGCCATAATTTGGGTTAGTATAGGTAAATCGTGGCAAAATTAAACCTTTTTTTCCACACTATTGTTTTTTTTTGTACTTTTCGCAAAAATTTAGGTGGATATGGAACATTTGAATAAGAAAAAGAGTTTTTCACGGAGAGATTTACTATATAAATCACTGCTGTTTGTGAGCACTGTGGCATTGATTGTCTATTTCCTGCCGCGTGACGGCAAGTTCAACTACCAGTTTGACATGAACAAGCCCTGGAAATACGGACAACTGATAGCTACTTTCGACTTTCCTATTTATAAGGACGACGCGGTGGTGAAGAAAGAGCAGGACAGTCTGATGTCTCTTTTCCAGCCTTATTATGAGCTTGACAAGAAAATTGAAAAGGATGCAATAGCCAAACTGAAAGAGAACTACCACACGAACCTGAAAGGAATTCTTCCTTCCATAGATTACCTGCGCTACATTGAACGCACTCTAAAAGAAATCTACCAGGCAGGCATTGTATCTACGGAGAATATCCAGCAGTTGCAGAAAGACAGTACTTCGTCTATCATGGTTATTGACGACAAACTTGCCAATTCGCACCCGACAGACGATATTTACACCGTGAAAAAAGCATATGAATACCTGCTTTCAGCAGATTCCATCCACTTCAACCGGGAGATTCTCAGACAATGTTCGCTGAATGAGTACATTACTCCCAACCTCACCTTTGACGAGCAGAGAACCCAGACAGCCAAAGAAGAGATGCTAAACAGCTATTCCTGGGCAAAAGGACTGGTAGTCAGCGGACAAAAGATTATCGACCGGGGGGAAATCATCAGTCCTGAAACTTACAACATACTGGAATCGCTGCGCAAAGAGTCCATCAAGCGCAATGAATCTATGGGACAGAGCCGCCTGATTATTGGCGGACAGATTCTGTTCGTCGGTATGCTGATGCTCTGCTTCATGCTTTATCTTGACCTGTTCAGGAAAGATTATTACCAGCGAAAAGGGAGTTTGTCATTACTATTCACATTGATTGTATTTTATAGCATTGTCACGGCCTTTATGGTGACGCATAATATATTTAACGTGTATATCATCCCTTATGCGATGCTACCTATTATTATACGCGTGTTCCTTGATTCAAGGACAGCGTTTCTTACACATGTCATTACGATATTGATCTGCTCCATATCACTGCGCTTTCCACATGAGTTTATTCTTACCCAACTGGCAGCCGGCATGGTAGCGATATTCAGTTTAAGGGAACTTTCGCAGAGATCACAGCTTTTCCGCACGGCATTGCTGATCATACTGACTTATGCCGCTGTTTATTTTGCTTTCGAGCTAATGACGGAGAACGGACTTTCGAATGACCTTTCGAAATTGAATATACGGATGTACACCTATTTCTTTATTAATGGAATCTTATTGCTATTCGCTTATCCGTTACTATTCTTACTTGAGAAGACGTTCGGATTTACCTCCAATGTGACTTTGGTAGAACTTTCAAATATAAATAATGATTTGTTGAGACAGATGTCCGAGACTGTGCCCGGAACGTTCCAACACTCCATGCAGGTGGCCAATCTGGCAGCAGAAGCAGCTATCCGCATTGGGGCAAAAAGCCAGTTGGTGCGTACAGGAGCTTTATATCACGACATAGGGAAGATGGAGAATCCGGCTTTCTTTACAGAGAATCAGTCGGGGGGAATCAATCCGCACAAGAACCTGGGTTACGAACAAAGCGCACAGGTTGTCATCAATCATGTCACGGACGGGTTAAAGTTGGCCGACAAGCATAATCTGCCCAAAGCCGTCAAGGACTTTATCAGTACCCATCACGGACGGGGAAAGACCAAATATTTCTATATTTCATGGAAGAATGAGCATCCGGACGAAGAGCCCAATGAAGAGTTGTTTACCTATCCCGGCCCTAATCCGTCCACCAAAGAGCAGGCCATCCTGATGATGGCGGATGCAGTGGAAGCCGCCTCGCGCAGTCTGCCGGAATATACAGAAGAAAGTATCAGCAACCTGGTCGACAAGATTATCGACTCCCAGGTTACTGAAGGTTATTTCAAAGAATGTCCCATCACTTTCAAGGACATTGCAACAGTGAAAGCTGTATTCAAGGAGAAATTAAAGATTGCTTATCATACCCGGATCAGCTATCCTGAGTTAAAGAAGTAAGCAAGCCGGCACAGGCATCTTCAAGTACATCAAGCACATATTCAAATCCCTCGGCTCCCCCATAGTAGGGGTCGGGGACATGATCAGCAGGAATATGAAAACAATATTCCGTCATACGATGAATCTTCTTCCACTCTTCGGGAGAAGGAGCTTTGTCTTTCAAGTCATCTATATTCCGGTCGTCCATACCGATGATTAAATCAAAATTATAAAAATCTTCCGTACGGACAGGGCGCGAACGATGCACCAGTTCATAACCACGCCGTGCTGCGTGAGCACGCATCCGGCTATCCGGCAGTTCACCCTGATGGTAAGACAGGATTCCGGCGGAATCTATTACAAATTCTTTTTCCAGCCCCGCTTCTTTTATCAAGTGAAGCATTACACCCTCTGCCGTAGAGCTACGGCAGATATTTCCTAAACAAACAAATAATATTTTCTTCATATTAAAACCTGTTTTATTTACGGTTAGACGATTTACAATACACAATTGAAGTTAGTATTACGCAATAGCCATTAGCCATGCACACATATTTTTCAGATTATAAAAGAATATCAACCGTAAATCGTCCAATCGTAAATAAGCTTCTCATTCTTAGAATGAGTTCAATATCTGATTCGCCCGGTTCACGGTGACTGCTGCCGGAATCTCCGGCATATCTCCCAGATTGAACGGAGCAAGCATTTTCTCTATCTTCTTTAATCCGGCTTTATTTCCTTTCTTCTCAAATTCCTGACGGAGAATATTTATTTTCTCATGCGCCTGTACTCCTTCTATCAAACGCTCGAAACGGATACAGCTACGTGCTCCGGGATAAACCAAATATGTATCTCCGGCCGCCCACGTACGGAAACGTGAATCGAGCAGCGGTTCCAACGGCCAACTGTTGTATGCCCAACGCAGATAACCGTCCAGATGTTTCTTTGAAGAATAGAAACTCATCCAGGCAGCTTCGGCTGGATCAGAGAAAGTAAACGTATTAGGATGCGCTTCCGTGCAACAAGTATAATAGGTAGTGCGCTTGTTTTCGGCTTTACGGCGGATACGTACATCTTCGGGGTAGTTCTGACCGATTACAATGCAATAATCATATAAATCCGGTTCAATCTCCGCATGATAATTTCCTGCCAACGAAACCTTAAAATCCGGGTCAGCCTTGCGAATCACTTTCAATGTTTTCTGCATCACGTCCATCGGACGTTCATCCATTGCAATAGTGCAAATATCGAACCAGCCTTTTTCTTTCAGATGTTTGGAGAAAGAAGTAAGCATTGCCACCCACATTTCCTCATAAGCCTGTTCGCCCGGTGCTGTTTTCACCGACTTCAGGGAGTTCGTAGCCTGGTCGTAATATTGGAAAGACAATTCCCAAGGCACCATTGAGTAACAGTTAATCTGCTTGTCAATGCCTACACTCATCATAAACTCTACCCAACGGTCGAAGATGGTATAGTCAAAAGCCCATGTACCGTCGGCACGCTTCATCCAGGTCACCATTGTATCGAAGTAATCTTCCGTCTGACCGTTCCAGGGCTTATGCATCAAAGTAGCCGTGATAATCTTCTGTCCGGCATTTGCCAGCATTTTCATCAAAGGACGCATAGCTTCGAGATGTTCCCGGCTCCACAGAGGAACCTGATAATAACGGGCTACGGCATACGGACTCTGCCACAAATCCAAGTGGAAAGCCCATTCCGAGGGCTGGGGAAGTTCTCGGGAAGAAACATTTATTTCAAGATTCAGGCGTTGTAACAAATTCGAGCCGTCATTGACCAATAACTCACCTTTATAAGTTCCGGGAGCAGCAGATTGTGGAATCCAACATTGTACCCAGATAGGTTGAACGGTACGGGCAGGCAATGCCATTGACTTTAGATTCGAGTCAATCGGATCGGCTACCAGCAACGAATCGTAATCCACAGATTTGCGGTGACCGCATGCCCCTCTCCCATCTTTGTTCAGTTCATCTGTCATCACATAACGTACAAAGCCGACAGTCAACGCCTCTTTCGAAAGAGTATTTCCTTTTTTATCCTTAAAATCGGAGAAGCTGAAGTTCAGGTCTTTCAGTTCCGTTCCTGTCCATACAACAGCTTGCGCATTCACACGTTCACCGCGCCATCCTTTCAGGGAAATACTCTTTTGAGTCCTCAACGAGGGAAGTTGATGCTTCGCATAACGAGTATCTGTTGTACCCCAAGAGACTTGCGTCGTTGTGACTGCCGCCCATTCTTTCTCGGAAGGTACTGTAGGATCAGGCAATTCCTGATAAGTTCCCAAAGGAAATTTCGGTTGTCCTGTCGGGGTTCCACACTGAGTAACTCCTTGCTGGGCAAACAGAGAACTCATACTAAATAGACTGGCTAAAGAAATAATAGTAAGTCGTTTCATGGTTAGTTAATTAAATTAATATAAGGTTATTAATAAGGGGGAATAAATTCTTTCATCACATAGGGTCTACATCATAATAGATAATCAAAGATTTATAATGTTCGTCCTCAATCATCTCACGCTGGATGCGCAACAATAGTTCCCGCGCACGTCCCATCGGCGCATTCTGTTCAATCTTCACCACTATCTTCTTAATAAACAGCGTTTGGATACGGGCAACCGGCGGTTTATCCGGACCCAGCACACGGCTGCCGAATACGGCTCGCAGCTTGTTTGCCATCACTGCTGCCATCTGGTCGAGCAAGGCTTCATTATGATTTTTAAGGTAGACATATACCAGACGGTAATAAGGCGGGTAATGAAACATCTGACGTTCCGCCAGTTGTCCGCCCACCATGTCCTCATAATCATTAGCGATGACCTGATGAATAATCGGATGCTCGATACTTTTGGTTTGCAGTACTACTCGTCCCCGCTTGTTCTTACGTCCGGCACGTCCCGCTACCTGCGCCATCAGTTGGAAAGCGCGTTCATAAGAACGGAAATCGGGATAATTCAGCATGGTATCCGCATTCAGTATTCCAACGACGCTTACATGGTCGAAGTCCAGTCCTTTGGATACCATTTGCGTTCCGATAAGTATGTCGGTCTTTCCTTGTTCGAAGTCCGCGATAATCTTCTCGTAGGCGGAACGGGTACGGGTAGTATCCAAGTCCATCCGCGCCACGGCAGCTTCCGGGAAAAGGACTTTAATATCATCTTCAATCTTTTCCGTACCAAAACCGCGGTTTACCAGTTCCGTCCCTTCACAGGCGGGACAAGCCTTCGGAAGCTGGTAGGTATAGCCGCAATAATGGCAGGTCAGTTGATTGATTCCTTTATGATAGGTAAGACTTACATCACAGTTCTTACACTTCGGCACCCAACCGCAGGTACGACATTCTATCATCGGAGCAAAACCACGGCGGTTCTGAAAAAGAATCACTTGTTCCTTCTGTTCCAGAGCTTCTTTCATATATTGTATCAGAAGTGGTGAGAACTGGCCGACCATCCGCTTCTTTCGATGCAATTCTTTTATATCGACCGGAATAATCTCCGGCAGTTGTATCTCTTTATATCGTTCTTTCAGTTGTACAAAACCGTATTTTCCATCCATCGCATTCTGCCATGACTCGATGGACGGTGTAGCTGTTCCCAACAATGTTTTGGCTCCATACATGGCTGCCAACACAATCGCCGCACTACGGGCGTGGTAACGGGGTGCCGGGTCTTGTTGTTTATAAGTATTTTCGTGCTCTTCGTCCACAATCACCAATCCCAGATTCCGGAAAGGCAGAAATACGGATGAACGGACACCTAAAATAATATCGTATCCATTCTCCCCGAGTTGTTTCCGCCATATCTCAACCCGTTCGGCATCGGGAAATTTGGAATGGTAAATACCCAGACGTGAACCGAAGACACGCTGCAAGCGTTCCGTTATCTGAGTAGTCAGCGCAATCTCCGGCAATAAGTATAATACTTGTTTGCCTTGACGGATAGCTTGTTCTATCAGATGAATATATACTTCCGTCTTGCCGCTGGACGTTACTCCATGAAGCAGGCAGACATTTTTCTCCCGGAAAGATTGTACTATCTCATCATATGCCTGCTGTTGAAACTCATTCAAAGCATTCACTTCGACAACCTCTTTCTCCTGTTTATCCAACCGACCGATTTCATGATAATAAATCTCGAAAATCTTCTTGTCCACCAAACCGTTCAATACGGCAGGAGCCACATTAGCCCGTTGCAGCAACTCTTTCTTGGAGATTTCTTTCGGAGCACCGTCTCCCAAAATGCCCGAACACTCTACATATTTCATGAGAAGCGCCAGTTGCTTCGGAGCACGAGAGAGTATATCAAACAAAATATGAAGCCGCTTCTCGTCGGCTGTTCCGGCAAGGCGTACCCGTGCTTCTGTCTTGGGTTTGTAAGTGCGTCGCAACTCTTCCTTTACGAAAATCGCTTCTTTATCGAGCAAGGATTTTATGGCCGTGAGGATATTCTTGACACCGCTATCCTTCTCCAGTTTGGTGACGCATTGCTGCGAATCGACAGCCAGCAAATCCAAAATGCGCTGTTCACGTTCCGGCAATGGCGCGTCCGCTACGAAGTCGGGATTATATTCTACAATCGTTTCACTTTCAAGTTTCAGTCCCGAAGGCAATGCCGCTTTATATACATCGCCTTGCGTACAGAGGTAGTAATCGGCTATCCATTCCCAGAATTTGAACTGATTCGGCAATAAAATAGGAGAAGCATCCAGTAATGTCGATATGTCTTTCACTTCATATTCCGTTGGAGCACAATAATGAACGTTACGGACGATAGCTGTATAAAACTTCTTTCGCCCGAAAGGAACCACCACGCGGCAGCCTATCTTCACTTCTTCCGCATACTCGTCCGGCAAAGAGTAAGTAAAGCTCTTCGGGAGCGGAAGTGGTAATATGACATCTACATATCTTTTCATTGCAGGCACAAAGATATAAAAAAAGAGGCTTCCGACAGTCGAAAGCCTCCAGTTCTACTATGTTAAAGTAAATGTTTCGTCAAAAGATATAGGCAACGGATACTTGCCAGGTCTTAGTTTTGTAAGAACCGTCTATTCCTTCAAGTTTGGCAGTGTCACCCAACGGGATGTTATAATTGGCACCAACCTGCAAATGATTGAGCAATTTCACACCTGCGCCGACGTTAATGCCGACTTCAGCTTTCTTCTTGTCGGTTTTTACGCCTTCAATCGTTTTATTTCCCGCAAAATCGAAATAAAAATCAGGTCCGGCAGCAATATAAAGTCCCAACAGACTTCCCAACCCGATGTTATACTTCAAGTTTACCGGAATATCAAGACCGTTTTGCTTAACAGTATATTCATCATTTCCTTCAGATACCTTTATACCTCTTTGGGCAAAAAGCAGAGAAGCATCCACCCCCAATCCTATGATTGGAATATTAAACTCAGCCATCGGTCCGATAAAGAAACCGGTAAAGTTATCCTTCTTAAAATTTTCGCTCACATTAGAGAAACTTGCTTTTGACAAGTTCAAACCTCCCTTTACACCAAAATGTATTTGAGCCTGAGCAGGCATTGCCATACCGATACATACAGCAATCATTAAAGCACCAAAAATCTTTTTCATAAATTTACGTGTTTATAATTCGGGACAAAGATATATAATTAGAATAAATAAACACAAATTATCGGTTTTTTGTTCGCTCAAAGTAGCTGTTGTTCACCCAATCCTGCCCCCGCACCCTTATAATGAGCTGAAAGCATATGATTATGATAAAGAAGTTTTCTGACTACTCTCTCATATAAAAAAATGAAAATCCTCTTTCAACCTATCACCCTCCTCTCCAATTCCCTTATTCATCGCACTTTCAGAGCGGTGATAGGTTGTTTGCAACCTATCACCACATCTATCACCTATCACCGCCTTATTTAAAGTAAGTCTACGGTAAACGAAATCAGCAACTAAGGGCAATTTCTGTTTCATGTAGTGAAACCAAGTGTTTCATACCGAGAAACATTTAGTTTCAAGCCTTTGAAACTAGAGTTTCAAGCGTTGGGAACTAAAGTTTCAAGCGTTAGAAACCAAAGTGTCTAGCCGTAGAAACTAAAGTTTCCTGCAATGGAACTAAAGTTTCAACCGAGGAAACTGGAGTTTCAAAGTAGGAAACAAGTAATTAGACCGTATGTTTTTCCGGTTTAGCTAACGGCATACAATTAGCCGCCTAACTATAAACGAACGAGAAAATAAGGTTGCAGATACTTTATTTTAATCAATTATGTCTTCCAATTGCTCCCAATCAATCAAGTGCCATGACTGCAATACCCGCCTCAACTCATTTCTTACTTCCATCAAAGCGAAACCTAACAGATTCTCGCCTTTCCATAAGAATGGATTATGTACCTGAGGGTCAGTTTCCTGCATACCAATCCCCCATATAGTATCGTATGGACTGGCTTCTACCAGAACTTTATCGCCAGTACCCAGTAAAAAGTCAAGCTGGTCTTGGTTTTGGATAAACTTAGCATAATTTCCATTGAGAACGATTGAATATTTGTATTTATCCCATACACTCTGCTCGAATCCCTCTACCTTTCGTCCCAATGCCTTTATCATTTTGGGGTCTATTTCATCTAATATCAGTTTTCTTGTATCCCCATCTTCAAAAAGACGTGCTTTTTCAGCCATCATATACTGCTCCATACAGCAATATTCATTAATATCTATCCGAAAAGACGTCTGCCACCATTGGCTCAAACAGGATTTACTGATTTCCGCCTTCTTATGATGTCCCCAAAAGAAGAGATAATCAAACTCTTTCCCATTCGCAACTTCCGCCCTGAGTTGCTCCAATGAAAACTCGGGAACTCCGTCCGGTTGCCGAAAGTAGATACCTTCCAGAGAATAAATATCTTTCTCATCAAACGTATCTTCATAATATCCCCGCCATGAGTAAGGGGCAGGAAACATCTCACGATACTTCGATTGTTCTTCCTGAGACAACCCAGCAAACCAATCATTAAATAACCATCTGTAATCCTCACCATATCCCATTCGCCACCCTATACTATACTGAGATATTTCAGGATATACCAGCCACAATGGCGGTAGCGGATTGTCTATTGTAAAATGGTCTGTCTTCATATATTCATAGTTGTTGTATTAAACAATTCTCCTATTTGCAGTTATTCAAATAGTACGATAATCTATATCGGCATAAAAGTACCGCTTTTCTTTTCTAAAAGTGACTATTATGAGAATAAATCATTCAACGCCTCGCTCATGCTGGGATGAGTAAAGATGAAGTCGCGCAGGAAAGTATAATCCTGCCCTGTCTTCATGGCAATGGCAACCGTATTGATAACTTCGCTGGAATCGGGTGCAAAAAGCATACAGCCTAATATTTTTCCCGTGTTCTTATCAATGACAGCTTTCAGCAGACCGTCTGTTTCTCCTAATGTTTTCGCTCTCGGTATAGCCATAACGGGCAGCTTCTTCACAATAATATCCAAATTCTGCTTGCGGGCTTCCTCTTCATTCAGTCCGATACGCGCCAATGGCGGGTCGATAAATACAGAATAGCTGACGGGATTACGGTCACTTGTCTTCCGTTCCTTATCTCCGAATAAGTCTTCACGGACAATCCGGTAATCATCCAATGAGATATAAGTGAACTGCAAACCACCTTTCACATCACCTACGGCACGTATATTGGGACTGGTTGTTTTCAGATATTCATCAACAATGATAGCACCACGCGCATCCACTTCTACTCCGGCTGCTTGCAGATTAAGACCTGCCGTGTTAGGTCTGCGACCTGTTGCCAGCAATACCGCTTCGGCTTCAAGCTCGAACGCCCCGTTAGTCTGCGCATCCGTGAAGGCAACGATTGCCTTGTCTTCAGTATGCTTCACCGACTGTACCTTTGCGTTCATCCGGAAAACAATACCTTTCTTCTCCAATGTTTCTTTTACGCTTGCCGCAATATCACGGTCTTCACGGGCAATCAGTTCGGGATAGCTTTCGAGCACAGTCACTTGCGAGCCGAACGAAGCATACATGGACACAAATTCCAACCCGATATAACCGCCGCCGACAATGACCAGGCGGCGGGGAAGGTCTGTCAATTCCATGATTGAAGTACTGGTATAGACAAAAGGATTGCCCGCCACTCCATCAATAGGTGGAATGACCGTTTCCGCTCCTGTATTGATAATGATTTGTTTGGATGTCAGCAGGATTTCGTCCGTAGCTGTGCGGACTGCGACCGTATCGAAAGAAACAAACGAGCCTGTACCTGTATAAACAGTCACATTGGGATTGTCCGCCAAGTTATGGTAATTCTTGTTTCTCAATGCACCGGTTACAGTTTCTTTCACGGCAATCGCCTGCCGGTAAAAATCACTTTTCTCCTCAAAGGCGGTCTCTTTCCTACCCCAAGCTATTTTAGCCTGATGTACTAACGTCTTTGTCGGGATACATCCTATATTAATACATGTGCCACCATACATTTTGTCGGAACGTTCGATAACAGCTACCTTCTGTCCGCGTTTTGCAAACTCTGCCGCAAGGGTCTTCCCGCCTTTGCCGAAACCAATGATTATAACATCAAATGCATTCATATTCCTATCTTTTTATAAGTTTAAAATCAGCTTATTCAGTTTGTTTCATTTCATATTGCAAAGGTCGCTTCTTTCGAGGTAACGGACAATAACGATTTTGCCGGATAAGTTAGCAATTATTCCCACAACATCATAACATTAAAGCTATTAATAAAAAAAAGATTTTCTATCTTTGCATCAGCACTCAAAAAAACGTACTACTATGTTCTTTCTGCAAAAATCACTTTGTTTTATCATCTGCCTGCTCTGGTTCAGCTTAGGATTTGCCGGAATCAACAATCCGTTAATCATCAACTTCGGCAAAACACAATATGGCGCAGCCAACAAAAACTGGTCTATCAGTGAAGACGAGCATGGAATACTCTATTTTGGCAATGACATCGGACTGCTCGAATTTGACGGTATCGAATGGAAATTGAACAAGCTCCCCAAAGCAGAAGTGGTGCGTTCTGTATATGCTGTTTCAAACAACGAGGTCTATACCGGCGGCTACGAAGAGTTCGGCAAATGGAGCCGGCAGCCCGACGGGGAACTGACTTATACTTCACTCAGCAAAGAACTGCCGGCGGACAGTTGGCAGAATGATGACATATGGAGAATCCTGCCGCAAGGAGAATCCATCTATTTTCAATCATTCAGCGGTATCTTCCGCCACCATCTGCCGACAGGAAAAACGGAGAAAATAACGAAACAGAAGAATTTTCATTTCCTGATGCGCGTCGGTAACGAGTTGTGGGTGCAGGAAACACACAAGGGTCTGCTCCGCCTGAAAGACGGTCGTTTCACCCTTATCCCACACAGCGAACTATTCCTGGGCAAAGAAGTGAAAGCCGTGCTTCCCTATGCGGAAAACCAATGGATGGTAGTCACTTCGAACAGCGGCTTATTCATATATGATGGAGATACGTTCAGATTACTGAGTGACGCACCGGAATGGATTAATTCAAACATCAATTGCGCTATTCAAAAGGAGAACGGCTACTACCTGCTCGGCACGATTCTCAACGGAGTATATATGATAGACAAACAAGGGAAGATTATCAAACATATCAACTCTGATGCCTACATGCAAAACAATACGATCCTGTTTCTTCACGAAGACAAGTATCATAACACCTGGCTGGCGCTCGACAACGGGATTACCTGTATCCAGATACTTCCCGAACTCAGTTGCTACACCGATCCCACGGGCAAGACCGGCGCTGTATATGCGGCCGCACTTTTTGCCGGCAAGCTATTCATCGGCACCAACCAAGGACTCTTCTATATCAATCAAAGCGATCTGAACAATATCAACGCATTGCCCGGCGACTTGCAAACGATAGAGAACATTAAAGAGCAAATCTGGGATTTGAAGATTATAGACGGAAAGTTATATTGCGGTTCCAACAGCGGGTTAAAAGTGATTGACGAGCAACTGAAAGTGACTACTCCCATCAATGCACAAGGGGGAGTGTTTACCATTCTTGCCAAAGAACATTATCTCCTGTTAGGCACATACGCATCCCTGAAAATCGTAGATACACGTACACAGCGAATCATTCTTGACAACATTCGCCAGCCTATCGTCAATATCCAGATAGACCATCTCGACAATGTATGGTTGGAGCACATGAACAAAGGAGTTTACCGCTGCCAGCTTTCCGAGGACATGACGAAAATAAAAACCTCGGAATACTACGGCGAAGACCGGGAACTGCCCTACAAGCTCCACCTTTTCAAAATCGGCGGAAGAGTTGTCATGCTGGGCGGAAATTCCTTTTACACCTACAATGACATAGGCGGCAAAGTAGAACTGTACGAACCGTTGAAACACTGCCTGAGCAACCTGACGGAAATAAAAAATGTATCCGACATAGATAAAAACCATTTTTATGTAATGGGGGATAATGTAATCTACCGCATTGCCCATGACGGTTCGCAAAACCATATAGAAGATAAAATAGACATCAACTATAACGGCATGTCCATGGTCAATCATTTCGAGCGGATTATCGCCCTCACGGATTCAACCAGCCTCATCTGTCTGGACAACGGCTTTCTGCTCTGCCCCAACAATCAGCAGCAAAGCGCCATTTCGCTGTCCACCCCCTATATTAAATCCTTTTCCGCCTTGTCCAAAACGGGAGAAGCGTTTCATAAGGAAAGTGAACATGAAGCAATCAAGATTCCATTTACCAATAATACGATAGAAATCAGATTCGCAACGGATGACGTACTGGCGCACAATGTATCTTTCCAATATAAACTGGAAGGAATCAGCGAATGGTCGGAACCGGAAAGAATCAACAAAGTGACCTATGAACGTCTTCCCAAAGGAACTTATACCTTTTTATTACGTTCGATAGATAATTTGGGGAACTGCTCTCCTACACTGGAATATACTTTCACTGTTCTTTCTCCCTGGTACCAGACAATTTGGGCAATCCTGGGCTATTTTATCATCACATTACTCGTGTTGCGGATAGTCTGGATACTCATCCTGCGCCGTTACCGGAACCGGCATCTGATAAAAATCCGCCTTCGCGAAGCGAAAAGATTAAGCCGGATGAACCAGCAACTGCAAAACCAAATCAAAGAGAAGGATGCCGAACTGCTTTCGCAAACTTCTTTCGTCATCCAGCGCAACGAGCTTATCACGCAGATGAAAGACGAAATAGAAGAGTTCTATCGCACACATAACAACAAAGCGCTCGCACCGCTCTTCCATAAAATCAATATGCTTTTCAACAACAACCTCGACACCGAGGAAGACTGGAAAATGTTTCTTATCAAGTTTGAAGAAAAACATACCGGATTTTTCAAACATTTAAAAACACTTTATCCGCAACTGACCGCCAATGATTTGAAATTATGTGCCTGCCTGAAGTTGAATCTGGATTCAAAAGCTATCGCAGCCCTAATGAATATTTCTGTACGTGCAGTGGAAAACAGCCGTTACCGGTTGAGAAAGAAAATCAATATCCCGCCTAATGAGAATCTCAACGATTTCTTCTTGAAGTTATAGATTCGTTATCTCACTCATTTAATGTATATTACAACTGAATGAGAGGTAATAATGAGGTCGCTTAAATGTTAAAAAACAAAGCGATGTATCCGTAGTGAGCCTGTTTTTAGCAAGTATAAATCCAGACTTTCTACATTTGCCATTGTCAAAAACGGACGAATCGGGAAGCGTACGAGCCCAACAAAGTTTTGACAGGATTTTAATGTTAAACTAAAACTAATAATAGAATGAAAGACCAACTTACCCATTCATTTTGTAAGGACATCTCTCTATTAAAGAAAGGACTTCTATTAGGATTTTTCTTATTGGCAGTCACCACTCTATCCGCACAGATACGGGAGATAAAAGGTATCGTCACATCAGAAACAAGCGAACCATTGCCCGGAGTGGCCGTGCAAATAGATGCTTCCGGCACCGGAACCGTCACCAACATAGACGGTCAGTATAGCATCTCTGCCCGGAAAGGCGATAAAATTACTTTCTCCTTTATCGGAATGACGTCACAAACTATCGTAGTAGACAATCGTACTACCATCAATGTCGTCATGAAAGAAGAAGCTTTTGCACTGGAAGAAGCTGTCGTTATCGGTTATGGTAGCGCGAAGAAAAGAGACTTGACCGGCTCTATCGAAACAGTCAAAGCGGCTGATATAGCCACCAAGCCTGCCAGCAATCCGTTGGCTTCCATCCAGGGAAAAATTGCGGGTGTTCAAATCGTCAATACCGGCAGGGCGGGTCAAGACCCGGAAATCAGAATCCGCGGAACAAACTCTATCAACGGATATACTCCCTTATATGTGGTTGACGGACTTTTCACGGATAACATCAACTACCTGAATCCTGCGGACATCGAATCTATGGAGATTCTGAAAGACCCGTCTTCACTGGCTATCTTCGGTGTACGGGGTGCCAACGGCGTAATTATCATCACGACCAAGCGCGCCAAGGAAGGACAGACTACCGTCAGCATCAACGCTTCAGTAGGTTTCAAACATATCGGTGACCGCGTGGAACTTACCAACGCCGCCCAATTCAAGGAACTATACAACGAACAACGTAATAACCAGGGATTAGACCCATTCGACTATACCAACTGGGCAGCCGACACCGACTGGCAGGACGAAATCTTCCAGACAGGCTTCCTTACCAACAACAATATCAGCATCACCGGTTCTACGGATAAAAGCAAGTTCTACATGGGACTTGGCTACACCATGGAAGAAGGCTCTATCAAGAGCGAGAAGCTGAACAAACTGACTATCAACCTGCACAGTGAATACGAAATGACTAAGTTCCTGCGTTTCGGCTTCCAGATTAACGGTGTACGTATGCTTCCGCCGGACGCCAAAGGCGTGAGTGCAGCCATCAAGGCAGCCCCCATCGCAGCAGTATCCCATGAAGAGACCGGACTTCTGCAACTCTTGCCGGACTTCCAGCAAGCGCAGGTATCGAACCCGATGATTGACGTGAAGTACAGAGGACAGCACAACAAAGCCATCAACTACCGCCTGGCAGGAAATATCTACGGGGAAGTGGACTTACTGAAAAACCTGACTTTCCGTGCCACATTCGCTATGGATTACAGTTCTGACCAGTCACGTCTCTACTCTCCTATCATCTACTTGTACAATGTAGATAAGGGGGAAAAGGAAAATGTAGGCGAACGCGAAGGCATCACACAGAAAAAATCGACAAACATGGCTGCACAGTCCGACTATGTGCTGACTTATACCGGAAAATTCGGCGGACACGGCATTACACTGACAGGTGGTATGACAACCAACTACAACGAATATTCCTCACTGGATGCCGGCAGAAGCCAGAAACTGGGCGACGGCATCAGCATTGGCGAGAATGACGACAAATGGTGGATTACCACTATCGGCGACCAGTCCACTGCGACAAACGGCGGTTCACAGTACAAGCGCTTCACCATGTCTTACCTGATTAGAGCACTGTACAACTACCAAAGCCGCTACCTGTTCAATGCTTCTTATCGCCGTGACGGTTCATCCGTATTCAAGCGTACCGGAAATACATGGGATAATTTCTACTCTTTCGGCGCCGGATGGGTAATCTCGGAAGAGAATTTTATGAAACACCAGTCTGTCATCGACTATCTGAAACTGAAAGGTTCATGGGGGGTATTAGGCAGCCAGAATACAGGCGGCTACAACTATCCGGCTTATCCTACAATCGTCAACTCCGGCTCTGCCGTATTCGGTGACAATATCGTCGAAGGAAAAGGACTCGCTTACCTGGCGTCGCAGACACTAGGCTGGGAACGCAACTATTCCTGGGAAGCCGGTTTCGAAATGAATCTTCTGAAACAACGCCTGCGCCTGTCTCCCGTTTATTATAACAAAACGACCAAGGATTTGCTGACTTCCGTTCCCGGCATTTCAGGCTCTACTCCCGGACTGGAAAATATCGGGGAAATCCAAAACAGAGGATGGGAACTGACCGCTTCCTGGAATGACCGCATCGGCGAGGACTGGAGTTATGGGGTCAGCGCCAACCTGACCACGATAGATAATAAGGTAAAATCACTGGTAAACAAGGATTATGCCATCGTATCCGGCCCGTCAAGAGTATCCCAGGGGTATCCTATCGGCTACTTCTACGGCTATCAGGTGGAAGGCGTATATCAGAATAAGACAGATATTCAGAGCTCTCCTAAAAACACATTGAGTACCGTAGCACCGGGCGACTTGAAGTTCAAGGACGTAGACGGCAACGGTGAAATTAATGACAAAGACCGTACCATGATTGGTAATCCTACCCCCGATTTCACCTATGGGCTGACTATCAGTGCCGGATACAAAGGATTCGATTTCAGCATGGATATGATGGGAGTATATGGAAATGAGATTTACCGCAACTGGGAGTCGGACGAGTTTTCTCAAAACAACTATTCGCTCCGCCGCATGAACCGCTGGAACGGTGAGGGTACTTCCAACTGGGAACCTATCCTTGACCCGTCGAGAAGCATCAACCGCCAGAATTCAAGTTACTTCATCGAAGACGGCAGTTTTTTCCGTATCCGTAATATCGAACTGGGATATACGTTTAATCCGGGCTTATTGAAAAAGATTTATCTGAAATCGCTCAGGTTATATGCCAACGTACAGAACTTGAAAACATGGTCCAAATGCAGCGGATATACTCCCGAAATCGGTGGCAGCGCTACTTCCTTCGGAGTAGACAACGGCACTTATCCGATGCCGACCATTTATACCTTCGGTTTGAATCTTACTTTCTAACTCCATTTCTAAAGTTATATGACTATGAATAAAAAAAGAATTCTATATATAATAGCTGCCTGCACTTTGTCATTCGCCCAAATGGGATGCAGCGATTTACTGGACCAGGCTCCGCAAGGGGAACTTATCGACACCGACCTCGCCGGCGGTACGTACGAGAGCGAAATATTCGGAATGTACGCTGCTATGCGCGACTATGCCCTGACATCGGGAACAACCGCGCTTGCTATCCACAGCTTCCGTTCGGAAGACGCGGAGAAAGGCAGCACATCGACAGACGGAGCAGGGGCCGCCAAAATGTATGACGAGTTCAATTACGACGCAAGCGACGGGATGATACAAGGCTACTGGAGCGCCAACTACAGTCTTATCCACAAAGTGAATACACTGCTCGAATCAATGAAAGCAGGCAATCTGACGGATGGCAACCTCGTCAATAAGGCGGAAGCCCTTTTCTTCCGGGCTTATTGTTACTTCAATCTGGTGCGTGCATTCGGCGAAGTTCCTTTGATTGACTTCAAAATAAACCAGTCGTCGGATGCCAATATCCCCAAGTCATCCGTCAACGATATATACGCACTGATTGACCGGGATTTGACAGAAGCGGAAAAGTATCTGCCCCGCACGTGGGAAAGCAAATACATCGGTCGCCTCACTTGGGGAGCCGCCCGTTCCCTGCACGCCCGGACGTATATGATGCGTAACGACTGGTCTAACCTCTGGACTGCCGCAACAGATGTCATCAACTCCGGAATATACAATCTGAATACGCCTTTCAACGAGATATTCCGCGAATCTGGTGAGAATTGCAGTGAGTCTATTTTCGAACTGCAATGTACCGCCACTTCTTCTTTGCCCGAAAGCGAAGATATAGGAAGTAAATTCGCATTGGTGCAGGGCGTCAGAGGTTCCGGCGAATGGAATATGGGATGGGGCTGGAATACACCAACCGAGACATTGGCGAATGCCTTTGAAGCCGGTGATCCCCGCAGAGATGAAACGCTTCTGTATTTCATAAAGGTAGGAGAATCTCCTTCTTTAATCCCTGCCAATCAACCTTACAATGAAAAGCCGGTTGCCACAAATGATGTGATTGCCAAGTATTTCAATAAAAAGGCTTATACGAATCCTACTTATCGCGCTAAATATACTAAGTTCGGTTTCTGGTTCAATATCCGCCTTATCCGCTATGCCGATGTAGTATTGATGGCAGCAGAAGCAGCTATCGAACAGAACAACACGAAGGCTGCCAAAGATTATCTGGAGATGGTACGCAGCCGTGCCAGAGGCAAGAATACCAATATCCTGCCCAAAGTCACGACAGACGACCAGGTGAAACTGCGGAACGCTATCCGTCAGGAACGGAGAGCGGAGCTCGCTATGGAATTCGACCGTTTCTACGACCTGGTGCGCTGGGGAATTGCAGAAGATGTATTAGGCAGCTTAGGTTATCAAAAGAAGCATGCATTATTGCCGCTCCCGCAAGAAGAAATAGACAAGTCTAACGGCGTATTGAAACAAAATCCAGATTACCTATAATATATAAAACGACTATTGATATGAAAAAACATATATATTCATCCATCGCTTTGTTTCTCCTGGCATTTATGGTTCAGTCCTGTTTCCAGGATATGGACCACCCGGGATTCGATTATCCGGAAGAACTGCCTGAAAAACCTTATAACCCGATGAAGCTGGGATTGGCTTTCGAAGATAATTTAGAGAATAACAGTATCTATAACTTCGGCATTACTTCCGGCGGTACTCCCCGCTTTGCGGAAGGTATTAACGGCAAGGCGTACCAGGGAGCAGCAGATACCTATATGGTAGTTGAAACCCCGGAAGCAATGAAAGACAGTATTGAGAATTTAGGTAGTTTCACTGTCGCTTTCTGGATGAAAGCTACCAAATGCAATAAAGCGACCGGTATCTTCGGAATATCCAACACCAAACAGTTCTGGGGTAATCTGGACATCTATCTTGAAAGTTATTCAGACAACGAAACGCAGGCATTCTTCAAAGTCCATTTACGCAACGGTAATGCTGAACGGACTGAAGAGTGCAGAATAGATGACGTATTTATCAATGACTGGGTGCATCTTTCCTTCAAGTATGATGAAACGACTTCCAAGCTGACTGTTTATAAGAATGCGGAAGAGATTCTTTCGAAGACTCTCTCGACAGGTCAAGCGCAAAATATGATTTCCGGGAAACTTAAATTCAGCGATGTGGGGAAACTGGTTATCGGAACATTGCAGTTTCAAACAGTACCTAGTTTGACGGAAGGCGCTACTGCCCAAGATTGGGGCGCACACTACCTCGGCGCACTCGACCAGTTCCACTTTTACAACAAAGCTCTCAAAAGGAGCGAGATACGAAATCTATATGTAACTAAAGACTAAGTATGCCATGAAAAAATATTTATCATTCACTCATATTCTATTTATTATCATCGCATTACTAACCTCTTGCAGTGACGATAATGAAACAATAACCACCGACTTCCGGTTAACAACTATCAGTATCGGTGAACAACAGAACTTATCGGCTTTTACGAATGTTGACCCGGAAGCTTCCATCGTACTTCAATTCTCGGATGCAGTAGATGAGTCGACCGTCGCAAAGAATATCCGTTTCATCGAATTGGACGGTGAAGATGAGTTTGAACTAAAAGTCAATTACCAGATGGATGCTGACAATAAGAAACTGACCGTCACTCCGGTAAATGTACTCAGTAACTATTCGAGTTATAAGTTTGTAGTGTATCCGGGAATAAAATCAGCAGCCGGCGAACCCATCTTTACAGGAAAAGTGTATAGTATAAAAACAGGAATGGAAGATTCCGACAAGTTTGACCGTATTGATGACGAAGAGTTGCTGACGCTGGTTCAGAGACAAACATTCAGTTATTTCTGGGATTTCGGGCATCCTGATTGCGGTATGGCGCGTGAAAGAAGCACTTCAACAAATACGGTAGCAACCGGCGGAACAGGTTTCGGAGTGATGTCAATCATCGTGGCGGCAGAAAGAAACTTTATCAGCAAGGAAGCGGCATTGGAACGTATTCAGAAAATTGTAGACTTCCTGGGCAGATGCGAGAGTTATCATGGAGCTTATTCACACTGGATATATGGAGATAGCGGTTTCATACAACCGTTTAGTGATATTGACGACGGAGTGGACTTACTAGAGACATCTCTGCTTTTTCAGGGACTATTGACCGCCAGGGCTTATTTTAAGAACGGCAATGAGGCAGAACAAAAGCTCTGTGCAGACATTACCAAATTATGGGAAGCCATAGACTGGAACTGGTTCCGCAAAGAAAGTTCGGAAAATGTATTGTACTGGCATTGGAGCCGCAATCATGGTTGGGAAATGGGCTTGAAAATCAGCGGTTGGAACGAAGGTCTGATAGCCTATGTGCTCGCAGCTTCTTCACCTACAAACGCTGTTGATAAAGTTGTCTACGACGAAGGATGGGCAAACAACGGTGGAATGAAAAACGGAAAAGTCTATTATGACTATGTCCTGCCGCTGGGTACGGACAACGGCGGCCCTCTCTTCCTTTCACAATATTCTTTCTTGGGGATTAACCCGAAAGGCCTGTCGGACGCATATGCCAATTATGAGGAACAAACCCGGAACCACGCATTAATCAACTACAATTATTGTGTTAACAATCCGAGAGACTACGCAGGTTATGGCGAGAACTGCTGGGGATTGACCGCCAGTGACGGCGATAACGGATACAGTGCCCATTCTCCGAACAATGACAATGGTGTAATCGCCCCTACCGCCGCCTTGACTTCCTTCCCTTTCACACCGGAAGAATCAATGAAAGCCCTGCATTTCTTCTATTATAAACTGGGAGATAAGATTTGGGGGAAATATGGTTTCGTTGACGCATTCAATCTGGGCAAGCAATGGTTCGACAAAGAATTTATCGCTATCAACCAAGGCCCGATTATCTGTATGATTGAAAACTACCGGAGCGGACTGTTATGGAACCTCTTCATGTCCGACCCGGATATTCAGAACGGAATGAAGAAGTTAGGATTCAACAGCCCGGACTTAAAATAAACAATTCAATAGGTAAAAAACAGATATGAACAGAATCCTCACTATTCTAGTATGCTTGACCGCTACTTGCTGCATCCACGCACAGGGCGGAAAGAATGAAAAGATGGACCGATTTATCGACCAACTCATAAGCAAAATGACATTGGAAGAGAAAATCGGGCAACTGAATCTTCCCAGTGCCGGAGACATCACTACCGGTCAGGCAACCAGCAGCAACATCGCCGACAAAATCCGTAAGGGACAAGTCGGCGGCTTGTTCAACATCAAAGGAGTGACTAAAATACGCGACGTACAACGTATTGCCGTAGAAGAAAGCCGCTTAAAGATTCCATTACTATTCGGTATGGACGTGATTCACGGATATGAGACAGCATTCCCCATTCCTTTGGGATTGGCAGCTACCTGGAATATGGAAGCTATCGAGCAGTCGGCACGCATAGCCGCCATTGAAGCAAGTGCGGACGGCATCTGCTGGACGTTCAGCCCGATGGTGGACATCAGCCAGGATGCCCGTTGGGGACGTGTCTCCGAAGGAAATGGAGAAGACCCTTTCCTGGGCGGTGAAATCGCCAAAGCAATGGTACGGGGATATCAGGGAGACAACTCCTACACCTCAAATAACCATATCATGGCTTGTGTGAAACATTATGCCCTTTATGGAGCCGGTTTTGCCGGAAGAGATTACAACACGGTAGATATGAGCCGTATCCGTATGTTCAACGAATATATGTATCCATATAAGGCAGCGATAGAAGCCGGTGTAGGAAGTGTCATGGCATCTTTCAACGAAGTGGACGGCGTTCCTGCTACTGCCAACAAGTGGCTGATGACGGACATACTACGCAAGCAATGGAAATTTGACGGTTTTGTTGTGACGGACTATACCGGTATCAGCGAAATGGTGCCGCATGGTATCGGTGACTTGCCGACAGTATCGGCACGTGCCCTCAAAGCGGGAATTGACATGGACATGGTAAGCGAAGGATTCCTGACTACGCTAGCCCAGTCACTGAAAGAGAATAAAGTCAATGTGGAAGAGATAGACCAAGCCTGCCGCCGGATACTGGAAGCTAAATATAAACTCGGTCTTTTTGATAACCCGTATAAGTTTTGTGACCCCGACCGTCCGGCTAAAGAGATTTACACCCGTGAAAGCAGAGAGATTGCCCGTAAGATTGCCGCTGAAAGTTTTGTGTTGCTGAAGAACCAGCAGGAAGTACTTCCCTTAAAGAAATCCGGGAAAATCGCCGTTATCGGTCCGCTTGCCAATACCCGTTCCAATATGCCGGGCACCTGGAGCGTAGCCGTGGATTTGAACAAACCGATGACTCTGGTGGAAGGAATCCGGGAAGTAGCCGGAAAAGACACACGCGTATTCTATGCAAAAGGCAGTAATCTGACAGCCGATCCTGAGTTGGAAAAAAGAGCTACGATGTTCGGCAGAGAATTGGGCAGAGACAACCGTACGGATAAGGAATTGCTGAATGAGGCATTGAAAGTGGCACGCCAATCAGATGTTATTGTGGCGGCTTTGGGCGAATCTTCCGAGATGAGCGGTGAATCGAGCAGCCGTACCGACCTCAACATACCTGATGTCCAGAAAGAACTATTGGCAGAACTGGCAAAGACAGGCAAGCCGGTGGTACTCGTCGTTTTCACCGGACGCCCGTTAACGCTGACTTGGGAAGAGAAGCATATTCCGGCTATTCTGAATGTATGGTTTGGTGGCACGGAAGCGGCTCCGGCTATTGCAGACGTGTTATTCGGAGATGTAAACCCAAGTGGCAAGCTGACTATGAGCTTTCCGCAAAATGTAGGACAGTCTCCTTTATTCTACAACCATAAGAATACAGGACGCCCCCTGGAAGAAGGAAAATGGTTTGAGAAATTCCGTAGCAACTATCTTGACGTAAGCAATGACCCTCTCTATCCTTTCGGCTTCGGACTCAGCTACACGCAGTTCGAATACAGTAACCTGCAACTGAGCCATTCACAGCTTCGGACAGATGGAGAATTGACAGCCACCGTTACACTCACAAACACAGGGAAACGAGACGGACAGGAAACCGTACAACTATATATCCGTGATGTAGTGGGAAGTGTCACGCGACCGGTGAAGGAACTGAAAGGTTTCCAAAAAGTATTCCTGAAAGCCGGAGAATCAAAGAATATTTCTTTCAAAATCACACCGGAGCTTTTGAAGTTCTACAACTACGACCTCGATTATGTTTATGAGCCGGGAGAATTCCATGTCATGATTGGCGGCAACAGCCGGGATACGAAAATGGCAACATTCACATTGCAGGAAGAGGAGAAAATCTCGGAAGAAGCATTGCTGGATAGCGTACAAAGACGCACTTTCGATTATTTCTGGAACGGAGCGGAGCCGATGAGCGGAATGGCAAGAGAACGGTTGAATGTGGATGGCAACTATCCGCTGAACGACCGGCATATTATTACTTCAGGCGGCAGCGGCTTCGGCATTATGGCTATTATTGCCGGAATAGAACGGAACTACGTCACCCGTGCAGAAGGATTTGCACGAATGGAAAAAATTGTCTCTTTCTTAGAACGGGCCGACAAGTTTCATGGAGCTTTCCCGCATTGGTGGGATGGAGAGACAGGAAAAATAAAACCGTTCGGTCCTAAAGACGACGGTGGGGATTTGGTAGAGACAGCTTTCCTCGTACAAGGTTTGCTCGCTGCACACCAATACTACGTAAATGGCAACAAAGAAGAACGGGAACTTGCCGCACGCATGGATAAGCTGTGGAGAAACGTGGACTGGAACTGGTACCGGAATAAGGAGAATGTACTTTTCTGGCATTGGAGCCCGGAGCATCAGTGGGATATGAATTTCCGTGTACGTGGATTCAATGAATGTTTGATTATGTATATTTTGGCTGCCGCTTCACCTACACACGGAGTTCCGGCAAAGGTTTACCACGAAGGCTGGGCGGAAAACGGCGCAATCGTTAAGCCGCATACTGCTGAGAACCTGCCGATGAACCTAAGATACCAGACCGGCAGCATCGGGCCTCTCTTCTGGGCTCATTATTCTTTCCTGGGACTTGACCCGAACGGACTGAAAGACCAATATGCCAACTACTTCGATGAAATGAAGAACTACACGCTGGCTAATCGCGCTTATTGCATCCGCAATCCCAAGAATTATAAAGGATATGGTGAAAATTGTTGGGGACTGACCGCCAGTTACTCCGTTAAGGGGTATGCTGCACATGCTCCCAACGAAAAAGAAGACCACGGAGTCATCAGCCCGACCGCCGCTCTTTCTTCCATCGTTTATACGCCGGAAGAATCAATGGACGTAATGAAATACCTGTATCAAAAGAAAAACAAGACATGGGGGGAGTACGGTTTCTACGATGCCTTCAGTGAAACGGAAAACTGGTATCCGCAGCAATATCTTGCCATCGACCAAGGACCTGTTGCCGTGATGATTGAGAACTACCGTTCACAGCTGCTTTGGAAACTGTTCATGCAGCATCCTGATGTTCGAAAAGGACTTCGCAAACTGGGATTCTCCAGTCCGCATCTTGATAAAAAGAAATAATTAAAATCGCCGGAGCAGCTATTTATCCACTCCGGCGATTTCTCTATTGATTCTATTTCCACTTACTATAACATCAATCAATTATTCGGATGAATGTCCAACTTCACCGGTTTTATCATATTCTCCGGTTTCAAGATAGTATCCAAATCTTCTTTGGAAAGGATATTATGTTCCAATACAAGTTCATAAACTCCCTTTCCCGTCTCTAACGCTTCTTTGGCAATCTTCGTAGAGTTCTTATATCCGATTACCGGATTCAAGGCTGTCACTACTCCGATGCTGTCGTGTACGTCCCGACGGCATTTTTCTTCATTCGCCGTGATACCGTCCACACACAGAGTACGCAGAGTATCGAAGCCATTCATGAACAAATCCGCAGATTCGAAACAGCATTGTGCCATCACCGGCTCCATTGCATTCAGTTCCATTTGGGCAGCTTCGCCGCTCATGGCTACACAAAGGTCATTTCCTATCACCTTATAGGCTATCTGATTCATGACTTCGGGAATCACCGGATTGACTTTTCCGGGCATGATGGAAGAACCCGGCTGCATAGCCGGCAAGTTAATCTCTCCCAATCCGCAACGGGGACCGGAAGCCAATAACCGTAAATCATTGCATATCTTATTCATCTTGACAGCCACACGTCTCATGGCAGCCGAATAGCCTACCATGCAGGAAGTATCCGAAGTGGCTCCTACCAGGTCGTCCGCCAGTTTTATATCCAGTCCGGTGATTTTACGCAAAGCGGCAATACACTTTTCGGCATATCCGGGCTCGGCGGTGATGCCGGTTCCGATGGCAGTTGCCCCCATATTGACCGTCAGAAAATCCTGTGCGGCAAAGTCGAGGTTCTTCACTTCATGTTCCAGGATGCTTGCAAATCCGTTGAATGTCTGTCCGAGGGTCATCGGCACAGCGTCTTCCAACTGAGTACGTCCCATCTTAATCACATGCGCAAACTCTTTTCCTTTCTTGCGGAAAGATGCTATCAACTCGGTGAAATGTTTCACCAGTTTCAGGTGGGTATAATATAAGCCTATGTGAATAGCGGTAGGATAAGCATCATTGGTGGATTGCGAACGGTTCACGTGGTCGTTGGGAGAACAATACTGGTATTCGCCGCGCTGGTGTCCCAGCAGTTCCAACGCACGGTTGGCAATCACTTCATTGGCGTTCATGTTCGTCGTGGTTCCGGCTCCGCCCTGAATCATGTCGACAGGAAATTGTTCGTGATGTTTCCCTTCGAGAATTTCCTTACAAGCTTTCAAAATAGCGTCTGTTTGTTCTTCGGTCAGCAAATCCAGTTCACGGTTGGCAACGGCAGCCCCCATTTTCGTGATAGCCAACGCCTGAATAAATAAAGGATACTCATTCAAATGAAACTTGCTGATGCGAAAGTTTTCAATACCACGGAGTGTCTGCACTCCATACAATGCACTTTCGGGCACTTCACGACTTCCTATCAAGTCGCTTTCTGTACGAGTTTTCTTCGATAAATTCTGTTCCATATCGGTTGTTTTATAACAATAACATTTTAGTTAGTACTTATATAACCAACCAGCGAGCTTATTGTTTTTATAAATATGCAAAAACTATTCAATAAGTTTTTTGTTGTTAATAGAAGAAAAAGAAAATACAAAGAACGGAAACACTTATCTTTGTGTTTAAACTTAAAATAAGTAACAACCTATGATATTACAATTAGCATTTGTTCTGACTGCCATTATTATTGGCGCACGCCTGGGCGGTATTGGTCTTGGCGTTATGGGAGGCGTTGGATTGGCGATACTCACGTTCGTTTTTGGTTTACAACCCACCGCTCCGCCTATCGATGTCATGCTGATGATTGCCGCCGTCATTTCGGCAGCCGCTTGTATGCAAGCCGCCGGGGGGCTCGACTACATGGTAAAGTTGGCAGAACATTTGCTACGAAAAAATCCGTCACACGTCACTCTGTTAAGTCCGCTGGTGACTTATCTGTTTACTTTCGTGGCAGGAACCGGACATGTGGCCTACTCCGTATTGCCCGTGATAGCGGAAGTTGCCACCGAAACCAAAATCCGCCCGGAACGTCCGCTCGGCATTGCGGTTATCGCTTCTCAACAGGCCATCACGGCAAGTCCTATCTCCGCCGCCACCGTTGCTTTGCTCGGACTGCTGGCGGGATTTGATATTACTCTCTTCGATATTCTTAAAATTACAATTCCCGCTACGATTGTCGGTGTTTTAGTAGGCGCTTTATTCTCAATGAAAGTGGGGAAAGACCTTGTAGACGACCCCGAATATCAGAAACGGTTGAAAGAAGGTCTTTTCAACGACAAGAAAGTAGAGATTAAAGATGTCAAGAACAAACGTTCAGCGATGATTTCCGTCATCATTTTTATATTGGCGACTGCATTTATCGTACTCTTCGGCTCTTTTGAAGGTATGCGCCCGTCTTTCCTTATTGACGGTGAAATTGTTACATTGGGAATGTCATCTATCATCGAAATTGTCATGTTATCAGCCGCAGCCATCATCTTGTTAGTGACAAAGACAGATGGAATCAAGGCAACGCAAGGTTCCGTATTCCCTGCCGGGATGCAAGCGGTTATCGCTATCTTCGGTATTGCCTGGATGGGTGATACGTTTCTTCAAGGGAATATGGCACAACTAACTTTCTCTATTGAAGGCATTGTCCGCGAGATGCCGTGGCTTTTCGGGATTGCGCTGTTCGTGATGTCTATCCTGCTTTACAGTCAGGCAGCCACCGTGCGGGCACTCGTACCACTAGGTATCGCGCTGGGCATCTCTCCGTATATGCTTATTGCCCTGTTCCCCGCCGTTAACGGATATTTCTTTATCCCGAACTACCCCACCGTGGTGGCCGCCATCAATTTCGACCGGACAGGGACAACAAAAATTGGCAGATATGTGTTGAATCATTCGTTCATGATGCCGGGACTGGTATCGACAGCCGTCGCGATTGCGTTGGGACTGCTTTTTATACAAATATTCTAATATATATTATTAACCTAAACTTCATTCAGTTATGAAACAATTCAAAAAAATTGGTCTGGTAGTAACCGCCCTGCTACTTACCGTAACGATGGCTTTTGCCGCAAAACCGAATATTCATATTCTTGCCACCGGTGGAACTATTGCTGGTACGGGAAGTTCCGCCACCGGAACCAGTTACACGGCAGGACAAGTTGCCATCGGCGCATTGCTCGATGCTGTTCCTGAGATTAAAGACATCGCTAACGTGACAGGCGAACAGATTGTAAGAATCGGTTCGCAGGACATGAACGATGAAGTATGGCTGACACTTGCCAAGAAAATCAATGAGCTGTTGAAACGCCCGGATATTGACGGCATCGTCATCACTCACGGAACGGATACGATGGAAGAAACCGCTTATTTTCTGAACCTGACCGTTAAAAGCGACAAACCGGTAGTACTGGTAGGCGCTATGCGTCCTTCCACTGCGTTAAGTGCTGACGGTCCGTTGAATCTTTATAATGCCGTCGTTACTGCCGCCGCCAAAGAATCCAAAGACAAAGGCGTATTGGTAGCCATGAACGGGCTTATCCTGGGAGCAGAAAGCACGGTAAAGATGAATACCGTCGACGTTGAGACTTTCCAGGCTCCTAACTCCGGCGCACTGGGTTATGTGCTGAACGGAAAAGTATTCTACAATCAAGTGACGCTCAAAAAACATACAACTCAGTCTGTATTCGATGTAACGCATCTTACTTCACTGCCTAAAGTCGGTATCGTATATAGCTATTCCAACATCGAAGCGGATATGATGACTCCCCTGCTCAACAACGGATACAAAGGAATCATCCATGCAGGAGTCGGCAACGGAAATATCCACAAGAACATCTTCCCGTCATTAATAGACGCCCGAAGAAAGGGAATCCTCGTTGTCCGCTCTTCCCGTGTACCGACCGGGCCTACCACCCTCGATGCAGAAGTAGACGATGCCAAGTATCAATTCGTCGCTTCACAGGAACTGAATCCACAAAAATCCCGTGTTTTGCTAATGCTCGCATTAACCAAAACCACCGACTGGCGCCAAATTCAGCAATACTTTAACGAATACTAAAAACCGGACCGACTTATGAAAAAATTAATACTTATGCTGCTCTTGGCGGGCAGCATACAGGGAGTATATGCTCAAGAAACAAAGAAAAAAGATAAATTCTCACCCAACACTCCCTTATTTGAAGAACTGACGGACGTAAAAAAGAAGACGGATAAGTTCAATCTTTATCTGAATATGCAAGGTAGCTTCGATGCTCACTTCCAGGATGGATTCCAGGAAGGTGATTTCAATATGCACCAGCTCCGCATCGAAGCGAAAGGGAATATCAACAACTGGCTCTCTTACCGTTACCGCCAACGCCTCAACCGATCGAACGACGCAAACGGCATGATTGACAATCTCCCGACTTCCATCGACTACGCTGGCATCGGCATCAAGCTGAACGACCAGTTCAATCTTTTCGCCGGAAAGCAATGTACGGCATATGGTGGTTTCGAGTTCGACCTGAACCCGATTGATGTCTACCAATACTGTGACATGATTGAGTACATGAGTAACTTCATGACCGGATTGAATGTCGGCTATAATGTCACGCCCGACCAGCAACTTAACCTGCAAGTACTGAACAGCCGCAACGGTTCTTTCGACAGCACCTACGGAATCACAGAAGATGCAGAAGGAAATGTCCCCGATTTGAAGTCCGGCAAAATGCCTTTGGTTTATACACTGAACTGGAACGGTAATTTTAATAATGTATTCAAGACCCGCTGGTCAGCTTCCGTCATGAACGAAGCCAAGAGCCATAATATGTATTATTATGCTTTGGGAAACGAACTGAACTTGGGAAAATGGAATGCTTTTGTAGATTTCATGTATTCGAAAGAAGATATCGACCGTAAAGGTATCATTACCAATATCGTAGGTCGCCCGGGCGGACATAATGCTTTTGACGCAGGTTATCTTTCTGTAGTAGCCAAATGCAACTATCGTTTTTTGCCGAAATGGAACGCCTTTGTGAAAGGTATGTATGAGACGGCTTCCGTCACCAAGGCGTCCGAAGGAGTAGAAAAAGGAAATTACCGCACTTCCTGGGGTTACCTGGCAGGGGTCGAGTTTTATCCGATGGAAACCAACCTGCACTTCTTCGTCACCTACGTAGGACGTTCGTACGATTTCACTTCCCGCGCCAAAGTATTGGGACAGGAGAATTACAGTACCAACCGTATTTCAGTAGGATTCATCTGGCAGATGCCTGTGTTCTAGAAAACAGACAGTAAGACATAAAAATACCCGGTAGCTCTTGTACAGCTACCGGGTATTTTTATATGTTCGTTCTCAATAAGAATTAATACTCTTCCTCATTAAAGAAAAAATCTTCCTTACTAGGATAATCCGGCCAAATATCTTCGATACTTTCATAGATTTCGCCCTCATCTTCCATCTCCTGGAGATTCTCAATAACTTCAAGAGGAGCACCCGAACGCATGGCATAATCAATCAATTCGTCCTTGGTTGCCGGCCAGGGAGCATCTTCAAGTTTTGATGCTAGTTCCAATGTCCAATACATAATCTTGAGTATTTAAAGTGAATACTAATCTGTCTTATTTTCTATATTTTCGGCAAAAGTATAATAAAATCTATCATTTCCAACTATTATCCCAAAATATTTCGTTGTTTTGTTCATCAAAATTAATCTTTCGGGATAAAACAAACAAATAATCTGATAATCTGTTGACAAAAGCTAACACTTTTGGGGAAATTGTACAAGTTTCGGATAGAGTCAGAATACGTCTTTCCGCTCTCCGACAAACAGTACGGCAAATATGACAAACAGATGCTCCCCGACTTCCGCCCGGAATAATAAATGCACAAAGTTCCGGCAGTTGCTCATCCAGTTTATCAATCTCATGTTCAATGCTTTCCACATCTTCTGAAGTAATGATACTGGCAGGTTTCAATTGCGTTTTCTCCTGATCGGTGGCAAGATGAGAACCGATAGCAAACAATTTATGCTGAATACCCAAGATAAAACCACGGTCTGCTTCATCCAACAGATAAGTATGTAGCCACCCCAAATGAGAGTTCAATTCGTCCACTGTCCCGTAGGCTTCCAAACGGATATGTGTTTTCGGTACACGGCTACCGCCAACCAGGCTGGTAGTCCCTTTATCACCGGTTTTTGTATATACAAGGCTCTTTTTCATAATGTTCTTTTTTTAGTCATCTATATAAGATAAACGTACAAAGGTTCTCAGAAGTTGACGATATAATGCTGTTTTATTTTTGTTTTATCAAAAAAGAGCAGGCCGAGGTCGTATAAGTCAAAAGTAATCCCTACGCGCTCATCCTCCTGCAGTCGCCGCCAAAGCGCTTTCATCTCTTTCGAATAGCAGATGCCATGTACGACAAATACACTTTTCAAAGTAGTCCGCCGCGCACAGATATTAAATACCTCTTCCAATAATTCCGGATTCCGATAATCATCCAAATAGAGGAAATCGAGCGGAACGTCTGCATCCAAAAACAATTCTGACAAGTCGGAAGCAAAAAGATACTCAGCAGAAGGTTTAGCCGATTGAAGGTAAAGTGAAGCCACCGAAGGACAACCAACTTCGACAATAGTGGCAGGTTGCACCTTATTCACCAGCCGGAACAAAAAACGATTTACCTTTTGTGTACCTTTACTGTACCCACGCTCTCTTACCAGCTTTTTCTGTTCCTTTTTCAAAGAATCGTAAGCATAGTAAGGCATTTTTTCATATATCACATCTGTTATCAGACTGAAAGCAAAAGGTGAATGTACGCCATATCCGCAACGATAACGGAAACGGGAAAGCCAGATAAAAGGTCTTTTTATACAGAGTAGAAAATTCATAAAACCATCATTCGTTTTTTATTCGTAACGCAAAGATATGTTTTTTTATTTCACAGAAGCAAACCGGGAAAGAAATGTTATAATATCCGGTAATTAAAGAAAGTGGATTTCATTAGAAAAGGGTTGGCTCCGTAAGGAGCCAACCCTCATTACTCATCTATTCCAAGTTACTACTGTAGTCTGAATACCACAGGTACAGTATATTTCACTCGTACTTTCTTGCCATTCTGTACTCCGGGAGTCCATTTCGGCATAGAGCTTATCACACGGATAGCTTCTTTGTCCAAATAGGCATCTACCCCTCGTACCACTGTCGGATTAGCAATTGAACCATCTTTGTTTACAACAAACTGGACAATTACCCGTCCTGCTGAACCCATTTCCTGTGAAATCGTCGGATACTTGATATTACTACCCAAATACTTCATCAATGCGGTCATACCTCCAGGAAACTCCGGCATGGTTTCTACATGTTCATGTATTTCAATCTCATCCACCACTTCTGTTTCCACGACAGGCGGAACCCAAATGACTTCGTAAGGTTGCCCCTGATCTTCAGAAACTGTTGTAACTGCATCCGTTACCTCTTGTTCGTTAGTTACTATTTCGATCAATTCTGACGGTTTAACTTCCGGAGGTGGAGGCGGTTCCAGTTTCTCATCAGGGAACGTAATTGGAACAAGCTCCTCTACAAAGATGGGGTCGTTAGCTAACGAATTTGCTGCTAATCTCACATCATGCTGTGTCCATTCGAACGAAACAAACATGAAAGCAAGCGCAACAATCACACCCATCAGCAACCAAGAACCACGTTGGTTCTCTATTGCAGCCTTTTTTGACTTTTTGGCTTCCATAAAAAATGTGTTTAAGTAATTAATAATAGAAAATATATAGTATATATACTACTTTTCATCTTTCCTCTTAAGCATTACTTAAAGTGCTCTCTAGCTGCAATAAATATAGTATTTTTATGGATAACTTGTCACATTAGTTCTTGTTTATTTTATTCTTTTTCCTTCTTTTGGATAAAATTTATGAATAAAAACGACTACTTACGCACCGAAAATTTATAGATACAATGACTATCATACTTCTCTCCGGGTCTTAACACTGCCGAAGGCCATTCGGGTTTGTTCGGTGTATCCGGATACTTTTGCGTTTCCAGACAAACAGCCGAACGGAAGTTATAAACAATACCTTTCTTGCCTTTTAAAGATCCGTCCAGGAAATTGCCGCAATAAACCTGAATTCCGGGGTCATTCGTGTAGACATCCAGCACAATACCTGTGACCGGAGATTCCAAAGAGGCACATACCTGATTGATTGATGTCTATGGCATTATCATCTGTCAGCGTCATAGTTACGGTACAATTCAAGTCGCCAGGGAAATACTCTTCGCCATTCTTTGACAAATAGGTCAGTGCGAGTTCTTGGGCGTTCTTTTGTACTCCCTTGAATACACACGGTACTGATATCACGCATCACACCATCCTTGTCCAGAACCATAACGGATACAATCCGTCCTCCAAAGTTGGTAACACATACTCTCATATTATTCTTGTTTTTCAATACAAATAGGTTTGTTCTTCCTCCGTCCACATCTGCCAGGAAGTCACTTCGTTTCAAACCGGAATCCGTTAATCCGTTTTTTGTTTTTGTAGTGCATGCAACCATCAAGATTGCACACACCAAAAGAATTAATTTTATTTCAGAGGCTAGCAAAACCCGAAGGGAAACAGCAAGTGGGTTTATCCGGCTGTTCCCCTTATTCTTACTACTTCCAATATACACACTAATAAAAAGGGGCTTCAGCTTTCAGCCACCTTAAAAAAGCCCCCTTTTCATCGACACTTTTGGCTGAAAGCACACCTGAAAGCAAAAATGGATATGAGTGCTGCCTCTTTTTTCAGAGCTTGTTTTTACTTACAATAGAGCCTCTATTTTCCGGAAACACAGGCTTCGTTTCATTAAAACACAGGCTCTATTTTACTAAAATGCAGGCTCTGTTTTACTCAGCCTACGTGCTAATGATGCTCAGCCCACACTACGCACTCTTTAACCCACGTGTCAGATTTGTTTTCAACTACTGATTCTCATAAGTATAACATAAACTTTTGATTCATAAGTTCCACCAGTTTCACCTTACATCTAAAACATCGATGAATAAGGAGATAGCGGGTGAAAGCATAGGGAAAAACAAGGTGAAGCCTTCCATTTTCGATTTCACCTGTTGAATTTATTTATTTGCTGGACATATAGATCCACCGTGCTGAATATATAGATACAATACGGTGAGTATATAGATGTAATCTGTTGAATATATAGATATACCAATTCAAGTATTAACAGATGAGTTCCAAGGTGTTAATACTTGACAACTAAGATGTTAATATCTGACAGCAGATTTGTTATAAGCATATTTTCATTAGCTATAATCATATCCGGATTAGCTATAATGATATTGGTTTTAGCTCAAGGGATATTTTGAAAAAAACAAGGTGAAACCGATAATGTCTGGTTTCACCTAAATTCACCCCTTGCTTTCACCCGCTATCACCTTATTCATCGGTATTTCGAGAATCAGGTGAAATTGATAAACAGCAATTATATTATAGTTGCATTTATGATACTTTATTTGGTTCTCTTCTTTCTATCTGCATTTTCCTTTTTACGCATATCCTGATACTTCTTATATTGTTCATCAGTCAGGATGCTTTTTATTTTAGCTTCCCCCTCTGTTCTCTTTTTTTGCATCTCTTCGCGTGAAGGCCTTTCACCTGAGTTACTCTTTGCAGGTCTCATTTCTTCCATTGCAGCTTTAAAATCCTTAGCCTGCTTTTCATTCAGTCCTAAGTCAGTGATCATTTGCTCCATACGCTTCTCTCTATCAACTTTCCCTTTTTGACGGTTCTGAGCCATACATACAGTTGAGCCAATCAAGAACACAACAACCAAACTTAAAATTTGCTTTCTCATAATTCTAACATATTATTAAATGAATAATGTATGTTAGACCTCACAAATGACTGAAAGTTAATTCCGGTTCAAAGAAAAGAGCACTGTTTTCACATTATTTATCTAACGAAGAATAAATCTAAAACATAAATAAGTATGTTTTATCTCCCTCCTATCCACCTGCCCTGCTTCCATTTCATGCCCGAAGACATCAAGTTGGTTACGGAATTATTTCGTTATTCTGTTTTTTCGACGACCATATTCCATCCTTTTTGAAGGTTCAAGTTGTAGATTGTGCGATTTCCCCACCAATCTTCGCCTTCCCAATACCAATGAGTTACGAGAGGTAGAAAAGAAAACCTTAGTCTGTATCTGATAGATAAGCCCCGCACCCCAGCAGAACGCCAACAGAACAAAGAAACATTGGAGCTTGCCACAAAGATACGCGCAGAGCGTGAACAGGAGTTTAAAGAAATGCTTCGGAAAGATGCTCTCTCTCCCAAAGAAATCCAAAAGTTGGCAGCTTGCCATTATGACAACGAGAACCCAAATGTCAGACGTGCTTTTATCTTCTGCTTATACTGCGGTCTGCGATTCTGTGATGTAAAAGATCTTACCTATAAGAATGTGGATTACGCTAATCGGTTATTGAAGTTTGAACAAAGCAAGACAAAGGGACATTCTGCCAGTAGTGGTGTGGTTATTCCTCTGAATGACGGTCTATTGTCTATCATTGGTGAAGCCACGGCAGATAAAAACTGTTTAATATTCGATTTGCCTACTTACGAAAGCTGTTGTAAGTCAGTAAAGCGTTGGGTAAAGAGAGCCGGAATAGACAAACATATAAGCTGGCATTGCGCCCGACATTCGTTTGCCGTGAACATTCTGAATAATGGGGCAAATATCAAAACCGTAGCCAGCCTTTTAGGTCATAGCGGATTAAAGCATACGGAGAAGTACACCCGTGCGGTGGATAAATTGAAAGAGGAAGCAATAAACAGCTTGCCCGAACTAAAGTTTTAATCATAAAAGACTTATCTTTGTAACTATGAACTTTGAAGCATTAGTAAAACATATCAGCACGATACAGAACACGTTGCAGGCACAAGCCGCACACGCTGTAAACCTTGCCCTTACTTCCCGTAACTGGCTTATGGGTTGCTATATTGTGGAATTTGAGCAGAACGGAGAAGACCGTGCCGCCTACGGTGAACAACTGTTAAAGAAGCTGGAACAACGACTGAAAACAAAAGGTCTGAATGAACGTAGATTCCGTGAATTTAGGCGGTTGTACCTTGTTTATCCACAATTAAAAGAACCTGTTACACAATACATTGCATCACAAATTCAAATTCGGCAGTCATTGACCGCCGAATTTACTGAACCAATTCGGCGGTTAGTGACCGCCGAATCTGAAAATGGCGTTTGGAAACTATCAACAGAATACCCACAAACTGAAACATGGATGATTCCGGCTGATAGATTATTCAACAGATTATCTTCCACCCATTTAAACACTATATCGGGAATTGAGAACCCGGTAAAACGTGCTTTCTATGAAATGGAAACTATTCGTAGCTGCTGGTCTGTAAAGGAGTTGGAGCGACAAATCGCATCTTTATATTACGAACGTAGCGGACTATCCAAAAACAAAGAAGCCCTCTCCGCTTTAGTCCAGCAACAAGCAACCTTATTACAACCTAAAGATGTTATCAATACCCCTGTTACTTTGGAGTTCTTAGGGTTGAATGAACGTGCATTAGTGACGGAAAACGATTTGGAACAATCCATTCTTGACAACTTGCAACGCTTCCTATTGGAAATGGGACATGGCTTCTGCTTTGAAGCCCGACAAAAACGCATCTTGATTGATGAAGATTATTTCTTTGCCGACCTTGTGTTCTATCATCGCATTTTGAAATGTCATGTTATTGTGGAGTTGAAGATAGACAAGTTCCGCCATGAGTATGCTTCGCAACTAAATATGTATCTGAACTATTTTAAAGCAGAAGTGATGCAGCCGGATGATAACCCACCTATCGGTATTTTGCTGTGTACCGAAAAAGGAGATACATTGGTAAAGTATGCCACTGCCGGGTTAGACCCAAATATCTTTGTACAGAAGTATAGGATAGAGCTTCCAACAGAAGAAGAAATAAAAGAGTTCATTTCTTCCTCAAACTATGAGAGTTACAAACTTTAAAATTGGCGAAAAGAAAAAAGATTGTTTCTTCTTTCGCCAGCATATACTTTCAGTCAATAGAAATAAGTTTAGTTCGTTTTGGATATATATACAAAAGCATAAACTAAACTCACAATAAAATGGATTTATAAAAAGGGAGGAAGATGTTTTGATAAAGTTAGGAATCTATTTTTCCTTTTTAAGAGAACAACTCACGAAGTTATTCTATATTTCAATTGTAATTAGTTTATAGTATGGAAGATTTTAACTCACAATACGCCAACCATTCGAAATTAGAACAGCTAAAGCAGTTCATTTTGGAACATGGTACTTATATCGAACTCAAAAAGGGCGAACGATTCACTATTCAAGGCAAAGTGAATCATCAGGGAGCTTATATTGAACACGGCTTATTGAGATATACTCGTGTGGATGAAAAAGGAAACATACACATAGTAGGATATACTTTCTCCGGAGAATTTGCAGGAAGTTTATGCACACTTATAGAACCCAATCAACCGTCATTAGTAACAATTGAAGCCGTTTACGATACAAAGATTTGTTATATGTCCTATTCAAAAGTGGAGGAATTCTTTGCTGCAAATGTAGAAACCATGCAACTAAAATGTACGCTTGTTGAACAATCTAGGCTCAGTTGTAATTCTTGGGGGATTAAGTTTTGTTAATTCCGTTCATGCATATACCTTTGCTAGCCTAAAAAGGAAGAAGCTCATATCCACTACTCC
>NZ_CABUHK010000047.1 GCF_902491285.1 uncultured Bacteroides sp. | reverse complement strand
ATCAGCGTTCGAGCCATACTGTATCGCGTTTTCTGAGTTTTATCGGACAGCAATAATTTTCTTTTTCTCCATCTACGGAATCGCACAAGAACAGGGCATCCCTGTCCCCAAACATCATCAATTGAAATGGCACGAAGCAGAGATGGGTGCTGTGTTTCATTACGATTTACACGTATTCGACAGTATTCGTTACGGACAAGGTAACAACCGTATCAACCCCATTGAAGATTATAATATTTTCAACCCGACAGAATTAGACACCGACCAATGGGTAGAAGCCGCTAAAGCTGCCGGATATTATCAATTTCAGTCCATATTCCATAGAGTAAAAAAAGCCCCAAAAGCCCAGCATTATTAAAATAAAGAAATAACACTAAACTTTCCTCCATGAATAAAAAGACATTATTTCCCCTCGCACTCGTGCCGCTTGCGGCAACCAGCCTGCAAGCACAAGGCAACGTACAAACCAAACGTACGGACAAACGCCCGAATATCATCCTCTTTATGGTGGATGATATGGGATGGCAGGACACGTCACTTCCTTTTTGGACACAAAAGACGCATTACAACGAACTGTACGAGACTCCGAACATGGAACGGTTGGCTCGCCAAGGAATGATGTTCACCCAGGCGTATGCCAGCAGCATTAGTTCCCCTACCCGATGCAGCCTCATCACCGGAACGAATGCAGCACGCCACCGCGTTACCAACTGGACACTGCAAAAAAACACGATGACAGACCGCAAGGACAGTCTGCTGGCTGTTCCCGACTGGAATTATAACGGTGTCAGCCAAGTGCCAGGTACCAACAATACCTTTGTAGGGACTTCTTTCGTACAAATCTTAAAGGACAGCGGTTATCATACCATCCATTGCGGAAAAGCCCATTTCGGTTCTATTGATACTCCGGGAGAAGACCCGCACCATTGGGGATTCGAGGTAAACATAGCCGGACATGCTGCCGGCGGACTTGCCAGCTATCTCGGAGAAGAGAACTACGGACATACCAAAGACGGAAAACCGATCTCACTCATGGCTGTCCCCGGACTCGAGAAGTACTGGGGTACGGAAACGTTTGTCACCGAAGCTTTAACTTTGGAAGCTATCAAAGCACTGGACAAAGCCAAGAAATACAATCAGCCTTTCTATTTGTATATGGCTCAATATGCTATCCATATCCCTCTAAACAAAGACATGCGTTTCTACGATAAATACAAGAAAAAAGGTATGACCGACCACGAAGCCGCTTATGCCACCCTTATCGAAGGAATGGATAAGAGTTTAGGCGATTTAATGGACTGGTTGGAGAAGAATGGAGAAGCCGACAATACTGTTATCATCTTTATGAGTGATAACGGTGGACTGGCTTCGGAATCCGGATGGCGTGACGGAAAGTTGCATACACAAAACTATCCGTTAAACAGTGGGAAAGGTTCGACTTATGAAGGTGGTATCCGCGAACCAATGATTGTCAGTTGGCCGGGAGTGGTGGCTCCGAGCAGTAAATGCAATAACTACTTACTGATTGAAGACTTCTATCCCACTATTCTTGAAATGGCAGGAATTAAGAAATATAGAACAGTCCAGCCGATAGACGGAATCAGTTTTCTGCCTTTACTGAAACAGACAGGTAATCCATCCAAAGGACGCAGCCTTTTCTGGAACATGCCCAACAACTGGGGAAATGACGGACCGGGTATCAACTTCAACTGTGCAGTCCGCAACGGAGACTGGAAATTGATTTATTATTATGGCAGCGGAAAAAAAGAATTATTCAATATCCCGAATGATATAGGTGAAAGCAATGACCTCAGCGCACAACACCCGGACATTGTGAAAAAACTATCCAAAGAACTAGGCAGCTACTTGAGGAAAGTAGACGCACAACGCCCAACTGTCAAAGCTACGGGAAAACCCTGCCCGTGGCCGGATGAAACCAATTAGCCCGTTTAGTAAAAGAGCGTCCTAAACATAAAGTGTGGCGGGGAGTGTGGATTTATTCCACACTCCCCGCCACACTTTCCACATATTCCCCATTGCTTTCCACACCTGTGCATTATCCAAATTCTTTATTATCCAATTATTTATCAGCGTTTTACAAGCATCTTATTTTCTTTGGCACGCACTTTGACCTTTATTAGACGTTAATGTAAAAGCAATAACCGATTCCTTAACACAAAAGAGAATTGAAAACATATGTCTAATTATCATTAAAGCAAACGATTATGAAGAAATTAGTATTAGTAGTAGCAATGTTTATGTTTGTTTGTGGTGGTTCATTCCTTGTAAAGGCTCAGAACTCTGCAGAAGCTGTGACAGCCCAGGCAAGAGTTAATGCCGCACTTATCGTTAACGATACAGTAGTGAAAGATACTGTAACCAAAGACGAACCTGTGAAAACGGAACTGAGTGCACCAACCGCTTTTGTCAATGATACAGTAGTGAAAGACACTGCATCCAAAGACAAACCGGCTGAGCCTGTCAAGGAATAACCTTGCCAACAACAAGCAGGACATAGTCTGCCGAATAATAGTAAGCACACTACAAAAAAAGCCATCCCCACTTCGTCTATTCCGGGGATGGCTTTTTTGCGTTTACATCAAGTCTAATAAAGTAATAAATTTATGTGTCCGGGCTTCTCAATCCAATATTTACGGAAAAGTTCTTCGTAATTCCTGGAAGGGTCAAAATGTCTTGCCCTGTATAGCAACCAGCAAACTTGTTGCTGCGAATTATCCCAGCCGCTAATCTGCCTGTAAGGAGCAAACTCTTTCTCTGTTTTACCTTGATAAGTAGCTATAAAATCGAGCGCCTTACCAATGCATCTTCCGTCATCCGACGTACGATGATAAAGAGCAGGAAGCAATGGTTTTGCCATTTCACAAATCTCAAGCATATGGATAAGATTATATTCTGAATACGAATGTCCTAAAGAGCGTGCCAATTCCAAAGGCATTTTGCCGTTAGGTTCTATTTGTTTATACAACCGCTTGGAGTGAAGTCCGTCAATCAATTTGAAAGCAGCATCATTGTCACCTAAAAACAAGGATATAGAAATAAGCAGTTCATCATATGCAACGGCATGGTTATTCCTGGTTCGGCTTTCCTCTTTACCGACTTTACTTGTCGTAAGCCAGGTATTAAATTTACGGAACCATACTTTCAAATCACTATCCACCCGTTCCGTATAACAGGATGAAGATTCCAGCAAGCCTATCGAACTCAGTACGTCAACAAAAATACGCCCTTCGATTATTCCGGCTGCATGTCCCATGTCACCGTCATTACCAGGAATAACTTGTGCATACAGCAAATGAGGAGTCATCTTTGAATTCGCATTGATAAACCAGACCTTTAAGTGTTCGACTGCCTTCTTTGCAAACCGCTCATCGTCACTGAAGAAATAAGCGGTACTCAACCTAACCACATTCTTGCACATCTGTACCTGATACGTAGCATCATACTTTTTATAATTAGGATTACGAACGCCATCCTTTTGAAACCAGGGTTTTCCGTCAGGAGTATCCGGATTCGGCCAACTGTATTTTCCTACCGTAATAAAATCGTGTTTGTTGCCGCTAATCGCCACACACTCGTCCGGCTTATCCATTACCGAAGGAGCTTTGCACTTCAACAAAGCCGTAGCTTCCTTTATCAGTTGTTTGTAGGGCAACTCATAAGTTTTGTCTCCCGCTTTCAAACCTTTCTTTATACGAAGCATATTCTCATAATTCCAAAGCATTGCCGCAGGACGTTCCTTTTCCAAAACTCTATAAGAAACTTTTATCTTACCCTCAGCCCTTTTATCTCTCAACACAATTCCTAAACGAGTATAAGGCTGCCCTTTTTCGCTTATCACTTCTTCTTTTATATCAAAAGTACATCCATCTGCATCAATGTCAACCTGTACTCTTTCTTTTCCACGCATCAATAAGAGTATATTTTCTCCACTCTTCTGCCATTTGGCACGAGTAATAAGGGCTGTCTCAAAAGCCTCGGGTTTCGAGAAAGAATAATTATCCACTACCTCCAAAGCAGGTTGTTCACCGGCACGGTGGAAAATAAATGTACGAGTCAGCTTCTTTAAAGAAGGTACCGGATAGGCTGAAGTGAAATCAAATGCAAAGATGTCCGTCCCCTCTGAGAAGTCAGTCTTTATTATCTTTGCTTCCGCCTTTCTACCATCAATCTGTTCCGTACCGGCTATATAAGGTACAGGATGTCCATAAGAAGCCAAGGTTTTAAATGCCGTATAGCGTTCCGGGCTGAACGTGCGGCTATCGTAAGGAACCAGACCTGGGTCTTCAATCATCGTTTCTTTCCCGACTACCATTGTATATGAACCTATATCATTGTGATTGTGATGTTCATTGTTATTTCCACCCTTTAAAGCAACTCCCATCTTGCAAGTCGAATCCGGGTCAGTGCGTACTATCAACAAACCACCATCAGGAAAATAAGAACGTAAAGTTTCTTTTTCCTTATTCATTGCTGTTTGTTTACCCAATTTCGTTGCACGTGGAAATACATTAATAATGCAATCGCTCATATTGAATGTCAGTCCCTCATTGTAATATTTATCAGAAGGTAACTGTAGTCCCACTGTTCTATTCAAATAACGCATTATATTCCGGGAAGGAGAACTTCCTGTTTTACAATCCGCAATAGCCGGATATATCCCATTGATAATTTCCAAATTAGAAGGAAAGCAAGCTATTTTATAGATTTTTTCCGGAGACTGCTGAAACAAGTCCAGCTTCCCACCCGTATCCAACCATAATTTTTCACGAAGCGTAATATAATGCATCATTCCAAAGTTGTAATACCCTAATCCTTCCGTACAATAACCATCGTCCAAGAAACCGGCAATAAAGTTCTGAATATATCGTTCGGCGATAGCGGCGTATTTAGCCCGTTCCTGTTTATCCGGTATTAATGTCAATGCCGCACAAGTTACTCCGTCCAGACAAGCTGCATTCCAGTTATTAGTACCGGTTAACCACCAGTGGTCTTTATTTTTACCGGTGATAGTTCCCATCAAAGGATTAAAAGCACGAGTATAGAGTTCTGACAGCAAATCGGTACGCAACTTGGCGGGCAGTTTGTCATCAAGCAAATAAACAGCCTGAGAAAGATGGACTGCATTGAGTGCAGTAGCCAGTTCAACGAATCCTTTATAATTGTGTTTATAATAATGTTTCGGATTCACCCAGGTTTTTTGCTTCATAATATCATAAATAGCATCCTTTACCATTTTAGTGAAGCGTTCCTTATTCTCCAGACACTCTGCCCACACCAAAATGGATAAGCATTTTAAACGGTTATTTATCATATCCTTTCCCGATTGTGTATCTCCATCGGTAAATACCCGGTCATATAATTTCTGGTCCCAAACAGGAAATCCCTCACGAAGCATCTTTTCCGCTTCATTCATTGTTTTTTTATATTTGCCCGTAGCATATAGTTTATCCCAGACTGTACGGTTCTTGTAAGTGTCGCCCAATCCGAACGGAACATCCGGCAACATATCTGCAATCTCTTTTACCCGTTGCATATCAATTGCCTGCAACCTTACTTTGGGGTCACTTTCGGCTTGTGCCCATAAGTTATCGGACATTCCAAGCAGGAACAAAAAGAAAAATAGAAGATAAGTATTATGTTTCATATTAGTTGATAGTTTACAAATGGTCTACTGGGTTAAAGTCTCTCTGGTTCTTTGAAGGAATACCTTTTATCAAAGCTTTCTTCAGTTCAGGTAAATATTTCTCATAGATGTCCTTAGGCTGGCATTTTTTCTTTTTACACAGAAGCGCGCCGATGGCTACAACTTCTCCCATCATCCCGATTGTACCCTGTACACGCGTAGAAGCCAAGGCAATACGAGTGACACTAATATTCCGCCCCGCCATAAACATATTGGAAATGTTCCGGGAGTAAAGACATCGGAAAGGAATTAAATAGGGCTTGTTTACATTCTTGCCAGCCACCATATTCTCTACTTTCCCGATAGGATTATCATTATGTTTTTGTACGGAAAGGAACTCTTCCCGGGGAAAATAAACTGAGTTCTCCGGATGAGGAAAATGTTGGTCAATACTATATGTAGCCACTACCGCACCATCCGTATATCCGGTATTCTGTTCTAAAATATCCCGTTGAGTGAGCATATAATCTCCCATCAGGCGCCTTGATTCCCTCTTTCCCAAAATATACGATACATCGTTCAATACAGATTTATCATATTCACTTTTAAAGGAAGCGTTATTCTTCAAGTATGACCAGTTGCCATAAATAACCCGGAACCAATAATCCCTTATCTGTTCGGCATCCGTAATCTGATTCTTGTAGAATCCTGTTTCCCAATACCAGACAAAGCCCATAACTTTCTGACAGGTTCTCTCCGTAAACTTCACTGCCCAAGACAGTGTGGGAAAAGATGATAACGTATCGGTTTGCTGTGCCTGCCATTTTACCGTAGCTCCCAATGTCAGGCTGTCATTTACCTCAGGCGCCATGTCTTCATTGAATTCACTACGCAATTCACGTCCCATCCTATAATCCGCGCCGGCTAAATACCCCAGATTTCCATCTCCGGTACAGTCAGAGAAGAAACTTCCTGTATATTCATATTCCTTACCGCTCATTATATCCTTGGCTATTACTGTATGGATTTGCTCTCCCTGTTTAGTCACTGCAAAAACATGTTGATTATAAACTACCGTAAGATTCTTTTCCGCGGATATTATTTTCTCCGTAAGAGCATAATTCTTGTAGATATTACCTAATTCAGCCAGTACATTCCCTATTTCCGGATAAGGTTCTTTACGAATCCCACCCAACGTACCGATAGACACTTCCGGGCTATTATTGCCGCCAACTACGGGACGGTTTTGTATCATCAACGTTTTCAGCCCTAGTCTGGCTGCTGCAATGGAAGTACATAATCCGCCAACACCACCACCGACTACAACAAGGTCATATTTTTCTTTAGAAACTATTTTTTGTACTCCCGAAAATTGTCGCCGCAGGACAGATAACTTTTCCCCTGACGCGGGAAGGTTGAGCGCCGCATCCGTTGACAGCACTATCGCATCACAACGTCCGGCAAAACCTGTAAGGTCGTGAAGCTTTATCTGAACCCTTCCTTTTTGCAAATGTCTCTTTCCGGCATATTGCCATCCCCATTGCAAGGTTGTTCCAAGAGTATCACCAACCTGCCTGTTATCAATAAAGAGCTTGAATATTCCGGGAAACTGCTTGTCATTCCATGGAGCGTTCCAGTTATAAGTTCTTATCCATATATGATAATCATCCGCCTTATCTATCTGCAAAGAGGTAGTGGCATCTTCAACCGGACGCCCGTTCCCATGTGCCATCAGGTAAGGTGAACCCATCTGGTCCATAAATTGTGCATCAACCACCCATCCGCCTTTATGTTCAAATTGTTCTGCTTCCACCCACAATGTCTGAGCGAAAAGCGGCAGAGTAAAAGTCTGCAAAAGCAGAAATATCCCAATGCTCTTCATTAAATAAGGAAGCCTATAAAAAATATTGCCCTTCATCTTTAAGTCTTTTTCTGAGTTTTTGAACATCTACATTATGCACATCGGGACGGGTCATTAATACAGCGTGAGCTGCTGCCATTCCCGCCGCTTCACCTGTCACTAACGAAGCAGGCATTATACGTACACTTCCGTAGATTAAGTGGTCGGCAGAGATACACCGTCCCGCTGTTAATAAGTTCTTCATCCCTTTCGGAGTAAGAACACGATAAGGAATACCGTGCGACTCTCCTTTTTTATAACGGGGGATAGATACCTTTTTACTATGAACGTCAATATAATAACAATTGCGTCCTATTTCATCCTCAAAAGTACGTTTATCTTTCCAGTCATCAATTGTCAATGTATAATCACCCAGAATTCTCCGTCCTTCACGAATGCCGACTAGAGAGGCAGTATTAGTCAGGCTGCTCTCTCCAAAAGTATCCGGATAGGTTTCACGTAATGCCCTCAAAGCTTCTTCGGCTATTTTTCTTCCTTTAATAGCTCCGGCTGAAAGTTTCTCTGCATCCGTTCCATCCATATTATGAATATGTCCCGCGTTAAACTGTACCGAATTCTGAGTTACAAACACATTATTGAAATGAGTATCCAGTAATGGGTATTTTTTAGTTGCAATCATTGCTGCCAATGACTTCTTCATTTCCTCGTAAGTAGGCTTGAACGTATTCTGATAAGCCTCTTTATTTACATTATCCAGCATAAAGCAAAGCGTAGCCGACTGCATCTTTCCCTTTTCATCTCCCTTTTGAAAAGATGCCCCTGCCCAGGCTGAGATGTCACCATCACCGGTACAGTCTACATAGACTTTAGCCTTATAGGCTGTCAGTCCATTTTTATTGGCAACAATAATCGTATCAATTTCATCATCAGCATTTTTAATAACATCTGCCACACGAGTATAAAACAAGACTTTTGCGCCGGAAGCCAAAACCATATCATCATATACCTTCTTCAGATACTCTGCATGAATCGGTACCCAATCCAGTTGTTTCTTAGAAATATGAGGAACACCCTTCTTCGATTCCATCAATACCCGTTCGGCAATGCCGCGATAGATAATTTTCTCCTTGTCTGTAAACGGGCACCAAGCCGGTATCAGTCCTAATGTCCCCATTCCTCCCAATGCTCCCATCGCCTCTATCAGAAGAGTCCGGGCGCCTTCGCGTGCAGCAGCTATCGCCGCTGCACATCCGGACGGTCCTCCACCGACAATTATCACATCCCACGATTTATCATATTTGATATTTTTCGGTGCGAACTGATAACCATTTTTTCCTGTCTTTTCTATTGAATAACCTTGCACTGAAGAGAAACCGCTTAAAGCGATTCCTCCTCCCAACAAAGCCATTCTTTGGATAAATTTTCTTCTTTCCATGAGTTTTCTATTAGTTCAAAGGATACTTGTCGACTACATGTATGACTCCATTTGTCGGACGGATATTACTCGTCACAACCGGGGTTCCGGCAGTAGCCACGGCAGCGTAATGAATCCTCATATTATAGCCTGTTACCGTATTAATCCACATATACATTTTCTTATCCCTATTTATCGGTTTCATTGCTACCGGATTTATCGTCAGGTCCAAACTGGATACCGGCTCTTCCAGCATCAGTGAATTCAGCAAATCTTTTATATCCTTATCAGACATATTCTCCAGTCCCGCATATTTCTTAGTTTGAAAGTAGGCAACAAAAGCAACATCATTCATCACGATATAAGTACGGTCTGCTGCTTCATACTCGTCTTTGAATCCCACCCGGTCGACAGCCTGACATAAAATCCCCATGTCAATCTCCTTGCGGCTTTGTATAAACTCATAGGCTGTTTGGTCCAAATAAGCATTTCCCGGAGTATATTCATAGTCGTAATCTTCCTGCAAATCATATCCGAACAAGCTACAAGAAGAAAAGCTGCATGTCACAATCAATACCAAAAGCGAATTTAATAATCTATTTTTCATAATCATATTTTATTTATAAAGAGTTTGCAAACAATCAATATTCTCCAAACTGCTTCAAATTACCATTATCAAGAATATTATCATAGAGTACCGGGCTGTACAACTGCCAGTCATGTTCAAACTTCTTATAGGTGATGGTTGCATCATATAATTTCAGATAGTTCTCAAAATAATCATTCATCACCTGTTTGGCACGTCCCGTACGAATCAAATCGAACCAGCGATGTCCTTCGCCAATCAATTCCATCTGCCTTTCCTGAAGAATATCGCTTTCAATAGCATATATCAAATCATTCCCGGACAATCCCTCATAATCAGCAAGCTTCTTTTCCGTCAGTCCGGCACGCTTGCGCACATCACTCAGGAGTTTCAAAGCGTCATCCGGTCTTTTTAGTTGGTTCAGTGCTTCCGCACGCAATAGCATGATTTCTCCCAAACGATAAACCGGAATATATTTTTCATTGGTTTCCGCCACTCCCACTCCCGGTTCCCATTTCCAGATAGCGGCTCCTTTGGGAAAATCAGTGATATGTGAATCCGTATATACCAATGCCTTGTTTAAAGTCTGGCTTCCTCGAAGGTCGTCGGCATAATCTCCCGATTGCCATGCCTCCCGTATTCCCTTAGAAGGTATCATTTGCGGGGCATTCATTCCATTCATCTTATAAATGGCATTATTCTTTCCGTTATTCTCGAACAGCCATTTTAGTGTCCATATATTTTCTGATGTAGTGGCCTTAGAACATACGGTAGCAAACTCGGCTCCGGAAACTAAAGAATATTTTTCCGCCAATACTAAACCTGTATATTTTTCTGCTGTCACATAATCATGAGTCCACATCGCATAATGAGCATACAGACAATACAAAGCTGCCGGACTGAATGTGTAAAGTTCCGTACTCAGACCTACATAGTTTATCAAACCGGCCGCTGCTTCCAAATCATCCTTTATCTGTTCCAGGATTACTTCTTGGGATGATTGCGTCGGTTTATCAACTTCTTCCAATGATAGAGTGGGCTTGGTAATCAAAGGAACATCACTCCATATACGCACCATGTTGAAATAGCAGAATGCACGCAGGAAATAAGCCTCAGCCATATAATTATTCTTTTCCTGTTCCGGCAGATTCTTGATTTGTGGTATGAAATGTATAGCATAGTTAGCCGTCGATACAGATTTATACCAGGTATTCCAATTGGTAGACGGATGCACTGAATTCAAGTTATTGGTGTTCACCAGTTTCATGGGCATACCGTCACTGGAAGTTGAGGCTCCTACAAAATTATCCGAGCGTCCCTCATACCAAGACATATAGTTACCACCGGAGTTCCGATTAAAATTTAATAGAAAGTCTGCATAAATCGAGTTTAACCCGGCACGGGCATCTTCTCCCGTTTTCCAAAATATAGATGTAGAAATATCACTGACAGGCTCTACATCCAGGAAATTATTGAGACAGGATGTGCAAAGTAGAGCAATACACATTACCGCAAATATCTTTTTCATCATTTTCATATAGTTAGAAGTTAACATTTAAGCCGAATAATAATTCTTTGCTGCGAGGATATGAACGTGAGTCATTGCCAATAGCGAAACCGGTGCCCGGAACTTCCGGGTCAAATCCGGAATAATTTGTCCAGGTGAAGAAATTCTGCATCATCGCCGACACGCTGACACTTTCCATCTTTATTTTTTTCGCCCACTTCTTAGGTAAAGTATAAGCCAGACGGATATTCTTTAAACGAATGTAAGAACCGTCTTCCACCCATAAGCTGCTTTCTGCACGTGTATTATCCTGTGCCAAGGTTCCTATCGGACGGGGGAACTTGGCAATATCACCCGGTGCTTTCCACGAATTTGCTATATTAATCGGATTACCCCGGTTAAGAGAAGACCAGCGATGTTCCGAACGAATCTGTTCGTATGCATTATAAACATCACCTCCAAAAGCAAATGTGAAGAAGAACGACAGAGTTAGACCTTTGTAAGTAAACTCATTATTAAAGCCTCCCGTCACTTTAGGCTGACCACATCCCAAAATCTGACGGTCTTCCGCGTCAATCACACCATCTTTGTTTACGTCATCCCACATCACATCACCACCTTCAAGTACGGCATTATTAGCTGTCATCTTCTTTATGTCTCCCGTATATTCTTTTCCGTCCAGCTCATAACGGACGAAATGGTCTTTTTCATCAAAAACAGGAGTCAGTTGCTTCCATTCCGGCGTAAATGCATTCGATTCCGTATAAGGGAAAATACCTTTTGCTTTCCAGCCATAAATAGTTCCTACCGCATAACCCTGGTCTATCAAAAATACATTGTTTACTATCTGCCGTCCGCCTTCAGGAATGGAAACAATCATATTTTTATTGAATGAAAGGCTGAGATTTGTAGACCATGAGAAATTCTTCGTTTGAATATTATCGGAAGAAACTGCTATTTCCCATCCCTTATTCTCCACATCCCCCACATTCTTGAAAGAGGAACTGAAACCGCAAGTCTGCGGCAACGGCACTTTATACAAGACATCATTTGTCTTTTTGTTGTAATAATCAACGTTCAAGGAGATACGTCCATCCAGAAACATGATATCAAGACCGATATTGGTTTGTTTCGTTTCTTCCCAACCCAAATTTACATTGGATAGCTGGTTGGGATAAATACCGGGAGAATCCGCATAATAGTTAGTAGTATAAAGTCCCAGTGAGGCAAAGTCGCCTGCTGCCTGATTTCCGGTAACTCCATAGCTGACACGCAGCTTGCCATCATGTAATACAGGTTGCGCCCATTTCAAAAACTTCTCGTCCGAAAAGCGCCATCCTAAAGATACCGACGGGAAGAAAGCCCAACGATTATCGCGTCCGAAACGGGAAGAACCGTCATAACGTAGATTTGAATTAAACAAGTAACGGCTCTTATAGCTGTACGATGCCCGTCCGAAGAAAGAAGACATACGGTTACGGCTCCAGGTTGCCTTCGTATCATTCATATTGACTCCCTCAAAAGTATTGCTTATTTCAAGCGCATCCGTTATATTATCCGTTACAGACAGTCCCGTTACATCAACGTTCGACTCACGTAAGCTGAAGCCCCCCATCAGAGTCATGCTATGTCCCGATTTGAACTTCTTACTGTAAGTCAGCACATCTTCGTGTGTCCAGCCGGAATACAGGGTTTCTTTATTAATAGCCGACCGGCGTTTGTCAGTAGTAAGTATCTCCGGACGGAAACGGGCATATTTCTCTAGATTGAAATTAGCCGCAATACTGGATTTCAACACTAAATTCTTAGTAAAAGAGTACTGGATATATTCATAGATATTAGCCGTATATTTACGGTAATCATTTTTCCCCATCACACTTTCGGCAACCGGATTGCTGATATTGCCTATATTCTCCAGAAACGAACCGTCCGGTGCATAAATCGGATAATTAGCCGGACGCTGGAATATACGGTTACGGGATTCTGACGTGGCCTTCCTCTGATTAGTCAGTGCCAAATAAATACGGCTTCCGATAGAAAGACGGGGAGTAGCATCATAAGTCACGTTTATACGTGAAGACAATCTCTTGTTATAGGTATTGATTTGAATACCTTCGGCGCCCAAGTAACCCAAGCTCAGATAATACTTCACTTTCTTTTCGGCTCCGGCTATACTGGCATCCAACTGATGAGTATAAGCCGTCCGGAAAATCAAATCCTGATAATTATGGTCTTCTATTTTCATCGGATTCAATGAATCACGAGAAATAGACGTAGCTTTTCCGCCGGACATATAGCTGCGTAAGGCTTCATACTCAAGCCCCTGCATACGGTTCATTTGCGGCAATGTTTTAGATATGCTCGACTGAGTCAGCGCATAATTGACACTGATTCTCGGCTTGGACGATTCACCTTGTTTCGTTGTAATGATAACGACTCCATTAGCCGACCTTGAACCATAAATTGCTGTAGAAGCTGCGTCTTTCAGTACTTCAACAGAAGCAATGTCACGAGGATTCAGGTCATCAATATTGTCCACTTCCATTCCATCAACTACAAATAAGGGATTAGAACCGCCTTCACTCAAGGTAGATGTACCACGGATACGGAAAGTAGAACTACTTCCCGGTTCTGAAGAAGTCATAATATCAAGTCCGGAGATTTTACCTTGTAAAGCCGTACTCAGGTCTATAGGCTGTGAAGATTCTATATCCTTGGCGCTGACAGAAACAATTGCACCGGTTATATCCCTTTTTTTCATGGAACCGTATCCTACTACCACCACTTCATCAAGATTCTGCGTCATTTCATGCAGGATCACTTCCTTATGCCGGGAACCTTTCACGTCAATCGTTACCGGTTTGTATCCCATACAGGAAATTACAATCTGCGCATTGGGAGCGGCTGTTATAGAAAAGCGCCCCTCAAGGTCAGTGGTCAGTCCGGTCTTAGTGCCTTTCACCACAATACTGGCCCCGGGAACAGGTCCCAGTTTATCCGAAACCACACCGGTTATAGTTATATTTTGAGCTATAACAGTTTCTCCGAGCAAGAGAAAAAGCAAGAATAAGATTGTGTTAACTCTTTTCATGTTTATAGATTTATAGGGTATTACATAGATTCACTGACAACAACCGTAACAGCATGCCATTTGGCACTACCAGTTTGAGATATTACCTGGAATTTCACTTTATTATCAGCCGGAGTTGCAAAATCCCAATCCGTATCCGGGTCTTTTGAGAAAGTCGCGTTCTTTGAGTCAACCGCCAACTCCATCAACGGACGTAACTTACTGATATCCGTACCGGCAGGCACTGTGACAGTAGCATTATTATTGGCGAAAGAACCACGGGGAACCGTACCGTCAGCAAAAGGAACATCTGGAAAAGAGATGGCATACAATGTATTTCCTTTATACTTATACGTATTCTTTACAATGAGTGAATATACCGCCACTTTCCCGCTTTGTGCAATAGCTGTATATTCCAAATCCGGTTGTGAGAAGTCTACCGGTTCAATATTCCCCGGAGTCACTGTCGTATAAGGAGACAGTACTATTTCAGGTCGTATCTTTGTCATGTCAATATTATCCGGCAGTTCAATGGTGATTGTCTTATTACTCTGGTCAATAACCCCTTGATGATTCACAAATATATTACCAGCATTATATCCGGGCTTTACTGTAAAACCAATAATACTTCTCATATTAGACTTCGGCGCATCGCCTACATCTTGCTTATCACAAGCTATCACAACTCCCAAAATGAGTAGCAATATGCTTAGCTTACCAATCAACAGTTTTTTCATGTTTACATATAATTTATAGGTTTAACAATAGCGTTTTTCGTTTTATTTCATTTTACTTTTTCTTCTTTTTCCAGCTTCAGCATTTCAGAAGCAGCCATAAGAAATGCTCCACTTCCATATTCCTGATTATGCCCAATCTCTACCTTCTCCGGTTTAGCACCTATCAACTGGACATAACCGAGCTTGCCTTCATGATTGACAGATTCCACCAATCCTTGCCACCCCTTTTTCACCTGGGGCAAGAAAATCTCCTTATCAAGCAAACCATTGTTCACTCCCCACGCAAGAGCATACGTAAAGAACGTACTGCCACTTGTTTCCTTTACAGGAATATCGTCCGGGTCCAGAAGGCTGGGGCGCCACAAGCCATCCCCTTGCTGAAGAGGTGCTATCTTATGTATCATCTGCAAATACAACTCTTCATACTTAGGATAATCAGGATGCTTCTTATTCATCATAGCGAGTATTTGCGCCAAACCACCGAGTACCCATGCATTTCCGCGTGACCAGAAGGATTTTTTGCCATTGGCTGTCATTGCATTGAAATAGTTCTTGTCCCGATAAAAAAGACTATCGGGCTTACTATACAGGAAGTCTGTCGTATCCCAGTACATATCATGCAGATAAGAGTAATACTTTTCATCCCCCGTGAGTTTCCCTAATCTAACCAGTACCGGTGGCTCCATAAACAGGGCATCGCACCACCACCAGTCTACCCGTCCCGGTTTAGGGTCGGCAATAAGACTGTCAATCGACATTTTTATCCCATTCAGCATTTCTTCCCTGCGCACTACAGCATATGCGTCAAGATAAGCCTGCCCACAAGCCAAATCGTCAGCATGGCGAAATTTCGGTCCTCTTTTCCACCCCCAACCTTCTCCCCAACGCAAAGCCTGATTCAGATAAGTAGTGTCCTGCGTAGCATTGTATGCATACATCACTCCTGAATAAAAAACAGACCTGGCCCATTGCTCCTGCCAGTCATTCAAAGAATCGGGATGAGCGACTTGCCATCGTGCCACTTTAAGCATGATGTCTTTTATAAAGGTCTCATTGTAGATTTCTCCCGTTGCCTTCTCCTTTTTCTGTGTAATCATGTTACATCCTGTAAAAAAGAGCAACAGCAAACATGTAGAGAACAGAATAACGTAGTTTCTCATGATAAAATAGATATATTGAATTTAATTATACTTTCCTCAGCTTACATTATAAAGTCTGATTCTGACGCAAATGTATGCCCGGCAAGTATAAATCATTTGCCCATTTCCGCTAAAATTTAGTCTGAATTGCCTTTTTATCGCTATTTGAGAAAGAGAGCAAAGAGTTTCGTAAAAAAGAATGCCGGCATTGGTTACCCTATCCAATTACAGTGTTATTTCTTTCTATTATTTTGAATAAAGGTTGTTGGAGTCATCCCGAATTCCGCCTTAAAAGCACGGGTGAAATATGAATTACTTTCAATGCCGACCTGTGCCATCACATCGCTGACTGACAGATTTCCATCAATCAACAGACGGGCGGCCTTATGCAAGCGGTAAGAACGAATAAACTCCACAATAGATTTATCCGTCATTGTCTTAATCTTACTGTACAGTTTACTCCGGCTCATGGATAACTGTGAAGCAATGTAATTCACATCCATATCCGACTGTTCCATACAAGAGTCAATGACAGCAGTCAATTGCTTCATAAATTCATTATCCTGTTTGTTGGAAACCAGCTCCGGGCTATCGGCAAAAAAGAACCTGGCGTAGTGTTCCTTCAAATGCTGCTGTCTCACAAATATGTTCTGTATGGACTGTAACAGCAACTGCATATTTATCGGTTTCTCAAAATAGGCATCCGCTCCCGACTCAGTCCCTTCCAGCCTGTTCTCCATTCCTCCCCTTGCCGTCAGCATGACAAATGGAATATGCGAAGTGTCCACGTTACTTTTCACTTCCCGGCACAAAGTTATCCCATCCTTCAATGGCATCATTACATCACTGAGAATCAAATCAATCTCCATCTTCGATAAAAACTCCGAGGCTTCTACGCCATTGGCGGCCTCGGTAATATCATAGAATTCAGAAAGTACTTCCCGAATCACCGAACGTACACTTTCATTATCCTCAACCAAAAGAATTCTCTTTGACTGGCGGAACCGGGGAACAACCGTATCTATTGTAATTCCCTGTGCCTGTTTTTCCGATTCAGTCGTATCAGCAAGCATCCCACGAGTATTCATCACAACCGCCCTCTCAGCATCATATCCCTCAGAAGCAAAATCAACTTTATCATATACATCCGCTGAACGATTCAAAGCCACCATAAAATCTGCTCCTTTATTCCGCTCGCTATAAATACTTATACTTCCTTTGTGCAGCATTACAATGCTTTTCACCAATGCAAGCCCGATACCGGAACCGATATGTGTTTGGCTATCAGATGTATCTATCTTATAGAAACGGGTAAAAACATTCCCGATAGATTCCGGTGAAATGCCAATACCCGAATCGGAGACGACAATACCGAACAAGTTATCCGACAAATTTTCCCCCTCTTGATAATGGTACTTAAAGTCAGATTTAAACACTGTAACGTCATAGTAAGTCTGAATGGAGATTACCCCTCCCTTGGGAGTAAACTTAAATGCATTATTTAATAAATTCAGCACGATTTTCTCCATGCATTTCACATCGACAGCGAAAGGTGATTCAAGTCGCGGGTCAAACACTGTCTCAAAACTAATCTCTTTCGAAACTGCGTAGTCCTTAAAATCTTCAACCAATCCACGTATTAGAGCATTTACAGACACAAAAGACAAGTGCAACTTCATTTTCCCATTCTCAACCGTCCTGAAGTCCATTAGTTCATCAACCAGATTTAGCAAGCGCCTGGTATTACCATTAAGCAAATTATAATGCCTTCCTCCTATTCCTTCTTCTTTCAACTTGTCAAGTGAAGACATCATCAAAAACAAAGGGGTACGGAACTCATGGGATATATTAGTGAAAAAGCGCAACTGGGCCTGATGCATATCTTCTCTACGCTCCATTTCCAGATTATCCATATACCGTTCCAAACGTTGTTTCTTACGGTTATAATAATAGTAAACAATCCAGAAAAGAATACCGGCAATCCCTATCGCATAAATAAGATATGCCCACCAGCTCAACCAGGGAGCAGGCAAACATTTTATTTTTATAGAGACAGGCGAAGTCCCCCACACGCCATCATTGTTGGCCGCCAGCACTTCGAATGAATAATCTCCCGGCGGCACCTTAGTATAGGAAGCAATACGGCTGAAAGCATCCGCTTCAATCCAGTCATTATCATACCCTTTTAACCTGTATTTAAACATATTCTTCTCAGGTATAAGATAATTATCCGATGAGAAGCGGAAACTGAAAGTAGTATTCTCGTGAGTAAGAACAACTTCTTTTGTGAGATTAACCGGTCGGGATAACGGTGTATTTTCCGTAGAGGTTGTTACCTGTTGATTATTGATATAAAAATCCGTAATCCTTGCCGACGGAATGAAATCATTAACCTTCACTTTATCGGGATAAACTATTGTAAAACCATTTCCACCCCCGAAATACAATTCTCCGTTCTGCCCTTTCATACAAGCTTTCGGATTAAAGACAGCCCCTTGTATTCCATCCCGCTTATCAAAACGATAAAAGACTCCACCGGACTTATCGTATTTGAACAGTCCATTGTCCGTTCCCATCCATGGATTGCCGGAATCATCAATACAAATACTATAAATAGCAGAAATATTATATTTAAGAATTTCATCATATACTTCTGTCCGGTTTTCCTCTTCATTGTACCTCATCAATCCCGCTCCGATAGTACCCATCCACACATCTCCCAGTTCATCAACACAAATCGTTTCAAGTTGGCTGTGTCCCAATCGTGGAGAAACGATTTGCTTTGTCTTTTTAGTATGGATATCCATTTTTAAAAGCTGGTCTTCTTTGGCAATCCACAAGTTACTATCCTTACTCTTGCATATATCAGATATACGGCTGGTATATAAGGCATCTATGTCATAATTGTAGAAACGGTTCTGAGCAAAAGAATAAAAAGAAATATCAGCATTTGCCTGATTGGCAATCCATAACCCGGAATCTCCTTCCAACACAAGTTTCCTGACATCATTACTAAGATGGGGATTGGTAAAGTTTCTAAACCGGTTTCTGCTCATATCCAGTTTATCAACTCCTGCCATAAACATACCAATCCACAAATTACCCTGCGAATCGAATACAAGTGATTTTACGTTGTCATAAGAAAGGGTATTTCCGCCATGCCCATGCTTTAAATACATGAACTTTCCTGTTTTTTTATCCATCCTGTTCAATCCTCCCCCTTCCGTACCAATCCAAATAAAATCCTGTTCTTCGGCAAAAGCGCTCACTACATTGTGATTTAGTTGCTGTTCTTCCGAGAAATAATTCTTAAAACGGGAGTTCTCATGAAAGTTCAAATAACATAAGCCACCGGAATAAGTGCCTATCCATAAATTCTGCTGGTTATCTTCGTAAATAGTCCAAATGGAAGAATTAGGCAAGCTGAACTCCCGCTTCTCGGATTTTGTATAATGCGAATACTCATCCGTCATTATGTTCATCACATATAAACCACGCTGAGTGCCTATCCATATATATCCTTCCCGGTCCAAATAAAGTGTCTTAGCCGGTACATATTGATTATCCTGTGTGCAGAACCAACGATATTCATTTTCTGTTTTTCCGGTTTTGATATCCACTTTATATAATCCGGAAGTCTGGGTCAGAATCCACATTCTGTCATCATCGGTTTTAATATCCACAATCCGGTAATTACCGGGAAGTTTCAAGAAACGGACAAGTGCTTTGGTTTCCAGGTCATAACTATATACTTCGCCATTGACTGTACCGATATAAACCACGTCTTCATCTACAGAAACAACCTGCGTACGCAATTTAGGATGACGGTCAGGAACAACAGAAGTATATGTCCAATATTCCCGGTTAAGGATACCTACAAGATTAGCGCCATAAATCCACAGATTCTTTTTCCGGTCTTCCTTTATCTTATAGAGGTGTTGTGGAAAGATTAGTTTAAAAGTATCGGAATTCCAATCAAAGAGGAACAGTCCATTATTAGAAGCAACAAAAATATTTCCGTCGGAATCCGTATTTACCGATTCAAAATATAGCTTGCCGATATTCTGAGGAATCTCAAATTGTGAATAATAACGTTTATAATTATACCCGTCGAAACGATACACTTCATTAGCCATCACTACCCAGATATAGCCCAGTTTATCTTGTACGATAGAACTCACTCCATCATAATAAAACCCATCTTCCGGGGAAATCGTTCTGAAATGAAAATCTCTTATACCATTATTTATTCCCCCGATACAGAATAATGGTATAGACAATAAAAGAAAAAATATCCTAGTTCTCATAAATATACAGTTTAAGGAAAAACCGTGTTTTTTATCGTATTAAACCAAAACAAATATAGTATTAATAGCAATTACAAACACGAAAACCGCATACTATAACAGTTGTTAAACCGCAGTTTCCGTGTCTTGACAATCTATTTACCTAATCTATTTACTACAACCTCTTTCTATATTTATTCATTTTGCACTTTTATATCACGAAGATAAGCGTCCTGTATCCTTTTTCTGTTTTTCTATTTGTTATTTGTTTTGCTCATATTGCCAAAATGCCTTTTTCAGAGTGTTAATACCCCGATTCTATCAGATTGAGCTAAAATGAAACCAAAACAAACAAAACGTCTACTTTCCTATATCGTAGCTTTGCCAATGTAACATAACCGGAAAAGATATACTATAATAAAAAGAATATGAAAAGAAAAATTATCACTCTGTTGGCATTATCCACAACACTGGTATTATCCGCCCAGATAAAATTAGAAGCCGGTAATATCGATGACATAATTGCAGCAATGACTCTAAAAGAGAAAGTCTATTTCGTTTTGGGAGTGGGCGACGAAGGCGTATGGCGGCATTATAAGACCAAACCGACCCTCATTCTTCGGGGGCAAGCCTGTGCCACTTATGGTATTCCGAGACTAGGCATTCCTAACACTGTGTTGACGGACGGTCCCGCCGGATTACGTATAGATACCATTCAAACGGGTGTCAACCACCGTACCTACTGCACCGCCTTTCCAACAGCCACCGCACTTGCCTCGACCTGGAACAAAGAACTGGTATATCAGGTAGGAGATGCCATCGGGGAAGAAACCTTCCGATATGGAAGTGATATGTTACTTGGTCCCGCAATGAATATACAACGCAATCCGTTAACCGGCCGCAATTTCGAATATTATTCAGAAGACCCCTATGTTTCCGGCATGATGGCCGCATCAATGGTAAATGGCATTCAAAAATGGAATGTAGGCGCCTGTATCAAGCACTTTGCAGCAAACAATATAGAAACCAACCGCCGGACTATTAACGCAGTAATCAGCCAGCGGGCATTACGGGAAATCTATTTGCGCGGTTTTCAAATCGCAATAGAGGAATCCAATCCCTGGATGATAATGACATCTTATAATAAAATCAACGGATACTATACAGCGGAAAATAAAGTCCTGCTACAAGATATCGTTAGGAAAGAATGGAAATATAACGGTCTGTTTGTCTCCGACTGGGTTAGCGGAGAAGATTTTGTGGCACAAATGCGAGCCGGAAACGAACTTCTTATGCCGGGAAATTATCAAGCGGAGCTGTTTATCAAAGCAATCAAAAACGGAACATTAGACGAAAAGACACTGGATAAGAATATTAAAAATATACTCAAATATATCATTAAGACTTCAACATTCAAAAATCTTCACCGGGATTATCAACCGGATTTAGACAAACATGCCGATGTGTCCCGCCAAGCTGCCGAGGAAGCAATGGTGCTTCTTCAAAATAAGAACAGGACTCTTCCTTTGAAAAACACAAAGTCTTATGCACTTTTCGGGAAGTCCTCTTACAACTTTATAGCTGGTGGAACCGGAAGCGGGCGGGTTAATTATCGGCATGCCACATCTATCACCGAAGGGCTGGAAAATATGCACGCCAAAGTTCTTAAAAATCTATCTTCTTTTTATCAGCACTACATAGATTCAGTGCGCAGCAATACTACACCGACACTAAAGATTCCAACTAAAAACCTCGTCGACTTTGCTCCCGAACCTGCCTTGCCACAATCCTATATCGACGATGCCGCACAAAAAGCCGATATTGCAATCATCACTTTGGGAAGAAATGCCGGGGAACTTTGGGACAGGGAAGCAAAGGATTACTATTATTTATCCAATTCCGAAACAACACTCCTTAAAAGAGTATGCAACACTTTTCACGCCCTAAACAAAAAGGTAGTTGTCGTACTCAACATCGGCGGTCCCATTGATGTAGCCAGTTGGCGCCACATGCCTGATGCCATACTCCTGGCATGGCAGACAGGACAAGAAGGCGGTCATGCACTTGCCGATATACTGAGCGGGAAAGTAAATCCCTCCGGGAAACTGGCTGTTTCATTTCCTGTCAAATACTCTGACGTCCCTTCCGCCAACTCATTTCCCGGTGTTCCAGCAGAGAATCCGGTCAATGCTTTCTATGAAGAAGGTATTTATGTCGGCTACAGATATTATCAGACATTTAACGTAAAAACGGCTTATGAATTCGGCTATGGACTCTCATATACGGATTTCACTTATTCACCACTAAAAATATACAATGAAAAGTTTAAAGATAAACTGACTGTTTCAGTCACAGTTACAAATACAGGAAAAATAAGCGGAAAAGAAGTCGTACAGTTGTACCTCAAAGCTCCTGTTACCACTGTGGAGAAACCATTTCAAGAACTCAAAAGATATGCTAAAACTCAATTATTGAAACCCGGTGAAAGCGAAACGATAGAATTCACGGTCAATCTTATGGACCTCGCCTCTTTCTGGACAGGAAAAAGTCAATGGATTGCCGAAAAAGGTATGTATGAAATCAGGATAGGAGCCTCATCCGAGGATATTCGTTCAAAGGCTATTTTTGAATTAGATAATACAATCGTAGTTTCTGAAGTAAACGATGTATTATATCCCAACATAAAGTTACATGAACTCTCAACTCATGGTATTATCAAAGGTCCTAAAACGAATGATATTATATTAGGAGACAGTGATTATGAATAATATATAACAATAAAAAGCCATCCCTACTTCGTCTATTCCGGGGATGGCTTTTTTGTTCTTTCTATTCGTTTCTTATTCCACTGTCAATATCGGGTCGGCTTTCCACGTAGAAACCACACTTGCCGCTTCAGCTTCAAAGCTCTTGTCCGCTAAAGAAACAAATGTTTTAATATTTCCGTTTCCATTATTGAACAACCAGTTGGCAATCATTCCTTCCGCTTCCTCATTCAGTATCTTGCCACTTTGGTCTGCAATCTGCTGTTCCGTCAATGCTTTCGTCCAGATACGGGCGTAACTGATAGCACCATTCAAGCGGCGTTTGCTGTCAGACTGACCGATGTAGAAGTTGGAAGTCAGGTTAATATTCTTCAAATCATCCGGTGTGCCACTTGTATATTGGAGCGTTTCCTTCACACCATTCACATACAAGGCAATCCGGTCACTGCCACTCTTGCTATCATCCAGAACCACGGCAACATCATACCACTTATTAGTCTCTATCTTAGTGGAGCCTTCATATCGGATTTTACCTTTATCGTCTGCTGCCAACTGAAGATAACGTGATTCCGTATCACTATCGTCCTTATGAACATCCACACGCAATAAGAAGTTTTTCTCGATTCCCATCACCGTATTAATCCGGGCATCACCACTTCCATTCAACGATTCAATATTGAAACGAGCCTCAAACGTGATTGTGCTCACACTCTTCAGCGATTCGTCCGCCACCCCATTATACGTAAACGGTACATGGAAATAATTGCTACTACCCAAGTTCGCCACTCTATCTGCCAGTACCACTGTTACAGTCAAAGATAATTCCTGGTCTGCCTGGTCTTTGACAACCACTGTGGTGACACCTGCCTTCTTACCAATCAGATTGAAACGGGTATCATCCACCTGCTGAACACCGACTATCTCATCATCTTCCGCCGTAAGACTATAACCTCCGTTTCCTTTTTCTACAGTAATCATCACCTTGTTGTTCACACCGACTCTCGGAGTCAGGTTGGATACATCAATAGAGATAGGATTCACTGTTACTTGAACCGTAGCCTGCTTTCCCTTATGGTCAGTGAAAGTCACCGTGGTATGTCCGCTCTTCAACCCCGTCAATGTATAGAAAGGACGGAACACATCAGTATTGACCATGCCGACAATCGTTTCATCACCCACCGTATAAGACAATTCATCATTACTGGAGAAGTTTCCCATGCTGACAATCAACTGTTTTTCGTCCCCCACTTCCAACGTAACTTGAGATTCATTCACTTCCAGTTCAAAGACCCCTACATTGACCGAAATATTGGCAATCACTCCTTCACCATCCATCACTTCCACCGTAGTGGCTCCATTCTGCGAGCCGCTTCTCACCGTAATCACCTCACCGGAAACCGTAGCCGTTGCGATAGCAGTATTGAAACTCCTCACTGAGTAATTTCCGTTTCCAACCACTATATTCACTTTGGTCTCTTCATTCTGCCCGATACGTATCACCGGTTTATTCACTATCAATTCTATCAGGTCCTTGGCAATATCGTCATCGTCATCATCGTCACAACCGGCAACGGCAAACGACAATACCGATAAAAGCAACAGACACATATATGTATAGATTCGTTTCATCTGATTTTCTTTTTAAAGTTATACATTCCTATCGGTTTACCATCCCGGATTCTGCTCAATAGACGGTGTCTTCTGCAATTCGCTCTGCCGAATCGGGAACAGATAATGCTGGATGGAGAACGTACGTTCTTCCACACAGAAACGTTCCATTCTATATTTTACACCGTCTACAGTAATAGCACCATTCTCATCCTGCACCGGACGCATTCCGTTAATCATCCTTTGGCAACGGGGCAACGCTCCGTTGTTTGCCGCCCAGTATTTCTGCGTACGTTTTGAGTTGTCGCTGCCGCTGGATTTCCAAAGACTCTCTTTAGCCAATTCTTCTTTGCTCGTCGGTTCCAGATACAAACGGCAAGTCCAGGGACGTTTGCCTTCATAGAAGAGCTCCACACGACGTTCGCGCTGAATATATTCACGCATCAACTGCTGATTGGACTTAACTTCCGGTGGCATCGGTTTCATGAACGAACGTTCGCGGACGGTATTTACCAATTTATAAGCCTCATCCAAATCCTCTCCCAGCTCATTGCAAGCCTCCGCATAGATATAGATAAATTCAGGCAGGCGCCAGATAGCAGGCGCATTGATACTGAAGTTACCGGATTTGTTCCAGGACTCCTGCTGGAATTTGCGCAAGTAATATCCGGTAGTCGTCGCATTAGTTGCTCCTATCTTATCAGAACCGCTGGCAGTATTCAGTGTTTTCGATTCATTCTTATTGTTGCGGTAAGGAGCACCGTGATAGATAATATCCCGATAGAAACGTGGGTCACGAGTTCCCTTCACATACGGATTCGCATCATCATAACCGCCTTTGCGCGCTTCCGCCGAATATACAGGATAACCGTAATCACCTACGATATATTCATACTCGTCCACCTGTTCCTGTACAGGCTGCTGACGGGAACTTCCCTCTCGGCTGGGCGGATAAATATCTCCCTGCCAGGCCTGGTCCTTGCTCTTCGTCATAAAGAACACATACTCGTTGGCAAACGCATCCATATCATAGAACATATCCCATAGGCGGGCATACACACGGCTATCATTCAAGTTGCCGTCCGCCGGGTCTTTGAAATCATTTGCGTCATGTTTCATATAAAGAGAATAACGCTTTGTACCACCAACTTCAAAATCCAGTACAGCCTTAGCCGCTTCCTTCGCCTTTCTCCACCGGTTGATGTCATACGTATATTCATTCTCGAACACACGACGCAAGTTGTATCCATATTGGGAAGCCCCATTCCACAGCGGAGTCGCCACTATCCAGCGAACAAAGGAAATCAGTCCCAGGCAAGCACCCTTATCCACACGCCCGAAGTTTTCAGAGGTCTTCACGTATTTATTGGGCACCATACCATACGCAGTCTGTGCGTCCGCAACAATTTTTTCCACCATCGTATGAACAGACTCCTTCTTGAAATCCATATTATCTCCGGCATGAACTACATAGTCAATATACGGAGCTTCTCCGTACATACGCAACAGCAACATATGGAAATAACCGCGCATGAAATACATTTCCCCGATACGGTTACGCAAGTCACCGTCCTGTTGAGGATTATCGGGCGTATTATACTTCGCCACATTTTCTATAATCAAGTTCGCCTTACGGATTCCTTCATACAAACTTTCCCAGTACTGACCGCAGCTACCCGGCAAGGAGTTCGGGTTCCAGGCACCGTTATTGAAGTTATTCGTAATATTCCCTTCTACATTAGTACCTTCACATTCGTCCGTAATGGCACTGTTACTGAAGTGTTCGAAAAACACCAGCGGACGGTCGGCTTTCTTCGCCTTGGCATACACATCCGATACCAGTCCGTTTACTTTCTCATAACGGGCAAACACATCCGCTTCCGTAATGTTGTCATCATCATCCCGGTCGAGGTAATCATTGCACGAAGCGAAAGACAACGTCAGAAGCGATAAAGCGATTGCTGAAAATCTATATAACTGTTTCATGTTTCTATACTGTTTTTAGAATGTAATATCAATACCGAAGTTGAATACCTTTTGAATCGGATACCAGGAAGCACCGTCACCAGACTTCGTTTCCGGGTCGATGTCCACATCACCCAGTTTATCAAAAGTCAACAGATTCAAGCCCTGCACATAGATACGTGCCTGCTGTACATGGAACTTACGCAACCAGTTAGGCGATACATTATAACCGATTTCCACATTCTTCAGACGAAGGTAGGAAGCGTCATACAGGAACAGGCTGCTGTTTCCATTCTTATTGTTATCATGCGTTCCGTAGTGCAAAGCCGGATATTTTGCCGTAGCAGCCGTTTCCGGTGTCCAACGGTCGAGATGCATCTTCTTCACACGCCCGATCTTATCTTGCTCGAACTGCGGGAAGTCAAATACAGCAGCCCCATTCAACAGGATAGATGTTTTGGTGGCTCCCTGCAACAATACACTAAAGTCGAAATTCTTATACTGGAATCCGAAAGGAATACCGAACATAAGCTCCGGGCTACGCGGATTTCCCATAGCCGTACGGTCTTCATCGTCAATCACCCCATTGCGATCCAAATCCTTGTAAACGACATCTCCCGGAATTAACTGCCCCCATGGCTGATAACCGATTTTATTCAAGCGGTCGGCCTCTTCCTGATCGGCCACAAAGTGGTCGAATACATAGACAAAGTTCTCATACAGGCGCTTGCCCGTTTCTTTACGCCAGGAGTTCTTACGGGCTACTTCCGCCTTATATTCCAGGCGGTTGCGGGAGAAGGTCAGATTCGGACGAATATAATAACGGAAATTCTTTCCTATCTTGTCGTTCCAGCTCAATTCGATGTCCACACCACGGTTGCTGACCTCACCCAAATTCTGTAAAGCCGCATCCTTACCTACAATGTCCGGATATCCCATGATACCGTCACTATTCATATCCGTAATAATATCGAACCGATATTCATAGAAAGCATCGACAGTCAATGCCAAACGCTGGTTCAAGGTAGTAAAGTCAATACCTACATTCAACTTGCGGGCTTTCTCCCAAGTCAGGCTTTCATTTGCCAGGTTTCCTTCGGAAGTACCACCCACGTTCGTTCCGAAATTATTGCCGAAATCATAGCTGCTACCACTACCGTAGAAAGCTAAATAAGGGAAACGGCTGCTCACGTTGTCACTACCTACCAAACCATAAGAAGCCCTTACCTTCAAGAAGTCGATCCAGGAAGCCTTCTTCATAAAAGACTCTTCCGAAATCACCCAGCCGATAGAACCTGCGGGGAAAAATCCGTAACGTTTGCCCGGAGCGAAGTTCTCGGAACCATTGTAACCGAAGTTGAACTCCATCAGGTACTTCTGATTATAATAATAGGCAAAACGTCCGGTGATACCCTGGCTATGATAAGCCAGTTCATTATTAACAGTACGGTTGCCACGGTTTGCCAGCAACATCGCTGTCAGTTCGTGACGGTCGTTGAACAAACGGTTGTAGTCCACACGTGCCTGTATATACGTCCGTCCGTCGGAAGCATTATGGCTGAATCCGTTGCCGATAGTCTGGTCGATGTCGTATTTATTACCTGTCTTGTAAGCACCGGTATAATGTCCGCCCGCCATATAGGCATCCGAACCTTCAATCGGCATAAACGTTGCATATTTCGGATATTCACGGTATCCGTCCTTATAAGTATCCAGCTTGCGGTTGATCCAGCGTCCTTCGGAAGCATCATAAGAAAACATCACTTCCGCTTTCAGCCCTTTTGTCAGGAATCCCATATCCAGGTTCATGGCAAAGCTACCGTTCAGATAGGTATTCTTCTCATTCAGATAACCGGTACGGCTCAGCTCACCTAATATATTATAGCGATAGATGTTGTCACCATACAGCATGCCCCGGGAGTTCTGCTGAATATATTCTTCATTCTGCGGATGCGAGTTCTCCTCTACCAAGATAGGCAGATACGGCGGTTGCGTAGCACAGATAGTCATCAGTCGCCCGGCAGTAGTACCCGGTGCATTACGGTCGGTAATACGGGCACCCAGGTCGAGACGTGTACTCAGATAGCGGTTAATATTAATGTCAATATTCGAACGGAAGTTGTAACGGGTAAATCTGGTCTGCGAATTATATTCACCGGCATTCGAATATTTGTAGTTACCGCCCTGTGAAAAATAATTAGCCAGCACATAGTAACGCACCTTGTCCGTACCTCCACGGATAGAAAGGCTGACATCTTCCTGCATACCCGGTTTGAAGGCGAAATCATAATAATCCCAGTCATACCCCAGCCCGTCAGAGTTGTCGCCTTTTGCACGGCGGAAGTTGTCGATAGCCTGTTGAGAGAAAAGATTCAGGCTGCTAATGTCTGCGCCTGTCATCTTGGCGTCATTCAGTCGCGCTTCATTATATAAGGTAGCATAATCGGCAGAGCCCAAATATTCGGGGAATCCGATAGGTTGGTTGATACCGACAGAGGCTTTCAGGTTTACAGTTGCTTTCTCGGCGGCCTTACCACGTTTGGTTGTGATCACGATTACACCGTTCGCGCCACGGATACCGTAAGCGGCAGTCGCGGAAGCATCCTTCAGAATAGTGAATGTTTCAATCTCGTCCGGAGCCAGATAACTCATGTCGCGTTCGATTCCGTCAACAATGACAATAGCACTCTGATTGCCGTAAGTAGCTTTACCACGGATGAACAATTCACTTTGGTCAACACCCGGCTCACCACCCGCATATTGGTTCACAACCAATCCCGGCAGACGTCCGGCAAGTGCATTGTTGATATTGGCGGTCGGACTTTGCGTCAAGTCTTTCGTTGTAATGGTAGCTACCGAGCCGACCATCGTTTCCTTGCGTTGCTTGGTGTAACCTACCACCACAACTTCCTGCAAGGCTTTCGTATCTTCCTGTAATAAGACCGTCAAGTCTTTCTTGGCACCGGGAACAATTTCCTGCGGCTGATAACCCAAGTAAGAAAATACCAGCGGAGCTTCCGCGTATGGCAACTTCAACGTAAACTTACCATCCATATCCGTAATCGTTCCCGCATTGGCTACTCCTTTTACCACAACAGACACACCAATCAACGGGTCATTTGTCGTCTTATCCAATACCGTACCCGATATCGTTATCTTATTGTTTTGCGAAGCCTGTGTCCTTGCAGCTCTGCCTGTCTGCGCCATACTTTGTACAGGGATACCTGCCAGCAAAGCGCAAGAAACAGCCATCAGACAAATATTTCTTTTTATATGTATCATTTTTATTTTCGATTTTCTATGTGTAATGAATCAATCTTATTCCCCTGCTTTCTTCCCAAATTCCGGGCCAACCCAGTTGGCCTCTTCGGAAGCCTTGCCCTGTACCCAGTCCTCATAACGGGCACGAATCTCGATCATTGTCGCTCCGGGAACCTCTGCGTTCAAAGAAATCGTCAGGCGGTCTTCCCTGTTATCGCGATTGCCGAACTTCGGAGCTTTCGCCCAATCGTATTCCCATACATAATATCCTTCCGGATGTGCCAGTGTCCAAAGTACATCGGAGCAACTCCGTAATGCGGCAATAAACTTATTCCTGGTCTTTTCCGGATAAACACTGCTGACAGGTTGTTTCACCATATCCAGGAAATAACGGACAAAGATTCCCCGGAACAAAAGATTATCACCGGAATTACCCTCCCCGCTGAATACCGGATAATTGGAATCCATTTTCTTATTCACCTGATAAGAACCGAAAGCAACAGCGTTACGGAGATATTCCTCCTCACCGGTGGCATTGTAGAGTGCCAGAGCAGATGCCATGAATGTTCCCTGATTGTAAGACAGAGCCACTTTATCCGGGTCACCCGGAGTGCCGTCATCCTTGATTCCCAAGTTATCATATACCTGTCCGGTCGACGTGTCACACAGATAAGCAGTCATCCAGTTGTACACCTCTTTGGCAAAGTTGAGATAATAAGCCGCCTTATCCTCCCATCCCTCTTTCGCTTCTTTGACAGTCAGCTTGTACAGTTTCATAGCCAAAAGACAACCGGGGCCATTTGAACAAGCCATACGTGAAGCCGGCGCATCCGTTTTCCATGCCATGCCGCCTACTCCTTTATAGTCATTCTTGGCTCCCTTGATATGATCCCACATTTTCATCAAGGCACTGTAATAGTCTTCGTCGCCCGTCAGCTCGTACACCCGCAGGCAAGCCAATGCCATCCACTCCATATCATCATAGAAGTTATTCCAGAAGTCCTTGCCACCATAACCGCAATGCTCATTCCAGTCGTCAAAAGCCGGAAGGAACGGTTTCATTATGTTCTCATACAAATCGGCCTGATAAGCAGGATCGTCTGCATGACGGATATAAGCGTCGATGACTATATCCAGCGCATGTCCCTGCGACCATCCGCCGCTGCCCCCTGTACTTGTAGGTTCTCCGGTTTCCGGTGTATTCGGTTTTTCCCAATAAATGCTTCCGCAGAAAGTATCCCGTCCGCCGGCATTCTCAAAGAAATATTTGATGTAAGTTTCTGTACTTGTATTGGCAGCATCCGTCCAGTTTACATCCGACACATATTCGCCGGATGAACTCCCTTTGTAGATGTCACTCAATTCGCCGTCGTCGCAAGCAGCGAACATGGTTAACGTAACACCGCCCAAGAGCAAAGCCTTTTTTGAAAATGATACTATATAGTTCTTCATATTATTATTCAGTTTTAATCTTCATTGGTTTCCGAAGCCACCCAACGATGAGTATAGACTCCAAATTCAGCATTGAAATAAAGGGTAACATCTGTTTTTACCGTTGCATAATACACATTTCCCTGTATTGCGCCCCACTGAAGCAGTTCGTCACAATAACGGAAACTGTAATCCCAAGGATCGGTACCCAACGCCAATTGATACAAGTTGTAATAGCCGGCATCGGTAGCCAAGTTGGGCTGACTCTTATCTTTCTCCTTATGTCCCCAACGATAAGTCGTCCCGTTGATTTCCATCTTAAAGCTATGACGGGTTTCACCGCTTCCTGCCCAACTTTCTGTCTGTTTCCGTGCAGTATAATTCTTCACGCCCCACTTGCCATATCCCAAGTAGTCGAAGTTCTGCCGGTATCCGCCCGAATGGTTATAGAGATAGACTGCTCCTATTTCATCATAACTGATGGTTTGTTCACCCATATTGATAGTAATACGGTAAATGCCGGACTTCGGAACGGTCACCGTATACTCTTCACCGTCATTGCGTTCGCGCAACACGCCATTGTCGTCTACATAGTAATAGCATCTGCGTCCCTCTACCGTTGACATAAAGATAAACGGCTGGTCTGCTTTCAACTGAACGAAAGTCTGATAAATTCCTTCGTTCTGCCGGAGCATCTGCAACGCTTCCGCTTCGTCCCCGTCATCTTCCGTACCGATACCTGTGATATAAACCGGTTCATTCTCCGAAGGCATATCGTCAATGCCGTCCATCATAAATATTACGAAATAACCTTCCAGGCTACTGATTGCCTGATCCAATCCACAGTAGGCACGTACTTTCCAACGTAGTGTTCCGTTTGTGTTGCAACGGAACTTGGCAAGTTTGCCAATCGTATTTGCCTGATAATGCGTCAAGGTAAGCTGAGGTTCCAAGCCGTTATTGTCGGAAAAGATAGTTTCTACCGGCTCCGTAAAATCCCCGCCAATCGTATCAATCAGCACTTCGTAACGATATACTGTATTACCGTGTTTCTCAGTAGGCGTCCATTTCAGGATGATGTCCGTCAGTGAAGCTCCCGAAAGCACCACTCGTTCACCGCTAGCCATAGCGTCCATCGTACGTACTGGTTCAGGCGGAACAATCGCTTCATAATCGTCCGGGTCGAATCCCGGATTCAGTTCATTGTCACAAGCCGTCACTCCGATAAGAAAAAACAGCAGGGCAAATTTGATTAGGTTCTTTGTAATCATATTGTTTCTCATATTATTGTATTCCTTGTTTTTAGTATGAATGAGGACATTCCACTCGTTTGTAGCGGTCAGGGAAAGTGACAGGACTTATACTCTTACCGTTGTTATAAACCACTGCATCCAATCCGTCGCCTGCAGAACCATAGTTCTTGAAAACACTGATATCACCAACACCATTAGACGGTATCCAATAGCCCAATAAATCAGTATTCGCCTTAGCTTCTTCCTGAGAGTAGTATTTACACATATCCTCTTTTATCTGCTCTGCAGTACGGGCAACTTTCCACATACGCGCCTGAGCAACGGCACAATATCCCAAACGGAATTCACTATTACCCGAACGTCCAATCATCAAGGCGTTATCACCGGATACGGAAGAAAGAACCAAATACGGATCGGGCCGTACATCTTCATAATCACTGCTTGCAGGAGTCAGCGTTTCACGCACACCATTGATATACATCTTGTAAGCCTCCTTTGTACTGCCCTGTGTTCCATCAAACACAATAGCGATATGATACCATTTCCCGTTTCCCTGACGGTCATTGCCCATTTTCTGCTGACTGCGGAAACGGGGGTCATTGTATTTATCCCCATTCAAGTTATTGGGATCTTTATGGATTTTGGTAGCTATTTCAAAGCGCAAATCAGTATCCCCATTGGATTCGCAACGAAGCAGGAAAACACCTTCCAACCCGATAAACGACTGCAAAGCACGTGAGTATGTCGGATAAAATACCATCTCAAAAGTAAGTTGTTGCATATTATCCAAAGCCTGGTTACCTTCTACAAATTTCTTGATGTCAATCTTAAAGCAACGGTCAGAGTCGAGTAAGGTTGCCATCGGCATGACAGTAACCGGTAAGTCCAACTTCTTCCCGGCAGCATCCGTAATTATAAGCGTAGTAGTTCCCAGCCAGTTAGCTTCAATTTTCAGATGACCGTTTTCATCTATTTCCGCTGATTTCAAGTACTTCCTATTATCATCCGTCAATGGCGCTAACTGATATTCACCGTTACCACGGGAAATTGCAATCTCTTTTGAATTATCAAATCCGTTGATAGTTAATGAAGTCGCATTATCTTCCAACTTGATTTCATACGGATTTACCTTTACCGCAATTTCTTTTGACGAACCTTTCTGGTCGGTCACAATCACCTTTACATCCCCTCTTGCTTTCGGCTTCAGTGTAATCAGATTCTCTTTCTCGGTAGCTTCTACAACGGTAGCCTCCGTAGTCGGTTCGCCGTCTCCCACCTGATAAGTAAAGCTATATCCACCATTCCCTTTTTCAATCTCGATATACTGAGACTCGGCATCCGGCTCCGCAAAAACCGCTTCGTTGGCTTTCAGCGTCAAGTCAACGATATTTACTACCACAGGAATAACTACCGTCTTACCTTTTTTATCAGTAATCGTAATTTCGACAGGTTCTGCTCCTGTTTCAAATTTGGCAGTTACGGGGAATACCTGACCGGAGAGTTCGCCCACTTCGATATACTTGTCGGCACCTTCGGGAATGGAAATCTCATAATTACCATTACCAGTCAGGATTTTCACCATTCTTTTTTCACCGATAAACAAATCGAAGCCTTCTTCCGGTACATCTGCCGTCAAGTCCCAGAGTTTGGCTACCTGAACCTGAATCCTAGCCACTTTCTTGCGTCCGTCTACTACTAATACAGTTGTTTCGATGCGGTTATTTTCTTCAAGCCGGCTATTCTCCGTAGCTTTAATTGTTACTTTATTACCACTGACCGTAGCTGTCGCTATACTTTCATCAAATGGTTTCACATAATAATCTCCATTACCGGAAGTAATACCTACCGTAATTTCGTCTCCTTGCAGTAGTGTCACCGAATTATTATCGACCACCAAGTCAGTTGCCGGCTTCACCTCCTGTTCTTCTTTATCATCACTGCACGAAACCATAAAAAATGGAAGGGCCAATGCTGACAGGAATAAAAAACTAAGTTTCCTTTTCATTAGATTAAAGATTAATAAATTAATACTTTCGATTTTATCTACTTAAATTTTCGATGAAGCAAAGATAAAATCACTAAACTCTACCAAAAGAAATCAAACTCTACTTTTTTACTTTTTGGCACGGATACTTACCATATTAACACGGATATTTACTTCTTCTTTTTCTCGGAAAATCCCCCGCTACAGCCTATTGCCGAACCTCTTCCAAATGTTTCATCCGAAATTCTTTTGGCGTGCACTCGTACTTTTCACGGAACACTTTGAAGAAAGTTACCTTATTGGAGAACCCTGAATCGAATACTATTTCATCAATAGTCTTTTTAGTCGTCAGCAGCAAATCCTTGGCGATATGCAAACGACATTCCTTTATCAGATCCGTCGGACTATCTTCACCGATTTCTTCCATTTTCCGGTAAAGGCTACGCGGGCTGATTGCCAGCCGGTCGGCGATATAACGCGGGGTCAGTTCCTTATTCGTTATATTATCATTGATAATCTTCAAGACAGACTGGAGGAATTTCTTCGATTCCTTATGTGTCAGCTTGCCGTCCGACTTCTCAAAGGAACTGATGGGCGAACTGAAATAGTTTTTCAGCACTTCCTTACGCTCCATCACCTGCCCCACCGATATGCGGAGATATTCCGCATTAAACGGTTTCGTGATATACATCTCCGCACCTGCCGAGAGAGCCGCCATCTGCTCTTCCATCTCATGTCGTCCGGAAACTATGATGATAGGTATATGTGCCGTCTCTTTCACCGCCTTAATCCGCCTGGTCAGTTCAATGCCACCGATTCCCGGCATCATGACATCACAGATTATCACATTCGGATAAACTTCGTTCATCACCTGTTCCACCCGCTCAGGGTCCTGCAGGGTTACTACATTAAAGTCACCGGAGAAGATTTCACCGATAAACCACAACATTTCTATTTCATCATCAACCACCAACAAGGTAGGACGCATCTTATCAAACTCATAATGAGGAAGTTTCAGAACAGGCTGTGTGTCTATCTTCGGAATATATTCCGAAGTAATCCGCTTTGTTGCCGTTGCTCCGGTAGTCGGCTCCATGACAGGCAAGGTCAATGTGAACATCACCCATCCGTCAGGCGTATTTTCCACTTTCAACGTGCCGTTCAGCAACTTCGCCATATTGTAGGAGATGGCAAGCCCCAATCCATTACGGGAGAAGTTCTTCTCATCCTGATTTTCAAAGTTATCCAGGATAGAATAGCGGTTGAAGATATGCTGGAAATCTTTTTCCTTGATGGCACTTCCTTCATTGGCTACCCGGAGCACCAATACACCTTCCTCAGCCGTATCCACTTCAATCTTAATGCTTTGCCCGTCGGGAGTATATTTGAATGCATTCGAAATCAGATTGATAATGATTGTATTCAGGAAGCCTTTGTCCGAGTTCCACATCACCTGTTCGGGAATCTTGCTCAGGAAAGTAATATTTCTCGATTTCGCCATTTCGACAAAGGTTCTGGCTATTCCTTTTACGATGGACGATACATTTAACGTTTCAATACGCACTTCCCTGTTGCCCGTCTCGATACGGCGGAATTCAATCAGTTCATGAATCAGGTTATTCAGACGCTCGGCATTGGTCTGAATCATCTGTACGTAGTCTACCACAAACTTGCTCAGTCCGTTGGACGAAAGGATGCGTCCGCAAGGGCCGTAAATCAAAGTCAACGGCGTGCAAAATTCATGAGCGATATTTGTAAAGAAGCGGAGTTTGGATTCAAAGACATTCTTTTGATGACGTTTCTCTATTTCGTTCAGCAATTCCTGCTTCTTGCGTTTGGAGCGCAGGATAAAGGAACGTATCAGCAAGGCAGCCAGCAAAAGCAGGCACAAGGTATAAATCAGATAAGCCCACCAGGAAGCATACCACGGGTCGCCGATACGGATGACCAAAGAGTAGACATCACTCTCTTTATCAAAGACACTATTATAGTATTTCACCAGCAGCGTATATTCGCCGGGAGCCATATTCGTAAAAGACACTCCGCTCTCCGAACCGTTGTTCACCCATTGGTCGCTCAAACCTTTCAGCTTATAGAAATAGGTGCAGTTGTTACCATTCAGATAATCCACCGAAGCAAAGGAGACAGAAAAGAAGTTTTGATTGTACTGCAGGTTCAGCACCTCCGTATCCTTTTTCCGGGTGAGAAATTCGCCCAAGTTATATTGTTCGCCAAAGATGGATAATTTATCAAAATAGACGGGCGGTGTATAAAGCTGTTCGGGACGACCGTCCGCACGGATGGCAACAAAACCGTTGATGCCGCCGAAGAACAATGTACCCGTCCGAGGATCGCGGTAAGCGGCTCCGTCACTGAACTCCACCACTTTCAGCCCGTCACCGAAACCATACGAACGGAATACATTCCGGCGGGTATCGAAGTTAATTAGTCCCAGGTTGGTACTTAACCAGAAGTTATCGGATGAGTTTTTGAGAATGGCATGAATCGTGTTGTTCAGGAAGCCATTCTTCGCATTAAAAAGTTGGTAAGAAGTCTCCGAGGTATATTTTATCAGCCCGTAGCTCGTGCCGAAAAGATAATTGTTACTGCTATCCTTGCTGATGGCGAGAATATTGTTCAGCGTCATGTTCTCATATTTATGAGTAGATACAGGCTCCAGTCCGTTCGTTGTCTTGTTGAAGCGGAACACCCCATATCCTTTATTGCCAAAGAGCAGACGGGATTCGTCTTCCGCATAGATAGTAAAGAAGTAGTTCGAGCCCAGTTCGCCATCGTTGATGACATAACGCTGGGCATCTACGATGACCGGATTATCCGGTGTTCCGGCAATACGGGCTTTCAAGACTCCCATTCCTACACTTGCCAGCCATAGTTCGGAGTCCGCCGTTTCGTAAATATCGTGTATATATTTGAAGTCTTCGTTAGCTACCCGGATAGGGATATTCCTGACACGTTTTTCCTTGTACGAATAATAGCTCAGCCCTTCTTCATCGCCTATCCAAAGAAGATTCCGGTGACTTTTGGCAAAACAATAGACGGCGTTGCTTCCCAATGCACTGTTGGAAGTGGTCAGCGTCTCCGCACGACAGTCGGAAATGCTCTTATCAACCTCGTAATCATAGATTTTCAAGATGCCGTTTCCCTTTGTGCCTACCCAGAAAGTACGGTCTTCATCAAGATAAAGGGCACGTACGGGGCGTTCTATCTTCTCGCTGTAATTGCTGAGCACCGTTGATTTGATAGAATAGAGAGGGGTGGAATAAAGATAAACACCTTGTCCGTCCGTACCTATCCACACAATATCCTGAAAACGGTCTTTCTTGAGACAAAACACGCCACTGTTGACAGGCAACGGCTGAATCTGATAGGTATTCGTTCCCTTCTGCTTCTCCAATAACAGAATGCCGTCCATCAGAAAACCGACAAAGAAGCTGTCGTGATAATGAACAATGGAAGAAATTTTGCCGCGTGCCTGTATCTCTTTGCCCAGATTGGCGATAAACTCATTCTTTTTGGTCGGGATATGGAAAGCGTAGAAGTTATAGTCCTTGTCGATGTAATAAAGAGATTGCTCATCATTGAAGCAGTAAATCAGTGAAGTCTGATAAATCAGGCTGGTTTTCTGCGGCAGCAAAGTGATGTCTCCCGAGGCGGACTCCTGCTGTATGTCATAACAACGGTTGTACCCTTTCATCACTACCCACATACGGTTGTTGCCGTCGATAAAAAAGTCTACGATGTCCGAGATGGGAATACCCGTAATATTTATTTTCCTGAAAGCCCCCTCTTTCTTATGATAATAATAGATGCAGTTGCTGTCCTGGATAATAAACAGATTGCCATTGGTATCCTTGTTCATAAAGAAGAGTTTCTGAAACTCATTGTAGTGCGTAATCGTGTTGGTTCGCCTGTCCAGCCGGTTCAGTCCGTAGTAGGTTTGAATCCAGTAAATTTCGTCACCGGTATATACAATATTGTCAATTAGATTACCGGATAAGTAATCTTCCTTGTCACGTGTTTTAAACTCTTCGATTTCCTGTCCGTCGTATATATTCAGTCCGTCGCAAGTACCTATCCACATCAGCCCGCGTTCGTCCTGGCACAGAGATGTAATCGAACTGTTAGACATATATTCCTTATCTGCAATCTGCTTCAGGTTATAGGCGGAAGCCGTATGTATCAACAGATTAAGGATTAAAACAAAGATAAAAAACGGTTGTCTATTCATGGCGTGTCATTCTTAGATTTGATGTATGGCAAAGGTAAACAAAAAAATATTTCGTGCTTTTTTCTGGCAGGAATATAAGTTAAGTTCCACGCCATAATGGTTAACATTAGCGCCATCAGGCATTTTTGCTTTTCTATTCGTGGAAGCACATTCCTTTTCTCCCTATTTTCGTCGTAGAAATTATTATCAAATCAATAAATTCATTTGTTCATGAAAGCACATTTTTCATTTAAACACTTGTTATTTCTTGGAAGTGCCGTGTTGTACACCCTGCAATCTTCCGCCGTAAAGAATCCGGTGGACTATGTCAGCACATTGGTAGGCACCCAATCCAAGTTCGAACTGTCCACCGGAAATACGTATCCGGCTACGGCACTGCCGTGGGGAATGAATTTCTGGACACCGCAGACCGGTAAAATGGGAGACGGCTGGGCATATACGTACAATGCCGACAAAATCCGGGGATTCAAGCAGACGCACCAACCCAGCCCGTGGATGAACGACTACGGCCAGTTTGCCATCATGCCCATTACCGGCGGACTGGTATTCGACCAGGACCGGCGCGCCAGTTGGTTCTCTCACAAGGCGGAAGTCGCCAAGCCTTATTATTACAAGGTGTATCTAGCCGACCATGACGTGACTACCGAGCTCGTTCCCACCGAACGTGCAGCCATGTTTCGCTTTACGTATCCCGAAACGAAGAATTCCTATGTCATCCTAGATGCCTTCGACAAAGGTTCTTACATCAAAGTGATTCCCGAAGAGAACAAGATTATCGGCTATTCGACAAAGAACAGCGGCGGTGTGCCCGAAAACTTCAAGAACTACTTTGTAGTGCAGTTCGACAAGCCGTTTACGTTTACTTCCACCGTTTCGGAAAACAGGATTCTCCCTAATGAAACGGAAGCGAAGGGGAACCATACGGGAGCTGTCATCGGATTCGCCACGAAAAAAGGAGAAATCGTCCACGCCCGTGTCGCCTCTTCTTTTATCAGCCCCGAACAGGCGGAACTGAACCTGAAAGAGCTAGGCAACAAGACTTTCGACCAACTGGTGAGCAGCGGACGAAACATATGGAACCGTGAAATGGGCAAGGTAGAGATAGAAGACGACAACATCGACAACCTGCGCACGTTCTACTCCTGCCTGTACCGTTCGATGCTCTTCCCGCGCAGTTTCTACGAAATAGACGCGAAGGGACAAGTGATGCATTACAGCCCTTACAACGGCAAAGTACTTCCGGGGTATATGTTTACCGACACCGGATTCTGGGATACATTCCGCTGTCTGTTTCCTTTCCTCAACCTGATGTATCCGTCAATGAACCGGAAGATGCAGGAAGGACTGGTGAACGCTTACAAGGAAAGCGGCTTCCTGCCCGAATGGGCGACACCGGGACACCGCGACTGCATGGTAGGCAACAACTCGGCTTCCGTTGTAGCGGACGCCTATATCAAAGGTTTGCGCGGATATGACATCGAAACTCTTTGGGAAGCGTTGAAACACGGAACGAACGCGCATCTCCGCGGGACTGCTTCCGGCCGTCTCGGTTATGAGTCCTACAACCAACTGGGCTATGTAGCCAACAACATCGGAATCGGGCAGAACGTAGCCCGCACCCTCGAATACGCTTATAACGACTGGACTATCTATGCATTAGGCAAGAAACTGGGTAAACCGGCCGACGAAATCGAGATTTATAAAAAGCGCGCACAGAACTACAAGAATGTCTATCACCCGGAACGCAAACTGATGGTGGGCAAGGACGATAAAGGTGTATTCAACCCCAACTTCGACGCGGTAGACTGGAGCGGCGAATTTTGCGAAGGTAACAGTTGGCACTGGAGTTTCTGTGTATTCCACGACCCGCAAGGGCTTATCGACCTGATGGGCGGCAAGAAAGAATTCAATACCATGATGGATTCCGTATTCGTAATTCCGGGCAAGCTGGGAATGGAAAGCCGCGGCATGATTCACGAAATGCGCGAGATGCAGGTGATGAACATGGGACAATATGCACACGGCAACCAGCCGATTCAGCACATGGTTTATCTTTACAACTATTCCGGCGAGCCTTGGAAAACCCAGTACCGGGTACGCGAAATAATGGACAAGCTGTATACCGCCGCACCGGACGGTTATTGCGGTGACGAGGACAACGGTCAGACTTCTGCCTGGTATGTATTCTCCGCCTTAGGCTTCTACACTGTTTGTCCGGGAACCGACGAGTATGTCGTAGGCTCTCCTCTCTTCAAATCAGCCAAACTGCATCTGGAGAACGGGAAAACAGTCACTATCAAATCGGATAACAACCAGCCCGACCACTGCTACATCAAGGAAATGAAAGTGAACGGAAAGCCGTACTCACGCAATTATCTTACACACGACCAGTTGACGCGAGGCGCGAATATCCAATTCCGGATGAGCCCTGTACCCGACAAACAACGGGGAACCACTGAAAAAGATGCTCCCTACTCTCTTTCATTTGAATAAAATATCGTACTTTTGAAGTCTGAGAATTATCTATCAAACAAACTATAAAAACATGAAACTTAAAAGCCTTTTATTTATTGCTATTGTCGCGATAGTCTTTTGCGGTTGCCAAAGTAACTATCAGCCTACTTCCATCACCGTTGCCTCCTACAATCTGAGAAACGCCAACGGCAGCGACTCCGTCAACGGAAACGGTTGGGGACAACGTTATCCGGTCATTGCCCAAATGGTGCAATACCACGATTTCGACATTTTCGGCACGCAGGAGTGCTTCATTCATCAACTGAAGGACATGAAAGAGGCATTGCCCGGCTATGACTATATCGGTGTAGGCCGCGACGACGGCAAGGAGAAAGGTGAACATTCTGCTATTTTCTATCGTACGGACAAGTTCGACGTGATAGAGAAAGGCGATTTCTGGTTGTCGGAAACTCCCGACGTGCCGAGCAAAGGTTGGGATGCCGTACTGCCGCGTATTTGCAGTTGGGGACATTTCAAATGCAAGGACACCGGTTTCGAGTTCCTTTTCTTCAACCTGCACATGGATCACATAGGAAAGAAGGCACGCGTGGAAAGCGCATTCCTCGTACAGGACAAGATGAAGGAACTCGGCAAAGGCAAAGACCTTCCGGCTATCCTGACGGGGGATTTCAATGTCGACCAGACTCACCAGTCGTATGATGCTTTCGTGAGCAAAGGGGTATTGTGCGACTCTTACGAGAAGTGTGATTTCCGCTATGCCATCAACGGTACGTTCAATGACTTCGACCCGGACAGCTTTACGGAAAGCCGTATCGACCATGTGTTCGTGTCGCCGTCTTTCCACGTGAAAAGATACGGCGTACTGACGGATACATACCGCAGCATCGTAGGAAACGGCGAGAAGAAACAGGCGAACGACTGTCCGGAAGAAATCGACATCAAGGCTTACCAGGCACGCACGCCTTCCGACCATTTTCCCGTGAAGGTGGAACTGGAGTTTGACGAGCGGCAACAGAAATAATATTTGTCAGCCGTGTGCCGTCTATCCGTCATTCGGCTGACACTTTTCACTAATAACCTGAAAGTTTCAATTCCCAACTCCGATACTCCTATGAGAAATATATGTTTTGCAGCCTGTATATTATTTTGCCTTACTTCCGCAGTAGGAAAGACTCCGGGAAATGCCCGCTATCTTTCTATTGCCGACTCGATTCTATATAATGTCTTGAATCTGTATCAGACAAATGACGGGCTACTGACAGAAACGTATCCCGTCAATCCCGACCAGAAAATCACTTATCTGGCAGGCGGTACGCAACAGAACGGAACGCTGAAAGCGTCTTTCCTATGGCCGTATTCCGGGATGATGTCGGGCTGTGTGGCGCTATACAAAGCTACGGGAAATAAAAAGTACAAAAAGATACTCGAAAAGCGGATTCTTCCGGGAATGGAGCAGTATTGGGACGAAAGCCGCCTGCCAGCCTGCTACCAGTCGTATCCTGCCAAGTATGGGCAGCACGGACGTTATTATGACGACAACATCTGGATTGCACTGGATTACTGCGACTACTACCAATTGACGCACAAGCCTGCTTATTTGAAGAAAGCCGTCGCACTGTATCAATATATTTACAGCGGATGGAGCGATGAAATGGGGGGAGGCATCTTCTGGTGCGAACAGCAGAAAGAGGCGAAGCATACTTGTTCCAACGCCCCGTCGACAGTGCTCGGTGTCAAACTGTACCGGCTGACAAAAGACGCCAGGTATCTGGAAAAGGCGAAAGAGACTTATGCCTGGACGAAAAAGCATCTGTGCGACCCTGACGACCACCTTTACTGGGACAATATCAACCTGAAAGGAGACATCTCCAAAGACAAATATGCCTACAACAGCGGACAGATGATTCAAGCGGGCGTATTGCTTTACGAGGAAACAGGGGACGAACAGTACTTGCGCGACGCACAACAGACAGCCGCAGGAACAGACGCATTTTTCCGTACAAAAGCCGACAAGAAAGACCCGGCAGTCAAGGTGCATAAAGACATGGCGTGGTTCAACGTGATTTTATTCAGAGGACTGAAGGCCTTGTATAAAGTCGACAAGAATCCGACGTATGTCGATGCCATGGCAGACAATGCCGTGCATGCCTGGGAAAGTTACCGGGACGAAAACGGACTATTAGGCCGGGATTGGTCGGGACACAACGAAGAGCAGTATAAATGGCTGCTCGACAATGCTTGTCTCATCGAATTATTTGCCGAAATTTAATCAATTAAAAACTATTACCATGAATATTACTAAAGCCTTTTGCTTATCCATGGCACTCTTGGGCACAGCCAACATACAGGCTATGGAGAGCAGTGATTTTATCATCCGACAAGATAATACCAAAGTCAACAACTATCGGACGAACCGCCCGGAAGCAGCGAAACGCCTGTTCGTCTCGCAAGCCGTAGAGCAACAGATTGCGCACATCAAGCAACTGCTGACTAACGCCCGGCTGGCGTGGATGTTCGAGAACTGTTTCCCGAACACGCTGGACACGACCGTCCATTTCGACGGCAAGGACGATACATTTGTTTATACGGGCGATATTCATGCCATGTGGCTTCGCGACTCCGGTGCACAAGTATGGCCTTATGTGCAACTTGCCAACAAAGATCCGGAACTGAAAAAGATGCTCGCCGGCGTCATCAACCGCCAGTTCAAGTGTATCAACATCGACCCGTACGCCAATGCCTTCAATATGAACTCCGAAGGAGGCGAATGGATGAGCGACCTCACTGCCATGAAGCCCGAACTGCATGAGCGCAAATGGGAAATCGACTCGCTCTGCTATCCTATCCGTCTGGCTTATCATTACTGGAAAACGACGGGAGACGCCAGTGTATTTTCCGACGAATGGCTCGCAGCCATCGCCAACGTACTGAAAACGTTCAAGGAGCAGCAACGCAAGGACGACGCCAAAGGTCCTTATCGCTTCCAACGCAAAACGGAACGTGCGCTCGACACAATGACAAACGACGGCTGGGGTAATCCTGTGAAGCCTGTCGGGCTGATTGCTTCCGCTTTCCGCCCTTCCGACGATGCCACAACTTTCCAGTTCCTTGTTCCGTCCAACTTCTTCGCTGTCACTTCTCTTCGCAAAGCTGCCGAGATTCTGACTACGGTCAATAAAAAGCCGGATTTAGCCAAAGAATGCACAGTTCTTGCAGACGAAGTGGAAAAGGCCCTGAAAAAGTATGCAATTTACAATCACCCGAAATATGGTAAAATCTATGCTTTCGAGGTGGATGGTTTCGGTAATCAACTGTTAATGGATGATGCCAATGTGCCGAGCCTTATCGCCTTGCCTTATCTGGGAGACGTAAAAGTGAACGACCCGATTTATCAGAATACCCGCAAATTCGTATGGAGTGAGGATAATCCTTACTTCTTCAAAGGTACTGCCGGAGAGGGTATCGGTGGCCCGCATATCGGATATGACATGATTTGGCCGATGAGCATTATGATGAAAGCGTTCACCAGCCAGAACGATGCGGAAATCAAGACTTGCATCAAAATGCTGATGGACACGGATGCCGGAACAGGTTTCATGCACGAGTCCTTCCATAAAAATGACCCGAAAAACTTCACCCGCTCCTGGTTTGCATGGCAGAATACACTGTTCGGGGAGTTAATCCTGAAACTTGTCAACGAAGGAAAAGTGGACTTATTGAACAGTATCCGGTAGTTCCTACCCTGCTCTTGCCTATGAGATAATTGATTCATACGGCGAAACCAATGGTTCCATGCCTTGAAACTTTTGGTTTCACCGTATGAAACAGGGAGTTTCATGCTTCGGAAACAAGAGTTTCAAGCAATAGAAACTAAAGTTTCAAGCCTTTGAAACTACAGTTTCCCACTGCTGAAACTATGGTTTCTCACCGTTGAAACTATGGTTTCAAATAAGGAAACAATTCTTTTCCCGTAAGCATACACAATGTGACAGCAACAGTTGTCGTCACACTGCTATCACATCATGCTATCACATAATAACTCATGCATTATCAAGCACTTGCATCTAACCATGTGACAGATGACAGCATTTTCTTATTTTTTT
>NZ_CABUHK010000046.1 GCF_902491285.1 uncultured Bacteroides sp. | reverse complement strand
GCCCCTACTACAACAATGCTTTCAGGACGAAGCAACTGGGTTGTTATCATATCATACTCTTGTTTTCGTTTAACTTAGGTACAAATATATTCTTTCTTATGAGAAAAAAGAAAGAAAAAGAGGAGAAATCTATGAAGAAATATAGGATAAATGAGGAAAAGACTAAGAAGTCATGTGAATTATGCTGACTTATTGATTAATTAAAGAATTACCCTGATGCAAATTGATAATTAATCAACTTTAATCAGAATCATACAATCTCTTTGGCAAGTTGGGTAGTTGCCACGTTAGCCGTGTATATCACCCGGGGATGAAATAATTTCTTTTTGTTTTTGTCTTCCAGAACCGACTGGAAGGGTTTGTACAATACTGGCATAATTGTAATAGTTTTTTGTGTTGATAAATTAGTTTAGTTTTGTCCTCAAGCTTAATAACACTGCAAATATATGGACTTTATCCAAACCGACCCAATCATTTTTTCAAAGTGCGTTCATAAATTAATTAATCATTCCAGAAGGTATTGTAGCCCATTATTCGATAGTTACAGGTCGCAAGTTCTTCCTGCATCAAAGCTTTCCTTTTTCAAAATTCTCTCCTCCTTCATCCCCTCCTTGAGGAGGGTTAGGGAGGTGGTTTATTTTGTTTTTGTTTGTTTTACTTTGTTTTGTGTACTCAATGTTACAATTTTGAGCTATATTGTTACAGAATCGGCATTTCATGCAACAGCATACGCAGTTTTGTTAACAGTATTTCGTTTTTTGACTACCGAATCCAAAGTGCATCAACTTCCGTGTTCTTGTTATGAAAAATATGGAAACATCGCCGGCAAGTTGGATGTATAGATGTTGGAAACAGCCTATATAGTTGCTGAAGATTGGATATATAGATGCTGGGAATAGCCCATATAGTTGCTGGAAATAAGGCATATAGTTGCTGGAAGTAGGACATATAGATGCTGGAAACAGCCTATATAACTGCTACAAATCGGGCAATAACTTCTCATGGCTATCCAGCAAGTTTTTCTCGCATCCGGCTAGCATTTGAGAACGCACAGTAATGTAAACTTTCACTACAAAAAAGCATTAATTCACATTGATTTCTTTTTACCTGTTTTTTATTTCGAACGCTTCTATTTCATTCCGCGACCATTTCGTAATGAAATAATCTGTGTTAATCCGTGTAATCTGTGGTGAAAAATCAATATCTTTGCACATTGCAAAACTGAGAGCAACAAAATTTGCAAAGCTGAAAACAATAAAATCACACTATACAATGGAAAAGAAATTCAAAAGAACCACCGTCACATCGGCACTGCCGTATGCGAACGGGCCTGTCCACATCGGTCACCTGGCCGGTGTATATGTACCGGCAGATATCTATGTGCGTTATCTGCGCCTGAAGAAAGAAGATGTATTATTCATCGGCGGTTCCGACGAACACGGAGTGCCCATTACTATCCGTGCGAAAAAAGAGGGAATCACTCCGCAGGATGTAGTAGACCGCTACCATACGCTGATAAAGGAATCATTCAAGGAGTTCGGCATCTCATTCGACGTATATAGCCGCACCACTTCACCGACACATCACCAACTGGCTTCGGATTTCTTCAAGACATTATATGACAAGGGAGAATTTATCGAAAAGACTTCCGAGCAATATTACGACGAAGAAGCAAAAACATTCCTTGCCGACCGTTATATCACCGGCGAATGTCCGCACTGCCACTCTGAAGGTGCCTATGGCGACCAATGCGAGAAATGCGGAACTTCGCTCTCGCCGACAGACCTTATCAACCCGAAAAGCGCCATCAGCGGCAGCAAACCGGTGATGAAAGAAACCAAGCACTGGTATCTCCCTCTCGACAAACACGAAGGCTGGCTGCGCAAATGGATTCTCGAAGACCACAAGGAATGGCGCCCGAACGTGTACGGCCAATGCAAGAGCTGGCTCGACATGGGACTGCAACCGCGTGCCGTAAGCCGTGACCTCGACTGGGGTATCCCCGTTCCCGTAGAAGGAGCGGAAGGAAAGGTGCTTTACGTATGGTTCGACGCCCCCATCGGATACATCTCCAACACCAAAGAACTTCTTCCCGATAGCTGGGAAACATGGTGGAAAGATCCCGAAACCCGCTTGATACACTTTATCGGAAAAGACAATATCGTGTTCCATTGCATCGTGTTCCCCGCTATGCTGAAAGCGGAAGGCAGCTATATCCTGCCGGACAATGTACCGAGCAACGAATTCCTGAACCTGGAAGGAGACAAAATCTCCACCTCACGCAACTGGGCAGTATGGCTGCACGAATACCTGGTCGATTTCCCGGGCAAGCAAGACGTACTCCGCTACGTACTGACCGCCAACGCACCGGAAACAAAAGACAACGACTTCACCTGGAAAGACTTCCAGGCTCGCAACAATAACGAACTGGTGGCCGTATACGGTAACTTCGTGAACCGCGCAATGGTATTGACCCAAAAATACTTCGACGGAAAAGTTCCCGCACAGGGCGAGTTGACCGACTATGACAAAGAAACACTGAAAGAATTTGCCGACGTAAAAGCGGAAGTGGAAAAGCTGCTTGACGTATTCAAATTCCGTGACGCACAGAAAGAAGCAATGAACCTGGCACGCATCGGTAATAAATACCTTGCCGACACCGAACCGTGGAAGCTGGCAAAAACAGACATGGAACGTGTAGGGACTATCCTGAACATCTCCTTGCAACTGGTTGCCAATCTTGCCATTGCCTTCGACCCGTTCCTGCCGTTCAGTTCGGAGAGACTCCGCAAGATGCTGAACATGGATACCTTCGATTGGTCCGAACTGGGAAGAGACAACCTGCTTCCGGTAGGCCACCAGTTGAACAAGCCGGAACTGCTGTTCGAGAAAATCGAAGACGCCACCATCGAAGCGCAGGTACAAAAGCTGCTCGATACGAAGAAAGCGAACGAAGAAGCCAACTACAAAGCCAACCCGATTCGCCCGAACATCGAATTCGATGATTTCACGAAACTGGATATCCGCGTAGGTACTATCCTCGAATGTCAGAAAGTGCCGAAGGCAGACAAACTGCTGCAATTCAAGATTGATGACGGACTGGAAACACGTACCATCGTATCGGGCATTGCCAAGCATTACCAACCGGAAGAACTGGTAGGCAAACAGGTCTGCTTCATCGCCAACCTTGCTCCGCGCAAGCTGAAAGGCATCGTCAGCGAAGGCATGATTCTGAGTGCCGAGAATAACGACGGCAGCCTGGCAGTCATCATGCCGGGACGTGAAGTGAAGCCGGGCAGTGAAGTAAAATAACAGAGTGAAGTAAAATAATAGAATAATGTGTTCTGCAGAATTTGCAGAACCTTATTCTTTTTCCGATGACCGAACAAGTAACCGAACAAGCGGCTGAACAAGTGAACTAGTAACCGAACAAGTAACATCTTTAATAAAGTTAGTGTTTGGCAAAGAATATCATTTTAACAGTTAAAGGAAAGACTATGATATGAGTGAAAATCAGTCACTAAAAGAGAAAACAGCCAAAGGATTATTCTGGGGCGGATTCAGCAACGGTATACAGCAGTTGCTGAATCTGCTTTTCGGAATATTCCTCGCACGGTTACTCACCCCGGCAGATTATGGAATGGTGGGAATGCTGGCAATCTTCTCCCTCATAGCCAGTTCGATACAGGAAAGCGGTTTCACGGCAGCTCTTGTCAACAAAAAAGAGGTGACACACAATGACTATAATGCCGTATTCTGGTTTAATGCCGCAATCAGTTTGTCACTGTATCTGCTGTTATTTTTATGCGCACCGTTCATTGCCGATTTTTACAACACTCCCGAATTGACGCCACTGGCACGTTATTCTTTTATAGGATTTTTCATTGCCAGCCTGGGCATATCCCATAGCGCCTATCTCCTGCGCAACCTGATGGTCAAGCAGCGGGCTTTATCGTCGGTCATCGGACTTATCGTCTCAGGAATCACCGGGATCACGCTGGCTTACTTTGGCTTTTCTTACTGGGGCATTGCCACGCAAAGCATAGTTTACGTATCTGTCAATACCGCCTGTTACTGGCATTTCACCCGTTGGCGGCCGACGCTCCAGATCAATTTCGCGCCCATCAAAGAGATGTTCGGATTCAGTGGGAAGCTATTGATAACCAACGTATTCAATCACATCAACAACAACTTGTTTTCGGTGATATTGGGGAAGTTCTACACAGAACAGGAAGTGGGATACTATAACCAAGCCAATAAATGGTGCGGCATGGGACAACTCTTTATATCGGGCATGATAAACGGAGTGGCACAACCGGTACTCACTAAAGTTTCGGACGACCCTGAACGGCAAAAGCGGATATTCCGCAAAATGCTGCGTTTCACCGCCTTTGTAGCATTCCCTGCCATGCTGGGACTGGGGATTATCTCAGAAGAACTGATTATCATTACCATCACCGACAAATGGTATTCCAGTGTATCTATCATGCAAATTCTGTGTATCAGCGGAGCCTTTGCCCCCATCGCATACCTCTATCAGCAGCTTATTATCAGCAAAGGAAAATCCCGTGTCTACATGTGGAACACCATATCCCTCGGCATTCTTTTACTCTCAAGCGTTCTTCTGGTTCATTCCCATGGGATATATGCCATGCTTGCCGTTTACGTCTCCATCAATATCCTGTGGATACTGACATGGCACTACTTCGTACAGCAGACTATCGGACTGAAACTGCGCCACGCCTTGGCAGATATACTTCCTTATGCCATCATAGCAGCCGCCGTCATGGCAATCACCTACAATCTCACCTATTCCATCGAGAACATTTATATCCGCCTGGCAAGTAAGATAATACTGGCAGCAACGCTCTATGTAGCAGCCATGTGGGCGAGCCGTTCCGTCACCTTCAAGGAGAGTATAGCCTATTTCATCAAAAAGAAAAGCCATGAACACGAATGATCTTGCTACCCAATACCGTCTGCTGAACAGTTCTTTCAAGAAGACAATGATTTATCATATAGGCATAGATGCCGGATTCTTTACCGAATATACCTATATGATTCATGCCATGCTCTACTGCCTGCAACACAAAATTCAGTTCAAACTCTATTCCGACGACGCCAACTTCGGGTGGGAAAAAGGCTGGGAAGATTGTTTCGTCCCTTTCTGCGAACAGGTGCACGAATCGTTTCACCATACATACAACACCCATCGTCTTCCTTCGTGGAAAGCACTGATGAAAGACAAGAAACTGCCCAGGACAAAACTTCTGAAATGGAAACTAAAGGTTACTTTAAAGAACCTTATCGGAAAAATTCTTGCTTTTCTTGTATATAGCAAACCGGTATTGCTCAATTTCCAACTGAAATTCAATCCTGCCCAGCATTTCCATATCCCCGAACTGGGAATAGACGGTGACTACCTCCACGCATTCCAGAAGCTGACGGAAATCACCTGGAAGTTCAACACGGCAACCGCACAGGAATGTCGCCAATTGGCGGACAGCCTGCAACTCCCGCAAGCATACGCAGGATGCCAGATACGCGGCGGAGACAAAATAACCGAAACCAACCTGTTGCCGCCGGAACATTACATACAGCTTATCAAAGAAAAGACAACGGCACGCGATGTATTTGTGCTGACCGATGATTACCGGCTTTTTCAGCAAGTGCAGACTCTTGTTCCGGAAATACACTGGTACACCCTGTGCAGCCCCGACGAGCAAGGATACGTCAACAGTTCCTTCACACAGACCGCCAAAGAGCTGAAACAAAAGCAGATGACACGTTTCCTTTCTTCCATACAGATATTGATGAACGCTTCCGTCTTCATAGGAAGCATCACCGCCGGCCCGAGTCTGTTCCTGTTAAAGAAATTCTATCCGAGCATCAGTCCGGCAGACTGCTCGCTCAAGGATTTCCCATATGCATCCACCCTCCCCATTCCGGGACGCGGACAGGTGGCAACGGAGTATATCCGCCGGCATTAAACAAAATTTCAACAGAGTCTTACCTCTTAAAGCCAATTAATTACTACTTTTGCATCATATCATAATAGTAGCCCATACAAAAAAATGAAAAGGAACATAGCTATCATACTAGCAGGCGGAGTAGGCAGCCGATTGGGTCTGTCGACACCTAAACAATTCTTCAAGGTGGCGGGGAAAATGGTAGTGGAACATACTATCGACGCATTCGAGAGCAATCCGCATATAGACGAAATAGCCATTGTCTCCAACCCTTTCTACATCTCCGACATCGAATCCATCATCATCAAGAACGGGTGGAAGAAAGTAAAGAAAATACTGAAGGGGGGAGAAGAAAGATACCACTCCAGCCTGTCGGCAATCAATGCTTACGAGGGAGAAGACGTCAACCTGATCTTCCACGATGCCGTACGCCCTTTGGTCAGCCAACGGATTATCAACGACGTGATTGAAGCATTGAAAACTTACAAAGCCATCGACGTGGCAATGCCTGCCACGGATACCATCATCGAGACAGAAGGAGACTTCATCCGGAGCATCCCCGACCGCAGCAAGCTGAAACGCGGCCAGACCCCACAAGCGTTTGATATAGAAAGCATCCGCCGCGCATACGAGATTGCCCTGAAAGACCCGCATTTCAGAGTGACCGACGACTGCGGAGTGGTAGTGAAATATATGCCCGAAGAACCCGTCTATGTCGTCATGGGAGAAGAAAGCAACATGAAGCTTACCTACAAGGAAGACACCTACCTGTTGGACAAGTTTTTCCAGCTACGCAAAAGCGAACTGAGCAATCTTCCCCGCGAAGAATCGCAGCTCAATAATAAAGTGGCGGTTATCTTTGGCGGAAGCTATGGCATCGGAGCTGATATTGCCCGTATCTTACAGGAAAAAGGGGCACAGGTATTCTGTTTCTCCCGCAATCTGAACGGAACGGATGTAGGATGCAAAGAGCAGGTAGCCGATGCGCTCAAAAGCGTATACCGGCAAGCGCAACGGATAGACTACATTATCAACACCGCCGGCATACTGAATAAAGAGCCGTTGGTCAGCAGTGACTATCAGACTATCAGCAATGCGGTGAACACCAATTATATGGGGACAATCAACGTAGCGCTCGAAGCCTATCCTTATCTGAAAGAAAGCAAGGGGAAACTGATATTCTTCACTTCCAGCTCTTATACACGGGGCAGGGCTTTCTACAGCATCTATTCGTCCACAAAAGCTGCGATTGTAAACTTCGTGCAAGCCATCGCGCAGGAGTGGGAATCGTTCGGTATCAGCGTCAACTGCATCAACCCCGAACGAACCAAAACCCCGATGCGCGTCCACAACTTCGGCATCGAACCGGAAGACAGCCTGCTCTCTTCCGAGACAGTGGCAATGGCTACCGTACAGTCGCTGCTCACAGAATTTACCGGTCAGGTGATTGATATTAAAAGAAACGAGTTATGAGCAATCCATATTTATCCGCCTACGTAGCGCAGAACCTGCGCACCTGCCAGTTGAAGCAGCTCTCTATCCTCGAAGAGGTGGACCGCATCTGCCGGAAGCACGGCATAGACTATTGGTTGGACGGCGGCACACTCCTCGGAGCTGTACGCCACGGCGGATTTATCCCCTGGGACGATGACATTGACCTGGGAATGCGCCTGCCCGACCTGCAGAGGTTCATCAAGGTAGCTCCCGCCGAGCTGTCCGAGTCTTTATTCCTGCAAACCCCGGAAAGCGACCCGCTGAACAAAGAGCCTATCATCAAGATACGCGACCTGAACTCGCTCTATATAGAAGCCGGAGATACATTCGACGTCAGTTACGAGAAAGGGCTTTTCCTCGATATTTTTCCGTTTATCCCTTATCCGAGCGTGCCCCGGCCCTGGGTGAAAAAACTGTGCAAAGGCATATCCACCAGTTATTCCATCCTGCATGCACGGCATTATTACAGCTTGCGCTCCTTTGCCGAATTTTTCTACTTTGGCGCCAAGAACATAATATACAGAAGCATCTGGGGCATCTTATGCTTATTCTACAAGAAAGATACCTACCTGTCCAACGTGCTGATAAACAATGGTTACGGCATTATGCACCGCAATGATTCCGTATTCCCCCTTTCGGAAATCACTTTCGAAGGGAAAACATTCATGGCTCCGGCCGATCCGGATGCCTATCTGAAAGATTTATATAAAAACTATATGGACATCCCGCCCAAGGAAAAGCAGATGGTCCATGCCATTTATATTCACCCGGAACTAATAAAGAAGTCATGAAACCCGCTCTCGTAGATGTCTCAGTACTGATTCTGTTCTTCAACCGCCCGCAACAGTTGTCGCAAGTGTTCGAGCAAGTAAAGAAAGCACGTCCGTCCCGGCTGTTTCTCTATCAGGACGGAGCGAGGAACGAACGCGACCTGCCGGGAATAGAGGCTTGCCGTGAAATCGTGTCGCAGATAGACTGGGAGTGCGAGGTGGAACGCCTTTATCAGGAAAAGAATTTCGGCTGTGACCCTTCGGAATACATCTCACAGAAATGGGCTTTCTCGAAAGTCGAGAAGTGTATTGTGCTTGAAGACGACGATGTGCCGTCCGTCTCCTTCTTCCGGTTCTGCAAGGAGATGCTGGACAAATACGAACACGACACCCGCATCAGCATGATTGCCGGATTCAACCCCGAAGAAATCACCAAGGATATGCCTTATGATTATTTCTTCGCCACTACTTTCTCTATCTGGGGATGGGCGAGTTGGAGACGCGTAGTCGACCAATGGGACGAGTTCTACAGTTTCCTGGACGACTCTTTCAACATGAGGCAGCTTGAGCAGCTTATCAAGGAACGTAAATTCCGAAGCGACTTCATCTATATGTGCCAGCGTCATCGTGAGCATCAAAAGGCTTATTATGAAACAATCTTCCATGCTTCCATTCTATTCGGTTCGGGACTGAGCATCGTGCCCGCCCGCAATATGATTAACAATCTGGGAGCAACGGCAGATTCCACCCACTTTGCGGGTTCGGTCCATACATTGCCTAAAGGCTACCGGCGTATCTTCACGATGAAACGTTACGAAGTGGATTTTCCACTGAAGTATCCCCGTTATGTCATTGAGAATGTAGCATACAAGGAAAGCGTCTACCGCATCATGGGGTGGGATCACCCGTGGATTAAGATAGGACGTTCGTTCGAGGAACTGTTCCTCAACCTGAGATACGGTAATTTTTCTATCATCACGAAAGCTGTAAAAAACCGAATAAACAAATGGCTGAAAAGAAACAAGCATCACTAAATAATCCGCTTACCATCTATTTTTACCATACCCGCCTCACACGCGAAAGCTACGAGGAATGGAAAGAATATAAGTTCCCCGGACACATCTTATACGGACTCCCTCTGTTGGAAAAGTACGGGATACGTTCCGTGATGCACAGATACAAATTCTTCCCAAGCCGTCTGAAGCTCATGCTTTACACTGCCGGAGAGATTCTGTTCTGTAAAGAAAAATACGATGTACTTTACGCCACTTCTTTCCGGGGGATAGAGCCCGTCATCTTTCTTCGTGCCCTGGGACTTTATCGCAAGCCTATCGTTATCTGGCATCATACGGCTGTTGTAGCCAATCCCAAACCTTGGCGCGAACAGATTTCGCGTCTCTTTTACAAAGGTATAGACAAGATGTTCCTGTTCAGTCGGAAGCTGATTCAGGATTCACTGAAAACCCGGAAAGCTCCGCCCCACAAGCTAAAGCTCATACATTGGGGACCGGATTTGCCTTTCTACGACCACCTGCTTGCAGAAATGCACGGCCGGCAGCGCGAAGGGTTTATCTCTACCGGCAAAGAGAACCGGGATGTGGACACGCTTCTACAAGCATTCTCTTCGACAAAAGAGGAACTGGATTTATACATTGCCGTCTCATGCGGAACTATCAATTACCAAAATATCATCAATCGGTATTCATTGCCCGATTCCATTCATGTCCATTATACGGACGGAGTAATTCCCTACGAACTGGGGAAACTCGTGGCACGCAAAAGCTGTATTGTGATTTGCTGTCTGGACTTTCCCTACACGGTAGGATTGACCACGCTTGTGGAAGCATTCGCCCTCGGTATTCCCGTGATTTGTTCGCGCAATCCCAACTTTGAGATAGACATCGATAAAGAAGGAATAGGAATCACCGTAGAATACAACGACGTACAAGGCTGGACAGATGCCATCCGCTATATTGCCGACCATCCCGAAGAAGCACGCCGCATGGGAGAGAAGGCCCGCAAACTGGCGGAAGAACGCTTTAACCTCGAAATCTTTTCACGCGAAATAGCAGAAAGCTTACAGGAAATATCAAACATTTCCTCTAAAAGACGTACATTTGCATAAACTTTTATGCTCATGAGAGTCCTGATTATAAATACATCCGAACGAATCGGCGGTGCAGCCATCGCGGCAAGCCGGCTGATGGAATCACTGAAAAACAACGGTATCAAGGCCAAAATGCTGGTTCGCGACAAGCAGACCGACCAGATCAGCGTTGTCAGCCTGAAACGTAACTGGTTGCAAGTGTGGAAATTCATGTGGGAGCGCATCGTTATCTGGAGTGCCAACCGCTTCCGGCGTTACCATTTGTTTGACGTGGATATTGCCAATACGGGAACGGACATCACATCGCTTCCTGAATTTCGGCAGGCCGACGTTATACACCTGCACTGGATCAATCAAGGAATGCTCTCACTGAACGACATACGGAAGATACTGGCATCCGGCAAACCTGTAGTCTGGACGATGCATGATATGTGGCCATGTACGGGTATCTGCCATTATGCACGGGAATGTACGAATTATCAGCAGGAATGCCACAACTGTCCCTATATCTATAAAGGCGGTGGGCGGAAAGACCTGTCCTATCGCACGTTCCGCAAGAAACAAAAGCTATACAGTCAGGCTCCCATCCACTTCGTCACTTGCAGCCGCTGGCTGAAAGAGCAGGCGAAGACCAGTGCCTTATTTGAAGGGAAAAGCGTCACGAATATTCCGAACGCCATCAATACCAACCTGTTCAAGCCGCAGGACAAACAGAAAGCACGGGCTAAGTTCATGCTACCGGAAGACAAGCAACTGATTCTGTTCGGCTCGCTGAAGATTACCGACAAACGCAAAGGGGTGGATTATCTTATCGAAGCCTGCAAACTGCTGGCAGAGAAGCACCCCGAATGGAAAGATTCGCTGGGAGTCGTCGTATTCGGCAACCAGTCGCAGCAGTTACAGGAGATGCTGCCTTTCCGTGTCTATCCGCTTCCTTATATCAAGAACGAGCACGAGGTGGTAGATATCTACAATGCCGTAGACCTCTTTGCCATCCCGTCTCTGGAAGAGAATCTCCCCAATATGATTATGGAAGCAATGGCTTGCGGAGTGCCCTGTGTAGGATTCAACGTAGGCGGTATTCCCGAAATGATAGACCATCTGCACAACGGTTACGTAGCACAATATAAATCTTCGGAAGATTTTGCCAACGGCATACACTGGATATTGACAGAACCGGAATATAAGGAACTCTCCGCACAAGCCTGCCGCAAGGTACTGGGAAATTACTCGGAAAGTATCATCGCCAAGAAATATACAGATGTCTACAACAAAATAACGGGAAAATATGCATAGCATCCACCCTACTCCCAAGTTCTCGATTATCACGGTGACATACAACGCTGAGAAGGTATTGGAAGACACCATCCAAAGTGTCATCTCGCAGACGTATCATCACGTGGAATATATCATCGTGGACGGAGCTTCCAAGGATGGAACTTTAGCTATCATCGACCGCTACCGCCCGCGGATACACACCGTAGTGAGCGAACCGGACAAAGGACTGTATGATGCCATGAACAAAGGAATCGCTCTTGCCAGCGGCGATTATCTCTGTTTCCTGAATGCAGGCGACTGTTTTCACGAAGATGACACCTTACAGCAAATGGCACATAGCATCAACGGTTACGAACTGCCCGACGTTCTTTACGGAGAAACAGCCATCGTAGACAAAGACAGGCACTTCCTGCGTATGCGCAGGCTTTCCGCCCCTGAAACGCTAACCTGGAAAAGTTTCAAAGAAGGAATGTTGGTCTGCCATCAGGCGTTCTTCGCCCGCCACACCCTGGTAGAGCCGTATGACCTGAAATACCGCTTTTCCGCCGATTTCGACTGGTGTATCCGTATCATGAAAAAAGCACGCACACTCCATAATACACATTTAACGATTATCGACTATCTGGACGAAGGAATGACCACCCGAAACCGGAAGGCATCCCTCAAAGAAAGATTTCGTATCATGGCGAGACACTACGGGCTGATTGGCACCATAGCGCGCCATGCATGGTTTGTCCTGCGGTTAGTGACGCGACACTGATTATGACCTATTAAGAAACTAGTGAATCTGAAAATCTTCCGGCATATAGAGCATCACCTGATCCAATACCACTCCTTCATCCAACGCCCTAATCACCAGACGGTGGGGATTCTTTCCGGAGACCGGAAACACCATTTTACGGATAGCCTGATTACGCAATACATTCTCCTTCCATTCCTCACTGCGTCCTTTCGTTTCGTAAGAAACCACTCTAGGTTCTGCACCGTCCAAAGATACCGAGAAGCGCAATTGCTCTCCGTGCACAGGGTGATTGGGTAACAAACGGACGTCTACTACTACCGAATCCGCTGCCCATTTGCCGAAATAAAAAGTCAGTGCATCACCCATGTTGATACCTGCCGCTCTGCCTTCATAACCCAAACCTTCATAAGTTACAGGGGTTGTTACCATCTTCCCGTTCTGTTTATTCTTGCCGTCCAGCCCGTTCCACTTATAGACAGCGGTACGCTCTTTCATCATCGGCAAAGTAGCAGTTTTCCTCTCCACCCGGTTAAATACAGGCAGCTTGCGGGGTTTGAAATCCATCATACGGTTCCATTTACCATCTTCCAAAGCATTATACTGTTGTGTCAATGCAGCAATGCTGTCATAAGCAAGGTCACTCTGCCCCCAATCCGCCTTTCCATGACGTGCCAACTGAGCGTACAATAGCTTCCGGTTCATCTGCACAGCAGCCTGTACCGGATATTTCACCAACTCGAAATAGGCGCTTTGCCTGTCGGCCGGAACCTTTGAAGCTGCCCGCTCCACCGTTTCCGACAAATCACCATAAGCCCGCAAACGCGCATTTATCTCTTTCTCACTCCAAGGCAAATCTTTAACAACACGATAGGCGGGATCTTTTTCCTCTTCTCTCGTATTTCCCATAAATTCCGGTTTGCGGATATGAGCCAAACGATAATGTTCCTGCATTACAGGCAATACAGCCTTTGCACATGAAGCTCCGAACTCCCGTTCCAGCCAATGTTTCAGATGAGAGGTCACTCCTTCTGAGGCTACCGCATCCAGATTCCAGGCCATATCCATAAACAGCTCTATCTGATATTCGGCAGGCTTGATATCCCCGACGTTCAATATCCACATCTTCTGTATGCCCTGATCATAGGCGAGTTTCATCTGCTGATAAATCAATGAAGGACTCATTGTACTCAACCAAAGATGGTCATGCGGACGTCCCCAATAGGATACATGATAGTAAACGCCATTCCCCCCTTTGCGCACACGTTCCTCGGCAGTAGGAAAATGGCGGATATAGCCGTAATTATCATCACACCACATCAATGTTACGTCATCGGGAACCTGCAATCCGGCATGATAAATATCGAGTACTTCTTTATAAGGGATAAAGACCTGTGGAACCTTAGTCATATCCTTATTGACGTATTTCCCAATCAATCCACGTTGGTCTACAAACACACGGTCTATCACCGCTTTCTGTTCTTCCACCGTCTTGGCTCCCTGCATCTTGCCATCATGTACTCCGCGCATTCCCAGCGTATAGAGTATCTCCTGATCTGCAACCTCCTTCACACGGTCTTCCCAGAATTTATAAACTGCGGCACTGTTGTTTACATAATCATATGCTCCCTCGCCTCTCCGCTTCCACTCACCGGCAGCATTACAGGCCATCGGTTCGCAATGCGAAGCACCTATGAATATTCCATATTTCTTTGCCGCTTCCCGATTACCTTTGGTCAAAAAGAACGGAAGTGTACATTCGTGCATAGCCGGCCAATAAGTATTGGCACGCAGGCGCAGCAGCAGTTCGAAAATACGCTCATTCGTCCGCGGCCCGATTTCGCCTTTCACATCTGAAGGTTCATAAGTCCGGTTGCTCCATGGCATCAAGCCCCAGTCTTCGTCATTGATAAAAATTCCGCGATACTCTACCGAAGGCGACTGGACACTTCGGAACTTCCGTGAAAGTTTGAAAAAGTCCTTCTTTTCCGGAGTTACGTCCGCCCACCATTCCCAAGGGGAGACACCTAGCAAACGGGAAATTTCGAGTATTCCGTAGGCTGTGCCATGTTTATCGCTACCGGCTACCACCAGTTTTCCTTCCGGAGACACAGTCAACAGAAAAGCCTGTTGTTTTCCTTTCAAGACAGAAACATCCACCCCTGTTTGTTGAAGAAGCTCGCTCCGCCCGATCGTCCCTACGACAATCATTCCGGTACTTTCGCTCGCTTGGGTAGTGGACGACAATACAGTCCGAATATCACAGGTCAGCATATCCAAGGCAGTATGGACTACTTGTTCTTCGGAATTACTACAAGCGACCGTAACCGTCTGCCTAGCGTTTAATACAAAGTCTTTTTGCTTGCTATGAGCAGATAAAGTGACAATCAGAAAACTAAATAAAGAAAACAGGAGTTTATGTCTCATAAGTCATATTTTTATAAAGTACAAAAATAGAGCTTTGGAAAGCAATCCCCTATAGAAAAGAGTACAATCTCATAGATTTTTGTGCAAGATACTTTTAAAAGGCTACCGGCAATGCAAGGAATTGGTACATTAATGTACGTGCCATACGTTCCTGTCCTTTCGTGTTAGGGTGCAGACGGTCATACCCCGCATCATAAAAGTAAATCAACTGTTCTTCCACCATCGGGTTCAATCCTGTCACCGCATTAAAGTCTATCACAGGCACTCCCCATACATTTCCAGCTTCCTTAACCGCTTGTACATAAGCATCCACATATTCACCACAACTATTCTGATAGTTTTCATCCGGCTGCACATTCGTTTCTCCAAAATCCGCCAACGAGCGATGCAACGGAGTCAACAGCACAATCTGCTTATCCGGGAAAAGCTGTTTCAACCGTTTCATTCCGATATTGATGCGTCCCTTATACGTATTTCCATCCATTACAGGGGTGCGTTTCTTGCGTGTTTCCATCTTCTTAGTCTCACCACGAGCCGCCATCACCTGTTCTTCCGTTTCCGTAAACCATTCTCCGATAGGGACACCCGCATTAAAATCATTCGTCCCCATGAAAACAATGATTGCATCCACTTCCCCACCATGTTCTTTCTTCAACTGTTCTGCCTGACGGGGCACGTCATTCCATTGCCTGCCGCTTATGCCATATACATAAGGAGTAATCCCCAACCATTCCTGCAGGAAATCCCAGTATTTCTTAATCTTGTTACCATAGCAATTCGGGTCTGTAATAGAATCCCCTATATACCCTACTCTTTTACCCTGCCACGGATGCTGGATACTTCTGTTATTATTTTCATTGGAGTTTACGACTTTAGAAGATTGATTCTGTCCGTACAGAAAACAAGAACAGAACAATAGGACTGTACATGTAAGTAATAATTTGCTTTTCATTGGTATTCTATATTAAATGAGACATTTGTATTCAATGTTCGGCAAATGTAGCTCAAAAAAAATATAGTTTCAAACAATTTTATTACATATCCTGCTCAAAGACGAGCAAATATCCATTTCATCATAGCTCGTACTAGAATAGAAAAACAAAATCATTTCTCATATTCTCATAGAGAGCTGCATTTACCTGATAACTAATGGAATAAACAATGAGAATAAAATTATTTACATGTATTTCTCATGGTTTTATCAAGAAAACGTGCTTAAAACAATGTATTTCTCATACTATTATCGACATTTCTCATACATTAAAAAATAGTATTCTCGTTGTCTAATCATCAACACTTAATGAATTGTAGCAAAACTACCGTTCATTTTCACCATAACTAACCGATAACCAAAGATTATACTACTGTAATCAATAGATTTTCAATAAGACATCCCTATCGTTGCACTCCAGTGAACAGATTCGTGCACTAAAGTGCACAAGTCTATCCACTCTAGTGCGCAGGTCTGTTCACTGGAGTGGAATAATACAGATGAAGGCAGGAAAACACAATAATGTCTGTTGTGAAAGATATGTTATCTACCGACTCAACATACAAACTACGGTCATATTGAGCTATACATATTAGTATCCTGAAACAAGGACAAGCATAATATACACCATGAGAAATGCGAAACAAAGTATGAGAAATACCTTCTTTAAAGGCATTTTAGAGCTATAAACTATGAGAAATGCATGTAAACATTTTAATTCTCATAGTCTATACCTCTAATTATCAACCAAATAGCGTTCTCCATGAGAATATGAGAAATGATTTTGTTTTTTTCGCATAGAGGACGGTGACTGTCATGTCATTATGATTTTTTATTTTATGATATTTACGTCGCGCCAACAGCATCTTTAAAAGCCTCCTCCTTGCCAAATCATAAAATATAAATAGTGTTTTTCACAGTATCTTCATTATTACAATTGTTTTGCCTGCATCATCAGACGGATATATCCTTTCTCCGCCTGCTCCTTCAGCGCAATCCCGATGCGGGTATAAGCCGGAGAATTCACTTCGATAGTTTCAGAAGTAAATGCGACTTTGCCGGACGCTTCGATATTGACAATCATCTGTTCGGTGCCGCTAGTGAGCAAAAGACGTGTATCGTCCAGAACTTTCCAGTCGGCTTGTGTCGTTATGGCTGTTTCGAACCGGATAGGCGCATTGGCTGTAAATTCATCACTGACGGTAAAACTGCCTTCACCTTGGCGGTCATAGACGAAAGTACGGATCAACTTATCCAGATTGGGGGTAGAATAAGCCGATGTATAGTCAATACTAAAAGAGTCTTTTTCCTTTGTATATTCTTTCCTGAGTATAATAGCTTTCGCTTTGGCACCGGCAGACTGTGTTTTCCCATCTACCACGGGAACCGGGTGTCCGAAAGACCCTTTAATTTTATATTTCGCAGGAGCTTCCGCACTGAAATAATCACCGGGATAAGAGAAAGGACCTCCCTGGTCGCCCGCCATCGTACTCCCTCTCAAAGCGACAGCATAAGAACCGATATCATTATGGTTATGATTTTCAGCATTATCACCACCCTTGACCGAGACAGCCATCGGACACGAACTACCCTCGGCAGGACGCGCCACCAAGATTCCTGCCTTCTCGTAATAAGCACGCAAAGAATCAGAACCTTCCTGCAACGCCTGACGGATGCCGTCCGTCATTTCCATTTTCCACACCTGATGGGGGAATAGTTCAATAAGATAAAGAGAGAAATTACTGCCTGAAGGAAGAATGTATTTCTCTTCCGGCGAGGTAATGCCAAGCGCACGGTCGCAATAATCAAGGATGAACTTATCAGGAGAAAGGCCAATACGGCAATCGGAATAAGCAGGACATACACCCTCGTTCATCTGTATTTTCCTGCCATACTGGGCAATACGCACAAATTTAGGCTCACGGAAGAAGTCTATCTTACCTTGTGTGGCACGGCATACTTCCTCACGCAACAAGATGTAAGCACGGAAACCATAATTATAGTAACCGACACCTTCACTGCAATAGCCGTCGTCGGCATATCCTTTCATACCATACACATTATATTTTTCGGCTGCGGCAACAAAATAAGCACGTTCTTCCTTATCTGCCAACAAAGTAAGGGCGGCACCCGTGACACCAGCCAGACAAACCGAGTTCCAGTTATTTGTAACCGTGAACCACCAGAAAGGTTTTGTCTCTTCCAGGCAACGATATACGGGACGAAAAACTTTTTCGCGGAAAGCGCACTGCACACGGGCCTTTACTTCCGGCGACAGACGGTCGTCGAGCATAGCGACACACTGCGCTATTCCGTTGCCGGCCGTAGCGACCACCAAATCGACATAATAATCTGTCCCATGATAATTATTCAGATTGCGGTCGTGAGCCGGAATCGACCAGGAGTTCTGGTTGCAGAGAGCAACCAGTGCCTTTTCGATAGCGGGAATGTAACGTCTTTTATTTTCAAGACATTCAGCCAATGTCAGCCGGAACAGATAATGATAGCGGGCATTCATCATATTTTCGCCCGGCAGGCGGACATTGGTTTTGTTCAGATGCAGATATAATGAGTCAACAAAAGGGGGCATACCCTTTTTCAATAATGCGGGGGCTTCCTCTGTCAACAGCTTTTCCGCTTTGCCACTCTCTTTTACTTTATTCCAGAAAGTACGGTCTTTATAAGAAACGCCCATTCCTTTCGGTTTATCGGGCAGCATAGCAGCAATTTCACGGATACGGCTTTGAGAGATATTCGTATTCCGTTTCGGGGCATCCTGTGCCATACGGTAGATTTCTGTCCCTGCCAGCAGGAAAGCTCCCGGCCCATAGACTTCTGTCATATCGGGAGTCACCTTCTTGGGGTCGGCACCGATAGGCTGCACATAACCCAGTTTCCCGTCTTCTCCCACAGCCGACACCAATGCTTGCCAGCCTTTCTCCACCACAGGCAGAAATTCTTCTTTTGGCAGGAGCCCTTCGTTTATTCCATAAGCCAGCGCATACACGAAGAAGCCGCTGCAACTCGTCTCGGGCGACGGATAAGAAGCCGGATCGAGCAGGCTTGCATGCCAAAAACCGTCCTTACCCTGCAAAGGAGCAATGCGACGGCATAACTTCAGGAACAAGTCCTGATAAAACGGACGATATTTGCTCTTGGCAGGAAGTTCGCGCAACATCTCTACAAGTCCTCCGAGTACCCAGCCATTGCCACGCCCCCAGAATACTTTCGCGCCATTGGCTTCCTTCATCGTAAAGTAGCGGTGGTCACGGTAGAAAAGATTATCTTCCTTATCGAACAGATAATTGTAAGTAGCCTTATATTCCTTATCCATGAAACGGATGAACTTCTTGTCGCCCGTGATATTGTAAAGTTTCATGTAAACGGGAGGTGCCATGAACAGTGCGTCACACCAAGTCCAGTGTTCCAGCGTGGTTGCATCGCCGTAGTTCAGTTCGAACGAACCGGAAGGAGGATTGGCAATCACCCATTCGGCACGTGCCTGCGTCGGGATGAGCATACTTTTCTTCTTATACTTTTCGTACATATACAGATACATCTGCGAGATACAGATATCGTCCGCATGATACATCCGTTGGTCTACCTGCCAGTAGTTACGGTTTCCCAGCCGCAACAACCATTTATAATACGAATCATCTTTGTCTGTTTGTTCGGCTATCGCAGCCCAGTGGACAAGTCCCAGGTGAAAAGTGGCATTCACCCAGTTGAGGTCACCGTAAATAGCCTTGTTGTAATGAGCAATCTGCCAGTCGGCCACCCGCCGCATCGACTGCTTCACTTCTGTTTTAACAAATGTCTGCGCAACTGTAGTACACAAATAGCCCATGCATAGGGCAAGGGTTAAAAGTAATTTCTTCATAATACTATAATTTTATTTAAGACAAAGATACCGGGCTTTATGGACTTAATAGAGTCATATTTTCCGTTTAAGCTGCTCTTATCTTCCATAAAGAAAGAAAAAAGCAGCTTTCTGAACAACTATACTAACTAACCCAATTACTGAACATTCGATTTATGAGTATTCAGTTTCTTATCCACCAACAAGCCGTCAATGACCTTCAAGTCGAATTTCACTTTACGTTTTGCCTTAAACTTCAAAAGGCATAAGTCAACGGTTCCTTCAAGAGTCTTCTTGTTTCCTACATTGACAAAGGTAGGATACAGGGCTTTTGAGCCATTGGTATGAAGACGGTCGTAAGTCAGATTCTCCATTGCATTCATGTTCTGCAATTCCACCCCGACAAACTCATAATCCTGTTGATTGTAAGGCAAAGCAAAGCTGAATGCATTGACTGCACGCAAGCCGGTACCTTTCACTTGAATTTCAATAATCTCATCTTTGTCATATACCTGTTTCGGGGTGCTGATTTCAAGTGCACCGTCCACTTTTTCCATTCCGCGGTTATCAACACCGCCTTCAAGCTGCGTGGCAACCACCGAAATATCATATGCGTCAATCAGTCCGTTCTTATTGATATCACCATTGCTGATGTATCCTTCGAAATCAGAGTCACCTTTTCTCAGTCCCGTATAGTTGATGTATGATGTCAAGTCATTGCCGTCAATCTTGCCGTCGAGATTGATGTCTCCTTGAAGATAACTTTCCGTTCCGGGCACTTTGAACACGTAGATTTCTTTGCCGGAGCCGTAGTTGCCGACTGCTTCCGTAACAGACAGTCTGATATAACGGGCGGTAGGATGACCGGTGAAATTGAATATCTTCACATCATCGTTGCGCTGCCATTCAAATGCATCGGCTTCCGTCCACTGCTCTTTATTCATGCTATAAGAAACAGTTCCTTTCAGTAACGTTCCGTTACCGGCGTTTGTACGTGGCAGGTAGTGGAATTTATCCAGTTGGTTAACAGAAACCAGGTCAATCACCAAGTCGAAAGGAACGGCTTTTTCCCCGTATTTAGTATGCCAGATGTCTCCAGACTCTACAAAATCGAACAGACGTTTCACACCTACTCTTCCTTGCGAAGCGGCAGTACATTCACCCTTGATACCACGGATAGCAAATTCCAGCGGATCGGATTTGGTTGTAGCACCGAACTCAGTCCAGTCGGAAACTCCGTCTTTATTGACAGCACGTATCTTAAACGAGTAGGACGTTTCGGGAGTCAGGTCTCTAAACAACAATTCCGTATCCTTTATCGTAGTATACAGCATATTCATAAAGTCAATCTCATAGAAATCGGCATTAGCCACTTTATCCCATGTCGGTTTCAGCGTATAGGCTTCCGTGTTGCCGGCAGTAATCCGGGCAATAGGGGCAGCCAAAGTTCCGGCAGTTATCCGGTGACGGTCTTCGGGAGCGAAGCGGAATCCTTCAATGCGCAATGTCGTCGCGTTTGCCGTAATATCGGTGGCAGCCAGCTTCACCAGAAGTTGCGGGCTCTTGGTGACAACTACCTTTTCAAACTCGCTTCCTTCAGTAGCAAACCGGTTCAGGTTGGGAGCCTCATCGTAGAAGAATACGTTTTCAGCTCTCTCAAATTCATCTTTCGAGGTGACCTTTGCCAGTTGCACTTTCTTCTTTCCCAGTTGTGCCGTTACTTTCTTCGGCAGGGCAGTGACATTGATTCTGAATTCAGTCGCCTTTTCTTTCACGAAACCAGTAAAATCACCCTTTGCCGGACAGATGGTAACAGTGACATTATTCTTACTGTCAACTACGGATTTGATATCTGTTGTTACTCCTTTACCTCGTTTATATTCTTCGGATACGCCGTCGTCATCATATTCGGTAAAAAGAGTCTCACCATATGGGTAAAGTTCATAGATACGGATTCCTTTATTGATTTCACTTACATTATTATTAGGATTTGTCAGTGGAATAATCGCTCCGTTCTTCACGAATACGGGAAGTTTCCAGAGAGGAGCTGCAAAGTTGTTGAGTATACAGTTTCCGGCATATTTCTCGCCTGTGAAATAATCAATCCATACGCCTTCGGGCAAGTATATGCCGTCACGGATATCATTTCCTTGCTCATCTGCTTTAGTCGCCTGATAGATAGGAGCAACCAGAAAATAGGGTCCGTAGAGATATTGATATTGTGTAGCCGTTCCTTGAGTATAAGCATTCGGATATTCCAAGAACATCGCCCTTATCATTGGCATGCCGTCTACAGCTTCTTTAGCGATACTGTAAGCATAAGGCATCAGTTCTGATTTCAACTTCAGATACCAGCGGTTAATGGATGTGGCCGGTTCTCCCAAGGCATGCGGATATTTTTCATTGGAACCCCAACCGTCCATGTTCAGTTCCATGGGAGTAAAGGTTTTCCACTGGAAATCACGGGTGTTCACTATCAGATTCTTGCCACCGAAAATACCGTCCATATCAGAAGTGATATTCGGTTGCCCGGACAGTCCCGAACCGATGTAGGTCGGAATGTGGAAACGGATATATTCCCATACGCCGCCAGTCTGGTCGCCCGACCAGATGCCGGCATAACGTTGCGTTCCCGCCCAACCGTCGAGAGAGATAATAAACGGCCGGGCATCATTACCATAATAAGGCATTATATGTCCCACGTCAGCCACTCCGTTCAGTCCGAAAGAATAGCCGGCACCTACCCAGGCTACGTCAGTTTTCAGCACACGCACTCCGGCATCCCTTACTTCTTTCACAATATCCCTTTGTAGCAAAGCGCTCACTCCTTCTTTCGGGTGCAGATCCGACTGTGTCCATAATCCTATCTCCACCCCGTTCTGACGAGCATAATCCCCCAGACTTTTCAGGTTTTGTATATTACCGTCCAAGGTTTCCGTCTGTCCGTATCCGGCTCCATAGCCGTCGTTCGGGAGCAGCCAGCCCAACGGCATGTCATGTTTCTTATAACGGTCGATTACCGCACGTGCGGAGAACTGGTAATTGTTCTTTTCTCCGTTCAGCGATTCTTTGATTCCGCCGTTGTCTTTCTGGCTTTCTTTATATCGCTTGCCGTCCTCAAACAGGATGCCTTTCTCGTTTTCTACCCAATAGTCACGATTGTAAGCGTTCAAATGTCCCTGATAGAAGCCGAATTTAGGCAATAAAACAGGGTTTCCCGTCAGTTGGTAGAAGTCATTCAACAAGGCTACCGCTCCGTCATTAATCATATAGAACACGTCTAAATAATCTGACTCGTGATATAACTTAACCTTTCCCTGTTCAGAGGCTCCGAAGTCATATTTTCCTTTTTTAAAGGTGTACCACATCACGCCATACCCATTCGTAGACCAGTAATAAGGAGTGGGTGATGCCACTCCCCCGTCTGTCCAGCTATTTTGGTTTTCGATGGAAATCACTCTGCCCTTGTGGGAGAAACGTCCGTTCTGGACACCTCCACCGTAGAAGTATTCTTGCGGATTCTCCTTCAAGGTCAAGGTTACTTTTCCCTTCTCAAAAAGAGGTGCTTCCAGCTCTTCCACTACAACGGTGTTAGTCAACAGATTAATTACCTTGAGTAAAGAGGTCTTCTTATCCAATTGGACTTTTATCTTTTCAGTAGTCAGAAAGACAAAATCGTTATTCTCTTCCAACTCCAGTTTAGAAAGCGCTTTTCGAGGATTGTCTACCAATATCTGCGCTTCCGGTTTTGCCTGCGGATCTCTGATTATTCTTCCTGAGTTGTCCTGAAATACACGGAAGATGTTTTCACCGTAGAAGTCGAAGGACATTCGCTGGTTATTGGGTAATAGAATTTCGACGGTGGTGGGATTTATTTTTCTTGCACTAGTAATGAACTGTCTGGAAGAAACCGCACATTCAAACGTACTCGCTTTCTCTTGCACCGGGAAAGCATACATCGGAGACAGATGAGATATTGCAAGCATCATACATCCAAGCACGCATCGCCGACTCATTTTTATCTGTTTTCTCATGGTTTATAAATTACACTAAGATTGAATATTAAAAATTTCAGGTAAAAATAGGAAGTGTTTCTATACGGAATAAAACCAAATATCCCTTTAAAAAGACATATACGATATCGTGGAAAATATAGGCATATATTATGGACAATTTGCACATACTATCAACACAAAAGACATATTTCCGCCCCAGAAACTTCCCTAACAAATATCCTGGCGGATATATTTGTCCATCCTGAAGTATATACCCGCACAAACGGAGTAAAAAGCAGAAATACATATACACATATCGTCCAAAAATCCTACATTTATTTTCCACAAAAACTCAAACTCCATTTTTACAACACAAAAAGTCACCTCACATTAATTTATTAGCCATAAGTTTGTGCCACTTCATTATATCAACTATTAATTAAAACTGAAAAAGATGAAAGGCACAAAAAGAATTATTACATTATTCGCACTAGTTACTGCCATCTCCTTTTTATCCTCCGCTCAGGAAATAAAAAAAGAGATACCTTTAAAATATGGAGCTACAAATGAAGGTAAACGACAAGATCAGGCCATGCAAAAATTCCGCGACAACCGTTTGGGAGCTTTTATTCATTGGGGATTATATGCTATTCCTGGTGGGGAATGGAACGGGAAAGTATATGGCGGAGCAGCTGAATGGTTGAAAAGCTGGGCAAAAGTACCTTCTGACGAATGGATGAAATTGATGGATCAATGGAACCCAACCAAGTTTGACGCAAAGAAGTGGGCGAAAATGGCTAAAGAAATGGGAGTCAAATATATAAAGATAACAACGAAACACCACGAAGGATTTTGTCTGTGGCCGAGCAAATATTCCAAATATACGGTAGCAAATACTCCCTATAAAAAAGATGTGTTGGGCGAAATGGTGAAAGCTTACAATGATGAAGGTATTGATGTGCACTTCTATTTTTCAGTAATGGACTGGAGTCATCCCGATTATCGTTACAGCATCAAATCAGTAGAAGATAGTATCGCATTCAGTCGCTTTTTGGAGTTTACAGATAATCAGTTGAAAGAACTGGCTACACGCTATCCAACGGTGAAAGATTTCTGGTTTGACGGTACATGGGATGCCAGTATCAAGAAGAATGGTTGGTGGACAGCTCATGCCGAACAAATGTTGAAAGAAATGCTCCCAGGGGTTACTATCAACAGTCGTTTGCGTGCTGACGATAAAGGCAAACGCCATTTCGATAGTAACGGTCGGCTAATGGGTGACTATGAATCCGGTTACGAACGCCGTCTGCCCGATCCAGTAAAAGACCTTAAAGTGACGCAATGGGATTGGGAGGCTTGTATGACTATTCCTGAAAATCAATGGGGGTACCACAAAGATTGGTCATTGAGTTATGTAAAGACTCCGATAGAGGTAATTGATCGTATTGTGCATGCAGTTTCTATGGGCGGAAATATGGTTGTGAATTTTGGTCCGCAGGCAGATGGGGACTTCCGTCCGGAAGAAAAAGAGTTGGCTAAGGCTATCGGTAAGTGGATGAGTCGTTACGGTGAAGCTGTCTATGCCTGTGACTATGCCGGATTTGACAAACAAGGTTGGGGATATTACACACGCGGTAAAAATGGCGAAGTGTATATGGTAGTATTTAACCAACCATATAGCGGACATCTGACAGTGAAGACTCCAAAAGACATCTCAGTAGAAAAAGCTTCTTTATTAGGTACTGGCGAAGAGATTCAAGTTGTTGAAACAGCTCGTAATGAATATAATGTATCTGTTCCTAAGAAGAACCCAGGTGAACCATATGTTATTCAACTTAAAGTTCGTGCAGCTAAGGGAACAAAAGGTATATACCGAGATGCTTTAACATAAATCAAAAGAGGATTATAATATGAAGTTCAAATTTACATTCATTTTATTTATGCTGATCGGGCAGTTCTTCTCTCTGACTGCCCGTGAAGTGACCTCCTTCAATGAAGGGTGGTTGTTCAAGCGTGGTCCTTTTTCAGAAAATCCGATGAAAGTATCCGCTCAATGGAATGGAAAATGGGATGCTGTAAACCTGCCTCATACATGGAATGCTAAGGATATGCAGGTTAAAGCAGCTTCTTTTTACGAAGGGGTAGGCTATTATAAGAAAAAACAGTTCTTTGGAGAGGAATTGAAAGGGAAACGTATATTTCTCCGGTTTGAAGGTGTGGGCGCAAACACCGAGGTGTATGTGAACGGTAAGCTTGTCGGAACCCATAAAGGAGGATACAGTGCTTTTGCCTTTGAAATCGGCACCGCTTTGAACTTTGGCGCTGAGAACGAAATTATGGTAAAGGCCGATAATACCTCACGACCGGACGTTATTCCGGTGAATCATAACCTTTTCGGAGTGTATGGTGGTATTTATCGTCCGGTATGGCTTATTGTTACCGGACAGAATAACATTACAGTTACTGACTGTGCTTCTCCAGGGGTTTATATTACTCAGAAGAATGTATCAAAACGCTCGGCTGATATTACTGTAAAAGTAAAATTGGATAATGGCGGTCTTACACCTGCTGACTTAGTACTTGAAAATTCTCTTTATACACAAGAAGGAAAGAAAGTTCTTTCGCACCGTCTTCCTTTGGAATTAACTCCTCAAGGAACACAGACTTATGCTTCCACTTTTAAATTGAGTAAACCTCACCTTTGGCAAGGACGTAAAGATCCTTATTTGTATAAAGTAGTTTCACGTCTGATATCAGATGGGAAAGTTATTGATGAAGTAATCCAACCATTAGGTGTCCGCAAATATGAGATTGTAGCCGGTAAAGGATTCTATCTGAACGGTGAGAAATATCCGATGTATGGTGTAACCCGTCATCAGGATTGGTGGGGATTGGGAAGTGCTCTTACTAATAAAGAACATGACTTTGATCTAGCTCAGATTATGGATGTGGGGGCAACAACTGTCCGCTTTGCCCATTATCAGCAGTCAGACTATTTATATTCCCGTTGTGATTCACTGGGATTGGTTATTTGGGCAGAAATTCCTTTTGTAAATCGTGTGACGGGATATGAAGCGGAAAATGCACAGTCTCAACTCCGTGAGTTGATTCGTCAGAGTTTTAATCACCCTTCTATTTATGTATGGGGATTACATAATGAGGTATATCAGCCTCATGAATATACGGCCGGGCTGACGCAGACACTTCATAATCTTGCCAAGACGGAGGATCCGGATCGCTATACAGTAGCTGTCAACGGATTCGGGCATACTGAGCACGCAGTGAACCAAAATGCGGATATTCAAGGGATGAACCGGTATTTCGGGTGGTATGAGAAGAAACTGCAAGATATTGAACCATGGGTGAAAGGGTTGGAAGAGAAATATCCGTGGCAGAAGCTAATGTTGACTGAATATGGAGCGGACGCTAATCTAGAACATCAAACTGAATATCTTGGTGATGCGTTGAACTGGGGAAAACCTTTTTATCCGGAAACGTTTCAAACTAAGACTCATGAATATCAATGGAGTATTATTTCGAAACATCCTTATATCATTGCCTCTTATCTTTGGAATATGTTTGACTTTGGTGTACCAATGTGGGAGCGTGGTGGTGTGCCTGCCCGTAATTTGAAAGGACTGATAACTTTTGACCGGAAAACCAAGAAGGACTCTTACTACTGGTATAAAGCCAACTGGAGCGAAGAGCCTGTATTATACCTGACTCAACGCCGGAATACGGATCGTGAACGGAAGCAAACTTCTGTGACTGTATATTCTAATATCGGAACTCCGGAAGTATACCTCAATGGACAGAGACTAACCAATATCCGCAATGGATATACCAACGTACATTATATTTTTGACAACGTCACATTACGACAAGGAGAAAACATAATCAAAGCCGTCACGACACACAATGGAAAAGAATATACCGATGAAATTAGATGGAACTACACTGGTGAAAAGAAACGAAACGCAGATTCACGCGAAAACAAGCATGAACATGCCGGATGGTAACCATGAAAGAAAAATAAATAACATATAATATTAACTCATAAAAATCAATGCCTATGAAGTAGAAACACACTAATTGAAATCTTTTATTTTTAACACTTAAAATTTAATACATCTAAATAATTTATGAAATTCAAAAAAATATTTTTATTCGCGTTTTTTACCCTCTTTGCCTTAGGAATAGCAGCGCAAAGCGGCACAGAAAAGATTAGTATTTCTTTTCAGAATATCGCATTAAAAGATGCAATGGAGCAAATTGAAAAAGCCTCCAAATACACCTTCTCATATGACGTGACAGAAACGGATATCAAACAACAAGTCAGCTTGGTTGCACAAAATGAAGAAATCCGTTTAGCATTACGCAAAATGTTTGAGCCAACCAATATTTCATTCCGCTTTCAGAAACAGCAGATTATTCTGTCACCCAAAGAAGTGGAAATCGTGAAAAAAGGAAAAAATAAGAATATCACCGGTATTGTCAAAGATGAAACGGGAGAACCGATAATCGGAGCCACCGTATTGGTAAAAGGAACGATTAATGGTGCACTGACTGACATGGACGGTAAATATTCTATTCAAGCAAAAGAAGGCGAAACACTTGAGTTCCGGTATATCGGTTACAAGAGCATAGACCAGAAAGTAAAAAAAGAAAATGTCATAAATGTTACACTGGCAGAGTCTAACATCAATCTGGACGATGTTGTAGTTGTCGGTTACGGACAACAGAAAAAAGAAAGTGTGGTAGCATCAGTCAATTCACTGAAACCCGCAGATATTGCCATACCAACCCGAAGTCTGGTAAATTCTATTTCAGGACAGATAGCAGGTGTTATTGCCATCCAACGCAGTGGAGAACCCGGCAATGATGACGCAGCATTCTGGATTCGCGGTCAAAGCTCATATGCCGGAGGAACAAACCCGTTAGTATTGGTCGACGGAGTGCCACGTGATATGAACGACATCGACGTAGATGAAATCGAATCTTTTTCTGTTCTGAAAGACGCTGCCGCTACTGCTGTATATGGGGCGGAAGGTGCCAACGGTGTTGTATTGATTACCTCCAAACGTGGTGTTGCCCAAAAAACCAAGGTAAGTTTCAACGCTCAATACAGTGTTGTTACTCCAACCCGTATGCCGGAGCTACTGGATGCATATAATTATCTATCCCTCTACAACGAAGGAGAATGGAACGAAGCAGGAAATCCCGGTCTTCTTAACGAATATAACGGTAGTTATTCGCAAGATATTCTTGAGAAATACCGCACTGGAGCAGACCGCGACCTGTATCCCAATGTAGACTGGACAGACTTATTGGCAAAACATACGCACAACCAACGGTATACTATCAATTTTAGAGGTGGTTCGGAAAAAACCAGATTCTTTGTTTCGGGAGCATACTATTCAGAAGATGGTATATTCAAATCAAATACAGTCGAAGAATATGATGCAAATATCGGACTGCAAAGATACAACCTACGCTCTAACGTAGATATGGACATCACCCCTACAACCAAGTTGTCTGTAGATATGAGCGGACAGTATAAAAAGAAAAACAACCCGAACTATAGTTCCGACGGTATCTTCAGCGCTATCACACTATTCCCGACACACCTGGTTCCGATGCACTATTCCGACGGCTCGCTTGCCGACCCGCAAGGAGCTGCCGCCAACCGTTACAATCCGTACAATCTGTTGAACCACACTGGATACTCCAAAAGATGGGATGCATCTTTCCAAAGCAAAGTAACCTTGGAGCAGAAACTCGATTTCATTACCAACGGGTTGTCTATAAAAGGAAGTGTCAGTTTTGATGCTGATTTTTATTCTGTATCATTACGTTCAAAAACAGCCCGTACAGTCTTTGCAACCGGACGTAACGAAGACAACTCGCTGAAATTTGTAACTGTCAATGAAGGTAGTAAACTTGGTGATATGTCAGTAACCGGAACTGGCGGAAAGAAAAAAATCTATATTGAGGGGTCATTAAACTATAAACGTACATTTGCTCAAAAACACGACCTTACCGGTATGATTCTTTATAACCAAAAAGAAACTCAATATATGGGTACCGCGTTGCCTTACAGGAAACAGAACGTGGTAGGTCGTGCATCTTATGGCTACGACAGTCGTTATATGCTGGAAGCCAGTTTCGGTGCATCCGGTAGTGAAAACTTCTCAGCAGGACATCGTTGGGGTATTTTCCCCGCCATCGGTGGTGCTTGGTATATCAGCCATGAGAAATTTATGCAGAAGAACAATATCGAGAACATCATCAGTAAGCTAAAACTGAGAGCTTCATACGGTGTCACGGGTAATGATGCAATTAGTGGTGACCGTTTCGCTTATCGCGAACAACTGAGCACAGGCGATTTAGGCTATGACTACGGCATGACGTTAGGAACAAGTGGAGGTAAAGACGGTCCTTCCAAGAACGGTATCGTTGAAGATTTATTTGCCGCTCCTTCATTGACTTGGGAAAAAGAGTACAAGTCGAACTATGGTATCGACTTAGGACTTTTCCGTGGTCGTGTAGATATCTCCGTGGACTATTTCTCCAACACCCGCGAACAAATCCTGTTACAACGCAAGACTATCCCTACCGTATTGGGTTATCGTGAGAATCCTTACCAAAATTACGGTAAGACGTCCAACAAAGGATTTGACGGTAGCGTCATTCTGAAACAAAGTATCGGTAAACTGAATCTGTCCGCCAGAGGTAACTTCACATACGCCAAAAACAAAATCACAGAGTATGATGAAATCGAACAGGTAGAAGACTATATGTACTATACAGGCAATCCAATCGGTCAACCGAAAGTATACGTCGCTGAAAGATTGTATACGCCCAATGATTTCTATATCACTTCAAACGGACAAGGCGGATATACCTACACACTGAAGGAAGGACTTCCCAAACCTGCCGCCAACGTGGCTCCCGGTGATATCAAATACAAGGATATGAACAATGACGGTTCAATCGATGCCAACGATATGAGTTACAGAAACGGGTTATACCCTAACAACCCTCAGATTGTTTACGGTTTCGGTCTGAATATCGACTACAAAGGTTTCTTTGCCGGCATCTTCTTCCAGGGAGTGGCAAAAGCGTCTACCAACCTGCTGGCAAAGACATCCAACTTCATTCCGTTCTATAATGGAGTCGACAGTTCTTCTGCACGTGCGGAGGCCATGAACCGATGGACAGCAGCCGATCCCTTCAACCAAAATGTCATGTATCCACGTACACACGCCAACCGTTTTACTCACAACAACGAAGCAAGCACATGGTGGTATCGCGACGCCAGCTTCTTGCGTCTGAAGAACGTGGAGGTAGGGTATCAATTTGACAAGAAACTGATTCAAAAACTTAGAATGTCAAACCTAAGAATTTACATACAGGGAACCAATCTGGCAGTATGGGATCATGTCAAGATGTGGGACCCGGAATTAGGAAACAGTTCATCAGGCTCCAAATATCCGATTTGTGGAACTTGGACTATGGGACTTGAAGTTGCATTTTAATTAAAATCAAAGATAGAATTATGAAAATTAAAAATATACTATATTCACTAATTGGCTGCGGTTTAATAAGCTGTTTTTCTTCATGTTCGGACTATTTGGATGTATCAAAAGAACTAGCAGACGTAATCGATAAAGAAGCTGTATTCAATAATAAAGGTTATATGGAAAGATGGCATAAGAACACCTTCAACGTCATCTCCGATTATTCTGAAATGGGATTGGGAGTCAACTCCAGTACTGGTGCTTTCACGGGTGGTTGGAACTTACTAGCCGGTGAAATCACTGCACGTCAGGGCTCTGCATATACAGCATTACCCAATGGGTTTACGTCCAACTCGGCACCATTCCATCGCTGGTGGAGATGCTACATTTACATTCGCCAAGCTATGATATTCTTGGAAAACGCCAAACCATTGGGTGACCCGAATGTAAGTAGCGGCGTTGATTATCTCTCAGAAGAAGATGTGAACAGAATGAAAGCGGAAGCCAAATTTCTGATTGCATACAGTTATTTCTCTTTGTTCGAATTGTACGGTCCAGTGCCTATCATTACGGAAATTGCCGATCCGGAAGACCAGAACCAGATAGACTATGCACGTGCTCCGATAGACAAACTGGTGAACCATATCGATCAACTACTGGAAGAAGTAATTAATTCCGGCTATCTGCCCGAAACAACATTCAACGCGACTCCGACAGACCACACAGACCACAACAACGACAAATACAATCTAGCAGAAATGGTACGGCCAACAAAAGCCACCGCACTGGCACTGAGAGCAAAATTGTGGGTGTATGCAGCTTCTCCTTTGTTTAACGGAAAATATACGGAAGCACTGAACTTGACAAACCATGATGGTGAACGTTTATTCCCCGACTATGACCCGGAAAAATGGAAAATTGCCAAGAGAAGACTGGAAGATTTCCTGAACTTCGCTGAAGAAAAAGGATATGCATTGTACGAATCGAAAACAGGTGATGCCAACTTGTCCGTTTATGAACTTTACCAGTATTATACGGATGAAATCATTTGGGCAGGACCATACAATCATTATTACAGTGTCACTACAAACATGGAACCACGTACCAATCCTCGAGATTTGTATTCAAGCAACTCATTCGGCAACGTGGGAGTATTCCAGGAAAGTGTAGATGCCTTCTTTATGGACAACGGGCTTGAAATAGACGACCAAGGCAGTGGATACAAGGAAGATGGATTCGGCGACTGGAAAAACGTATGTAATGAAGACCAACGCACCGACAAAGACATCTACAACATGTATCACAACAGAGAACCTCGTTTCTATGCAGCAGTCACTTATGAAGGCAAAAGTTGGCATGTTCAGCCGCAAAACAAAGCCAGCTATACAGTAGGATTTGCCAAAGGAGAAGGCAACGACCGTTCGAAAGCGGAAAATCCATATACTGGATACATGCTCTACAAATTCAAATACCGCAGTTTGCAGTATTACACCCGTGCGGCTGATTCGGGTAAAAACAGACCTGCTGTAGTAAAGCAATGGTCTCGCCCGTCTATTTTACTCCGTCTTGCCGATTTCTATCTGTATTATGCCGAAGTTTGCAACGAAATCGATCCAAGCGATACGAAAATTATCACTTACCTCGACAAGGTTCGCAAAAGAGCTGGTATCCCCGGCTATCAAGAACTTGCAAATGAAGGTAAAAAGAACATTATCGGCGACCAGGAAAAACAACGCTGGGCAATACAAAGAGAACGCCAGGTAGAGTTATTCTGCGAAGGACAACGTTACTTCGACATACGCCGTTGGATGACAGCAGACGATGCCAACAACAAACGCGACCAGCAATTGTTCCGTACAGGCATGGACATGCAATCGCCTAAGGCAAACCGCATAGGTGCCGGTTCGTTCTACAATCGGGTGAATATCGAAACCAGAGCATGGAACCGTGCTATGTTGTTATATCCGGTACCATACAATGAAGTACAGAAGAGTAAATTCTTCGTACAAAATCCATTATGGTAAAATTGATTGTTTTGAGAAATTGAAAGCAAGGGGGCATTTCCCCTTTGCTTTTACTTGCAACGAGCAATTAAATCAAATGAATTACTATGAAATATATAAAAAGACATAAGAAACACTGCTTTGCCTCTGCCGTCCTGTTCCTGCTATCTGTCTTGTATTCTTTCTCTCTCGCCGGATGCAGTAGCAACGAAAAGGATGACGAGATTTTTTTGCCCGCCAACTGGATTAATATCTCGACAGAAGCAGTCAACTTCACCTACGAAGGTGGCACAGAAAAACGCAGCTTCACACTTGACAAAGAGATAGACCTCTCACTAGTGTCTTGTTCTTTCAGCAACGACGGAAACGAATGGCTCACCGCCACCTTCGAAAACTCCAGGCTTATCCTACTGGCAGAATATTCATACCGGGAACAAAAGCGCTCTACAACGCTGACACTCGCCTATGGCACACAGAAATGTACAATTAATGTGACGCAGGATGCTGCTCCTGCCTCTGCCGACAAACCAATCAAAGTAGTGAGGGGAGAAGCCACATCGGAAGAGGCAACATCTAAGGACAGCGACGGAAATCCGTTGACACTGAACATGACATGGGATGGAAACAAGAAAACTTATTTCAACTCCAAATTCGGAGCTGTATCCTACCCTTTCTACATCACATACGAACTGGAAGAAGGCAGCACGCTGAACAGTATTGTATATACTCCTCGCACAGACTCGGGTAACAAATGGGGCTCATTCGACAAATTCTCGGTAGAAGTATCAACTTCAGACCGTCCGGATGAGTTTACCGAAGTAGGTAACTACGAAAGGGGCAACGGAGTACATACTCCCTTTACCATGAGACTACCCAACGGTATAGCCAATGTAAAGAAAGTACGCTTTGTCATCAACAAGGCCTACGAAGACAGGGTAAGTTGTGCGGAAATGGAATTCTTCGAAGCCAGTACGCATAAGTTTGATCCATATTCAATATTTGCAGACGCAATGTGTACGCAACTAAAATCAGGCGTAACGGAAAAACAAATCAAGCAGATTCCCAACCAATACCTGAAAGAACTGGGACTTGCGTTGCTGAACGGAGACTACAATTCATCCTACCGCTTGGCAAACTACCGCCCCTATCAGCACCCGTCGATAATGGCAGCAGCAAACAAGACCGGGAAATACAGTCTCCGCGACAATCCCACTGGCATCTATGCCAAAAGCGGAGAGAAGCTAGCTATCATGGTCGGAAAAATCTACAAAGGAGGAAAGATTTCCCTCATTATCCAAGATTTGAATGGAGGATACAATAACTTCAAAACGTACGACTTAGAAGAGGGATACAATGAAATCACTGCCGAAGTAGGAGGTCTGATCTACGTGCTAAACCATGTAAACGATGCTATTCCCCTCACGCTCGACGAAGCCGACGAGACTGTCCGCAAACTGGTGGAAGAAAAAACTGTACAGATACATTTTGCCATGGCTAGGGTGAACGGTTATTTCGACATCGCCAAACACAAGGAAAGTGATTGGGCAACGATTCGCGATAACGCCACATATCAAGACATTGACGTATTGGGCAAATACTCGCACATCACCTGGAGAGTATCCGATTTCAAGAAATACAATACAGAAATCACCCGAACTATCGAAAACTGCGATCGGCTGGTTTATTTGGAAGAGGAATTCATGGGGCTTGTCAAATACAACCGGATGTTTAACAACCGTATGCATTTCTGCATTGACTACAAAACAAAAAGTCCGAATGCTACCGACTATCGCACTGTGTACAACGCCAGCGACTACTATGCAGAACCATTCTGCAACCCCGACCGCTTTGCCGACCGTTGTTGGGGACCTGCACATGAAGTGGGACACTGCAACCAAACACGTCCTGGCATCAAATGGTCGGGAACCACCGAAGTGACTAACAACATCCACTCGCTCTATGTACAGACCTCCTTCGGCAAACCATGCAAACTACTTGTAGACTCTTGCACCCCCAAAGATGAAAACGGACAAGCCATCAGTGGTTCATTCGAAAATATCTATGAAGCAGCCATCGCATTCATTGTCGACGGCAAACGTGCACACAGCCTGCCGGGAGTAGCGGACATAGTCAGAGAAACACAACTTGTACCCTTTTGGCAACTTAAGCTCTATATGCATAACGTGCGTTACGAATCCGACTTCTATTATGACCTCTACGAATACTTCCGCACACACGAAAGTCCGAGTGACAAAGGTGAAAACCAGGGGCTTAACCAACTTGACTTCGTCCGGCAGGCATGTGCCATTTCCAAAATAAACCTGCTAGATTTTTTCGAGAAATGGGGATTCCTGACTCCCGTAGATACCGAGCTGAATGACTACGGAAACAAAAAGTTCACTATCACCCAAAAGCAAATTGATGCATTGAAAGCGGAAATTAATGGGAAAGGATACGAACCGGCTCCCGCGAACTTGCACCTGATTACAGAAAACAACTTAAACAACTATTAAGCGAAATACGTATACAATTTAAATAGAACTGTTATGAAACATATAAGAAACTTTATACAAAACAATGTATTTTTTCTCATGTGCATCTTGTGTACATTCCTATCTTCCTGCAGTAATGATGACGATACGACAATTGTGCCGGACAATTGGATTAATATTCCCAACGAAGGCTTCACCATCGGCTATGAAGGCGGTTTATTGACTCGTGACTTTACTGTTTCGGCAGAAATTAATCCCGAGCGTGTCTACATCATCAGCGAATCCAACTGGATTCGTGCTTCCATTGAGAACACCACCGTTAATCTGAGAATCACAGAATCAACCGTCACTCAAGAAAGAAACAGCATTGTTACGCTGATTTATGACGGAGCACACCGTTTGGAACTCCCCGTCACACAAGCAGCCGCTCCTGCCGCTAAGGTAAGCGAAATCAGACTACCGGCTTCTTTGCATAACCAAACTATCGGACTAGGGCAAGTATTCAACCTCACATCATTGATTGAAGTAATGCCTGCAAACGCAGGAAACAAAACACTGAACTATACAGTAGAAGGTGACAAAGACATTGTTTCCATAGAAAACGGTATATTGAAAATAGAAAAGGAAGGAACAGCTACTATCAAAGTAGCAGCTACGGACGGTAGCGGAGTAACGGCAGACCTGAAAATCATCGGTAGCGGAACAGAACCTTTCATACGCGACGGATGGAGCGTGGAAACATCTATTAAATACAGCAACGGAAACGGATATGTAGTGGATGGCTCAACAGGCAAACCTGAAGATATGTTCGATGGAGATGCTAGCACTTTCTTGTCATTGGTAAAACCCGGCAAATCATACAGTGGTTCCACTACACCTGCAGACCATCAGTTATATTTTGTGGTTGACATGGGAATAGAGCAAAGCTTCAATTATTTCACTTGGGCACACAGAGCCGGCAACAGTTACGATTATCTGAGAGTATGGGGCATTTCTATCGAAGGAAGCAACAATGGTAAGGACTTTACGGAAATACAGTCGAATATTGATATTCCTCATGCCAACAATACAGATGAAATAAAAATAGAAATCCCGGAATCCACATACAGGTATATCAAAGTAAAACTGGTGAAATGGAGTGACATCGCAGGCGGTTCGACATCTGGCAGTTCCATGCAAATAGGAGAATTCAACGTAGGTAAGAAATAAAACTATGATTCTTCTGACCTAAAAAGAAAAGGGACATCTTTTAAATCTTTTTTGTATACTTAGGCACGGATTACACGTGACACACGGTTTTATCAATCAGAACCGTAAAAACATGTAATTCGTGCCTAATTTTATTCAGTACTGATATACATACTTATTGCACCATGTCTAAAATGATTCATCGCTTCTGTCTCATCATTCTGTTCTGCTTCGGCAATCCATATGCAACATTGCTTTCACAAACGAACTATTTTGTATCCGTTAATGGAAAAGATTCTGGAGATGGCAGTATACGTTCACCCTTCAAAAGCATCACGAAAGCACTGGAAAAAGCGCGCTGTAACAAGAAAGGGACAGTGACCGTCTATTTGCGAGAAGGCAAATATATTCTGACTCACCCTTTGGTTTTCACTCCAGCAGATGGCGGAGTCCGAAAACAACTCATCCTTCGCGCTTACCCCGACGAAAAAGTAATCCTCAGTAGCGGCATCCAGCAAAAACTAGACTGGCAGCCTCATACAAACGGTATTATGAAAGCTACTCTACCCCACCCCTTCATCATGGACATGCTGCTGGTGAACGGTAATATCCGCCCTATGGCACGCTTTCCGAATTTCGAATCTACAGCCATACGTTTCAACGGCACTTCAGCAGATGCTACCTCTCCGCAGCGAACCAAAAAATGGAAAAATCCTGCTGGAGGGTATTTACATGCAATGCATTCGCATGACTGGGGTGATTTTCATTTCCGAATCACCGGAATAGAGCAACCAACCGGCAAACTAAAGTTGGAAGGAGGATGGCAGAACAATCGCCAATCCGGACTACATCCACAAAACCAAATGGTGGAAAACATTTTTGAGGAACTGGATGCTCCAAGAGAATGGTACTATTCGCCACAAGAATCCATGCTCTATTACTATCCAGTCTGCGGTGAAGATATCAACAAAGCCATATTCGAGACACCACAATTAAAACATCTGATTGAATTTCGAGGCAATTCATCATCACCTGTCCGCAACATCATTATTCAAGATATAGAGCTCACCCAAACAGTGCGCACTTTTATGGAGCAGTACGAACCTCTCCTTCGCTCAGACTGGCGAATATATCGCGGGGCTGCCCTTCTGTTAGAAGGCACCGAGAATTGCATAATCAAGAACTGCCATATCCATCATGTAGGAGGGAATGCACTCATGTTCTCCAACTACAACCAAAATTCGTCCGTATCGGGTTGCCATTTCTCAGAGATTGGCGCCAGTGCCATTTGCTTTGTTGGCAATCCGTCAGCAGTTCGTTCGCCAAGTTTCGAGTATAGCAAAGCGGTTCCAATCTCCGAACTAGACTCCATCCCCGGTGCTCTGAACAACGACTTCCCTACCAACTGCATGGCGTATGACAACTTGATTCACCACATCGGACTTTTCGAGAAGCAAACCGCCGGAATCGAACTTTCAATGTGCCACTGCATTACCGTCAGTCACAACAGTATTTACCACACTCCGCGCGCCGGTATAAATATCAGTGAGGGGACATGGGGCGGACACATTATAGAATACAATGACGTGTTCGACACTGTGATGGAGACGGGCGACCACGGAGCATTCAATTCGTGGGGACGTGACCGTTTCTGGCGATCATCCTACCGCGAAATGAGTCAACTGGTAACAAACAATCCTGAACTGGTTCTCGCCGACGCCGCCTCTGCCACCATCATCCGCAACAACCGTTTCAGATGTGACCGTGGTTGGGACATCGACCTCGATGACGGTTCAAGTAACTACCATATTTACAATAATCTATGTTTAAACGGTGGTATAAAGTTACGGGAGGGATTTCACCGCACAGTTGAGAATAATATTATGATAAACTGCACCTTTCATCCCCACGTTTGGTTCAAGAACAGCGGTGACGTTTTCGTACGCAACATTGTCATGGAGCCATACCGTCCAATTGGTATCTCCCATTGGGGAACGGAAATCGACTATAATCTGTTCACCGACAGCATAGCTTACACAACCGCCCGAAAGAACGGCACGGACAAGCATTCTATAGTCTGCCCCATCACGTTTCATAATCCCGCCAAAGGAAATTTCAAAATCGACCAAATAGCTCAAATTAGTTCATTGTGCGGGTTCCGAAATTTCGAAATGGACAGATTCGGAGTTATTTCACCCCAACTACAAGCACTGACACAACGTCCGTCATTTCCTTATCCTTCTGTCCTGCAAGGAAAGACAGAAGCATCGGCCATATTTGAATGGTCAGGACTATCCCTCAAAAACCTAGAGACACTAGGAGAACGTTCCGCCACAGGAATGGATTCTGAACGAGGAGTATACGTCATTTCCGTCCGCGTAATGGGCAATCCTTTAAGAGATTACGTTTATGCAAACGACGTTATCCTCGGATTCAACCGGCAAGAAATCAACAACCTTGCCCAACTGAAAGTCGCCATCCGGCAAGCAGGCACTGACAAGCCTATTCAAATCCTTCTTTTCAGAAATCAAAAGAAGATACAACTCACTATTCCTGAAAATGTAATCAAACCGATAACAGACTAACACTATACATATAGGAATCAGATTATCACAGCTTCCATCTGTTCTCAACTATAGATACAGAAATATCCCTATATAAAAGCAACCGTATCTCTCTATGGACACCAACATGTCCATAGAGGGAAATGTGCGTGTCCGTATAAGGAAACAATCCACACACATAAAGCACACAGATAATCTATTCGCCCCTCTTGTTCCGCACTGCTTGTGGAGCAACTCCGAAAAATGCTTTGAAAGATTTGCTAAAATAACGAGGTGAAGAAAAGCCTAACCGGACAGAAATCTCTGAAATATTAAGCTCCGAATGGTTATTTAACAAGAACATAGCTTCATCCAACTTTACTTTTAAAATAAACTCATTCGGAGTTAATCCAGTTATCTGTTTGAACTGCATATACAGTTTACTGCGCCCCATACAAAGTTCAGAAGCAAGCGCCGTAACATCAAATTCCTGATTTTCAAAATTCTCTTTTATAATACTGACACATTTTGCCAGCAATTCCTTATCACGTTCATTAATAGCCTCCGGCACAGGAGACTCTGTTACAGTTTTACCTGTATAATGAGCAATCAGGCGCTTCTTGTTCTTTATGAGATTATTACAACGGGCTAATAATACCTTTACATTAAATGGCTTCGTCACATAATCATCTGCACCAAACATCAATCCCTCCACAACATACTCGACAGAAGTCTGAGCCGTTAATAAAATCACAGAAATATGAGAAAGTTCCACATTGGTTTTAATCTTATAGCATAATTCTTTTCCTGACATTTCCGGCATCATCACATCGCTTATTATCAAATCCGGTTGTATTTGCCTCGCCATTTCCAACCCTTCACGTCCATTACGTGCAATATAGACCTTATATATTGGTAAAAACAAGTCTTCCAACATAGACAACAGCTCTTCACTGTCATCCACCAAAAGAATGACTGGTTTATCTTCATCCTTCGCATCCTCTTGCGCAACCGTTCTCTCTTCCTTCCCTTCTACATCCACTATTTGCTCGAAAGGAAGCACAGGAACTGTTTCTGAGATAACTACAGATTCCCGCCCTTCCGTAGCAGCCATCTCTTCATCACTAAAATGGCGATTGCCTAAAGGAAGAAATAATGTAAACTTAGTACCTTTCCCTACAGTACTTTCTACATCAATCTTTCCATGATGCATATTCATTATTCCCTTTGCTAACGCCAATCCTATCCCCGTTCCCAATGTGAAAGAAGAAGATAAATTATCTGTCTGATAGAACCTTTCAAAAATCTTCGAGATATGCTCTGCCGGAATACCGGCTCCTGTGTCACACACCGATACCACTGCTTGAGAAGCAATCTTTCTGACCTCAACTGTTATACTACCTTTATTAGGTGTATACTTAAAAGCATTTGACAATAAATTAAATATTACTTTCTGTAGTTGTTTTGAATCAAACCAAACCGAAATAGTCTCTTCAACACTATCAAAACGATAAGTGATTTCTTTTTTCTGTGCGTACTCATAAAAGCACATATAAATCTGTCGGGTAAAAGTAACCAGATTCTGCTCTTCAACTTTAAGTTTCAGATAGCCTTGCTCCTGTTTACGGAAGTCAAGTAACTCCGATATCAAATTTCGCATATGCCAAGCATTCTTATATATGCGAAGAATACGGTTATAAATAGTCGTACCTAAATCCATCTGCATCAGCACTTCAATCTGACCGAGAATAAGTGTCAATGGAGTACGGAATTCGTGAGATATATTGGTAAAGAAACGTAATTTTATCTGATTCAGTTCTTCTATCCGTTCTTTTTCCTTTCTTTCAAACTCTAAAGAGGATTTCAAGGCGGCCTGACGGGTTTTAAAACGAATAAACGCAATCATCAATCCAAGTAAACATAAGAAATAGAAAAGATATGCCCAAAAAGTCGCATAAAAAGGAGCAGAAACATGTATATTCAAACAAACCTCCTCATTCGGGCCTTCTCTACCAGCCAACGGACGGGCTTTAAGCGTATAGTCACCGGGAGATAAGTTCGTATAAGTTATTGTTGTGCCGGAAGTTTGAGTCCAGACTTTATCAAAGCCCACCAAACAATACTCAAATACACGGTTACGATCATTATTGTAATTAAAAGAGGCAAACTCAACTGTTATATTGTTCTGTTTATAGTTCAAATAAATATCCGATGTCTTTGCCAATATATCAGTCAGAATACCAGACTGATCATTAGGACAAATCTCGTCATTGAAAATAAACAACTTATCAAAATTCAAAAGATTCTTAGAAGGTAGAGCATACAAAGATTGTCTTTGAAACAAAGCCAAACCATTCGTGCCACTAATAAAAAGAGTTCCATCTTTATCCAAATATAAAGCTGAACCTTGACTATATGTCTGATTAAACAAATGATAAGTATTTTCTACTTCTCCTTTTTCACTATTAAAAATAGAAAGTCCCTTTCCATGAAGGATAAACAAACGATGTTCTTCAACAGATTCGCAAATATAATAACAATAATCACTTGGCAGACATTGATTAAAGGTACTATAAGACTTAAACGAGCGCTCCTTTTCCTGATATTCGAATACGCCCGATCCTATCGTACAAAAGTAGATGACACCTTTACTGTCTTCAAAGATATGAACTACTTTAAATCTCCCTATCGCAGAAGGATTATCGGTATCCATCGCATACTCAGTTACTTTAGATGAAGGCAAATCCACACAAATAACTCCTCCGGTAGCCGAAGCCAACCACATACGTTGCCGACTATCAATCAGGAATGTTTCAAAAGCAAATTTTTTACTCACCAGTTTCCGAATGTTCATATCATCAGAGAGTGGTGAGAACTTCTCAGTCACCGGATCCATAAAGACAGGACCGCCTTGTGTTAACAACGCAAGACCACCCTTATACTCTTGAATATCATTCACAATCTCATGCGGCAAAGACGTAGAATCCCCTTTTATATGATGGAGAGTATGCCCTTTATTTGATTTTGTATCAAATATAAACAGCCCTCCGAAGTGAGTACCGACATACAAGCACCCGTTCTCCTTCCGATAAAAAATTGACTTTAAATTATTACTACCTACGCTGGTTATATCCCCCTTACGATGTTGATATCGAGCAAAAATTCCACTATCCGGATGATAACAATTCAAGCCCCCACCTTCTGTACATATCCACAATTTTCCTCTATCGTCCTCCGTCATCTTTCCAACAACAGGAAAACTCAGACAGTCTTCCTGTAATGGCTCAGCATAGTAAAAATGATTACTGGCTTTATTAGGATTAAAAACATTCACGCCTCCATAATATGTCCCGACCCAAATGTTACCTTGCATGTCTTTATGGAGAGACAAGACAGAATGATGACTCAACGTATTCGGAGAATCACCATAACGAGTATAATGTTCCCACTTATCAGTTACGGGATCATAACAATCAAGCCCACGAAAAGTCCCTACCCACGTACGTTTAAAATCATCTTCCAGTACACATCGAATCTGATTGTCAGACAATTCGTCTTTATCTGACGTATTCGTATAATGAGTCAATTCTCCACTACCAGCGGAAATTCTATATAATCCATTCCAAGTTCCTAACCAAATATTACCGGCACTATCTCCTGAAATACATTGGCTTCCTCTATCCAAGGAAGCTAATATTTTTTGCTGGCTCGGATTTTTGCGTGAAATAGCAACTACACGATCGGTAGCAACCCATATCAAACTGTCATCGACATATATCATTCCTCCCGAACCTACACCTTCTTGCAACTGAGTGACAAAAGTTAAATCCGAATTTTCAGTTGTATAATAATAGATACCGGAGTTGCAACTTACCCATAAGGTATCTTCTTTACAGAAAAGGTCTCTCACATCATTCCGGCGCAAACAAGTAAACCGTTCTTTATAAAGTTCAAACTTTATAAGATCATTTCCCGAACGTATATATATCCTTCCGTTTCTGTCTCCACAAAGTTTATTGATTTCATTATTCGTCAAGCCATCATTCCCCTGTGATGGACGGAATATTCTTACATCCTTACCATTATATCTGTTTAACCCCTCCGAGGTGCCTAACCATACTGCTCCTAGTTCATCCTGATAGATGGAAAAAATACATACCTGAGATAATCCATCAGAAACTCCCAGATGTTTAAAGTAATGGTTTTTAGCATCCACCATTATAATACCTAAAATACCCAAGAGAAAGATAACGTTTCTTTTCATGTATTATATAATTAGATTATCGACTACAAAAATACAAATAATACTTAATTATTATTTCAATACATAGTCTTTTTATGGCATTTATTCCACTAATCCTTTAAATACACATTTGACGATTCTTGCTAAAATGCACATATTCAACATTATTCTTCAAATAACTCATTGGATTTTATCACTAAAAACATATCTTTGCCACGAACTAAAAAAGAAAAATTGGATGTTTAACTCATTTTCATATCGTAAGGATTCCGTTCTGTAAATAATCTGTAAGCCTTCCTCTCATTACAGATTATCCCTTATGTTTTCTGGCATATTCATGCCGGAGTTATCTTTTATATCTGAATTTTAAAACAATTTGTATGGCCAAATACTCGTAAGCATCATTGCATGCCTTCATCTGCCATACACCTAAAACATTAAAAACAATGAGTAACGAATTAAAGTCAATCCACGATTTCGATTTCACAATGATATGTAATTACTTCAAGTTGTTAGAACGTCAAGGTCCCGGAAGCCCGGAAGTCACACAAAAAGCCGTAAGTTTCATTCACGAACTGTCAGACGAGGCCAGAATAGCCGATATCGGTTGTGGTACAGGCGGGCAGACAATGGCTTTGGCCAACTATACAAAAGGACAGATTACAGGTATCGACCTTTTTCCCGATTTTATTGAGATATTCAACAGAAACGCAGTTGAATTACATTGCGAAGACAGAGTAAAAGGCGTTGTCGGTTCAATGGATAATCTGCCGTTTCAAGATGAAGAACTTGATTTAATCTGGTCAGAAGGCGCTATCTATAATATAGGATTCGAACGTGGCATGAATGAATGGAGCAGATTTCTGAAAAAAGACGGATTCATTGCTGTAACGGAAGCATCCTGGTTTACTCCGGAACGTCCCGCTGAGATAGAAAACTTCTGGATGGCTAATTATCCGGAAATCGATACGATTCCGAATAAAATAGTACAAATGGAGAAAGCCGGATATACGCTGACAGCTCATTTCATTTTACCGGAAAACTGTTGGATAGAACACTTCTATGCTCCCCAGTTCACGGCTCAGGAAGCTTTTCTGAAAGAATATTCGGGCAACGCCGCAGCCGCAGACCTCATTGCAGGACAACAGTACGAACAGAGTCTATATTATAAGTATAAAGAATACTATGGCTATGTATTCTATATAGGACAAAAAAGATAATTACTATTCTGCCGGAGAAGTTAGCAAGATAGGACAACTCTCCGGCACTTATTATCCTTTACTTTGCAAAAAGATATGGAAACGAAAGAACTAAATAGGCAAGAATACAAGTTACGGATTAATAAAGTCACAGACTATATCCACAATAATATAGACCAACCGTTATCATTGCAGAAAATGGCTGGCATTGCATGCTTTTCGCCTTTCCACTTCCATCGTGTCTTTACATTTCTGACAGGAGAAACACCTACGGATTATATCAAACGCACCCGGATTGAAAAAGCAGCACTATTATTAAAACGAAACAAGGAACTTTCTGCCACCGAAGTTGCCCGCCTTTGCGGTTTTAGCAGCCTTTCACTATTAAGCCGCAACTTCAGACAATATTTCAATGTGACCATTCGTGAGTTCCGCTCACATACATAAAACTTTAAAAGCACATGGAAAATAAGATTTTAATTTTTCGGACTTCTATCACCAAAAAAGGTGATGTCAAGCGCATCGGGAAGCTTCTGGCACAATATCCTCAAATCAACAAATGGAATGTGGATTTTGAGGACTGGGAGAAAATATTAAGAATCGAGTGCAGTGGCGTCACTGCACTCGAAATTTCGGAAACACTCCGGAATAATCATATTTTTGCCACTGAGTTGGAATAAAAACAGGAAAAGGCTCAGACACCCAACAACTGTTTCAACTCAGCCACTCCTTCAGAAGCTCCTTTCTGAATCACATGTATCGGACGGGAAGTATGTGTATCCACCGGTTTCGGGTCAATCAGATACACCTCTGCTTCTCCTGGTACATAATGAAGCAATCCCGCAGCAGGATACACGTTGAGCGAAGTTCCGATAATGACGAAAATATCCGCTGCCTCCACATATTGAATGGCTGTCTCAATTTCGGGTACCGCTTCACCAAACCATACAATAAAAGGCCGCAACTGCGTCCCGTCTCCTGCCTTGTCTCCAAGTTTCACCTCATATTCTTCAGGCTTCAATTCCTTTATATAATGATGATTATAAGGGTCACGGCTGGAACATACTTTTGTCAATTCTCCATGCAGATGAATAATATGACTGCTCCCGGCTCTTTCATGCAAGTTATCAATATTCTGTGTTACCACCGTCACTTTAAAGTTCTTCTCCAGCTCTGCCAACAGTTCATGCCCGCGATTCGGCACGACATCCAATAACTGTTTCCGACGTTCATTATAAAAGTTTATCACCAATGCGGGATCCCGTTGATATCCTTCCGGAGTAGCGACCTGCTCCACCGGATACCGGTCCCACAGACCACCTGCATCCCTGAACGTACTGATTCCACTCTCGGCACTCATGCCTGCCCCCGTCAAAATTACCAGATTCTTCATATATGTTCCTCCTTCTGTTCGTTTTAAGATATACAAATGTAAGCAGAATCACCGGAACAAAAGAATAAATTCTCCAAAGAAAAGGAGGGAACTTTCACGGATATAAGAATTTTTAAATACCAAATGCTAAATCATTCAAATAAAACACGTACTTTTGCGATTCATAAATTTGCAA
>NZ_CABUHK010000045.1 GCF_902491285.1 uncultured Bacteroides sp. | reverse complement strand
GCCTCGGTTTTTATTGTGCCGGTGTAGAAAAACTCGATTTTTCTATATAATTTTGTAATCTAAATCAAAATCGTGTAGCCATGAAGTATAAATTATTGGTCCTGGATGTAGACGGAACATTGCTTAATGATGCGAAAGAAATTAGTAAACGTACACTGGCCGCCTTGCTGAAAATTCAGCAGATGGGAGTACGTATCGTGCTGGCTTCCGGCAGACCGACTTATGGTTTGTTGCCGCTGGCCAAGTCTCTTGAACTTGGAAACTATGGTGGGTTTATCCTTTCTTATAACGGTTGTCAGATAATTAATGCACAGAACGGAGAAATCTTGTTCGAACGGCGTATCAATCCCGAAATGCTGCCTTATCTGGAAAAGAAAGCCCGTAAGAATGGCTTTGCGTTATTCACGTATCATGATGATACGATTATCACTAATTCTCCCGAAAATGAACATATTCAGAGTGAAGCCCGGCTGAATAACCTGAAAGTGATTCGGGAAGAAGAGTTCTCCGTAGCCATTGATTTCGCTCCTTGCAAATGTATGCTTGTCAGCGATGATGAAAAAGCGCTTGTCGGTCTGGAAGAACATTGGAAGAGACGATTGAACGGAGCATTGGATGTATTCCGTTCCGAACCGTATTTCCTCGAAGTGGTTCCCTGCGCCATTGATAAGGCGAATACCTTAGGGGCCCTATTGGAAGTGTTGGGTGTGACGCGCGAGGAAGTGATTGCCATTGGTGACGGCGTGTGTGACGTAACCATGATTCAACTGGCGGGACTGGGTGTGGCCATGGGGCATTCGCTGGATTCTGTGAAAGCTTGTGCCGACTATGTGACAGCTTCGAATGAGGAAGACGGCGTAGCCCTTGCAGTCGAAAAGGCGATTATTGCCGAAGTACGCGCAGCGGAAATCCCGCTTGACCAGTTGAATGCACAGGCGCGCCATGCATTAATGGGAAATTTGGGAATCCAATATACCTACGCTGATGAAGACCGCGTAGAGGCGACAATGCCCGTAGACCATCGTACGCGCCAGCCTTTCGGGATTCTGCACGGCGGGGCTACCCTTGCATTGGGTGAAACCGTTGCCGGACTGGGCTCGATGATTCTTTGCCAGCCGGACGAAATCGTTGTAGGAATGCAGGTCAGCGGAAATCATATCTCTTCTGCTCACGAAGGAGATACCGTGCGGGCGGTAGCGACTATTGTACATAAAGGACGTTCGTCCCATGTGTGGAATGTAGACGTCTTTACTTCAACCAACAAGCTGGTGTCTTCCATACGGGTAGTCAACAGTGTTATGAAAAAAAGATGATTGACGAAGAAATAAGTAATCTGACAGCTATTGATTCATTTATCCGGCAAAAGCAACCGTTTGCCGTTTACCGTATTCCCGGGGAGAAAACCCCTCGTCTGTTGACACAGGCCGGGGGGGCTGTCCGTTTGATCTATGACCTTAAAGACCTGAACGGGCAGAGAGGATTTGTCATCGCTCCGTTCCGGGTGAGTGAGACATGTCCGGTTGTGCTGATACAGCCAGAGCAATCGGGCCAGCCTTTACCGGTGGACGCGGATACGGACGAAGAACAGGAGAAAGCCGGGCAGATGCAAGGGCAGGAAACTTTTCTGAATACTTGCACGGAAAAGTATGCCGCATGTTTTCACACATTTATAAATGCCTTACGCGACGAGACTTTTGATAAATTAGTGCTTTCCCGTGAACTCGTTATCGGTCAGATGCCGGACTTCTCTCCTTCATCAGTATTCCGTGCGGCTTGCAAACGTTATATTCATTCTTATATATACTTATGCTATACCCCTCAGACGGGTATCTGGCTGGGTAGCACGCCCGAAATTATCTTATCGGGCGAGAAAGACGGATGGAACACTGTCGCACTGGCGGGAACGCAACCTTTGCAAGACGGCAAGTTACCGCAGGTATGGGACGAGAAGAACCGGAAAGAACAGGATTATGTAGCCTCTTATATCCGCCGGCAACTTCTTTCATTAGGTATTCAGTCTACGGAGAACGGCCCTTATCCTGCCTATGCCGGGGCATTGTCGCATCTGAAAACGGATTTCCGTTTCTCTTTGAAAGATAACAGGGATTTGGGGAATCTTCTGAAAGTTCTGCACCCGACACCTGCTGTGTGCGGACTGCCCAAGGAAGAAGCCTATCAATTCATATTGGAAAACGAAGGTTACGACCGCCGTTACTATTCCGGTTTTATCGGTTGGCTCGACCCTGACGGAAGAACGGATTTATATGTGAACCTGCGCTGCATGCATATCGAGGACGAGCAACTGACCCTTTATGCCGGCGGCGGATTACTGGCTTCTTCGGAACTGGATGACGAATGGCTGGAAACGGAAAAGAAATTGCAAACCATGAAACGGCTTATAGCAGTGCCCCTTTATTCATAAACTACTAATTATTATCATCATGTACACAGATAAGAAGAATGTACTTCAACTGATTGCGCTGCTTCAGGCGCACGGGATTACTAAGGTTGTATTGTGTCCGGGCAGCCGTAACATACCTATCGTGCATACTTTGTCCAATCATCCTGATTTTACCTGTTATGCGATGACGGACGAACGGAGTGCGGGGTATTTTGCCATCGGCCTTACGTTGAATGGGGGGAAGCCTGCCGCAATCTGCTGCACTTCCGGTACGGCATTGTTGAATCTTCATCCGGCTGTGGCGGAAGCCTTTTATCAGAATGTTCCGCTGGTCGTCATCTCTGCCGACCGTCCTGCCGCCTGGATCGGGCAAATGGACGGACAGACGCTTCCGCAACCGGGCGTGTTCCAATCGCTGGTCAAGAAGTCGGTCAATCTTCCTGAGATTCACACAGATGAGGATGAATGGTACTGCAACCGTCTGATAAATGAAGCCCTGTTGGAGACGAATCATCATGGGAAAGGTCCGGTACATATCAATGTTCCTATTTCCGAACCCTTGTTTCAGTTTACGGTGGATACCCTGCCCGAAGTACGTGTCATTACCCGTTATCAAGGCTTGAACGTATACGACCGCGATTATAACGACCTCATCGACCGGATGAATAAATATCAGAAGCGGATGATTATTGTCGGTCAGATGAATCTTATCTATCTGTTTGAAAAGAGATATACCAAATTATTATATAAACACTTTGCCTGGTTGACGGAGCATATCGGCAATCAGACTGTTCCCGGTATGCCGGTGAAGAACTTCGACGCGGCGCTTTATGCCATGCCCGAAGAGAAAATAGACCAGATGACTCCCGAATTGCTGATTACCTATGGCGGACACGTTGTCTCCAAACGGTTGAAGAAGTTCCTTCGCCAGCATCCGCCCAAAGAACACTGGCATGTATCACCGGATGGCGAAGTGGTCGACCTCTACGGTTCATTGACTACCGTGATTGAAATGGATCCGTTCGAATTTCTGGAAAAGATAGCGAGTCTGCTCGATAACCGCACTCCCGAATATCCCCGTGTGTGGGAGAATTATTGCAAAATCATCCCCGAACCGGAATTTGCCTATTCGGAAATGGCGGCTGTCGGTGCATTGATAAAATCCTTGCCGGAGTCATGTGCCTTGCATCTGGCGAATAGTTCGGTCATCCGCTATGCCCAGTTATATACCATTCCTTCTACGATTGAAGTTTGCTGTAACCGGGGGACAAGCGGCATTGAAGGTTCGCTTTCTACGGCTGTCGGTTATGCGGCTGCTTCCGATAAGTTGAATTTCATAGCTATCGGGGATTTGAGTTTCTTCTACGATATGAATGCATTGTGGAATGTCAATGTCCGTCCCAATCTGCGTGTTCTTTTGTTGAATAACGGTGGTGGAGAGATTTTCCATACCCTGCCGGGATTGGATATGTCGGGTACTTCGCATAAGTTTATCGCAGCCGTTCATAAAACGTCCGCCAAAGGTTGGGCGGAAGAACGCGGGTTCCTTTACCTGCAGGCGGAGAATGAAGAAGAGTTGGCAGAAACCATGCAGATCTTTACTCAACCGGAAGCGAAGGAGTGCCCTGTGCTGCTGGAAGTGTTTACCAACAAGAACAAAGACGCACGAATGCTGAAAAATTATTATCATCAATTAAAACAAAAATAGATTATGTCAACACAAAGAGAGTGGACAACCATCAGAGAATACGACGATATTCTTTTTGATTATTATAATGGGATTGCCCGTATCACTATCAACCGTGAACGTTATCGGAATGCATTCACCCCGACTACTACTGCCGAAATGAGTGACGCGTTGCGCATTTGCCGCGAAGAAGCGGACATTGATGTGATTGTTATCACCGGAGCCGGAGACAAGGCTTTCTGTTCGGGCGGCGATCAGAATGTGAAAGGGCGTGGCGGTTATATCGGCAAAGACGGTGTTCCCCGCCTGAGTGTACTGGACGTGCAAAAACAGATTCGTAGCATCCCGAAACCGGTGATTGCTGCCGTCAACGGATTTGCCATCGGTGGCGGACACGTGCTTCATGTGGTATGCGACTTGTCCATCGCTTCAGAGAATGCCATTTTCGGTCAGACAGGCCCTCGTGTAGGTAGCTTTGACGCCGGATTCGGTGCATCTTATCTGGCACGTGTGGTAGGCCAGAAGAAAGCACGTGAAATCTGGTTCCTTTGCCGGAAGTACAATGCACAGGAAGCGCTGGATATGGGACTGGTGAATAAAGTAGTTCCCTTGGAACAACTGGAAGACGAATATGTGCAATGGGCGGAAGAAATGATGCAACTCAGCCCGTTGGCTTTGCGCATGATTAAAGCCGGGCTGAATGCCGAACTGGACGGTCAGGCCGGTATTCAAGAACTGGCAGGCGATGCGACGTTGCTTTATTACCTGACGGATGAAGCTCAGGAAGGAAAGAATGCATTTCTGGAAAAGCGCAAACCGAACTTTAAGCAGTATCCCAAGTTCCCTTAATATTCATAATGGACTGTAAGATAGAAATTATTCCCCGGTTGCTTCATTTCAAGCAACCGGCGGGAACTTCCCGGGGGACTTATACGACACGGAAAGTCTGGTATCTTCATCTGACTTCTCCTGATTTTCCGGGTAGGGTGGGGATAGGAGAGTGCGCCCCCTTGCCTGCGTTAAGCTGTGATGACCTCACCGATTATGAAGATATCCTGACTAAAGCCTGCCGCCGGTTGGAAGAACGGCAAGGGAGACTGGATGTCGATTCTTTGTGTGATTATCCCTCTATACTATTCGGCCTGGAAACGGCTATCCGCCATTTCTTTTCGGGAAGTTGGGCGTTATTTGATACTGTTTTCTCGCGTGGGGAAGCGGGGATTCCGATAAACGGCCTTATCTGGATGGGAGACTTTGACAAAATGCTTTCTCAAATAGAGAAAAAGATGGAAGCCGGATTCCGTTGTATCAAGCTGAAGATTGGTGCTATCAATTTTGAAGAGGAACTGGCATTGCTCCGCCATATCCGCGCCCGCTTTTCTTCTAAAGAAATAGAATTGCGTGTGGATGCCAACGGTGCTTTCTCTCCGGCAGATGTAATGGAAAAACTGAAACGCCTGTCCGAACTTGACTTGCACTCTATCGAACAACCTATCCGTGCCGGACAATGGGAAGAAATGGCACGTCTTACTTCCGACTCCCCGTTGCCGATAGCCTTGGATGAGGAACTGATAGGATGTAACATTCTGGAAGAAAAACAAAAGCTGCTTTCAACCATCCGTCCGCAATATATTATTATCAAGCCTTCTCTTCATGGTGGAGTATGTGGGGGTAACGAATGGATTACCGAAGCGGAAAAACGGCAGATCGGCTGGTGGATTACTTCTGCTCTGGAGTCGAATATCGGTCTGAATGCTATCGCCCAATGGTGCGCCACCTTTGATAATCCGTTACCTCAAGGACTGGGAACAGGACAACTCTTTATCGACAACGTAGAGATGCCACTTGAAATAAGAAAAGACAGCTTGTGGTTTTGTAATGATGCTATTTGAATGTTATTTGATGATATTCGACCAACAATATAAAGACATAAATAAAATATGGCAATATTAGATACTGATGAGGACAAAAAGATCAAAACTCTTTTTGTGAAATATATGGCATGGAATATACTTCCAATACTATATAACGACGCATTGAGCAGACTTTGTAAGATGGGTTTTTCCCCTGCCAAGGCTGTTCTGTTCCTGAAGTCAATGCAGGAGAATGGTGAGATGGAAATTACTTCAAGCCAGTATAATCACGGAAATAGAAAATGCCGGTTACTGCCCGGCGTTCATCTTAAGTATTTATGGCTTATACGAAATGAATCGTGTGAGGAGTTTGAAAAAGAACAACCGAAACCCGGATATGTCGAACTCCAAATGGGAGCATTGCGAAATGCAATGTTGCATTGGGCTGCGACGGGAAATTTGGATGATGATATAATTATACATTGGCCGGTAGATGAATTAACACTGCCTTTATTTCGTGAAATGGCATATTCCACAGAATGGCGCGACTTATATTGCCGGCTTTCTGTCGCTGCCTTGTTCAGTATTATTGATAGGGATGCAGACTGTTGGAATTACCGGTTGAAAAAAGTAGACGAGTCCTTTGTAGAGAACCTTTATATAAAGAATGAATCTATGCCCTCTTTCGTTAAAGAGTATTTCCAGGAAGCCTATTCATTCTATGAATATGTATTGTCCGGTCGTATTAACGAAATCCCGGAGAATGTAAGTACCCGTTCTGCTGTTGGCTTATGTGCCCATGCGCTTCATGCCCAATATCATGGGAATTATTCAAAGGCACTCAAAATTTATGGGCAAGCTCTCAAATATTTGGAAAGCCGGTATCTTTTTGATACACCTTTCTATTCGCTGATGTACGTCATAGCATTGATGCGCGAGGGAAGTGCGGCTTCAAAGAAGAAGATGGACGGATTAGTGACAAAGAAGCGGATTCGTGAAGAAAGACAATGGCTGCCGGCCTATTTAATGCTTCTGATTGCTTTGGGAAGAGATACGAAAGAACTCGTCTTATGGATAGAGCGGAACTACGAGCTGCAATCGAATATGGTAAAGGCATTATTATATTTGCTTTTGGAGCATTATAAACTGAATGAGAAAATTTGTATAGACAACCGCCCTATTGAGAAACTGCTGGAAGACGATTGCTTTAAAGCATTGCAGTTAGAGTATTCATGTGATTTTGTGGGATTTAGCCTTAAAAATGCACAGTTGAGGGAAGAGATGGGCGTGGAACCTCTGCTTCCTGTCTATGTGAAGCGGGAACCTTGGGAAATGGCATTGGACAGGTTGGCGGAGATGGCGCGAAGTCAGGAAGCAGGAGAAACGGCGAAAGGAGCCGTGGGCGGCATCGCACAAGTGCGTATCGTATATCATATTACGAGTCATGGTCAGATAATCCCCCGGCTTCAAAAGTCGAAAGATGGAATTACCTGGACGGGAGGACGGAATATTGCCTTGTCTACTTTCCAACAAAATGCAGTAGAAGGGATGAGCGCGCTGGACAAAAGCCTTTCGGCGTGTGTCGAGCATTATAATGCCGGATATTCTTTGGGAGATATCTATGAATTGGGCGGACCGAAAGCGTTGTCTCTACTGGTGGGTTATCCATTTGTATATATGGCAGAAAATCCGGACCTACCTGTCGTAATTACAAAAGAAGAACTGCAACTGGTGGTCACTCAACTGGAAGACGGGTATCAGGTAAACAGTAATGTGGGGCGGCCCGAAAGTTCAGATCTTATTTTAAAGAAGGAGAACGACCAACTGTTCCGGATTGTGGAACTGAACCGTGAACAGCGTTCTATTTTAGAAATTTTAAAACAATCTTCCCGTTTTCCGTTAAAGGCTAAAGACCGCTTGGCAGAAGTGTTGGGAAAACTGGGGAAAAACGTGACGATACATTCGGATCTGATACGTAATAAAGGAACCCTTAAGCAGATAAAAGGCGATTCGCTGATAACGGTGCAACTACTGCCGGTAGGAGATGGAATCAAGGTAGAACTGTTTGTAAAGCCCTTCACCGAACAGCCGCCATACTGCAAAGCCGGTAAAGGAGTGGGGAGTGTGATTGGAACAGTGAAGGGCGAACACGTGCAAGCTGTGCGCGATCTGGAGAAAGAAAGAGAAAACTATGTTGTCGTTAACCGGATTCTTCGGCGGGTCAGCGGAAACCCCACTGTTAGGGATACGGTATATTTCGAGGATTACTATCAATGTCTGGACCTGATAGAAGAGCTTCGCGGACTATCGGATGTTTCGCGTTCCGAGTGGCCGGAGGGTACTAAATTATCGATAAAAGGCGTAGCGGATTTCCCACAGCTGAAATTATCCATGAAAGGGATGGAGCATTGGTTTGAGATAGGCGGCGAATTGGAGATTGAAGATGGAGGCCGGATAAAGATTGCGGAACTCCTGAAAAAGGTACGTGAGAGCAAAGGACGTTTTATAGCATTGAACGATTCGGACTTTCTGGCATTGAGCAGTCAGTTGCGCAGGAGATTGCAAGAACTCGACGCCATTCTGATGAATGATAAAAGTATGAAAGTTGCCGGTTTCAATGCCGCTCTGCTTGTTGATTTGGAGCAGCAGGGAGTCGTTCTGAAAAAAGACCGTAAGTTTAAGGAACTGCAACAAAAAATAGAAAAGGCGGAGACTGTTCAAGCTGTTGTTCCTGCCACTTTGCAGGCGGAATTGCGTGATTATCAAATGGAAGGTTTCCAATGGTTGTCCCGGTTGGCGCATTGGGGAGCCGGTGCTTGTCTGGCGGATGATATGGGATTGGGTAAAACGATACAGGCCATTGCCCTGATGCTCAGCAGAGGAAAGCAAGGGGCTTCTCTGGTTGTTGCTCCTGCGTCCGTATTGTTTAACTGGCAGAGTGAAATCAATCGTTTTGCTCCTTCGCTCACTTGTCGGGTGTTGCATGACAGTTGTGGTAATCGTGAGCAGATGATACAGGAAGTCGGCGCTTGTGATATTTTGCTTACCACTTATGGTTTGTTGAACGCGGAAGTCGTATTGTTGAGCAATAAACAATGGAATGTCATCCTGCTGGACGAAGCCCATACAATCAAGAATAAAGACACTAAGATTTCCAAGGCAGCGATGCAACTGAACGGTGAATTTCGTTTGTTGTTGACCGGGACTCCCATACAGAATCACTTAAGTGAAATCTGGAACCTGTTTGAGTTTGCCAATCCCGGTTTGCTGGGGACATTTCCGCATTTTTTTCAAAAGTTTATTCTTCCCATTGAGAAATCAGGGGATAAGCAGCGGCAGGAACAATTGAAAAAGATATTGCAACCCTTCCTGCTTCGGCGTACCAAAACAGAAGTGTTGGACGAACTGCCGCCGAAAACTGAAATAGTACAAAAGGTAGAGCTTTCTTCCGAAGAAATGGCTTTGTATGAGCATCTGCGTCAGCAAGCTATTGCGAATATTGAAGAAGGCTCGTCGAGCCCTGTGCGGACATTGGCGGAAATCACTCGTTTGCGTCAGGCAGCTTGTCATCCGGCTTTGGTCAATGAGGGGTTTAATAAACTAGCTTCGTCCAAGACAAAAGTCTTCATGGGGTTGGTAGACGACCTTATCGGTAACCAGCATCGCGCTTTGGTATTCAGCCAGTTCACGTCTCATCTTGCTTTGATTCGTAAGGAATTGGATTCAAAGGGAATCTCCTGTCTTTATCTGGATGGAACGATGTCCGTGAATGAACGGGAAAAACAGGTTAGCCGGTTTCAACAGGGAGAAGGACACTTGTTCCTGATTAGTCTCAAAGCAGGAGGAACGGGACTGAACCTGACTGCTGCCGACTACGTGATTCATCTGGATCCGTGGTGGAATCCTGCTGCCGAGGATCAGGCTTCGGATCGTGCCTATCGTATCGGTCAGACTCGTCCGGTCACTATTTACCGGTTGATTTCTTCCAATACGATCGAAGAGAAGATTGTCTTACTGCATCAAAGTAAGAAATCACTGGCCGATTCTCTGCTGGACGGAAGCAACATGGCGCATAAGTTGACTAAAGAAGAAATGTTGGAACTGTTGAGAGGAGGAATTTAATAAAAATGAGATTCAATAAAAATGGAATTTGAGAGAAATGGAATTTGAGAGAAAAAAGCAATCACTTCTGCTTGAAGGGGTACGGTACACGGTCGATGATTTGCATTTGTTGAAAGCGAAGGCAGGAGGAGAACAAGACGCTTCTTCCATACAAATGCTATTTGATTTCTTGCAGGAGTGGTTTGCTGACTCTCCTTTTATGATTGTTCATACTTCGGGTTCTACCGGAGAACCGAAAAAGATAATGGTTGGCAAGGACAAAATGATGCAAAGTGCGCGCCTGACTTGCGAATTTCTGAATCTGCAAGCAGGAGACGCCGCTTTGTTATGTATGAATCTCCGTTATATCGGAGCCATGATGGTAGTAGTACGCTCTTTGGTGGCAGGACTGAATCTGATAGTGCGTCCTGCTTCCGGTCATCCTCTCTCCGATATAAACGAACCGCTGAAATTTGCGGCAATGGTTCCTTTGCAGGTTTATAATACTCTTCATACTCCTGAAGAGAAAGAACAGTTGCTGCAAACTGAGATTCTAATTATAGGTGGCGGGGCAGTAGATGAGGCTTTGGAAGCAGAGATAAAATCTCTCCCGATAGCTGTCTATTCCACTTACGGCATGACCGAAACATTATCCCATATTGCCCTGCGTCGCTTGAACGGAAATTCTGCATCCGACCATTATTATCCTTTTTCTTCCGTCCGTCTGTCATTATCCTCTGAGGGTACATTGGTGATCGATGCTCCTTTGGTCTGCGATAAGATTTTACAGACTAATGATATCGCTCGTATCTATCCCGATGGAAGTTTCATTATCTTGGGACGTAAGGATAATGTAATCAATAGCGGTGGTATTAAGATACAGGCAGAAGAGGTGGAGAAGTTACTTCGTCCTTTCATTCTTGTACCATTTGTCATCACTTCGGTTCCGGATCCTCGTTTGGGGCAAGCGGTGACTTTATTGCTCGAAGGTCGGTTGGATATGGAAGAACTAAAAAATAAGATGCAGGAGATACTGCCTCCTTATCATCGTCCTAAACATATCCGAACGGTGGATTTAATTCCTCAGACGGGGAATGGTAAAATCAACCGTGTCGAATGCCGCGCTTTAGCGGAAATGCTATTGTAGTCGTTATACTTCTTCTATTCGTGTCAATTCCCATCCGCAGAATTGCATAACGATGCAATGGAGTTGCGTGCGCTGGCATAATTGGCGCACGTTTGAATCTGCCGTATAGTTATGAATCTGATTGATAGCCTCTTTCCATTGTTCTGCAGCTTGTGTCTCAAACTTATCTTTAGGCAGGTATTTTAATTCAAGAATGTAGCTATGATTCACTTGTTCTGTTGTATTATTTATTATGATAGAGCTAAATTTTGCCACAACTTCATCGTATGTTATTTGGTGGCGTACAGCTACCCGTGAAATGGGTTCACCAGAAGAGATAGTAAGGAATATAGTCATTGAGTACAACAATAAGCAGAATTATATGGAAATGTCGAAGTATAATCTCTCAACACTACTAGAAAATTAAAAAGTAAAAATCTGTTGTCACCTGTCACATGTTTGTATTCAAATGTCTGATTGTGAATGAGTACTACTGTGACAGCAGCATGTGATAGCACGGTGACAGTACTTTTGCTGTCACACCTTTTCTTGCTTCCTCTTTTAGAAGCAAGTTCCAAGTTAGTTCCCTTTGCTTGAAACTTTAGTTTCAACAAAGGGAAACTAGAGTTTCATCGGTAAGAAACCAATGGTTTCAAGCAATTGGAACTAAAGTTTCAAACGGGTGAAACTTTAGTTTCCTATGTGTGAAACTCTAGTTTCGAACCTTGAAACTAGTCGTATCTCTACATCCAGTGCTTTTGGTATAGATGAGAGTGAGGGTAACTTTTACTCTCAGGGGGACTATTATACTTGCTCTCATAGCTGAAATGCCGATAAACAGGGGGTGAGGGGCTGATAGTGAGGGTATGAGGGTAACTTGTGCATGAAAACTATTCAGGATAGGAAAATAGTAAGAGAAGTAGTGGCATATACTCTTTCAATTCATTCCGCAAAAGTTCCATGGTCTTTTGTTTGTATCGGTTGATGGATTTTACACTGAGATTCATCTCTTCCGCAATCTCCGCATGGGTTTTGCCTTCAAAGAAACTTTTCATAAAGACTGTGCGATGGTTTTCGGGAAGTTTGTTCAATGTCTCGTACAACATTCTGTATAATTCATCGAGTGTATATACACTATCTGGTTCCGTCTCATAGATGGGAGCTTTCTTCTGGATATTCTCAGCGTAGCTCCATTCACACTCTTGATGTTTCAGATAATTCAAACAACTGTTTTTCACGCACATCTTGATATATCCCAATGCAGTGTCCGACTGTAAGTCGAAAGAATCGGTGTCCAACTTGTCCCATAATGAAGTAAACACGTCCGAGACAATATCTTGCCGTATGTCTTTATCGTCAACAAACCTTTTTGCATACAAACAGAATGGGGCGTAATATTCCTCATAAAGTTGTTTGAAAGTTCGTTCTTTGGTCTGTTTGGAAAAAGATATTTTCATTATTTAGAGATTCTGTGGTTTTTCATTTTGCTGCAAATATATAATAAGATAATTATCAAAACCTAAATTTCCCATTCTTTTTTTTGTCTTTCAATGGAAGAGACTGGAAAAAATACCAATAGGGCTGTCCTTTTATAAGTAGCACAATTGTATTATATACAAACAAGATTGAAAGTATGAAAAACAAGTTTTTTTTATTGGCTATGGCTTTTTGTTTACCTTTACATTCGCAGGGAATTTCCGAATCTTTTATTCCTATGGTTGAGATTCCGGCCGGAAGTTTTTATATGGGAAGTGAAGGATTGGGTGAAGACTTTGATGAGGCTCCTGTTCATCAAGTAGTAATATCTCGTCCGTTTCGTATGGGAATGACAGAAATAACCAATGCGCAATATGAAGCCTTCCGTCCGGAACACCGGGCATTGCGTGGGAAAAATGGAGTTTCTTTGGAAGACGAAGAAGCAGTAGTGAATGTGAGTTATTTTGATGCTGTTGCTTTCTGCGAATGGCTTAGTCGGAAAGAGGGGAAAAACTATCGTTTGCCTACCGAGGCGGAGTGGGAATATGCCTGCCGGGCAGGTACATACACTTTGTTCTCTATGGGAGACGGTTTACCGGCCGTTTATCATCGCAATCAAAAGGTTGCTCGTGATTTTGATACAATATCTTTGAAAGTAGCTCAAACTCCTTCCAACGCTTTCGGGCTGTATGATATGCATGGGAATGTGGAAGAATGGTGCTTGGATTGGTATGCTCCTTACTCCGGAAAGGAGCAGATAGATCCGGTAGGGCCGTTATCGGGAGATTTTCGTGTGACAAGGGGCGGAAGCCATCATACACCGGAGAAATATTTGCGAAGTGCCAATCGTATGGCAATGCTTCCGCGAGATAAACATTCTCAAACCGGATTCAGGATAGTGGAATCTGATACCCATCTGAATGTATCCGGTGCATTGGCTTCCAAACCGCTAAATCAGGAATACGTGGAGCAGAAACAAAATAAATGGAAGAAGGTGTCTGCTACACTGCCGATGTTCTTGCCGCCAATACCATTTGTTATTCGTCCGGCGTGTGATTCGGGCACTCCTTTTTATTTGCATAATCATCAACCCGCAGTTACTTGGTGTGATAATGGAGATTTATTAGCGGTATGGTTTTCTGCAAATGAAGAGAATGGGAGAGGGATGGTAGTTCTTGCTTCCCGTTTACGGGCAGGTTGTGAAGGTTGGGATGAAGCTTCCTTGTTTTTCAAAGTTCCTGATCGGAATATGACGGGGAGTGCTCTTTTGAATGACGGTCGAGGGACAATCTATCACGTCAATGGAGTAGAAGCCTCGGGAGATTGGCAGAATTTGGCAATGGTATTGCGTACCAGTATAGATAATGGTGCCTCATGGAGTACTCCCAGACTGATTGCTCCCGAACATACAAAACGTCATCAGGTGATTGCCGGTACTATTCAAACGCGTGAAGGCTGGTTGGTTCAGGCGTGTGATGCCGGTCCGGGCAGTCACGACGGGGCTGCTGTCCAAGTCAGCAAAGATAAAGGTGAGACTTGGTATGATCCTTGGGACGGCGCTCCCCTGCCGGATTTCAAGGACGGTGGAACCGGAAGTACGATTGCGGGTATTCATGCTGGAATTGTACAACTAAAAGAGGGCGGCTTGATGGCATTGGGGCGTGGCAACAGCATACAGAATAAAGAGGGAAAACTTCGGATGCCTATGAGTATATCTGACGATATGGGAAAAAGTTGGAAGTATATGGCAAGTGAACTTCCCCCTATTGACGGTGGGCAACGCCTTGTTCTGATGCGACTGAATGAAGGTCCTTTATTATTAGTCTCTTTTACGGATCATCCGTTGCGTACTCCGTTGGAAGAGCGGGGATTGGAGTTTAAGGATAAAGACGGAAATATTTCTAAGGGGTATGGTATGTACGCAGCCCTTTCTTATGATGAAGGGAAGACATGGCCGGTAAAAAGATTGCTTACGGATGGAGAAAAACGTTTTTTAAATGGAGGAGCCTGGACGGGATATTTTGAAATGGATCAAAACCATGCGGAACCACGAGGGTATCTTGCCGGTACTCAAACTCCTGATAATGTGATACATATTCTTAGTAGTAGACTGCATTATCGTTTCAATCTGGCCTGGCTGGAAAAATAAAATAAAAAAAGTTCGGTTTTCCTGTCCCTTTCCGGTGAGGTCATTTGTATTATTAGTGTAATTGCAATTAAAAGATAAGATTTTGAAAGAGAATATGGAAAATATGAATCCGGAATCATTACTTCGTAAAGCACAGGCATTGGGGGATGATATTAAAGAAATGGAGTCCATTGATGTATCGGGTGCTTATCGCCAGGCACAAGCCCGGGTAAGGATGAACAGTAAAAAGAGTGCATATAGCCAGTTGATGCGTTATGCTGCGTTTCTGACTATACCATTATTGCTGTCTTCCTTGGTTTTAGGGTATCTGTATTGGAGTGGAATGAATACGGAGGAGAAATATGCGGAGGTAATAGCGGCAACGGGGTCGGTGATTCGATATGAGCTTCCGGATAATTCGGTAGTCTGGCTGAATTCCGGTAGTACTTTGCGTTATCCTACGGTTTTTAAGAAGGACAACCGCAACGTGGAATTAAAAGGTGAAGCGTACTTTGAAGTAGAGGCAGACCGGAAACGTCCTTTTTATGTACATATGTCGGAAGGAGTAAGTGTATATGTTTATGGAACGAAGTTTAATGTAAATGCTTATGAAGAGGATAGCTGCATAGAAACAGTATTGGAGAAAGGTAAAGTGAATGTTATCTCTCCCGACGGGCAAACGACTGTCCAGTTAGCTCCGGGCGAACGATTGCTTTATAATAAATCTGACCGGAAATTCTCGAAGAGTAAAGTCGATGTCTATGAGAAAGTGGCTTGGAAAGACGGCAAACTGATATTCCGCAACGCCGAACTGGATGAGATATTTAAACGCTTGGCGCGGCACTTTAATGTGGATATCCAGTTCGATAATAAGTCAGGGAAAGAATATAAGTATCGTGCGACTTTCCGTGATGAGACATTGTTGCAGATATTGGATTATTTAGCAAAATCTGCGGCCTTGAAGTGGAGGTCTGAGGAAGCTGTACAACAGGCGGACGGTACGTTTACAAAGAAAAAGATAATAGTCGAATTATATTAGTAACCCAATTAAAAATATGAGTAGCCTATGATATAACACAGAAATAACAAAAAAGGAAGAAAGCTGCTACCAACAGCTGTCTTCCCCTCGATTTTTCAAGATTCACGGTACAGGGTCTCGTAAACGCTATCCGGAATCGAACCATAGTCCATTTTAGTAATAAACTCTAGTTAACCGCAAATGTATGAAAAAAAATCATTCATTTATTGCATTATGTCCTAAATATGCTTTAAATCTAAAACTTCCTTTAGTTATGAGGATTAGTCTAGCACTACTTTTTGCAGTAGTTTTACAACTTTCTGCTGAAAATAGCTATGCCCAGCGTACGCGGGTTGCTATTTCCATGGCCAATGTATCTGTCGAACAGGTACTGAACAAAATAGAAGAAACTTCCGACTATGTTTTTCTTTACAATGATAAGACGATTCAAAAGGATCGTATCATCTCCGTAAAGAATAACTCCGGTAAGATTCTTGATATTCTTGATGATATTTTTAAAGGAACAGATGTTACTTATACGGTAGTTGATAAACAGATTATCCTGTCCACCAATAAATTGAATGTAACGGAGCAAGAACCTGAATTACTGATAAAAGGGGTAGTTCTGGATTCAAAAGGTGATCCCCTGATTGGTGTAAATGTGAAAGTGAAGGGAACTAGTACGGGGGCAATCACTGATCTTGACGGTAAATTCACCCTTCAGACTAAGAAAGGTGCAACATTGGAAGTCTCCTATATCGGATATGCATCGCAGGAGATTAAAGTTACTGATAATAAACCGTTGTCTATTGTAATGACAGAAGATACAAAGGTTTTGAATGAAGTTGTCGTAACTGCTTTGGGTATTAAGCGTGAGTCGAAATCGTTAACATATAATGTTCAGCAAATTAGTGGCGATGAAGTGACTAAGGTGAAGGATATGAATGTGATGAATAGTCTGGCCGGTAAGGTGGCAGGGGTGAATATTAATTCAAGTGCAGCCGGCATCGGTGGTGGAGCCCGCGTTGTGATGCGTGGTACGAAGTCTATATCCGGTAATAACAATGCGCTTTATGTGGTGGACGGTGTGCCATTGGCAAATATTTCAGGCGAACAACCCAGCGACCAGTATACCGGGGCAGGACAGTCCGGCGACGGATTGGCCAATTTCAATGCTGATGATATCGAGTCTATTTCGGTCCTTAGCGGTTCCGCTGCTGCTGCGTTGTACGGCTCGGCTGCTGCAAATGGTGTAGTACTTATTACTACCAAAAAAGGGGCAGTTGACAGGACGAGACTGACTTACAGTAACAATACGACATTCTATTCTCCGTTTATTACTCCCGAATTTCAGAATACGTACGGGTCGGAAACAGGAGAGTGGTATAGCTGGGCTTCTAAATTATCTAATCCATCTGATTATGATGTTAAAGATTTCTTTCAGACGGGTTATAATGTTGCCAACACAGTGAGCCTGACTACCGGCACGCAGAAGAACCAGACGTATGTTTCCATTGGTTCGGTGAATGCCCGCGGTATCATCCAGAACAATGATCTCGACAGATATAATTTTTCAGTTCGCAATACAACTTCCATGTTGAATGATAAATTAGATATGGATCTGAGTTTTATGTATTCGAATGTGAAAGAACAGAATATGCTTGCGCAAGGAGAATATGCCAATCCGTTGGTGCCGGTTTATTTGTTTCCGCGTGGAGACGATTTCTCAAAATACCAGTATTATGAACGCTATGATGTAGACCGTAATATCCAGACACAGTTCTGGCCGTTGAAGGAAAATGGATTATCTATGCAGAATCCCTATTGGATTACGAATCGTAATATGTACACCAATAAGAAAGACCGTTTCCTGACAAGCGCTTCTTTGAAATATACCTTGACGGATTGGCTGAATGTATCAGGTCGTGTAAAATTAGATAGAGAAGCGGTCAATGTGGAAAAGAAAATGTATGCTTCTACATTGAACGTGATTTCCGAAAACTCTGATAAAGGATCGTATGTGCAAACGAACAGGAACACTACGCAGATTTATGCAGATGCAATGGTGAATATCAATAAATATTTTTATCATGATATTTGGAATTTGACGGCATCTGTCGGTGTCAGCTTACTTGACCTGGATTATAAAGAACTTAATTTCGGCGGTGGCTTGCTGACTATACCGAATTTGTTTACATCAAACAATGTGGATGTATCGAATAAGTTGACCTATAAGAATGCCAATTATCATGATCGCACAAATTCTTTATTCGGAACATTCTCGTTGGGCTATAAAGGAATGGTCTATCTGGACGGTTCGTTGCGTAATGACTGGATATCTGCTCTGGCCGGAACAAATCACTCGGGTATATTATATCCTTCTATCGGTGCGTCTGCTATCCTGACCAATATGTTTGCAAAGAAATCGGAACTACTTTCATATGCCAAGATTCGTCTTTCTTATAGTGAAGTGGGTAATGCTCCGGAAAGATTCAAGGCTATCACCACTTATTCGGTAATGGGCGGATTGAATACAACCTCTTATTTCCCGATCACAGACTTGGAGCCGGAAAGAACCCATTCATGGGAAGGTGGTTTCAACTTAGGTTTTTTCAATAACAAATTGACGTTGGACGTAACCGCTTATAAAACATATACGGAGAATCAACTGTTCAGCCCGGAAATCTCTACTACAACCGGATATTCCAAATTGTATGTAAATGCGGGTAAAGTGACGAATAAAGGTATTGAACTGTCACTCGGATTTAAACAGAACATAGGGCCGGTAGACTGGAAAACTACTCTGTTATGGTCATTGAACAGAAACCGTATAGACCAATTGCTCCCCGAATATACGAATGAGGAGCTAGGTGTAACTGTACACTTGGATGAAATGGATGTCTACTCTTTGGGAGGAGCCAAGCAACGTTTAACCGTGGGTGGTTCTATGGGAGACGTATATGTGAACACAATGAGGACTGATGAACATGGACAAATCTGGATAAACTCCATGACAGGAGCATTGGAAACGGATAAAAATAATTATGTCTATGCAGGCAATACGAATCCGAAATATACATTAAGTTGGAGAAATGAGTTTAATTGGAAAGGTCTAAGTCTCGGCTTTATGTTGAATGCCCGTGTGGGCGGTGTCGGAGTTTCTGCGACTCAAGCCGTCATGGATTATTATGGAGTATCCGCAACATCGGCAACAGCCAGAGATAATGGTGGCGTGAAGATTAACGGACAGATGATTGATGCGCAAACATGGTATCAGACTATTGGTGCCAACGGGATTGGATATGTAGGTTCCATGTATGTATATAGCATGACAAATGTTCGTTTAGGAGAACTGACCGTAGGATATGACATCCCTATAAAGAAATGGTGCAAATGGATTTCAGGACTAAACGTTTCATTTGTCGGCCGCAACTTATGGATGCTTTATTGCAAAGCGCCGTTTGATCCGGAATCTACGGCAAGTACGGGAACTTACAATCAGGGAATGGATTATTTCATGCAGCCCAGTTTGAGGTCTATGGGATTTTCCGCAAAGATTTCTTTTTAATTGGATAACCTTTAAAAAAAATGATGATGAGCATACGTGAATTTTTTAAAGTAAGGAGTTTATATCTACTTGTCGGAGTAGCTATGATAAATGCAGGTTGCACGAATAATTTTCTGGAGTACAATACCAATCCAAATGAGGCAACTGAAGAAATGACCGACTGGGACAATGTGAGGACTGGTTCTCTTTTGTTGCAGATGGAACAGAACGTATTAGTTGTGGCACAACCGGGACTAAGTATCGGTACCGATAGGTATCAAACGGTAGAAGTAATGGGCGGGGATGGTTTTGTCGGTTATTTCGGCTTTCCCTCATCCTCTATCAATTCGGCCGGTCGGTACAATTGGGATAAAAGGAGTTGGTATGGCGATATGTTCACCACCAATTATCTGACCACCATGAATGCTTGGCGTGAGATGAGAAAAGCGGTTGACGATGATGCGGACCCGCGTTTTGCTATGGCGCAGATCCTGAAAGTTGCGGCTATGCACCGGGTAACGGATACTTATGGACCTATTCCTTACTTGAATTTTGGAATATCCAAAGAAGTACCTTATGACTCGCAGAAGGATGTTTACTACCGTTTTTTTGAAGAACTGGATGATGCTATAAAGAATTTGGACAGTTATGCCGCATCCGGAAGTAAGGTGTTTTCTTCATGGGATTGCGTGTTTAACGGTGATGTGAAGATGTGGGTGAAGTTTGCAAACTCCTTGCGTTTACGTTTGGCTATGCATATTGTTTATGCTGATGAAGAAAAAGCAAAATCAGAAGCAGATCTGGCTATCGGTAATAGTTACGGGCTGATGGAGGCAAAGAATGATATAGCGGAATTGCAACATATCACTCCAATAGCCAATTATGAAAGTCCGTTGTATATCATTAAAGGTTGGGATGATATTTGTATGGGAGCAACTATTGATTCTTATATGAACGGATATCAGGACCCGCGTCGCTCTTCCTTTTTTGATGCAGCTACCGACGGAAAATATAGAGGGATAAGAGCCGGTTTGTCTAAGGATACGAAAAAAGCGGATTATACTACCGGCTTATTCTCTACTCCTAAAGCGACGGCTACTTCCAATGTTGTCTGGATGCGTGCGTCCGAGTCTTATTTCCTACTTGCGGAATATGCTTTGCGGTGGGGAACGAATGATGATGCCCGGAGGTATTATGAAGAGGGCATCCGAATGTCTTTTGATGAGCACAGTGCGTCCGATGTGGATTCATATCTGGCAAGGACCTCGGAGCAAGGATATGTTCCGGCTAAATATGAAGATCCGGTCAATTCCGGTCATTCAAAGGATGCTTTGGGTAGCATTCCGATTGCATGGAAAACGTCTGCTGACTTTGATGAGAATCTGGAGCAAATCATTACTCAGAAATATATCGCTCTTTATCCCGTAGGACAAGAGGCATGGACGGAGTTCCGCCGTACCGGATATCCTAGGGTATTCCCGGTGGTTGTAAATGAAAGTAACGGCGGTTGCGTCGATACGGATATACAGATTCGAAGATTGCCTTATCCTGAATCAGAATATAATACGAATCAGGTGGAACTGAATAAGGGTATTACTTTGTTGGGCGGTGTAGACAATCCTGGTGTTAAGTTATGGTGGGACGCAAAAAAATAATAGTCATTTAAAATCATGTTGGATATGAATAAAAATTATATATATATTATGTTGATATGGTTTCTGGCATTTGCTGTGGGAGCCTGTGATACTGACATAGAACCGGAAATCATTCAGAAAGAGAATGCATATAGTGAAGAGTATTTTCAGAATCTGCGTGAATATAAAAAGTCGGATCATGCTATTTGTTTCGGTTGGTATGCCGGTTATACATCAGAAGCATCTCCATCGGCAGGACTTCATTTCACCGGATTGCCGGATAGTCTGGATATTGTAAGTTTGTGGTCGAGTATTCCTTCCAATAATCCGGCTTATGTGGAGACAAGTCAATATAATGAACGTTATTTGCCCACCGCTTATGAAGAGATGAATTATATCCGTAAAGTGAAAGGAACAAGAGTGGTGATGTGTACGATTTGCCGGATTGCAAATACGGAGTTTCCTAAAACGGATGCGGGTATTGAAGCCTATGCCATGCATCTTGTGAGATGTGTATTGCGTAATGACCTGGACGGACTGGATTTGGACTATGAACCGGAAGGCGATTGGTTGCAGAATGCTAACTTTACAAAATTTATCAAGGTATTAGGCAATTACTTTGGGCCACAGTCTGGAACAGGCAAGCTTTTGATAGTTGATTTCTACAATCAAGTACCGCCTGCTGAAACAGAACCTTATGTTGACTATTTTGTAAGACAATGTTATACAAGTAGTTCAGCCCAGACGTTACAGTCAAAATATGACGGACTTAGTAACTGGTGTCCGCCCGGAAAGTTTGTTGCCACAGAACAGATGGGCTGGTACTGGGAGAATGGCGGAGTAAAGTTTACGGAGGCCGATGGAAATACGGTTGACTCATGGGGAAATCCGTTATACTCGGTGATTGGCATGGCTCGTTGGAATCCGATACAGGGACGGAAAGGTGGATTTGGAGGATATTACTTTGAGTATGAATATAATACTACTCGGCCTACAAATCAATCTATTGGGGATAAAGAAAAAGTGGCTATTCCATATTACAGTCTTAGACGTGGTATTCAGGAACAGAATCCGGCAGGTAAATAATTGTTTGTATGATTAATACATGATAAAAATGAAAACGATGAAAAATACAATAAGAACACTCTTTGCTCTTGCTATTGGAGTTTTATTTTTGGTGTTGGGAGGATGTCAGGAAGCGGCTCAACGAGGTGACGGACTGTTGATGACCGGAACCAGTTCTGACCGTTTAGTGAAGTTTGCTATTGACGGATTTCCTTCTATCTATGCTGTTTCCGTGACTTCGACTTCTCGTGTAGAGTCGGATGTGCAGGTGGAGTTGGCTGTGGATAAGAATTTGGTGGACAGCTATAATGCGGAAATGGGTACTAATTATTATCCTATTCCGGACAACTCTTATAAACTGGAAAATCAGAATGTCGTTATATCGGCGGGGCAAGCAGTTTCTTCAACAGCTTCTCTCTCCATTAATGATGATACGGATTTCGTACCTGGGCGTGTTTATCTGATACCGGTTACAATAAAAAGTGCAACAGGTGGGCTGGATATTATAGAGTCTGGGCGGACTATTTTCCTGAAAGTGTCTCGAACATTACGTTTCTATGCTCCCTATGTGGGGCAGGCTGCTATGGCTTACCAGTTTTTACTTCCGGATCCTATTCCTTCATTGCCTACTTATACATGGGAAGTGAAGATTTATGCTACTCAATTCCGTTCTTCCGGAGCTTCCGGTACTACCCGTGTCTGTTCTTTTGGTGGAAATGAATCCTCGGTAGAAGGCGGGGCTATTGATGACGGTGGTTTCAAGTGCGACCAGAATCTGCTCCGTTTCGGTGAGGGAACGGATGACCCGAACCAACTGCATGTAACGACTAAGCAGGGAAAGATGTCTTCTAATACTCGTTTTGCCTTGAACACTTGGTATGCGGTGGCTTTGGTGAACGATGGTAATACTTTGACATTATATATTAATGGGGAGAAAGATAATTCAATAACAGTATCTCCTTATGAATATGCGCTGTATGGCGTACAGATAGGAATGCCTTCAAGTGGTTATCAGTCATCGCAATTGTTTTACGGACGTCTGAGTGAAATGCGGCTTTGGAATCGTCCTTTGTCTGCTCGTGAGATCAAGGCAAATGTGTGTGGTGTAGATCCTTCTACCAATGGTTTGTTATCTTATTGGAGAATGAATGAAGGCGAAGGAACCATTTTTTATGATTTGTCACCTTCTAAGCGGGATATAAGCTACAAAAATGGCATAACGATTGATTGGACGTATGACGATACGAATAAATGTATAGAGTAAACCATAGATTAATGAATAGACATTATGAAAATGAAAACCAAGATAGATAGATTATCTCTCCTTTTGATTGTATTATTAGGAGGGTTGGGCTTTACTGCCTGTTCGGATGATGATGATATTACCATGGAACTTCCGGTAATTGAAATGCCTCAGTCGGATATGGGACCTGTGGCTGTTGATTATAGGGAAATATTGAATGAGGGGAGTTTTATTTATGATTATACGGTAAAACTGGATAAGCCGGCTTCTACACCTTTATTGTGCAGCATTTCTGTTGATGAAAATTTAGTGGATACATATAATGCAGAGCACAATACGTCTTATAAGATGATGCCTTCATTTGTATATGAATTGCAGGCTAAAAATGTGGTAATTAAAACAGGCGAGCAAGAGTCAAACGCACTGTCTGTGAAATTTGCTTCATTATATGGTTTGGTAGGTGGAGAGGAGTATCTTCTTCCTATTGTTGCTGAAATAGATGAAACTTGTGTCGGAGAATTTGCAACGGATACTCGTTCGGTCGCTTATTTCACAATTAATATTGACGGTGAACTGGATTATATACCGGGATTGAAAATGAGCACTTACTCAAAAGATATGTATACTACATTAAGTTTCGCTAATAATGAGGTCGTTACAATCGATGAGAATACGCATACTTTTGAAGTGCTTATATATCCGTATAGCTGGCATAGTGGAACCAATTATATAGGTACATGGTGTGGGAAGGATTCCAATAATAAAGATGAAGCTTTTGGTGGTTGTGAACTTCGTGTAACTGGGGCAACCGGAGCGTCCAATATTGGCAATCGGCAATGTGATTTGACTTTGGCTAATCAGGGTATCAATCTACCGACCAATCAGTGGGTCAGAGTAACGGTTACTTGTGACGGGACGAAGACCGGACAAAATACGGAAATTGCTTATCGGCTCTACTTTAACGGAGAGGAGGTTGCTTCAGCCAAGCCAACGAAACGTTATGGCCCTACTTCCTCACAAAGATTCCAGGTGGGATATACTTTGACGGGTATTCAATTTGGTAATACAAGTTCAAGTATGTATTTTGATGGTTTGATTGCTGATATTCGTATGTGGAAAAAATGTCTGACAGCAGAAGAGGTAAAAGCAAATCTGCGTACGGTAACCTCTCCGTCTGCTTCTGATTTATATGGGTATTGGAAGATGGATGAAGGAAAAGGGAATACATTGAAAGATAGTTCTGGAAATGGTCGAGATTTGTCTTTCTCCGAAGCTGCCAATATCGTTTGGAATGCGGAATTTAATAATTTACCTGAAAAATAGAATCTGATTTTGTGTTGGGAGTTGCTTGGATAGGGAGTGACTCCCAATACTATATAAAGTTAAGGAATGGAAGTGAGATGTTTGCTATTGGTTGTATTTTGGGGCTGTTTTTTTGTCGAGACATTTGCCGGGCAGGGAAAAACTGTGTTGCATTTTGATAATGCGACTTGGGACTTCGGGCGTATTTCTGAGACAAAGGGCAAGGTGACACATACTTTTCATTTTACAAATATCCATACTTCGCCAATTGTGATTGAAGAAGTGGTATCTACTTGTGGATGTGCAATTCCTGCATATAGCAAACGACCGGTCATGCCGGGAAAAACAGGTGCAGTTACAATCACTTTTGATCCTAAGGGACAAACGAGTTATATTTCGAAGAATATACGAGTGGTCTGTAACTCCGGACAGAGTATCAATATTTTAAAGATCAAAGGAACCATTCATATAACTAATAGTATAGAGGAAGAATACCCTTATTCTTTATCACCGGAGATTATGGCTGATAAACTGACTTTATCGTATAATCAGTTACAACAAAATGGAAACCCGCAACAGTTGGAAATAAAATTGTATAATCGTTCAGCCGCAACAGTAAAGTTATCTCATTTTATATCGGATAAGAGTGGATGTTTGGAAGTATCTATGCCATTAACCCTTCGGGGACATTCTTTTGCAACTATAAAGATAACAGCTTCTCCCTTAAAAGGCTTTTATGGAACATTTAATGATAAAATAAGATTTCTGATAAATTCCGTACAGGCTTCTTCTCCTGTAAGAGTTTTTGGTATAGTGATTGATGATATGCGAAATGTGAGTACATTGACTGCTCCTCGAATCAAATGTTCACAATCTTATTTCAATTTGGGCAAGATTCTTACGAAAGAGCCTATTCAAAAAAAGGCGAAGATAACTAATGAAGGGAAGAAACCTCTTATTATACGTAAAATAGAATCTCCTAAGTATATTGCAACAAATATCAAAAAAGAGCTGGTGTTAAAGCAAAATGAAACTTTGGATATTTTATTTGATTTGAATCCCTCTTTATTGGAACATTCTTTAGATGCCAAAGTGAAAATTATAACAAATGATGTGCAGCGTCCTGTATATACTATTGTGTTTGAAGGAAAATACTAGGGTAAAGTAGATGATTGCAAACACTAAAAACTAACATTTGTAACAAAGAAATGAATATAATAACATCTTGTATTATGGCGCACCGATTAAATCTTCTGATATTAGTATTAGTAGTAACTACTCTGTCTGTTGCTCAGACTTCTTCTTTACCTTATAAGAATCCGGCTTTGTCTACGGAGACGAGGGTTGCGGATTTACTTTCCCGTATGACATTAGAAGAAAAGGTCGGTCAGTTACTTTGTCCTCTGGGCTGGGAAATGTACGAGATACAGGGAAATGAAGTTTATCCTTCCGGGAAGTTCAAGCAACTTGTCAAAGAAAGAAATGCAGGAATGCTTTGGGCGACTTATCGTGCAGACCCGTGGACGAGGAAGACATTGGAGAACGGACTCAATCCGAAACTTGCTGCTAAAGCGGGAAATGCATTGCAGAAATATGTGATGGAGAATACCCGTCTGGGGATTCCGATATTTCTGGCGGAAGAAGCCCCTCATGGGCATATGGCTATTGGAACTACTGTTTTTCCTACCGGTATAGGAATGGCGGCATCGTGGTCTCCGGAACTTATCAAAGAAGTAGGAAACGCTGTTGCTAAAGAAATTCGTTCTCAGGGAGGGCATATCAGTTATGGACCTGTGCTTGATTTAAGTCGGGATCCTCGTTGGTCGCGTGTAGAAGAAACATTTGGAGAAGACCCTGTGCTGAGTAGCGCGTTGGGAGCTGCCATGGTTGCTGGGTTAGGTGGTGGTGACTTGTCACAGGAATATGCTACCATAGCTACTTTGAAGCATTTCTTGGCGTATGCTGTACCGGAAAGCGGTCAGAACGGTAATTATGCGTCAGTCGGTCTTCGGGATTTACATCAAAATTTTCTTCCGCCTTTTCGTAAGGCAATAGATGCAGGAGCGTTGTCTGTAATGACTTCGTATAATTCAATAGATGGTATCCCTTGCACGTCGAACCATTATCTGTTGACTCAGTTATTGCGTAATGAATGGAAATTCCGTGGTTTTGTGGTTTCCGATTTATATAGTATTGAAGGGATTCACGAAAGTCATTTTGTGGCTCCGACAAAAGAAAATGCCGCAATACAAGCTATTTTGGCAGGGGTAGATGTTGATTTGGGTGGAGAGGCTTATACTCATCTTTGTCATGCTGTTCAAACCGGACAAATTGATAGGATGGTGATTGATACAGCGGTATGCCGTGTATTACGAATGAAGTTTGAAATGGGGTTGTTTGAGCATCCTTATGTGGAACCGAAGATTGCTGCAAGGACAGTACGCAGTAAAGAGCACATCGGTTTGGCGCGTAGAATAGCACAGGCTTCCATTACACTTCTCAAAAATAAAAACTCTGTTCTACCTTTAAGTAAGAAAATAAATAAGGTAACGGTTATTGGCCCTAATGCTGATAATCGGTACAATATGTTAGGGGACTATACCGCTCCTCAGGAAGATAGTAATGTGAAAACTGTGCTTGACGGGGTGATGGCCAAGCTATCTCCTTCGCGTGTAGAATATGTGAAAGGCTGCGCTATCCGTGATACCGCTGTGAATGAAATAGAGCAAGCTGTTGAGGCTGCCCGCCGTTCTGAGGTTGTCATTGCAGTAGTGGGCGGGTCCAGTGCCCGTGATTTCAAGACAAGTTATAAAGAGACAGGGGCGGCAGTCACCGGAAAGGGCAGTATCAGCGATATGGAATGTGGGGAAGGATTCGACCGTGCTACTTTATCATTACTTGGCGGGCAACAAGAATTATTGCATGCTTTGAAACAGACGGGAAAACCTTTGATTGTGATTTATATCGAAGGTCGCCCATTAGAAAAGAATTGGGCTTCAGAATATGCCGATGCGCTTTTAACGGCTTACTATCCCGGACAGGAAGGTGGAAATGCCATAGCCGATGTCTTGTTTGGAGATTATAATCCGGCAGGTCGCTTGCCCATCACCGTACCTCGTTCGGTTGGACAAATACCTATATATTATAATAAGAAAGCTCCTCAAAATCATGATTATGTAGAGATGTCAGCTACTCCGTTATATTCTTTCGGTTATGGATTGAGTTATACCACTTTTGAATATTCCGATTTACAGATAACACAGAAAGCACCATATTCTTTTGAAGTCTCATTTAAAGTGAAGAATACGGGAAAGTATGATGGCGAAGAAGTTGCGCAACTTTATATAAGAGATGAATATGCATCAGTTGTCCAACCGATGAAGCAGTTGAAACACTTTGAACGTTTCCATTTAAAGAAAGGAGAGGGGAAAACAATTACTTTCATCTTGACAAAAGATGAACTATCCATTGTCAATCAGAATCTGGAGACAGTTGTTGAGCCTGGAATGTTCCGGATAATGATTGGTTGTTCTTCGGATGATATCAGATTGAAAGATTCTATTTCTGTGAAATAGTACTTTTCTCGTGTCAGCCAGTTGATGGATATCAAAAGTAACTTTTATTATTGCTATTATTTGTTTTTTTGTGCAAAAGCTTCTATTTTTGGGCTTCGTTAAAAACGATAATAACCGAAAATCTCTGATGACACATATTGGTGAACAAGAAAAGAAGAAGAAATTCGAGCAATTTTTCATTCTTACTTTTCCGAAGGTAAAAGCTTTTGCATGGAAGATTTTGCGTTCGGAAGAAGATGCTGAAGATATTGCTCAGGATATATTTGTCAAACTGTGGGATAATCCGGAAATCTGGGAAAACAAAGAAACATGGGATAATTATATCTATACGATGGCTCGTAATCAGATCTATAACTTTTTGAAGCATCAGTCCGTAGAACTTAGTTATCAGGAGAAGCTGTTGCAGGAAGATTCTCCTTCTTTTGAATTTGATATATACGACAAGCTTTATGCAAAGGAACTACAGCTTCTGATAAAACTTTCTTTAGATAATATGCCGGAGCAACGTAGAAAGGTTTTCTCTATGAGCCGGCAAGACGGAATGAGTAATCAGGAAATTGCTGATAGACTGCAACTTTCTATTCGTACAGTGGAGCGCCACATCTACCTTGCACTACAAGAATTAAAAAAAGTCATCTTAATTGCATTTTTTTTCTATTTCAGTTGAGTAGTCCGTTTTAGCAAGTTGTCTATATTATATAAGGCAAATCTAAAATGAAGAATTATATTCAAAAAATTATCAATGTATTCACTGCTTCCGAGCATAGTGAGAATGTAACCAAAGAAGTACATCAATGGTTAGTGGATGAAGAACATGCTGACGAAAAAGATGCTGCATTGAATACATTATGGAACGAAACAGAAGGAAAAGTTGATGCAGGCACATGGACTTCTTTAGAGAATGTATATCATAAAGTCGGAGTATCTGCCGGCACTAAAAAGCAATATCGGTTGTTTCCTTGGAAATATGCGGCAGCAGTCGCTGTGTTTGTTGTATCAGTGTCTGGTACATTTTGGTTAACAAAGAATACATTTAAAGAGAAAGCGGTTGCAATGATCGAACAATATATTCCTGATGGAAAAACACATGAGTTCGAATTACCGGATGGTAGCCGGGTACATGTGAACTCTGGTACATTGTTGCTCTATCCGGATGCTTTTAAAGGAGATACCCGTACTGTTTACCTAATAGGGGAAGCTGATTTTAAGGTTAAGAAGAATCCGGATAAGCCCTTTATTGTACGATCTGCAAATATGTCTGTTACGGCTTTGGGGACTGAATTTAATGTGGCTGCTTATCCTGAAGATCCGGAGATTGTTGCTACTTTGATTCAGGGTAAGGTAAAAGTCGGCTATGAACAGTCGGATAATTCTTATATTTTGAGGCCGGGTCAGCAGGTCGTTTATAATCGAAAGACAGCCCAAAGTAAAATAGCAGACGCTAATTTGGAAGATGTTACAGCTTGGCAGAGAGGACAGATTATATTTCGTGGAAGTACAATGGAAGAGATTCTGTTGACTTTGGAAAGGCGCTTTGACATTACTTTCCAATATAATACGAGTTTGTTTACTGACGATGAATATAATTTTAGCTTTAACAAGAATACGGATATTGGAGAAGTGATGGAGGTGATGAAAGAAGTAACAGGAAAGTTCACTTACAAAATCGATAAGAATATTTGCTATATGAAAACTGTAGAATAGAATAAGAAACGTGATTGTTTAACCTTAAAATATATCATTATGTAAAAAAGTATCCGGAACGAGGATGCCGCCAGGTTCCGGATATGAAATAAGTTTTTTAGTATTAAAAAAATAGAATACTAAGTTTTTGATGGAATTAATATTATGAGTTTAACACTAAAAACGCTACGAAGATATGAATTTATATCTAAAAACAGCTAAAAGTACACTAATTATTTGCTGTTTGTTTATATTGCAAACTGCAGTATTTGCCCAAAGTAATATCCGTATTACTATAAAGAATGCAGAAATCACATTACAGAATGCATTAATCGAAGTTGAAAAACAATCTAAATTATCTGTTGCTTATAATCAGTCTCAACTTTCAGATAAACGACAATTATCTTTGAATATAGTAAACCAACCGTTAGAGGCTGCCTTAAAAACAATCTTGAAAGGAACAGGCTTTTCTTATAAATTGACCGATAAATACATTATGATTGTTCCTGAGAAAAAGGAAACGAATTCTCAGACTACAAAGACTGTAAAAGGAAAAATTGTTGATGAGAAGGGAGAACCTTTGATTGGCGTGAATGTAGCAGTGGATGGTACTAATACTGGTACCATCACCGATTTGGATGGAAATTTTTCTATGTCAGCTTTGGCTAATTCTACTTTGAAAGTATCTTATATTGGATATGCCACTCAGTTAATAGCCGTTTCCGGAAAGGATTTTTATAGTATAACTATGCGTCCGGATAATGAAGTGTTGGATGAGGTGGTCGTTACTGCTTTGGGTATCAAACGCGAAGTAAAATCATTGACCTATAATGTACAAGAAATGAAAGCTGCCGATCTTACTACTGTAAAGGATGCTAGCTTCATGAATAGCCTGGCAGGTAAGATTGCCGGTGTGACTATTAATCAAAGTGCGTCCGGTATTGGTGGTTCCACCCGTGTTGTGATGCGTGGTTTGAAATCTATAACGAATGACAACAATGCTTTATATGTAATTGACGGTATTCCGATGGCTTCTATGCGTTCTAATCAGGAAAAAAGCTTTTATGAGAATGCCGATGGAGGAGATAGTGATGGGATTTCCAGTATAAATCCGGATGATATCGAGTCAATGTCCGTATTGACGGGTGCGGCTGCTGCAGCTCTTTATGGTTCGCAGGGGGCCAATGGTGTTGTGCTGATTACAACAAAAAAAGGAGAAGAAGGGAAATTGAGAATTAATTACTCCAACGATACTCAGTTTATGAGTCCGTTGGTAATGCCTGAATTTCAGACAACTTATGGATCGGTGGAAGGTGAATTTGCCAGTTGGGGAGTTAAAAAGGATGCCACATGGGAACCTAAAGATTTCTTTCAAACAGGGTTCACAGAAACGAACTCGTTAGGTTTGTCCGCAGGTAATGACCGCAATCAGACTTATTTTTCAGCAGCATCGACTAATGCGCGCGGTATTATACCTAATAATACTTATAATCGGTATAATTTTACCTTGCGTAATACCACTGAATTAATAAAAGATAAATTGACATTGGACATGAGTGCTTCTTATGTGATCACCAATGACAATAATATGATGTCTCAGGGGCAGTACCATAATCCTCTTGTGGCGTTATACCTTATGCCCAGAGGGGATGATTTGAATAAGTATAAAGTATATGAACGTTATAATAGTGAGAAATATTATGATGTGCAATACTGGCCTTATGGTAATCAGGGAATGGCAATCGAAAATCCGTATTGGATTGTAAATCGTGAGAATATGAGTAATCATAAATCACGTTATATGTTCTCGGCAAATTTGAATTATAAGGTGTTTGACTGGATGAATGTTGTTGGCCGTATGCGTATAGATAATAGCAATGACACCTATGAACGTAAAATTGCGGCCTCTTCCGACCAATTGTTTGCATCAGAGTATGGTAATTATATGAACATGAAGTCGGGATATAAAAATACCTACGGTGATGTTATGGCCCAAGTTAACAAGCGTTGGGAGAATTGGGGAATTACAGCAAACCTAGGTGCCAGTTTCAATCATCAAACCTATGAAATGACGAATTATGAAGGGCATCTGGCGAGTGTTCCTAACTTTTTCTCTTTTAACAATATAAGTAAGAATGGTGCAAATACTAAGGCCGAACAGGGCGGATATATAGATAATAATCAGGCCGTGTTTGCAACTTTCCAACTAGGATATAAGAGTTGGGCATATCTGGATTTGACTGCCCGTAATGACTGGTTCTCTACTCTCGCTAATACTGATAATGAGAGAAGCGGGTTCTTTTATCCGTCGGTAGGGGTATCGGCAGTTGTTAGTGAGATTGTTGATTTGTCAAAAGCATATATCTCCTTTTTAAAAGTCAGAGCTTCATATAGTGAAGTTGGTAATCCTCCGATGCGACAGATTACGATGCCTACATATACTATAAAAGATGGTGTTATCAATACCTCTTCAAGATTATTGAATCCTGACCTGAAACCTGAACGTACAAAATCGGTAGAGGTAGGTATGAACCTGAAAATGTTTCAGAATTTGCTGAATATTGATCTTACCTATTATAATAGTAATACCTACAACCAGTTTATTAATTATACTATGCCGCCAAGTACAGGTTACGGTGATTATATGCTGAATGGCGGTAAGGTAAACAACTGGGGAATTGAGGCTCGTTTGGGTATCAATACCGATCTTGGGCCTGTGAAATGGAATTCAAATCTGACTTTCACAATGAATCGTAATAAGGTTGTCTATCTGTTGCCTGGTGGTGCTACCAATCCAATTACAGGAGAACCAATTTCTATTACAGAGATAGAACCTTTCAATCCACAAGGAAGCTATAAAATGATAGTGAAAGAGGGTGGTACTTTGAGTGATATTTATGTGACAGGGTTGAAGATGGACTATTTGGGCAATATCAAAGTTGACGCGAATACTGGTGCTATTGAAGCTGATCCGAACACTTGGATAAAAGCCGGTAGTGCGGCACCCCGATTCAATTGGGGATGGAACAACAGTTTTAGTTGGAAAGGAATTAATCTTAGTTTCCTGATTGATGCTCGTATCGGTGGAGTAGGTGTTTCGGCTACACAAGCTAAGATGGATTATTATGGAACTTCTAAAACATCGGCTATGGCACGTGATAATGGTGGAGTAAACCTTAATAGCGGTCGGGTGACTGCAAAAGATTATTATAATGTGCTCGGTAATGGCTCGACCGGAGTCCTGTCAAACTACGTCTATAGTATGACGAATGTACGGCTTAGAGAAGCGACTTTAGGATATACTTTCCCGACAAAATGGTTTGGTAACCAGATACAAAATCTGACAGTGTCGCTCATTGGCAAAAATCTATTCATGTTCCATAATAAGGCACCTTTTGATCCGGAGTTATCTGCTTCTACGGGTACATATTATCAAGGGTTTGATTATTTTATGCAACCAAGTGTACGTAGCATCGGGTTTAGTGTGAAATTCCAATATTAATTAACCAGAAAGGAATAATACAATGAAAAGATTAGGAAAAATAAGACGTATAGTATGTACATTGGGAGTAGCTATGATGATTGCTTCATGTACTGATAATTATAAAGAATGGAATACCAACCCTACTGAAGTTCCTGAAGACATGTTAGTCGGATTGATGAAAATCGGTAACTTCTTTCCTGCTATGCAGATGGACGTAATACCTACCAGTGATGTCGATGCTAATCAGTTTCAACGTGCTCAAAATTTGTGTGGGGATATGCATTCCGGTTATATGACTCCGATCGGTACGTGGGGGACGAGCTCTGCAGTTCATTATAATTTGCGATATGATAAATGGAATGATGTTGCTTTTAAAGTGGCATTTACTAATGTGATGCCGGCCTGGAAACAGATCCGGGATAATGGCAAGGAGGAATTCCCGGAGGCTTATGCGGTTGCGCAGATATTGAAGGTGGCAACTATGCATCGAGTAACAGATATATACGGACCTTTGCCTTATTTACAATTTGGTCACGGGGGATTAGAAACTCCTTATGATTCGCAGGAAGATATCTATAAATCTTTTTTTATAGACTTGGATGAAGCAATAGCAGAGTTGCAGAATTATATTGCTATCCATCCGGGAAGTAAACCTTTAAATAAATATGACCTGGTATATGGTGGTGATTTTACTAAATGGTTGAAGTTCGCAAATTCCTTAAAACTGCGTTTGGCTATGCGCACATATTATGTGAATGGATTTGAGGTGAATGGAAAAACCTCACGGAAATTAGCCGAAGAAGCAGTAAAAGACGGAGTTATTACAGAAAATGCTGAAAATGCTTTGTTGCAATCCGGAAACGGAATTTCAGTATTCCATCCGTTGAAAATTTGTTGGGACAATTATTCGGATGTACGTATGGGAGCTGATATTGAGTCTATAATGAAGGGATATAACGATCCCCGGCTTTCTAAATATTTTCAGGAATCAGAATATGGAGACGCCAGTGATAAATTTCATGGTGCCCGGTTGGGAGTCAATGTTACGGATAAGAAAAATTATGTCAAGTTGTCTTCTCCGAATATATTTGCCGAAAGCCCCGTTCAATGGATGTGTGCAGCGGAAATTTATTTTTTGCGTGCTGAAGGAAAACTCCATGGTTGGAATATGGGTGGTGAAGTTGAAGAACTGTATAAGGCAGGCATCACGAAATCTTTTGAACAATGGGGAGTTGCTTTAGGTGATTATTTGACAAGAGGTGATACGTATAAACCTGTACGGTTTACTGCGCCATCGGGAACATTGGGCAGTGTGGCCGCAGCATCAACGATTACCATTGCATGGAATGAAAATGATGTGGCGGATAAGAAGCTGGAACGTATTATTACGCAAAAGTGGATTGCCATGTTTCCGGAAGGACAAGAAGCTTGGAGTGAATATCGTCGTACCGGTTATCCCAAGTTGTTTGATTTGTATGGTACGAATGCTAGTGCTGGGCAGGTAGATAAGTCCGGTCCCCGTCGTATTCCATTCCCATCTACAGAGTATGATACAAATACAACGGAGGTCAATAAAGCCGTGACTGATTTTCTTGGTGGTAATGACTATGGAAATGTAAAGTTGTGGTGGGATAAGAAATAATTAATCATGTATTTAATTTTATTATTATGAATAAAATAATTAATAGAATCTTTTGTTTTTTCGTATTGGCTATAATTATAGTAGCATGTGATACAGAAATAGAAAATATTCCACTTCAAAAGCCTGTAGTGCGCGATGCTCAATATTACGAAAATTTGAGAGCTTATAAAAAGTCAAAACATCAGTTGGCTTTTGGATGGTTCGGAGGTTGGAAAGCAACCGGAACGTCTCCGGTAAAATATTTGCGTAACTTGCCCGATAGCGTAGATGTGGTATCTATTTGGGGAACTTGGCACAGTTTGACCCCTGCACAGATTGAAGACTTGAAATATGTGCAAGAAGTATACGGTACCAAGGTGACATTTACTATCTTTTCCCATAATATGGCTAACTTTCCCGGTAACTTTGAAAATGTAGCGGAAAATATTCCAGCCGTAGCAAAGGCCGTGGCTGACAGTGTTTTCAAATATGGATATGATGGGGTTGACTTTGACCATGAATGTAGTGGATTTGATTTATTCAATAAGGCAGTGAATATGACTACTCTATTGAGAGAAATGCGTGCTAATCTGGGAGAAGACAAGCTTATTTGTGTAGACGGATTCATTGAAAAAATCACAGAAGAAGGATGGCAATATGCTGATTATGCAATTGCGCAGGCATATGGTACTTCCAGACCGTCTTCATTACAAAATAGATTTAATAAAGTGAGTAAATATATTGCTCCGGAGCGCTTTATAGCTACGGAGAATTTTGAAAGTTACTGGTCAACGGGAGGAGTTGACTACGCTGATCCGGAACTGGGAACTATTCCTTCTTTGATTGGAATGGCACGTTGGCAGCCGGAAAATATAACGGAAAATCAACATAAAGGAGGAGTGGGAAGTTATCATATGGAATATGAGTACAACCATACGGATATTGAATTTAAATATCTTCGTGAAGCTATTCAGATAATGAATCCTGCAAAAAAATAATGTCTAAAAAGAAAAAAGATATGAAGGTAAAATATATATTATTGACTATATTTTGGGTAGGCATCCTGTCAGCCTGTACAAATGCGGAAACATTTAAAGATGTTTTATACTTTACCGGTACGGAAGATTCTCCTGCTGTTAAGTATACTATAGATGGACCGACTGAAATCGGAGTGACGGTTTCAGCTTCTTGCCAGACTATGAGTGATCAATCTATAAGAATCAAAGTAGATCCGGATAAACTGGAAGGTTATAACGCGCTGTACGGGAAAAAATATAAAATTGTCCCGACCGAGGATTATATGTTATCCAATAATGAGATTGTGTTGAAAGCCGGTGGGAACATTTCAGAACAATTAATCTTTTCTTTATTGAGGACTACAAATTTAGAGGAGGGAGTCACTTATTGTGTACCTTTGACTATCACGGATGTAACTGGAGATATGCCTGTTTTAGACTCTTCCCGGACAATGTATCTTGTTTTGAATCAGGTGATGATTGTCAATGCCGCTACTCTTTTGGGCACTAATATGCAACTTCCTTTTGAAAATGAACCTTCATTGGCAAGTGTTCCGCAGGTGACAATGGAGGCAAGGGTTAAGGTTAATAAGTTTGCTACGGCTAGTCCCTATATTAGTACTGTAATGGGAGTAGAAGAGGAGTTCTTATTACGATTTGGAGATGTTACTATTAAACCGAATCAAATACAATTGGCTGGTGGTGGTTTCCCCGTAACGGGAAAAACAGAATTTGAAGTTGACAAATGGTATCATCTTGCCGTTGTATTTGATGGTTCCAGTATTAAGCTTTATGTTAACGGTGAACTGGACGGACAAGTAGATGCGCCACGTAGACCTATTACTCTATGTGGAACTACCGATAAACGTAGATTCTGTATTGGTTCCTCGTTGAATTCCCGCTTTTTGAATGGCTCCATAAGTGAAGTCCGTGTATGGAAGAAAGCTCTGACACAGAATGAGATTCAGAATAATATGTGTTATATTTCTCCGGATTATTATCAGGATATGATTGCTTATTGGAGATTTAATGAAGGAGAAGGTTCGGTAATCAAAGACTGGACTGGTAATGGCTGGGACATTAATAAGACTCTTAGTTGGACAGAAGGAGTACGTTGTCCCGAATAGAAAATCAACCAATCAATTAATAATTAGGCAAGTATGAAAAAACAATTACTATATTTAATGTTTGCTATGACTGCTATATGCGCAGCTTGTAGTGATGATGACGAAATCTATCAGGCGGAGGCGGTGAAGAATCCTGTTACTGGAGTTTCTGTTGAAAATGAATTAATGACCGAAGAAGGAGTTATTACGCTTGAGGGATTAGGAACTACCACCACCCTGCATGTTAGTGTTATTCCGGACAATGCTGGCAATTTGGAGGAATACTCTTTCAGATTTGGTTCGAGCAATGTGGGAGTTTTTACTGTAGATTGGGAAGGGGTAATCACGAGTGTTGCTGCAGGTGAAGCAGAACTGACTATCACATTGGTGGATAACGCAAATGTGGTGAGATTCCAATCCAAATACAGAGTAGCTGTAGATTATGTCGTGAAGGTTGAAGAAATTATTGTGGCTGGTGGATTTGAGAGTTTGAGCCTGAAAGTAGGTGATACTTTCGATTTGAATGCTAATCTCACCGTATTACCGGATAATGCGGCTGATAAATCTGTCTCTTATAATTTGAAAGAAGGAAATGGAGTCATTTCATTGGAGAATGGCATAATTGAAGCCCTTGGAACGGGTGTTGCGGTTATTGAGATAATAGCGAATGATGATAGCGGAGTTTCCAAAGAAGTTATGATAGAGGTAAAAGATGCATCTGATATAGATGTGTATTTCAAGTTCACAACTGCACAGTGCCGATCTATGGAGGGTAATTTGGTGCTGGTTCTTATAGATGATCTTGGTAATACGGCAGCGATTCTAATCAAGCAGTCGGCTTTACTTCCGGGAGAATATTCTAAAGCTCAAATAGATGAGATTTCATATGTGAACTTAAAAGCGTCAGACCTCGGTAACAATAGAAACTTTGATACTGATAACCCTGGTTCGTTTACTATCCAGTATGATGAAACGACTCGGATTTATACTATTCAAGGGGCGCTTAATTTACCGGCGAGTCTCCCACATCCCGCAATTACTATGGGCTTTGAATATACTGGTTACATAAATATACGATAGATTGTATATAAGTAGGATTTTGCTCTCGTTACAGATATCCTGTAGCGAGGGCTGTTCCAAATAAGCAGAAGTTTTTTGATAAAATAAAAATAATACAATGAATAGAATCTTTTCACTGACTGTGTTGGGGGTATTGGCTGCATACTCGAATGGAAAAGCTTGGGCGCAAAAGAATACAGAAAATGAACGTCCCAATATTCTTTTTATCTTAAGTGATGACCATACATCACAAGCATGGGGTATTTATGGAGGGATATTAGCCGATTATGTTCATAATCCTAACATTCGCCGTTTAGCTTCCGAAGGAGTGGTGCTGGATAATTGTTTTTGTACAAATTCAATTTCTTCACCCAGTCGGGCTTCCATTCTTACAGGGGCATATAGCCATAAGAACGGAGTATATACATTAGCCGATTCATTGGATACTTCATTGCCTACGATTGCGACAATATTGAAGCAGGCCGGATATCAGACCGCTTTGGTAGGCAAATGGCATTTGAAGTCACAGCCACAAGGATTTGATTATTATTCAATCTTTCACGATCAAGGTGTATATCGCGATCCATTATTTATCAATAGTACTGATCCTTGGCCCGGTAATCGTAATTTTGGTGAGTGTATACAAGGTTTTTCGACAGATATTGTGGCAGATAAAGCAATTGAATGGATGAAAAACAGGGAAGATAAACAGCCGTTCCTGATGTGTTGCCATTTCAAGGCTACCCATGAACCGTATGATTATCCGATTAGAATGGAACATTTGTATGATGGAGTTGTTTTCCCTGAACCGGAAAATCTGATGGACTGGGGGCCTGAAACTAATGGAAGAGGGTTTGTCGGGCAAAAGTTAGAAGAAATAGGAAGGCGATGGGAGTTAGCTTCTGCCGATCCTGATAAATGGTGGTGCCGTTATCCCGGACTACCGTTTTCTACAAAAGGAATGCAACGTGCGGTAGCCCGTAAAGCTATATATCAAAAATATATTAGAGATTATTTACGTTGCGGAGCAACAGTCGATGATAATATAGGCAGGCTTCTGAAAGTATTGGATGATATGGGAATCGCTGATAACACGATTGTTGTATATGTCTCAGATCAGGGGTATTTTTTGGGTGAACATGGCTTTTTTGATAAACGTATGTTTTATGAAGAAGCAGCTCGTATGCCGTTTGTTATTCGTTATCCGGGAAAACTTCCTGCCGGGAAACGGGTGAAAGACTTGATCCTGAATGTTGATTTTGCTCCAACTCTGGCACAATTAGCCGGTGTCAAACCTACTAAAGAGATGCAAGGACGCAGTTTTGTAGATAATCTTTGCGGAAAAACACCCACTGATTGGCGGCGTAGTTTTTATTATCGTTACTGGACACATCATACTATTCGTCCTGCTCATATGGGAATTCGTAATGAACGTTATAAACTTATTTTCTATTATGGCGAACCATTGGATATGACGGATGGACAGGAGACTCCTACTGCACCCGTGTGGGACTTTTATGATTTACAGAAAGATCCGAAAGAAGATCGTAGTGTGTATAATGAGAAGGAGTATGCTCCTGTTATTAAACAAATGAAAAAGGAGATGATAAAATTGCGTATGGAGACTGAAGATACTGATGATAAATATCCTCAAATGCAGAAACTTTTTGAAGAGTGTCTTTAATTCAGGAGGAGAGAATATTCCTTTTGGGGGAAATATTCTCTCTTTTTCACTTAAAACCTGAACCTTTATAAATTACTTGCTATTATAAGCAACCAACATCCACACCAGTTTTTCCTGTTCTTTCAGATAATCGCTCATCATCGAAACGGTAACTTCGTCTCCGGCTTGTGAAGCGATAGACAGAATCTTGCGTTCCTCACCAATCAAGTAACTGATAGACTGAAGGATACTGTTCAGTGCCTCGTCTCCATTGCTTACTTTATCCACTTCGTTGATATTGGCAACTTTCAGATAATCGCTGAACTTATTGGCAGGAGTACCGCCCAGCATAAGTATACGCTCTGCGATTTCGTCTACTTTTTCCGCAGTGTCATCATACATCTTTTCGAATTGGCTGTGAAGTACAAAGAAATTATGTCCCTTGATATTCCAGTGGAAACCGCGAAGATTGGTGTAATACACTTGGAAGTCTGCTAATAATTGTTGCAAAGATGCTACTACGTTGTTTGCTCCCGATTCGTTCAGTTTGATAAATTCTAAAGTTTTCATACTTTTTTATTTTAATGATTTATACTTGTTTTCTTTTTCTGTACTGCAAAGATAAGGCGGAAAGTGCTTGCTGTCAAACTGAAAATTTCTATCTTTGCATAGATACAATCTATAACATCAAACAATTTGATAGATGACAATACAACAATTAGAATACATCTTAGCCGTTGACCAGTTCCGGCACTTTGCCCGTGCAGCGGAATATTGCCGGGTGACACAACCCACATTGAGCGCTATGATTCAGAAACTGGAGGATGAATTGGGAGTGAAACTGTTCGACCGGAGTATTCAACCCGTTTGCCCGACAGCTATCGGGCAAAAAGTGCTAGACCAGGCTCGTGTGATATTGGCGCAGGCAGCTCAGGTAAAAGAAATCATCAGTGAAGAAAAGCAATCACTATCCGGTATATTCCGGTTGGGAGTATTGCCCACTATTGCACCCTATCTGCTTCCCCGCTTCTTTCCGCAACTGATGGAGAAATATCCCGAATTGGATATTCGTGTCACAGAAATGAAAACGCAGGATATTCAGCAGGCATTGCATAGTGGGGATTTGGATGCAGGAATCATAGCCAGCAAACTGGAAGATGCTTTTCTTACGGAGGAGACATTGTTCTACGAGCAATTTTATGCTTATGTATCCAAGAAAGAACCCTCTTTCAAACATGAGGTTGTCCGCACTTCCGATATAACCGGCGAACGCCTTTGGTTACTGGATGAAGGACATTGCTTCCGTGACCAGCTTGTCCGCTTCTGTCAGATGGAAGCTGTAAAAGTAAGTCAGATGGCTTACCGCTTGGGGAGTATGGAAACCTTTATGCGCATGGTGGAAAGCGGGAAAGGGATAACTTTTATTCCCGAATTGGCAGTATCCCAATTATCAGAAGAGCAGCGGAAACTGGTACGTCCGTTCGCTATACCACGTCCCACGCGTCAAGTTGTACTGACCACTAGCAGAGATTTCGTGCGTCATAGCCTGCTCTGTGTACTGAAAGAAGAAATAAAAGCGGCGGTACCTAAAGAAATGCTGACTTTGCAGGCCATTCAATGTCTGCTATAATTCAGCAGACTATAATTAAAAGTCAACTATAATTCAAGCAGACTATAATCTAAGCAGACTATAATTTAAAGTCTGCAATAACTCAGCTTCTGCAATAACTCAGTTTGCTTTCACTGTTTTCTTCTTGACCCATTGGCTTATCTCAGCTCCTTTGAAATAAATAATCAAGGAGCTGACGATAATAACCATTCCCGCTACCGTACTGAATGTCGGATATTCGTCCGGAAGCATCATCCAACTCAACACTGCGCCGAGAATCGGATTAATCAACCTGCACATATTAATATCGCTGACTTTCGCACCTTTACTTTGCAGAGCAATAAACCAAAAGCTGAAAGCAAAGACAGAAATAAACACCAGAATGCCAAGACTGATGTAGAATCCGCCCGGCTTTCCGATAAAAGAATGATAACCTTCCGTGCCCAGTCCTATCATATATATGAGTAACCCGCCGAAGAACATCTGCACGGCATTCAGAAAAATAGGATTTACTTTTCCCTTATCTTCCGAAACGGAGATAGCGGAATATCCTTGAAAAATAATGCTGAGCAGTAACAGCACAATACCGGCGATTCCTTTCCAATCGAGTGGCGCACCATCGCTTCCCATTCCTATAATCAGAAACAATCCGATAAGGCTGACCACAAGACTGATTATTTTATGGACATTCAGTCTGTCATTACTAGCAAGCAAATGCGCCAGAAGCACGTTGATAAGCGGGGTCATCCCCATGATAATAGACGAGATGGCACCACTCACAAAATCCACACCGAAGTAGAAAGCCGTATATCCCATAAACATATTGATAAGAATCAGATTCAGGAATAACTTGCTGTGCTGACGTATCTCTTTCCACATACCCTTGTGCCAGGTGTATGCGAAAAGAATAATCCCCACAATAGTAAAACGGATTCCGGCAAAGTTCATCGGAGTAAAATCGTAACTTAGTCCTTGTTTGATAAATGGATTGACAATAGCCCATAAAACAGAGGCCAGTATAGCATAAAAAAGTCCTTTTTTCATTCGGTGTAATTTTCTTTGTTTAAAAAATGTCGCAAAGTTAATCATAATTATACATATAGACTTTGATTCCCTGAGTTAATTATCTATTTGGGGAGAATAAATCCATAAATAAACAATTTCTTGATTAAGTATGAAAAAGTACATTGCCGAAACTTTGTTTTTACATTCCCTATAACAAAAAATAAGAAGGGCGGGAGTTTCACAACTACCGCCCTCTTTTGCGTAATTAATATATTATATTAAAAAAGAGTGTCTTTCATGTTTCGATTAGCAGATTAGGGAAATTTCACTTCATATGTTTTTATTCCGCCATATAGAGTATTGACACGGATTCTTAATCCTTTCTTTCCTTCCATCTGTTCCTTGATTTTGTCCAGTCTGAAGGATACGTATCCTTCGCCTAAAGTCTGAGGATAATCCCCTTCGTTGTTGTGGCGGAACTCCAGATTGATAAACTCATCCTCTTCACTATCCTCGTCTGCGGTAGGAGCCGGGGTGAGGTTATTGATAACCAGATTCAGGAAATGCTTCTTATCTTCGCTGTGCGTACCATAATATTGGAATTCGATAGTCAGATATTTCTTATCCTTGTTAATCCACATATAAGTAGCGTTAATCTTATCGTCTCCGATTTTTTCCTCATTGTTTTCTTCTTCATCCATAGTGACGATGTCCTTGGTCAGGATTTCCTTAATCTCTTTTACCCGTACATTGTAGTCATATCCGCCTACCGGCTCCTCCAGTTCGTTGAACATGACAAAGGCACGCTGCCCATCCGCAAAATCTGCGTTATTCCATCCTTGTCCGTTGCTTGGATACATCTTCTTTCCATCATCCAAGGTGAAATAAAAATCCTTGCTATCCTGGCTCATCATATTTATTGTGCTGATAACCAGTAAGTCGGACGGACTGTCATCGTCGTCCAGGCAAGACTGGAGAATCGGCATTGTGGTCATAATAGCAAAGATATAGGCAATGAATTTCAATTTCTTCATATATAAACTAAGTTTTAGATTGATTAATAATACTGCTTTGTACTCAAAAAATGCACGGGAACCCAAAATATTGCATCTGCATCTGTTAAAGAAACAAAAGTGCTAAAAGACTTGTTCTCTCTATGCAGTATTTCTATCTTTGCTGCATTTATAAGGTAAACACGTGTAAGAGAATGGAAGAATTAGAGTTGTCGGAGCAATGCAGGCAAGGAAACAACCGGGCCCGCAAGGAACTGTATGAGCAGTATGCGGGGCGTATGCTTGGCATCTGTCTGCGCTATGCCGGCGACCGTGATACGGCCCAGGATCTGCTTCACGACAGTTTTATAAAGATATTCGACTCTTTCGACAAGTTCACCTGGCGGGGTGAAGGCTCCCTGCGGGCCTGGATGGAGCGGGTGGTGGTCAATACCGCTTTGCAGTATCTCCGGAAGAATGATGTAATCAATCAGGCAACGTCATTGGAAGAGTTGCCCGAAGAATATGAAGAGCCGGATGCTTCCGATGTGGAAGCGATACCCCAAAAGGTGTTGATGCAGTTTATCGAAGAACTGCCGGCGGGGTATCGTACAGTGTTCAACCTTTATACGTTCGAGGATAAATCACACAAAGAAATCGCTCAGGTATTAGGTATTAATGAGAAATCTTCGGCTTCGCAACTGTTTCGGGCGAAGACGGTATTGGCAAAAAGAGTAAAAGAATGGATAATGCATAATGGATAGATAGAGATGGAAGAGAAAGAATTGTGGATGAATAAGTTGAAGGAGAAGCTCGCAGATTATTCCGAGCCGACACCTGCTTCCGGTTGGGAACAACTGGAGAAAGAGCTTATGCCCCCTGTGGAGAAGAAGATATATCCTTATCGAAAATGGATGATGGCTGCTGCGGCTGTTATATTGCTGGCTGTCGTCTCGTCAGTAAGCCTGTATTTCCTGGGGACACCTGCGGCAGATGAAATGCGTCATATACAAACACCGGCATTAGCTTCCACACCCGATGCTTTGCCGGGCGTGCAACAACCGGATGTGCAAGGAACTTCTGCCGAACCTGTCCTGCGTCCCGTTGCCCGTGAAGACCGGCTGGCGAAAGCAGACCGGAATATCCCGGAACATAAAACACTGGTAGCTAATGAACCCGTAGTGAAAGACGAACCGGAACCTGTAATTGAAGAAAACGAACCCGGAAAAGCTGTCGAAGAGGGAGAACCGGCAGAAGAAACAAATGCCGGTCAAACTCAAACGAAAGATACGGAACGACCGACAGCGAGCAACAGACCGCGCCGTCCTTCCGGAAGAGATAAATATCATATCCCGACAGAAAAGCCATCTTCTCAGAAAGGAACCTGGTCTATGGGACTGGGAGTTGGAAATTCGGGCGGTGCTTCATCAGAAGTAGGGTCGGGTGCATATCCTTATTCTCGTGTCAGTATGCTTTCCGTTTCAAACGGCTTGATGCAAATTCCCAACGACCAAACTTTGGTTTTTGAAGACGGAGTACCTTACTTGCGTCAGGCAAAACAGATCGTGGATATTAAACACCATCAGCCTATCTCTTTCGGATTGTCTGTTCGTAAGGCTTTGGGCAAAGGTTTCTCCCTGGAATCCGGTTTGATTTATACGCTGCTTTCTTCGGATGCCAAACTGGCTGATAATGACCAGCAGATAGAACAGAAGCTCCATTATATCGGTATCCCGTTGCGTGCCAACTGGAATTTCCTTGATAAGAAGCTCGTTACTCTTTATGTATCCGGTGGCGGTATGATTGAGAAATGCGTCTATGGAAAGCTCGGTTCTGAAAAAGAAACAGTGAAACCCTTGCAATTCTCGGTATCCGGTGCAGTAGGTGCGCAGTTGAATGCAACGAAACGTGTCGGTATCTATGTAGAACCGGGTGTTGCTTATTATTTTGATGACGGTTCGGATATTCAGACCATACGTAAGGAGAATCCGTTCAATTTCAATATACAGGCAGGTATTCGTTTGACTTATTAATAAGAATAACTATTATTCAAAATAATCATATTGGTTGATAAAGAAAATCTCGATTTGTTGAATCAAGTCGGGATTTTCTTTTAGTGCTATATTGTTGATAAGCATATATGCACTTTTCTCTATATTTTCTTTATGATAGAAAACCCTGTCGCTAAAATAAGTTGCTACAATTCTTGAATAGACTCTATATCTTTTAGTACACTTAGTATCTTCGTTGAAGCCGTTGGCTCCAATAAAACCAAATGAAGCTTTTGGATCTTCTTCATAAATAGAAAGCATAATATTAATACAGGTATTTATAATCCTTCTAGGCTCGAATGTATTGGTCATTATCCTGTATTTATTATGGGACAATCTATGGCTTTTCTGATAGAATTTTACAGCATAGATATTGTATTCATATTGTTCTACTCGAACGATATAAACCAAATTTGATTTAGTGGATTTGAATCTGTATAATGATATAGATAGAAGTCCATCCTCATTTTCTTCATCTTTTTGAATGAAAAAGAATGGGTAAGCGCTTTCTAACATTTAGAGGAGGTAAGGGTATACTGGAATCCTTCTTTTACTTAGTTCTTCTTTGGATACATCAGACAATACAAACTTTTTCCCATCATCAATTTTTGAGGGATTGATTTTATTCTTCTGCTTTTGAGAAGATATATTTTTTTGTTTTGTCTTGATATTGCCCATTATATTTAATCTTAAAATTACATTTCATCTTTGATAACGTAATTCTATTGCAAAGATAGAAAATATCCTTGTATGCTAGCGGAATATTGAATAGTCTAAGGAGTTAATTAACTATTTTTGGACTTTAGTAAAAATAAATATTATGCAGAAACCTTCCCGAAAAATCGGATAATTGAGAAAATATTAATAATATTGTCATCTGTTTCAGACCAACAGTAACATACCTTTGTCACAAAACTCTAAAATATGATTGACTCTACTGCTGAAAAACTTTTATTAATCAAGTTAAAGGAAGGTTCTTTTCAGGCATTTGAAAAGTTATATACGATGTATAGTGGCAAACTGTACAATTTTATTATGCGGCTTTCTTCCGGCAATCAATATATGGCTGAAGAAGTGGTGCAATCCACTTT
>NZ_CABUHK010000044.1 GCF_902491285.1 uncultured Bacteroides sp. | reverse complement strand
TTGATTACATCCGGCCATAAACGGTTATAGAAAGTACGGCTACTGGTTCCACCCAGTGCATGATTTTCTACAGTAATCCGGTTAGAGTCGAAATAATCGCCTGCATAATAGCCCCATCCCCATTGTCCGTTGTTGCCGTTTCCTAAAGTTCCGGTACGCATGGTAGAGTTACCTACCAGGAACAGAACAGGGTTGTCACCTTTCCGGCTCGAACCGGCTTCCGGTCGCGAGGTACGTGCTTTATTCAGGCTGTCCAGCGTGTTGTCAATTACCTGATTGACATCTGCCATGGGAGCGGAAACTTTATTTTGTGCTTGCAGTTGCAAACTAAATGTAATGGCCATCAGCCAACATATATACGGGAATAATTTGTTTTTCATGAATCTGTTTTCTTTGAAATCCCTCACTGACCGGTGTCTAAACAGTCAGTGAGGGAACTAGCTACTAACTAACCTCTAACTAAACCTAATGAATGATTATCTTTAAACCTAATGAAAAAACTGTGTATGTTATTTTAATTTATAAACTTCTGTTCCGGCAAGCAGGAAACAACCGACTCCGTAGTCTTCAAAGTCGGGCACACTCTTATAAGTAACCGGCTGTCCGTCTTTAGGCTCTTTGCCTGTTCCCTGCACATATCCCAGGAATCCGTTCGGGTGTACTGCATCTTTCACCATAGCGTTCCATGCTTTTAAAAGGACGGGAAGATATTCTTTGCGGTCGAGCAGTCCGTTACGGACTCCCCAAGCCATACCGTATACAAACAGCGCTGTTCCGGAAGTCTCTTTGCCTCCGAAGTTCGTCGGATCATGAAGACTCACATTCCAGAAACCATCTTCACGCTGACATTTTTTAAGTGCCTTGCTCATAGCGAGAAAATCATTTATATAATCCTGGCGATGTGTTTCATTAGTAGGGATTTCATCCAATACCCGTACAAGAGCTGCATATACCCAGCCATTTCCACGACTCCAGTAGCAATCTTCTCCATTCGGTTCTTTGTAAGGAGGATCAAAATCCTGATCGCGCCACCATAAGCAATCTTTAGGATTATACATTCCGGCTTCTCCGTGCACGTTACGAGTGTAAGAATACATATCCCACATCTTATCGTAGTATTTCTGTTCACCGGTCATTTTTCCAAACTTAGCGTAGATTGGCATTGCCATCTGGATAGCGTCAATCCACCACCAATCGTTCACCTGCGGAGTGTTGACTACCATATCGATACTTGCTTTTATATTCCGGATCATATTCGGATCGGACGGACACATATTATAAAGGTCGATATACGTTTGTCCGCAGCAATGGTCGTCTGCGTTACGGGTCGTATTGCCGTTTCTCATTCCCCATTTGTGGAAATCAGCCCAATCGTAGGCATACTTATAATAATCCTCACGAGGGTAAATGCCATACAGAGCCATTAATCCTTCATAATATACGCCTCTCGTCCATATATTGCTTGGACGAACTCTGCCATAGAAAGAAGGCAATGTGTAATCGGCATACTTTTTCATAAAGTAGTCGTTTACTTTTACGATAGTCTCTAAAGTCTCTTTTTGTGCAGGTAACTCTTGTGCCATGACCGGCTTTCCTGTCATAAGACAAAGAAGGGTTACTGTAAAGAATGAGAGTAGTGATTTCTTCATGGTGAAATAATTCTGTTTTATTAATTGGGTGTTCATTCTAATTTTCATTGGCAAAGATAAGGGACGCACTTTTCTTTTTCAATGGATTTCCGTTCAGATATATTCATTTTTGTTCACCAGGTAGTTATAATGCGGTTTAAAAGTGGGCTATATGATGATTTCTACATAGATCTGTACAATATTCTATTTTATAAGTAGGCTGTGCCGCTTACTTTTGTGTTGTAAATTGATTAACGATAAAACTATGAAATGCATAAGTGCTTTTTTAAGTCTGTGTCTGATAGCTGCTTTTGTAGTGGCGCAGCCGAACTATGACTTTTCGAAACTGAAACGCGAACATTTGGGACGCGGTGTAATTGCCATCAGAGAGAATCCATCTACTGTTGCCGTGTCTTGGCGTTATCTGTCCTCCGACCCGATGGACGAATCTTTTGATGTTTATAGAAACGGTGAAAAGGTAAACAAATATCCGATAAGAAATGCGACTTTCTTTCAGGATATATATAAAGGTACGGAATCCGTACTTTATACCGTCAAAGCTATCCAATCAAAAACGGAAAGCTGTTATCAATTGCCGTCCGATGCTCCGGCTGGTTATCTGAACATCCCGCTGAATCGTCCTGAAAACGGTACGACTCCGGCAGGGCAAAGTTATTTCTATGCTCCTAATGATGCCAGTATCGGCGATGTAGACGGTGACGGGGAATATGAGATTATCTTGAAATGGGATCCGTCGAACGCACACGATAATTCGCATGACGGTTACACCGGAGAGGTATATTTCGATTGTTATAAATTAAACGGGCAACATTTATGGCGCATTAATCTGGGACGTAATATACGTGCTGGTGCACACTACACCCAGTTTATGGTGTTTGACTTCGATGGTGACGGTAAAGCGGAAGTAGTAATGAAAACCGCCGACGGAACAGTGGACGGAAAAGGAAAAGTAATTGGAAATGCGCAAGCTGACTATCGGAATGAACAGGGACGTATTTTGACCGGACCGGAATATCTGACTGTCTTCAACGGACTGACAGGAGAAGCGATGCAAACGATTGATTATGTAACCGGAAGAGGAAACCTGATGGACTGGGGAGACAATCGTGGTAATCGTAGCGACCGCTTTTTGGCTTGCGTAGCCTATCTCGACGGTATCCATCCTAGTGTTGTGATGTGTCGTGGATATTATACCCGTACAGTATTGGCAGCATACGACTGGAATGGAAAGGAACTGAAAGAACGCTGGATTTTCGACAGTAACCATCTCGGTTGTGAAGACTATGCCGGACAAGGTAATCATAACCTTCGGGTAGGTGACGTAGACGGTGACGGATGCGATGAGATTATCTACGGCTCGTGTGCCATCGACCATAACGGCAAAGGGCTGTACACAACGAAGATGGGACATGGGGACGCGATTCATCTGACTCATTTCGACCCTTCTCGCAAAGGATTGCAAGTATGGGACTGTCACGAAAACAAGCGTGACGGAAGTACGTACAGAGATGCGGCAACCGGAGAAATACTTTTCCAGATAAAAGATAGTACAGATGTCGGGCGTTGCATGGCGGCTGATATTGACCCGACCCATCCGGGCGTTGAAATGTGGTCTCTTGCTTCCGGAGGAATAAGAAATATAAAAGGAGAAGTGGTGAAAGCCCGTGTCAGAGGATTGTCATGTAATATGGCTGTCTGGTGGGACGGTGATTTACTGCGCGAACTATTGGATAGAAACATAGTCAGCAAATATAATTGGAAGAAAGGAGTCTGTGAGCGTATAGCCATTTTCGAAGGAGCTCTTTCCAACAACGGAACGAAGGCAACACCTTGCCTGCAAGGAGATATTGTAGGCGACTGGCGGGAAGAAGTACTGTTGCGCACAGCCGATAATACCGCTTTGCGGCTTTATGTCTCTACCATTCCCACTGATTACCGCTTCCACACCTTTTTGGAGGATCCTGTTTATCGCATCAGTATCGCTACCCAGAACGTAGCCTACAACCAGCCGACACAACCGGGATTCTACTTTGGACCGGATTTGCAGGGAACCCTATTCAGAGGATGTAAAATACCTAAAAAATAAAATATGAATATTCGTATCATAGCCATTGCTTCGTTGCTGATAGCTTTGCCTGTCAGCGCGCAGAAAAAGAAAACTGTAGTGAATGACTCAAACACCCCTTTGCATTTATTGCAACCTGCTTATCAGGGCACGTATGGTGATTTGACACCGGAACAGGTAAAGAAAGAGGTAGACCGTGTATTTGCTTATATAGATAAGGAGACTCCCGCCCGTGTGGTAGACAAGAATACGGGTAAAGTGATTACCGACTATACAACGATGGGAGAGGAGGCACAACTGGAGCGTGGAGCTTTCCGTTTGGCAAGTTATGAATGGGGAGTGACCTACTCTGCCTTGATAGCGGCATCCGAAGCTACGGGCGACATACGCTATATGGATTATGTACAGAATCGTTTTCGTTTTCTGGCCGAAGTAGCACCGCATTTCAAGCGTGTTTATAAAGAAAAGGGGACAACGGACCCGCAGTTGCTTCAAATCCTCACTCCGCACGCACTGGATGATGCGGGAGCCGTATGCGCAGCGATGGTGAAAGTCCGTTTGAAAGATCCCTCGCTTCCTGTGGATGAACTGATACGTAATTATTTTGATTTCATCATAAATAAAGAGTATCGTCTGGCAGATGGAACTTTTGCACGCAACCGTCCGCAGCATAACACTCTTTGGCTGGATGATATGTTTATGGGTATTCCGGCAGTAGCACAAATGAGTTATTATGACAAGGAGCAAAAAGATAAATATCTGGCAGAAGCAGTGAGACAATTCCTGCAATTTGCCGACCGCATGTTTATCCCCGAAAAAGGACTGTATCGCCACGGTTGGGTGGAAAGCAGTAGCGATCATCCTGCTTTTTGTTGGGCGCGCGCCAACGGTTGGGCTATGCTGACGGCTTGCGAACTGCTCGACGTTCTACCGGAAGATTATCCTCAACGTGCGAAAGTGATGGATTATTTCCGGGCTCATGTACGTGGAGTGACAGCCTTGCAAAGCGGAGAGGGACTTTGGCACCAACTGCTCGACCGGAATGATTCTTACCTGGAAACTTCCGCTACTGCAATATATGTATACTGTCTGGCACACGCCATCAATAAAGGATGGATTGACGCCATTGCTTACGGACCGGTTGCTCATCTGGGATGGCATGCCGTAGCCGGCAAGATAAATGCGGAGGGGCAAGTGGAAGGCACCTGTGTCGGTACGGGAATGGCTTTCGACCCTGCTTTTTACTATTACCGTCCGGTCAATGTATATGCGGCTCATGGTTACGGACCGGTTCTTTGGGCAGGTGCGGAAATGATTCGCTTGTTGAAAAATCAATATCCGAAGATGAATGACAGTGCCGTTCAATACTACCAGGTGAAACAAAAGACGACAGCACCTATTTTTGCTATCGACACGGAAGAAAAGAAAGATTAACTTTAAATAGATTGAAACCATGAAACGAGAAGCATTTAAAATGTATTTGAAACCCGGCTGTGAAGCCGAATATGAAAAGAGACATGCCGCCATTTGGCCTGAACTGAAGGCATTGCTTTCCAAGAACGGTGTGTCGGATTACTCCATTTATTGGGACAAGGAGACGAATATCCTTTTCGCCTTCCAAAAGACGGAAGGGGACGCAGGTTCGCAGGACTTGGGCAATACGGAGATTGTACGGAAATGGTGGGATTATATGGCGGACATCATGGAAGTGAACCCGGACAATTCGCCGGTATCCATTCCTTTGCCGGAAGTGTTCCACATGGATTGATCGTTTTGTAATAGGTTAAATTGATTTTAGGGAAATACTTGTTTTTATTAAACAATTGGAATTACAATTCCCTATGCCTGGACATTTCGCTATCTTTGCATCGAAATATATCGGAATTTAGTTGAATATATCGTATTCCGTAGGCAGAAGTCTTGAGCATAAGGATTAAATAAAAAAGCTGTTTACCGTATTGATAAACAGCTTTTTTTATTAGTGAGCCTCTTGTCGGATTCGAACCAACGACCCCGAGATTACAAATCACGTGCTCTGGCCAACTGAGCTAAAGAGGCGTTATTTTCTTTTGCGGGTGCAAAGGTATGAATTTATTCTAAAAATGCAAATACGTCGCGCACTTTTTTTATATTTGTAGTCTCACTAATGATTATAAGAAGATGAAAAAGAGAATTACGAATGTGTGTGGAATGGCATTTTTAGCCATAAGTATATTGGCATGTTCCGGTCAGAAGAAGGGAACGGCGAGCGTTGAAACAGTATCGGATAGCGTGGAAGTGACTTCGGAAACGGTGATTGCCGAAGCGGATAGTACAGGATATATCGTTCGGGTAGGAGAGACGGCTCCCGATTTCACTATTACCTTGACCGATGGTAAACAGGTAAGCTTGTCTTCTCTTCGGGGGAAAGTGGTGATGTTGCAGTTTACAGCGAGTTGGTGTGGCGTATGTAGGAAAGAAATGCCATTTATTGAAAAAGATATTTGGCTGAAACATAAAGACAATGCTGATTTTGCATTGATTGGCATTGACCGTGACGAACCGCTTGATAAAGTGCTTGCTTTTGCCAAATCTACAGGAGTCACTTATCCGTTAGGATTAGATCCGGGAGCTGATATTTTCGCAAAATATGCCTTGCGTGAATCCGGCATAACAAGAAATGTGCTGATAGATAAAGAAGGGAAAATCGTAAAATTGACTCGTTTGTATAATGAGGAAGAGTTTGCTTCCCTTGTGCAGATGATTGATGAAATGCTGAAGTAATATACAGCTATTCTTTAGTGGTTTATACCATATAAAAATAGTGACGCTATCACATCAGGATGGCGTCACTATTTCTGTTATATAGCGTCACTATCCTTACTGCATACCGTCACTATATTCATCTTGGATTATTCAGGCGAGACTGAGCTTTGCCAAATAATCGTAGTGTTTGCCTTCTTTTACCAGTTCGGCTTTGAACCCACATTCGGACGCATATAAGCTAAGTGTCTGAAAATCGATATATAACCAATCGAATGTATCCCCTTTTACATCCTTATACTGCATCCGAAAATCAATTTCTCCGTAATAATCTCCGGCTAAATCAATGACTATGCTCCCGTCCTCTTCCTCGAAAAGATAACGAAGGTCGCTGGAGTCCATTAATATGCAGCCGCCGGGGCGAAGGAGGCGTTTCATCCGTTGAAAGAAACCGGGCATATTACTTAACTTTCCGATAATTCCCGAACCATTCATCAGCATCAGGATAGAATCGAACGTTTCAGTAAATGTTTCATCAAAGAGATTGACGAGACGGGCGTCATTGACTCCCCGTTGTTTCATGACCTCGACAGATAGCGGAGAAATATCAATGGCACATACGTCTTTTCCCACTTCCTGAAGTGCCAATACATGGCAACCGCTTCCTGCACCCACATCTAATATCCGCCCTGTAGCCATTTGTAGAGCGGTACGTTCTAGTATAGGCATGGATTGGGTATTGCGGAACAGTTCCTTGACAGGGATTTCATCTTCTTCGAATTGAGAAGAAAATACTCGTAAGCGGTCAGCTCTGCGATGATTGAAATAATCAGAAATAGCGGCTCCCATCGGATCCTTTTCTGTAGAAAGAGTTATTGTTGCCATTGACGGTTATATATTGTTTTAGTCGGCAAAGATAAATAAATCCGTAGAAAAGGATTATCTTTGCCGTTGTAAATGTGGATATTAATAATTTATATTATATGAGTATTGAAGAAGCAATAATGGGTGGAATCGTTTTTAAAGGTAAGAAAGATAAACCCAAAGAAGAGGAAAAAGTGAAAACGAAAGCGAAAAAAGCAACCTATATTCGTGGACAACACGGTTCGGGGGCTGCAAAGATGAAAGCGGATATCCGTAAAAAAAGAGCAAATCGACATAAAAAGTAAATATCGTGGTAATCAATATTATTATTTGCGTAGCGGCAATTATACTACTATTTAAGGGAATTACCTTGGTGTTAAGGACGGTGATGGTTTGGATGATGTTTGTTTCTATAATGAAGAATAGCGGAACGAAGATGCATGGAAGAGTTGTGGAGGTAGAGACTAAGACTTATGGCAGCGATGATGGTGCTATTACAGCGAATTGTCCTATAGTGGAGTATAAATCGGATGAAGAGAAAGAAATGCATCGCCGAATAGCCACATATGATTTTATCGTGGAAACGGCTAATTATTCTCAGAAGTTATATTCTCAAAAGACACCTCACGTAGGAGATAAAGTAACAGTTATATGCAATCCGAAGACTCCGGATAATATTTTAGCATTTTCCACTATGCCTCTTACAAGATTATTATGTAAACTGTTTGTTCCCGGATGTATTTATGTAGCAGCAAGTGTTTTAGGCATCTGTTATGTATTTGTTAAATGACTGATAAGAGAGTGAAACACTTTCTTTAAATAAATTCCCCCTGTCATAGCTATATGGCAGGGGGAATATTATAATTAGGGCAATTTAACGCGCCTCCAGTCACTTCTGTGGAAGTATCTCAATCCAATAATCGTCCGGGTCGTTAATGAAATAAAGCCCCATGGCAGTATTTTCAAAACATACGCAATTCATTTCCTTGTGATAAGCCCTGACTGCATCGTAATCACCGGCTACACGAAAGCAGAGATGGCTTTCATTCTCGCCCAGTTCATACGGAGCGGTATGATCTTTCAGCCAGGTCAATTCCAGAAGAAAGCCTGTCTCGCTGTCTGTCAGATAGACTAACGTGAACGAACCGTCGGAAGTTTCTTTCCGGTGATGTTCTTTCAAGCCGAGCGCTTTCTCATAGAAAGCAATGCTCCGCTCCAGGTTGGTTACATTGATATTGAAATGGTCAAATTTACTTTTTATTTCCATTGTTGCAATTTTCCTTATTGTTTCATTAAGAGTTTCACAATCTCTCCGACATATGTGCGCGGTTGTCCGGCTTGCGGGGCAGTTTGTGAAGGCAGTTTCTTACATTCGATAACAGCCGAAGGAGTTGTTTGGTTCGGAGCATAGAGTTTCAGAGTATAACTATCCGCTTTTTCTATGGCATCATAAGACTGCTCGGGTGAAAGCGTGCAGTAAGCCACAGCCTTGCCCGACTGATAACCCAGCGCACCACCGGCATTGGCAGTCATATTTGTCATGTTGAACTCATCCTTTCCGATACTGATAACTAATTTTCCGCTTCCCATCAACGCGTATACTTCGCCCGGAATCTGTTTCAAATTAACTTCTGTATAGCCCGGCATATCTGCTGAAGCCTTGCCTACGGGAGTAGCAGGAGTAAGAGTTGCGGCAGGAACAGTATTTTGGACAGGTTCTCCTGTCGTCACTTTAATGTCAGTCTTCGCATCTGCACCACCAATGACGATCGGGCCTGCGGCTGCAACGATTGACGGAGCCTTTTGCTCTTCTTCCTTCTTCTTTTTCTCTGCTCTTGGGCGAGTATCCGGTGCTCCGAAAGCTACGGCTACATCCATAAATATATCATCAGCGAAATCTACCGTTTTTCTACGCCATTTAGCCAATCCGCGCACCAATTTAGTCTTTGCTTTATTCAGCGCATATTTGTCGGTAATCCATTCTTCCGCTTTATATTTTTCAGTATCACGGTAGGTGAAGCGTATCTTTTCCAGTTCTACCAAGCAATTGCCGGGTTTGCAAGTAACCGTAATCTGGTAATTGATTAATGTACGGTCCAAAGACAATGCGCTGGAACTAAACACAATCCATTCTTCTCCCACGCCGGCAATCGTACCTTTGGCTTCGTCGGAAAAGACGATGCGGCTGTCGACGTTCTTATTTTCTTTCAGGCGTTCGTCCATCCACTTCATTATCGTATCGTAGATTTGTGCCTGGCTCATTCCGGGAATTTGGAATTCCTTGGAGAATACTACTTTACCATCTACTTCGGGAACAGCCCCTACAAGATATCTGGTATCGTCTTTTTTATCTTTTGCAGAATTTGCCTTCATTGCCATCGGCAATGCGAGGAACAGGGTAAGAAACAGAATCGTAAACTTATTCATAATTATAATGTGTTTATTTGGTAATCTCAAAACTTTCGCCCCGACGGGTGATGCTGATAAAACGGCATCCTGCATTTTCGGCAAAACTTTGAAGCGCGTTGCCGCCTTCATAATCTTCACTGAAGTGCATGGGCACAAATATAGTAGTTTTTATTTGTTCGATGAACTGTTTTGCCCCTTTCATGTAATCTTTTCCCATTCTCCGATCCACCGGAAATAGTACTAAATCAATGTTCGGCGCTTTTTCTTTTAAATATTTAACTTCTGCAAGGAAATCGCCGTTGGCTTTTCGTATCTCTGCTTCGGTGGATTCTTCACTCCAATGCCAGTTGTTCAGGTCGCCGGCATGGAAGATACTCCAATCTTGCAGATGAATCAGGAACGAACTGCCGACATCCGTCGAGCCGAACGCGTCAATACGGATTGTATCATCTTCGTACGTTTCTCCTTTCTTAATATAGAAAGCGTCTTCAGCTTTGGCGCGGTGTGATTTCAGAATATCTTTGGAGAAAACATATTGAATGTCGGAACGTTGTTCTTTCCACGTCAATATATCACGGTTGAAGTGATCGGGGTGGAAGTGAGTAGCCAATACATACAGTTTACCCGGCCTTTGCAGCAGATAATCATGTACGATTCCCCGGTTATGTTCGGATTCGGAAGAATCTTTGTAGTAATCAATGATAACGGTCACACCTTCCGCTTCGATGGCGAAACCGCTGTGATAGATATAATCCAGTGTCATAAGCTGAATGTTTTATAGTTGCAATATTACGTATTCTAGTTGGACTTGCCAAGAAAAATCGACGAAATCAGGGAGCAAGGCGACTGATTTTCCATTCACCATCCGGTTGCAGGGTATATAAGAAGCGGTCGTGCAGACGGTTGGGGCGTCCCTGCCAAAACTCGATTCTTGTAGGTGTAACCGCATATCCGCCCCAGTTGGCAGGTCTTTCCACATTTTTCCCTATCCACCGGGCTGCTTCTCTGACGAAAGCACGCATCAACTGCATCCTGCTTTTGATGGGCTGGCTTTGCGGAGAGATTCGTGCGCCGATTCTGCTTTTGTAAGGACGCACACGGAAATATTCGTCCGATTCTTCCGGATCGACTTTGGCTGCCGTCCCTTCTATGTGCACTTGTCTCTCGAGTGCGTGCCACACAAAAGAAAGGGAAATGTACGGATTCTGTGCCAACTGTCTTCCTTTGCGGCTTTCGTAATTTGTGTAAAAGACAAACTTTCCGTCATGGAGCCCTTTTAGTAACACAGTGCGTGTGGATGGCTTTCCTTCGGGAGAGACAGTGCCCACGATGACAGCGGTCGGCTCGTCTGCTTCTGCGTCAATCGCTTCCTGCAGCCAGCGGCTGAAAAGCGAAAGCGGGTCACCGGGAAGTTCATTTTCCCGCAACCCGCTTTTGGTATATTCCTGTCGAATATCAGCTAGATTTATTTTCATCTACAAACTGTAACTTCTAATTAATAATCTCTCACATCGGTACTTCTATCAACAGAATATGTGAGTCCTTCAATGTTTCCAGTTCAAAACTGTTGGTTTCGTAAATACCCATTCCGTCACGGCGTTTCATCACTTCGCCTTCTACTACAATTTCCCCTTCGATAAGGAATATATATACGCCTGCATGACTTTGGTGCATGTGGTATCCCAACTTCTTTCCGGCTTCTACCTTGCCGATAGAGAACCAAGTGTCTTGCAAGAGGGACGCAGGTGTACTGCCATCGGGCGATACGATTATCGCCAGCTCATTCGGACGTTCCAGTCCGCTGATGTCGAAGTCCTGATAAACGGGACGTGTGTTCCGTTCTCTCGGCATAATCCATATTTGCAGAAATTCCACCGGTTCTACGGGACTTGCGTTCATTTCGCTATGGAAGATTCCTGTTCCGGCGCTCATTGTCTGAATTTCTCCGACAGTAATAATCCGGCTGTTCTTCTTGCTGTCTCCATGTTGCAGATGTCCTTTCAAGGGAATCGAAACGATTTCCATATTCTTGTGAGGATGCGTCTGGAATCCTTCTCCGGGTGCAACCTTGTCATCATTCAATACACGGAGAGCGCCGAAATTGATACGGTTGGAATCGAAGTATTCATCGAAGCTGAAAGTGTGGTAACTATCCAGCCAATCGTATTGGGAGTGTCCCCTTGTATCTGCTTTATGTATAACTTTCTTCATAATTCTCTCTTTTTTCTTATTGTTTATATGTCTTGTAAACAAAGCGAGGGGATAAAAGTTTTATCTCTTCACTTCATTTAGCAAAGGCTTGCGATTGATAAAATCTTTTATATTCTGCAAAGTTGTCTGGGCGATATTCTCCAATGCTTCACGTGTGAAGAAGGCTTGGTGGGAGGTGACAATAACATTGTTGAATGAGAGCAGACGTGCCAGCACATCATCGTCGATAATGCGGTCGGACTGGTCTTCGTAGAAGTATTCGCTTTCTTCCTCATATACGTCCAGACCTGCGGAACCGATTTTCTTGTTTTTTAATCCTTCAATCAGTGCATTGGTATGAATCAACTGTCCGCGGCCGGTATTGATAATCATCACTCCGTCCTTCATCTTGCTGATGGAGTAGTCGTTGATAAGATACTTCGTCTCTTCGGTGAGCGGGCAGTGCAATGAAATAATGTCCGAATTATGATATAATTCATCTAATGAGGTATAGACAATCTGTTCTTCCCGTGCGAAGTTATGATCGGGGTAGAGGTCATATGCCAGCACATTCATGCCGAAACCTCTTAGGATATGAATAAGGATTTTCGCTATTTTTCCTGTGCCGATAATACCTGCTGTCTTTCCGTGCATATCGAATCCCATCAAGCCATGAAGGGAAAAATTGCCGTCCTTGGTACGCCAGGAAGCACGGGGAATCTTGCGGTTTAACGACAGCATAAGCGCCACCGTATATTCGGCAGTCGCATAGGGTGAGTAGGCCGGTACACGTACGACGGTAATTCCGGCAGCGGCAGCCGCATCCAAATCCACATTGTTGAATCCGGCACATCGGAGAGCCAGCAGTTTTACTCCGTTGGCAGCCATAATACGGATTACTTCTGCGTCGGCAGTATCATTTACGAAGATACATACGCCATCTACGCCTTGCGTCAGTAGTGCATTGTTCTTGTTCAGATTTCCTTTGTAATAACGTATCTCAAATCCGAACTCTTTGTTTTTATCATTGAAAGAAGCCTCGTCATAAGGCTTTGTGCCAAAAAATGCAATAGTATAGGCCATAATATGATTATATAGTTTATTATACTATGAAAACGTAAAAACAGGTGTATTTGTTTGCTTTCTATCTGATGGTAAATATAGATTGTTTCATTAGAAACAGTTTGATTTTTCAATTAAAATGAGTGGGTAAATGAAAATAAGTGCACAAACGTGTGTCTCGTGTGCAATAATATTGTATCTTTGCGCCCGAAATAATTTAAAAAAGATTTAGATGAGAAAAATTTCCTTGATTGGATTTGTAATGCTAATCGTTTCAATTCCAACTTTTGCCGGAGGTCTTCTGACAAATACTAATCAACACGCTGCTTTTCTTCGTATGCTATCTCGTGGTGCTACTTTTGAAATTGATGGTGCTTTATCTAATCCTGCCGGTTTAGCTTTTTTGCCGAATGACGGTTTCCATATGGGATTGAGCATTCAGAGTGCTTTTCAGACGAGAAATATTGATGCTAGCTTTATGAGATATACTATGGATGGGGCGACACCATCCACTGAATCTTTTGCTAAGTATTATAAAGGAAAAGCGGCTGCACCGATTATTCCCAGCGTGTTTGCTGCATATAAAAAAGGTGACTGGACTATTTCCGGCTTTTTTGCCATCACTGGTGGAGGTGGAAAGGCTTCATTTGATGATGGACTACCTATGTTTGAGTCATTGGCTATGGCGGGTATATTTAAGGCAACTTCCAAAGAGGGTACTCCAGTGTCTCCTAATATGTTGGATATTAACAGTGCGATGGATGGTAAACAGTATATTTATTCCGTACAATTAGGCTTGTCTTACAAAATTAATGATTGGCTTTCTGTATTTGGTGGTGGCCGTATGAATTATTTTACGGGTGGTTATGAAGGTTATTTGGATGCCAAACTGAAAGAAAATTATGGTGGTAAGAATTTGATGAATTTAGCGCTGGATTGCGATCAAACCGGTTGGGGATTAACTCCGGTTGTCGGCGTGGATGCTAAGTTCGGTAAATTTAACTTCGGTGCAAAATATGAATTCAAGACTAATCTGAATATCGAAAATAATACGAAAAAAAATACCGATGAAAATGGTACATTAGCTGCTTTCAAGCACGGTGTGAATACTCCTAACGACATTCCTTCTATGCTTTCAGTTGCAGCTGCTTATGAGATTTTGCCAGTGTTGCGTGCTTCTGTAGAATACCATTTTTATGATGATAAGAAAGCGGGTATGGCTGGTGACAAGCAGAAGTTTCTGACAAAGGGAACAAACGAATATTTGATGGGTATTGAATGGGATATAGTCAAGCGGTTGACTTTGAGTTGTGGTGGCCAGATTACGGATTATGGATTATCCGACAACTTCCAAAGCGATACAAGTTTCTCTTGTGACTCTTATTCATTAGGGGTTGGTGCGAAAGTAATATTGAGTGATAGAGCAGCTTTGAATGTAGGATATATGTGGACTAACTACGACGATTATACGAAGACTTCGCAAAACTATAATAGTACGGGATTGTCTGGTACTAATGTGTATAGCCGTACTAATAAAGTGTTTGGTCTTAGCATTGATTACAGATTTTGATTACGCATAATCATTACAATTTTCTATAGCAGAAGCCGTCTCAAACAACTGTTTTGTGGCGGCTTCAACCTTTTTACCAATTAATTTAGAAAGAATACTGTACCAGCATATTCAACCTGTTTGCATGACTTGTTGAAGAATTGAAATCGCTACGCCATCCTCTCAAATACTCGACACCCACTTGCAGATTACTACTTACATTCCAAAAAGCATTAGCTACAAGATACTGTCCTTTACGATAAGACTCCGGGTTTTCACTTGGATACCCATTTTCAGAATAAAGTCTGGACAAACTATACGTACCCGATACGAAGAAATTCGGGCAAATATTATACTGTAATCCGGCATACCATCCCAACATCGGGAGAACCTGCATCTTTCCTTCATCATCAGGATCGGGAACAATATCCACATTCAGATTACTTAAATCATTTAGATAAGAACCGATCCCCTTACCATAATTAAACTGCCCGTAAGCCTGTAACTTCTTTGTTATATTAAACGTTGTAGATGCTTGCAGACCGAATCCTGTAGTAGAATATGCTTTATCATATACATTGCTTGAATAAGTCATACTACGTACAATAGCACCTAATTTAATATGACTATTACTGTTCCAGTTATATTGTGCGGAAGCGGCGAAGTCCGGCATCCGTTGGGTGTTGATAGAAACATCACTGTTGGTCGTTCCGTCTACCGAAGGCATTTCCACAGCTACCCCGAATTTCCAGTTTTTCAACTTATCGCACATATAACTTAATTGTGTGGTACGGTAAAAGGCCGAACCGTTAGGGCCTGCAAAGTCGATAGTAGGCGGAAGAGCAGAAAGATCCATGAACGAACCATAGCTGTATCCGATGGTGAAACCGAGGAATTGCGCATAAGCATTTTGTAATTCAAAGGTCTTCCCGTCTCCGCGGAAGTTACCGGCAGTGTAAACAACAAAATCGCCGAGATGCTTCGTACGTCCTACCAGTTTAAGGAATAGGGTAGAAGTGGTGATGTCCATCTGGAATTGATTTTTGGCAAAATTTCCTTTTCCCGGTTGACCGATTAATGCCGGATAGAAATCCACGTTGTCAACAATCCCATTGAAGTCATACTCCGCTGTTGCGCGGACATATCCGCCGATGCCTAAAGCAAACTTACCCTTTTGGTCAGTGAGCAGAAAGCGGGGAGTGTTCGGGTCGTGGAAACGCATCTGCGAACGGTCGTTCATGATGCGGATAATTTCGTCTCCTGCCTTATCCCGGGAGACGAACATGATAGAATTGGGTTCCTCATCTTCGATGATTACTTTCTTTTGTGCATGAGCACAGAGGGGAAAGATTCCCATCCCCAGTAGCATAGCTACCATTTTGAAACTTGTTTTCATTATCAGTTAAGTTTTAGGTGAATGCCCAATGAACAACTAAAAAAAGAAATGGTTGAGAGGGCCAAAGGAAAAATTGCCAAACTAATCGGAAAAATTGCTATTTATAATGATTCTAAAAAAGTGGATCTTTGTATCGTACTAATTAGATAAAGGAAATACGACGATGGGAAAAGTAGAATTTACTCAAGGAATATTAGACATACAGCCGGATTTGCACCGCTTCGCCTATAAGTTGACGGCAAACCGTGATTCTGCCAATGATTTGGTTCAGGACTGTGTGCTGCATGCATTGGATAACCATGAAAAATTTACGTATAGCAAGAATCTGAAAGGGTGGATGTACACCCTCATGCGTAATATTTTCGTCAATAATTACCGCCGCACAGTTCGCGAAATGAATATTATGGACGATACATATTCTGTCAATCAGCAATCTATGATTGAAGATGACGATGCCGACAGATTTGAGTTTACCTATGATATGAAGCATTTATACCGTGTGATACATTCGATACCGGAAGAAATGAAAGTACCCTTCCAGATGTTTGTAGCCGGATTCAAGTATAGAGAAATTGCCGAGAAGTTAGGACTGCCGATGGGGACGGTGAAGAGCCGTTTGTTTTTCATCCGTAAACGGTTGAAAGAGGAATTGAAAGATTTCTCATCCTGACGCATACTTCTGGTTGATTGAGTGATGTGTTTTAAGGTCAAAGTTGAAAGCTTTCCTGCCAGTGTCTATGGCAGGAAAGGTTCATTTCGCTTTATCCATGGCCTATCATACCAGAATCCATCAATAGAACTTCTCCCGTGGAAGACAGTATGGCATCCAGATGTTTGATGTAATTTCGCCATCTGTACTTCTATGTGTTTCTGCCCGTCTTCACTTTGATAGATGATGATATTGCTTTTATTTTCTTTTGCTTTTTCATAGTTTTCCTATACCTTTGCAGCACAAAAGAATAAAAAAGATATTTGATGCCGTGAATAGCGGTCGTGTATTCTAGAACACCACGTAAAAAACAGGAATTATGAAAGAGAAAGTATCTGTACCCTTTATGCTGCTGGGCATTCTTTTTAATGTGTGCCTCATTGCAGCCAATCTTCTTGAAACGAAAGTAATCCAGATCGGTAGTCTGACCGTAACCGCCGGATTATTGGTTTTTCCTATTTCTTATATTATCAATGATTGTATCGCCGAAGTTTGGGGATTCAAGAAAGCGCGCCTTATCATTTGGAGCGGTTTTGCGATGAACTTCTTTGTTGTAGCCCTCGGGCTGATAGCAGTTGCCATTCCGGCTGCTCCTTTTTGGGAAGGCGAAGAACATTTTGATTTCGTATTCGGTATGGCGCCCCGTATCGTGGCTGCCAGTCTGATGGCATTCTTGGTCGGTTCGTTTCTCAATGCATATGTGATGAGTAAGATGAAAGTAGCCAGCCAGGGACGTAACTTTTCCGCCCGTGCCATTTGGTCGACTGTTGTAGGAGAGACTGCCGATTCATTGATTTTCTTCCCGGTAGCTTTTGGAGGGATTATCGCCTGGAAAGAACTGCTCATTATGATGGGAATCCAAATCGTACTGAAATCCATGTACGAAGTGATGATTCTTCCGGTGACTATCCGCGTGGTGAAAGCCATCAAGAAAATAGACGGTAGTGATGTCTATGATACTGATATTTCTTACAACGTACTGAAAATCAAAGATATTTAAGATAGATTATGAATCGAGAAGCAGCATTGGTTGTGTTCAGTGGCGGACAGGATTCCACCACTTGCCTGTATTGGGCAAAACGCAACTTTAAAAAAGTATATGCCTTAAGTTTTCTGTATGGTCAGAAACATCAGAAAGAAGTGGAACTTGCCCGGGAGATAGCCCGTAAGGCGGAAGTGGAGTTTGATGTGATGGATGTATCCTTCATCGGGCAACTGGGACGTAACTCCCTGACTGACGCTACAATGGTGATGGACCAAGAGAAACCCGCAGATAGCGCTCCCAATACATTTGTCCCGGGACGTAACCTGTTTTTTCTAAGTATTGCGGCAGTATATGCCCGCGAACGCGGTATCAATCACTTGATAACAGGAGTTTCACAAACAGATTTCAGTGGTTATCCCGATTGCCGCGATGCATTTATCAAGTCCCTCAACGTGACATTGAACCTGGCTATGGATGAACAATTCGTAATCCATACCCCTCTGATGTGGATTGATAAGGCAGAGACATGGGCTTTGGCAGACGAGCTGGGAGTATTGGAACTGATTCGCACCGAGACTTTGACATGCTATAATGGTGTTCAAGGGGATGGTTGCGGGCATTGTCCGGCTTGTACACTGCGTCGGGAAGGACTGGAAAAGTATTTAAAAAGTAAAAATCAATAATCAATAATCTCTCTACATAGAGATTAAAAATGCATTTTTTGCTGTCATCTGTCACACTTTTGTTATTAAGCATTTGATTATAAGATAAATAATTTGTGACAGCAAGTGGTGACAGCAACTGAACCTGACATTTTGCCGTCACATCTACTGTCACCGGTAAGTTCTAATGAATAGAATGCTAGTAGCTTCTGTCCGGAATGTATCGGCTTAATCTAGTTTCAATAGCTTGAAACTGTTGTTTCATCGGTGAGAAACTAAAGTTTCAACGGTAGGAAACTAAAGTTTCTATTGCTTGAAACTATTTGTTCCAAGGCGTGAAACACTTTGTTTCAAGTAATGAAACCGTTTGTTTCAAGGCATGAAACACTTTGTTTGACTACATGCAACATACCGTAACAAGCAAGGCGGGAACAAAGCAGCCGTGGGGGGAGGGAGAGTTGATGGTGATAGGTGATAGATACGGTGATAGGTTGTAAAATGAATCATTCACCACTCAAATGCTTATGAATAAGGTATTTGAGTCTAGTCGGTGATAGGTGAAAGAGGGAATGCGTTTTTTGTTTAGTGTAGAGGTTGTAGTAAACGAGTACAAATGACAGAATTAAAAGACCAACTTTCCTTATTAGGAAGAAAGACCGAGTATAAACAAGATTATGCTCCAGAAGTATTGGAAGCCTTTGATAACAAGCATCCTCAGAATGACTATTGGGTACGTTTCAACTGCCCTGAATTTACAAGTCTGTGTCCCATCACCGGGCAGCCGGACTTTGCGGAGATACGTATCAGCTATATTCCGGATATAAAAATGGTAGAAAGCAAGAGCTTGAAACTCTATCTTTTCAGTTTCCGTAATCATGGTGCTTTTCATGAGGACTGCGTGAATATCATCATGAAAGACCTCATTAAATTGATGAATCCCAAATATATCGAAGTAACAGGAATCTTTACCCCCCGTGGTGGTATCTCTATCTATCCGTATGCCAATTATGGTCGTCCGGGAACAAAATTCGAACAGATGGCGGAGCATCGGTTGATGAACCGGGAGTAGCACAAAGTATAAAATCTAAAAAATATCGAATATGGTTCATAATATCCCCGTTGAATTGCAAGATTATGTCTGCGAAAAGATTATTCCGCAATATGCCGGCTTTGACAAGGCACATCAGATAGACCATGTGGAAAAAGTGATTGAAGAAAGTCTGAAACTGGCAATGTATTATGAAGTCGATTATTCGATGGTTTATATCATTGCTGCTTATCATGACTTGGGACTCTGTGAGGGACGTGAGTTCCATCATATAGTTTCCGGCAGGATATTGCTGGCAGATGAAATCTTGCGACGTTGGTTTACGGATGAGCAATTGTTGCAGATGAAAGAAGCGATCGAAGATCATCGGGCTTCCAATAAACAGGCTCCGAGAAGTATTTATGGAAAAATAGTAGCCGAGGCCGACCGTATCATTGACCCTGAAATAACTTTGCGCCGTACCGTTCAATATGGATTGTCTCATTATCCGGAAATGGATAAAGAACAGCAATATGTCCGCTTTCGTAAACATCTTAATGATAAGTATGCGGAAGGCGGGTATCTGAATTTATGGATACCTCAATCGGATAATGCCGGACGTTTGGCGGAACTTCGGGAGTTGATTATGGATGAAGAAGAACTCCAACGAGTATTTGATAAACTTTATAAAAATGAAAAGAATGGAGATGAGTAGTGCTCCATTCTTTCTTGATTTGTTCGGGAAGTATTACTCGTGATGATACGGTCCCCCATTTAATATCGTCATCGCCCGGTAAATCTGTTCCACGAATATCAGCCGGATCATCTGATGCGAGAAAGTCATTTTCGACATTGAAATCTTTTCATGGGATGCCTGATACACTTTCTCGGAGAATCCGTAAGGTCCCCCAATGATGAAGACCAGCCGTTTGTTGACTGTATTCATTTTCCGCTTCATGTAATCGGCAAATTCAAGGGAGCGCATCTCTTTTCCGTGTTCATCGAGCAGCACCACCACATCTCCCGGTTGGAGAGCTTTCAGTATTAACTCGCCTTCCTTTTCTTTCTGTACTTCCATCGAAAGGCTTTTCGTGTTTTTCAGTTCGGGAATCACTTCCATATCAAAAGTGATATAGCGTTTGGTACGCTGTATATAGTCGTTGATAGCTGTGATATAGTGTTGTTCTATGGTTCGTCCTACGACGAGCAAGGTTGTCTTCATGTCTCTATACTTCTGATTAATGCACAAAAATAGGCATTTTTTATGTTATTCTGCAATTAATGCTTACCTTTGCCTATCATTAGTTGAAAGTTTAAGCCTTTAAACTTCAACTTAAAAGCTTGTAATTATGAAAAAACGAGTGCTCGTAGGAATGACCGCTTTGCTTCTTTCCCTCTCGTTGCTTATGGCGCAAGAGATACCGGCAGGAGTGGTTACGGCATTTAAAAGAGGAAGCTCACAAGAGCTGAGTAAGTATATGGGGAACAAGATAAACCTGGTGCTCCAAGGTCGCTCGACAAGCGTTGACAAGCAAAAGGCAACGACTGTGATGCAAGAATTCTTCACGGAGAATAAAGTCAGCGGATTTAACGTGAACCATCAAGGGAAACGGGACGAATCAAGTTTCGTTATCGGAACGATGGCTACTACAAAGGGAAGTTTTCGTGTGAATTGCTTCTTGAAGAAAGTACAGGACAAATGTTTAATACACCAAATAAGAATTGACAAAATCAATGAATAAGGAAAAAGAACTGATCGACAAACTGATCGATCTTGCTTTTGCAGAAGATATAGGTGATGGCGACCATACCACCCTTTCATGTATTCCCGCTACGGCAATGGGAAAATCAAAATTGCTTATCAAAGAAGCCGGTGTGCTGGCAGGTATCGAGGTGGCTAAGGAAATCTTCAACCGTTTTGATCCGACCATGAAAGTCGAGGTGTTTATCAACGACGGAACGGAAGTGAAACCGGGCGATGTGGCAATGATAGTATCAGGAAAGATACAGTCGCTGCTTCAGACCGAGCGTCTGATGCTGAATGTGATGCAACGTATGAGCGGTATCGCGACGATGACCCGCAAATATGCGAAGAAACTGGAAGGCACAAATACCCGCGTTTTGGATACCCGCAAGACAACTCCGGGTATGCGTATTCTGGAAAAGATGGCAGTGAAAATCGGTGGCGGTGTAAACCATCGTATCGGCTTGTTCGACATGATTCTTTTGAAGGACAATCATGTAGACTTTGCCGGAGGGATTGATAAGGCTATCACCCGTGCCAAAGAGTATTGCAAAGAAAAAGGTAAAGACCTGAAAATAGAAATAGAAGTCCGCAGCTTCGACGAACTGCAACAGGTGCTCGATCTTGGTGGGGTAGACCGTATCATGTTTGATAACTTCACTCCCGAAATGACGAAAAAGGCAGTAGAGATGGTAGCCGGCAAATACGAAACCGAATCTTCGGGCGGCATCACCTTTGATACTCTTCGTGACTATGCCGAATGTGGCGTGGACTTCATCTCTGTGGGTGCTCTGACTCATTCAGTGAAAGGACTGGATATGAGCTTCAAGGCATGTTGAGCGGAAGAGAGAAGTTTGCCATGAAAATATTTTAGGCGCGGATTACGCGGATTGCACGGACAAGAATAAAAACTGTGTAATCCGCGTAATCTGTGCTTAAAGGTTGTTTGCATTTCCTCATGTCTTTCGCAAATGCTTCAGAAAAATCATTTCATTTGTATTCTTTAACATTTTCTGTTGCAGCATTCCTCAAACTTTTGCGTCTAAAGGGTAAAACGGCGCAGACATACGTTCGATTTTAAAAAAGGTAATTGACTTGGAAAACGAAATAGAACTGGTAAAGGGCTGTCGGGCAGGAAAGGATTCAGCCCGAAAGGAACTTTACACCCTCTATTCCAAACAAATGCTGGCGGTTTGTTTCCGCTATACGGGCGATATGGATGCGGCGCATGATGTACTGCATGACGGTTTCATCAAGATTTTTACCAACTTCTCCTTCCGGGGCGAATCGTCGCTCTGCACATGGATAACCCGGGTGATGGTCACTCAGTCGCTCGATTATCTGAGACGGGAGAAACGAATCAGTCAGTTGGTAGTGCATGAAGAGCAACTTCCCGATATACCCGATATATCGGATTCGGGAGGAGGGGCTGGAATCTCCGAGGAGCGGTTAATGGTTTTTATAGCCGAATTGCCGGATGGTTGCCGAACCGTTTTCAACCTTTATGTGTTTGAAGAAAAGTCGCACAAGGAGATAGCTAAGATGCTCCATATCAAAGAGCATTCGTCTACTTCGCAGTTGCATCGCGCCAAGTATTTGTTAGCAAAAAGAATTAAAGAGTATAGGAACCATGAAGAAAGAAAATGATGAAATAACCGATCTGTTTCGCACACGTCTCGCTGATGCGGGGATGAGTGTCCGGGATGGCTTTTGGGAAGAGCTCTCGCAGGATATTCCTGTGGCTTGCCAACATCGCCGTCGGATACTGCTCTTCCGTGTGGCGGCTGCGGCATCTGTGTTGCTCGTCTTGGCGGCTTCATCGGCTACCTTCCTGTATTTCTCTCCCAAGGAAGAGATGGAAGAGGCATTTACGAAGATAGCCGTGACGAATGGCGGGCAGATGGATGGAGACGGGATACGTGTCAATCAGTTGCCGTTGCCGGTAGAACCGGTTTTGCCGAAGCCGGCTCCTAAATCATTCGGTATGTTGTCGCAATGTGTAGAGGAAGAGGATTCACTTTCCATTACTTTCTCTATGTCTTTCTCGTTCTCGTCGACTACCACCACAGGCAATGGCAACCGTTATGGCAATCCGGGTTACAATGGATTTTGGCAGGCTGCAAATGCCAATACGGAATCATCTGCCGTACAGGAAGAAACTGCAAGTTCGCCTGTTATTCCCGAAAAAACTGTGAAGAAACATCGTTGGGCGATGAAAGCCCGGGTCGGTATGGCGCTTCCGGCAGATAACGGTACTTATAAAATGCCAATTTCCGCAGGGGTGACAGTAGAGCGGAAACTGAACGATTTTCTGGGGATAGAAACCGGATTGCTTTACTCGAACCTTCGTTCGGCAGGACAGCATTTGCATTACTTGGGTATTCCTGTCCGGGTAAATGTGACGCTGATGGATACAAAGAAAGTTGACCTTTACGCTACCGTAGGCGGAATAGCGGATAAATGTGTCGCCGGTGCACCGGACAATAGTTTCAAGGAAGAACCTGTCCAACTGGCAGTGACTGCCGGCATTGGAATCAATTATAAGATTAATGACCGACTTGCTGTTTTTGCCGAACCCGGAGTTTCGCATCATTTCAAGACAGATTCGAAATTGGCTACGGTACGAACGAAACGGCCGACTAATTTTAATTTACTTTGCGGACTTCGCATGACGTATTAATCCTTATGAAAATGAAAAAAACACTTGTAATGCTGTGGATGGCGCTTTGCCTGATTGTATCTTTCAGTGGATGCAACAGCGAGGAAATGGATTACAACAATCCCGATGTTGCTCTTTTTGTGAAGCAATTGAAGTCGGGCACGTATAAGATGAAGAATGATAAAGGAGTGGTGGAAGTTCCTCATTTCATGGAAGAGGATATTCCCGAACTTTTGAAATATGCGGAAGATTTGACTATTATCCCTTCTTTTCCGTCGGTTTATAATACGAACAACGGTAAGATCCGTTTGGGGGAATGTATGCTTTGGGTGATTGAATATATCCGTCAGGGCACACCGCCGTCAATGGGTTGCAAAATGGTGTTGGCGAATGCTGAAAATTATGAAGCAATCTATTTTCTGACTGACGAGGAAGTGCTTGATGCAGCCGCCTGCTATCGTAGCTGGTGGGAAGAACGGCAATATCCGAAGACCCGGTGGACGATTGACCCGTGTTATGACGAACCGCTTTGCGGATCGGGCTATCGTTGGTGGTGACACTAAAAAGGAATTGCGTTCGGAATAAAAAATAGGGAACATTCATGTGGGAACGTTTGTTTGTATCAGTAGTCTTTTTACTGCTGACAGGGGCTTGCTACGCTCAATGGACTGCTGAAAATCGGGTTGTGTGCAGGTATGTATGAAGCGTTTGAAAGGTATTAGGTAATGAAAGAGTAAAGAGAATGAATAGATTGATGAAACGTTTTTGGGCAACTATGGTATTGTGTCTGATGACTTTATTTGCATATTCGCAAGTATGGACGGCGCAAGATTCATTGCATCTGAAGAAGTTGCTGGATAGCGACCAGGAGTTGCATTTAAATATGGATGCTGTGAAGTCGATTGATTTCGGTGGCGCGGTAGGAAGTCCCCGGATGTCGGAGGAGAAGAAGTGGATGCTGCCTGACGAATCGCTGCCCGAAGCATTACCTAAACCGAAAGTGGTGCTGAGCCTGATGCCGTATAAGGCAAATACCCGTTTTAATTGGGATCCTGTCTATCAGAAGAAGATTAGGGTGGATAAGAATACCTGGCGGGGAGATCCTTTCTATGAACTGCGGCATCAGAGATCATACTCCAACTGGGCGCGTAATCCGATGGCAAAGGGAATGCGCAAGTCTTTGGATGAGATACAGGCAAGCGGGGTACGTTTCCGGCAGTTGAGCGAACGCGCCAATGGGATGATGGTGAATTCGGTGGTGATGGACAGCCCTATTCCTTTATTTGGAGGTAGTGGGGGGTATATCAATGGCGGAACTATCGGCGGACTTGATCTGATGGCTGTTTTTACGAAAGAATTTTGGAATAAGACAGGGAGAGATAATCGTGCCCGTACCTTGGAGGTTCTGCGGACTTATGGAGACTCGACGACTGTATTGATAAATAAACCAATCGAACAGATTGCCCGTTAAGGGCGTTATATATATGTACTAATGTTGCGATACGACAATATACTGACTGGAGAGTGTTTGTAATTGAATAATTTATATATTTGTATATTGTTGTATTAGCGCATTAGTGATAACCCGGTTTCTTATGGGGATGAGATTATTAGCGCATTGATAAATTATTAATTATGAATAGAATAACTTCTCTGCTAGGAATACAGTATCCTATAATTCAAGGTGGAATGGTATGGTGTAGCGGTTGGCGGCTGGCTTCCGCAGTGAGTAATGCGGGTGGCTTAGGTCTGATTGGTGCGGGTTCCATGCATCCCGAAACTTTGCGCGAACATATTCGTAAATGCCGTGCGGCTACGGAACTTCCTTTTGGCGTGAATATTCCTTTGATGTATCCTCAGATAGAAGAGATAATGAATATTGTGGTGGAAGAAGGAGTGAAGGTTGTTTTTACTTCTGCCGGAAATCCGAAAACATGGACAGGATGGTTGAAAGAACGTGGAATAACGGTTGTTCATGTGGTTTCTTCCTCTCGTTTTGCAGTGAAATGTGAGGAGGCGGGAGTGGATGCCGTGGTGGCTGAGGGGGTTGAGGCCGGTGGTCACAATGGTCGTGAGGAAACAACTACTTTCTGTCTGATTCCTGCTGTGCGTGAGGCTACGACCTTGCCTTTGATAGCTGCTGGCGGTATTGGTACGGGAGAAGGGATATTAGCTGCTATGGTATTGGGGGCTGAGGGAGTGCAGATAGGTACTCGTTTCGCCTTGACCGAAGAGAGCTCTGCAAGTCCGGTGTTTAAGGATTATTGCCTGAGTCTTGGCGAGGGGGATACTAAGTTGTTATTGAAGAAACTGGCTCCGACACGTCTGGTGAAGAATGATTTTCGGTATGCTGTGGAAAAAGCGGAAGACAGTGGTGCCTCTGCTGAAGAATTACGAACTCTGCTGGGAAAAGGACGAGCAAAGAAAGGGATGTTTGAAGGTGACTTGGAGGAAGGTGAGCTGGAAATAGGGCAGGTTTCGGCAATAATATCCCGTCGGCAATCGGTGACGGAGGTGATGGGCGAATTGATTGAATCTTATCAGCAAGCGGCGGAGAAGAAATATTTCTTTGAAAGATAAATGATAATTTAGGGGCGTGGCGCCCCAGCAAAGTTTCCATGCGGGATGTTGTCATTTTAGGCACGGATTACACGGATTTCACGGCTTTTAGAAATATGATTGCATAAAGCAACAGCGTAATCCGTGTAATCCGTGCCTAAAAAATTCCCATTTATTATAGGCTGACAGGTTCGTATTTCAAGCCAAATACGTCGGCCACAGCTTTATAAACGATTTTTCCTTCTATTATATTTAATCCGAGTGCCAGTGCCGGATCATCTTTGCAAGCTTTTTTCCAGCCCTTGTTTGCTAGAGCGATAACATAGGGCAGGGTAGCGTTGGTCAGTGCCAAGGTAGAAGTGTAAGGAACAGCTCCCGGGATATTGGCTACCGCATAGTGAACGATATTGTCTATAACATAAGTCGGTTCACTGTGGGTTGTCGGATGTGATGTCTCAAAACATCCTCCCTGATCGATTGCTACGTCCACCAATACCGTACCGGGTTGCATGATTGAAAGCATTTCTTTTGTAATCAGATGCGGTGCTTTATCGCCGGGTATCAGCACAGAACCGATAACCAGGTCGACATCCGGCAATTCTTTCTTTATTCTTAGTCCGGATGCATACAATGTCTTTACGTTCTTGGGCAATGTTTCACTCAGATAGCGCAGACGAGCCAGATTTATATCTGCGATAGTTACGTCTGCTCCCATCCCGGCAGCCATTTGTGCGGCATTGCTACCTACGATTCCACCACCTAAAATCAAGACCTTGGCAGGTTTCACTCCCGGAACACCGCCTAAAAGGATTCCCTTACCACCTTGTGGTTTCTCCAGGAAACGGGCTCCCTCTTGAATAGACATTCGTCCGGCTACTTCGCTCATAGGTATTAGCAGGGGTAATGAGTGGTCGGCTTTCTCTACAGTTTCGTAGGCCAGGCATATTGATTTGTTGGCAAGCATGGCAAGCGTCAGATCTCTGTCGGAAGCAAAGTGGAAGTAGGTGAACAGTAACTGTTCTTTCCTGATGAGTTTATATTCGGGAGCTATCGGCTCTTTCACCTTTACGATCATGTCGGCAATGGCATAAATATCTTCTATCGTTGGCAAAATCTGTGCACCGACAGCTTGATACGCTTCATCCGGAAAACCGCTGTTTATTCCTGCTGTATGCTGGATATATACTTGATGTCCTTGTTTCACCACTTCGGCTACTCCGGAAGGCGTCATCCCTACGCGGTTCTCATTGTTCTTGATTTCTTTGGGTACTCCGATGATCATAATGTTACTTTTTTAGGGTTTTACTGGCTCCAATGTACGAATAATCCCCTTACGTTGTTATTCGTAAGGGGATGTTTTAGAACAGAATGTCGTTTGTTGAGATGAATAAATGCGTAGAGTGGTTGTTTATAGACATTCACTGCCCTGTTTGTTGATTTTCATGCTTTTTCCATAGAGGCCCACTCGAGCTATATTGCTATAAAAGGGTTCTGCAATATCATATTTAAAAGGAAGTATTTCCTTGTTGTTCTTGTCTATATATCCCCATTTGGACGATTGGCTTTCGATGCAGACGGCAGCCAGTTCTTCTGAGAAAGGACAGCCGTTGTCATATTCCAAAGGAATAACGATTTCGCCTTTCATGTTTATAAAGCCCACCTTGTTATCTTGTGAGACGAGGGCTAGTCCTTCTGTAAACTGCTCCATCTGGTTGTATGTCGGAGGCAGAATGTAGTTTCCTTGTCTGTCAATCAATCCCCATAATCCATTGTTGCATACTCGTGCACATTCTTCTTCGAATGAGTGGGCTGCCGAGAAATTTAGAGGAATCTTTATTTGTCCTGTACAATCAATATATCCATATTGTGAGTTGAGTACTACCATCGCCAATCCTCCCTTAAAGGAAAAAGCCCGTTCGTACTTTAGGGGAATGACAATGTCATATCCTTTGTTGATGTATCCCCACTGGATTTTTCCTTTGGCGGGAGCTAACCCTTCCGCGAAATGACCGACTGCCGAGAAACTTTTTTTCTTATTAGCTACACCATAAGCTAAAAAAGACGCAAAAAACTTTGTAAAAGTGTTGCCCATACTTGTTGATTGTTTGTGGCGGTAAGCGTCCCTGATACCGTGTATATACAGAAGAAGCGTGGACGTCGTTAGTTCATCCTATTCAAGGCTCTGGTAAGCCCAATGGGGAATGAACAACAGAGTCCACGCCCTTGCATATAACAAAGACGTGAACGCTTAGTTGCCATTACCTCCCCAATTTAAGAATTTACCAGATTCTGAATAGAGATAATATTCTAAACGCTTCTACGTTATTTATCGTAATAAGTCGCTACAAAGATATTATTTTCCTGGCATATGGCAATGCGTTTGGGGGATAAAGATTTCAGAAGTGAATGGGATGTGTGTGGGAAATGTAGGATAGGTGGTGAAGGAGGATAAAAAACTCCTCTTGCAAATGAGGTTGCAAGAGGAGTTTTATCAGATTTATAATATATGTTCTTAGTTCATTAACCCCGGATTAGCATCAATAGCTTCTTGTGGAATACGTAATGTATAGCGTGCGTCGTCTTGTTCAAGTACATATATGCTTCCGCCTAATTCTTTTTGAATGCGAGGGCGAGTAGTACGGCGTAAGTCAAACCAACGATGGCCTTCGAAAATAAGTTCGCGGGCACGTTCTTCAAGGATTTCATTGATTAATTCTGTCTGGCTCATAGCGTTTACTGTATTTTTCTTATTGTCATATCCTGTTGGAGTGTATCGCTTTTCCATTAGTTGTAATAAGCGTGCACGGGCTTCAGGAAGTTTATCCAAACGGGCGGCGGCTTCGGCTGAATTCAGATAAAGTTCTCCTGTACGGAAAGTGCACGTGAATTTAGCTTCTCCTCCTTTAGCACTAATACGATTATTCTCCTCGTCCGGAGCTGTAAAGTATTTTGTTAGTCGCAAATCCGTATTATCATATTTTTGCAAGAACGAGGGAGAAACGAGGCATGCCTTATTGGAAGAAACACTAAACATGAATTCGTAGGCTGTAATCATTTCAGTAGATTCGAAGTTATTAGGAAGCATTTCTCCATTCATATCTTCCAATGTGGACTTTTGTGCTAAAGCCTGCTCTGCCATTTCATAGGCTTTCTGCCATTCTCCCATATATAGGCGTACCCGTGCCTCAAAAGCATCAATGGACGGTACTGAAAAACGATAAAGGTACTTGGATTCCCATTCTTTTTGATGGATCAGCCCTCGTGCTGTCTGTATATCAGATAGAATAGAAGTATAAACCTCTTTAACGGTATTGCGTGAAGGTACTTCTTCCAAATCTACGCTTAGTTTTAGGGGGATTGCTTTGGTTTCCGGGGCTCCGTCTTTTGTATAAGGTTGGCCATATAAATTAACCAGTATGAAATGCAGGTAACTTCTGAATAGATAAGCTTCTCCTACTAGTTGCTCTATGTCTTCTTTGCTGCCTTCTGTGATTTGGTCTTTCTTGTCTATGATGGAATTGGCATAGAAAATGGCATTATAGTAATTACTCCATCCAAAAGTTGCAGTACCACTGGGAGAATTAAGATCATTCCATGTTTCAATTGCAGAAAAACTACTTTGGTCATTACGGTCACTGCTGATGACAATTTCGTCTGTGCGCATTTCGCTGTAAGCTTTGTCCTGAAATTGATTGGTTTTGTAGGCAGTAGTCATCAACGCACGATATTCTGCCAATGTATTAGGGATAACCTTGCCAACAGGCTGTATATCCAGAAAACTGTCACATGAAGAGAACAGGATGCTGGTTAATAATGCCAAAATTATATATATATTCTTCGTCATAACTTATTTCTCTGAATTTTAGAAGTTAAGATTTAAATTGAATGTGACTGATTTGGCTACAGGAGTAGCATATAAGTTGCTCATAGATTCAGGATCCATGTAGTTTTTGTAGCTGGAACCAAATACAAATAGATTGCGTCCCTCTATCCCTACTGTTGCTCCTCCGATACTGAGTTTATGCAACCATTCTGATGGTATACGATAAGCAAGGCGTAGATTTTGAAGACGTACGTAACTTAATTTTTTTACCCAAATATCCAATGCGCGATAAACATCTCTCCGGTCACCAAAGAAACTGTAATCTGCTATATTATGATTACGGCTTACTAATGCGGGGAATTTTCCGTCAGTATTTTCAGGAGTCCATCTGTCTAGAATATCCCGGTTGGTGTTTCGTCCCGGGTCAAATGAAGTCAAGTCATAGGAAGGGCTGGTGCGTACGTGTGCTCCTAAATTATAAGAGAAGTTCACATTCAGTTCCCAATTACGATAAGTGAATGTATTCATAAATCCTCCGGTGTAAGGAGCGTCGGAAGTTCCGATATAGCTGTAGAATTCTCTTTCTTCGGCTGGAGTCACGTTGGGTGCATAGAATCCGAGTCCGGTTTCGTCTGTTAGTTTATATAGCGTTTCTATATTCACTGTTTGTCCATCTTTTGTCTCAATAAGTATTTGTCCGTTTTTAGGATCTACTCCTTGAGTCTTTAATGCAAAAATGGCACCTACTGGATAACCTTGCAAACCAGGTGTTGTTTGATTTTCAGGTGTCATGACTTTCAAGACTTTGTTTTGGTTATAAGCAAAGTTGAATGTTGTGTACCATGAGAAATTTTTAGTAGTGATGTTGCGTGTCTGCAAGTTTATTTCTATCCCTTTGTTTTCCATGCTGGCCCAGTTGATGCTTTGGCTTGTAAAGCCGTTTTCCAGCGGTAACATTTTTGTCCCGATGAGATCTGTACCTTTACGATAATAATAGTCTACTGACAGATTGATAGCTTGGTTGAGTATCGCAAAGTCTAAACCAAGGTTGTAAGAAGCTGTTTTTTCCCAACGCAGTTTATCATTGGGAGCACTGCTGATTGTGATATTTTCTTCTGTATTTCCGGGTAGGATACTTACATTGTTATATACACCAACCAGGAATGGTGAAGTGTTCTTGTCTATATTTCCCTGTAAACCATATGAGAAACGGAATGCGAGGTTGTCCAACCATTTGGGGTGATTCAAGAATGATTCGTTGGAGATACGCCATAAACCACTTACTGAATATATAGGCAAATACCGATATTTTTTGTCTACACCAAAGAGGTCGGAGCCATCTAAACGTATGCTGCCGCCTAGAGTGTAACGCTCCATTAATGTATATGAACCGTTTGCGTAAAAAGAGGCAAACGCATTTTCCTGATATGTTTTGCTATGCAAGGGATACTTCTTTGCTACTGTTTCATCTGGGAAAATTAATGGTTTGGTAGTCAATGTCTTTGGGTCGTATCCATACCCTGCGGTAAATTGAGTTTCGTACCAGTTCTTACGAATTTCCGATCCTCCCATGAATTGGACAGAATGAATATCATTGAAGGTGTTTTTGTATTCGCCTTGTAATTTCCAGGTAATTTGTGAACTTGTACTGTTATCAACTCTATGCATTCCACCTTCCGGTATGATATATATTTGGTCTACTTTATTGTAGCTATCCTCACGAATGTTACGAAGATTGAATGTATTTTGTCCGATGTATTGTTCTTGAGAAGATTGATCCCATTGTATTCCGACTTGGGTTGTTACTTTCCATTGGTCATTGAATCTTAATTCGGCATCAAAGATAGAGTTGATTGCAGTTATAATCTTTTCATTTTGGGTGTTGTCCCGTTCCTCAAAAATATTGAATCCACGTTTGGGGTCAGGGGTGTTATCACTTGTACCTATGATATCATAGTCATATTGATAATTATTGTTTGAATCATATGGTTCAAAATAAGGATTTGCGGTACGTGAATAATATACAGGGTTAGAATAACCGTATTTATCAGTTACGAAATTCTCATTTTTACGTCTGTTGGCAAAGAGTGAAATTCCAATCTTTAATAATTTGTTGAGTTGGTAAGAGGTTTTGCTTGTCAGATTAAAACGACTCATACTTACTCCCGGTACATTACCGTTCTCTTTTGTATAGCCGAGAGAGTTATAATAGGTTACTTTCTCACTACCTCCTGAAATGCTAAAATTATATTCTTGTGTAAATGCATCTTTAAACAAGATGTCATTCCAATCGGTATTAATTGTTTTTAACCGGTTGATCGCAGCTTGCGCTTCAGGAGTTAATCCGTTCCAGCCTTTTTCACGGTAAATGTTCATTAGATTATATTGATTGAGGATAGAGGCCACTCCTCCCTTGCTGGGATAAACCTGAAGACCAAACATATCTAATGGTTCATTCATTAATTGTAACTCTAAATCTACTTTTTCTTGTGAATTTAGCAGATTCAAACGGGAAGTATCCAAATTAGGCGTATAAGTCAATTTGGTATTAAAGTTGATAACAGGTTTTCCTGTTCTTCCTCGTTTGGTAGTAACTACAATTACTCCATTAGCAGCACGTGCACCATAAATAGCAGTAGCTGCGGCATCTTTCAGGATAGTAATGCTTTCTATGTCATTGGGACTTAATCCTGCGATAGATGATTGTTGCATATTCGTAATGTCATTATCTGTTGCATCATCTAATTTTGGAATATCTGTTCCTTCCAAAGGCATTCCATCCAATACCCACAACGGATCTTGTGTCCCATTTAATGAAGCCGTACCACGAATACGAATTTTGGCCGGAGCTCCCGGAGCACCGGAAGTTGTTGTAACAGCTACACCGGCAATTTGTCCTGTCAAGGCTTGGTCAATGCTTTTGGTAGCACCTACCATCGCATCTGATAATTCAACTTTTGAGATAGCAGCAGTCAACTTTCTACGTTCCAATGTCTGATACCCCGTTACCACTACGTCCGCTAAAGCATGTGCCGAAGGTTGAAGTACAATGCGATAACTTTTTTTATCTCTTTGCAATGCAATTGCCTGTTCTTCAAAACCGATATAACTGCAATGAATACGAGTAACCTTTTCCGGAACGGAAATAGAGAATTTACCATCAATATCAGTTATGGTACCCAAAGAAGTCTGTGATGCTCCGGCTTTCTTCAAATCGTCTGCATGGACATAAACGGAAGCACCGATTAGAGGTTCATTATCTTCACCAGAGATTACGACTCCGGTAATGGTGCGGTTGGCAGCACTGGCGAAAGCCAGTGCATTCACAAATAAGCATATAATAATGCACAAAAATTTGATTCTCATTAATTGTAAGATAGTTTAATTAATAGGTTTGTTTTACTTGATTCCCAAAGCGGTATTAATGCGTAAAATCATATCTTCATAATGGTAGCGTGTAGCAGTATCGGAAGTTCCCAAACGATTCTGCAATAACTTCTTGATGCGTAGTAATTCACCGCGTTTCACAGAAATGGCATCAGAGATGCGGTTGAGCTGACTGCCGTAGAAATTGAGTACACGTGGAGCGCCCATCCGGTCTTCCTGGCGAAGTGCACGTTGTTCGGCAGCATAACAGCTACAGAAAGGAGTGGCATGGTCAAGCAAGAAATGCTCGTTTGCAATTTTCTTGTTGATTTTCACGGCTTCAGGTTCTGCGGCAGCAGTAAGTAAGGCATCCAGGAAGTTCTTTTGTAAAGAACGCTCCATCACGTTGGGAATACCGCCGCGTTCGGTAATACCGAAAATGTTCTTGTGTAGTCCGTCCATCAGTTCCACTACTGTAAAGGCTTTCTTTCCGTTGACAGACTCATTCTCTATCATACGCATCAGACGGGTGTTGCCGAGCAAATCCCAAAGAATATAAGCTTGGGCATTCTTTAATATCTGCGTAGGAGCGTTCTCCTGTTGTCCGATCGGAGTGTTACGGAGCAGGTAAGTGTATTCTCCCACTTCCGTATCAAATAACCATTTAGGGTAAGTCAATACTTCATCAAGCAAGAATTTCAGTGAAGCCTGTTGCTTCTCTTTTTCGACGAATGTGTAAGTCTTTACGCCATCTCCTACGGTTGTATTCTCGATATAGATACCACCGATGTTGGCAAGTACATGATACAAATAGTTGTTCCACTGGTTGATAACAGCGTAATAGAGACGGGATGCTTCTTCGTAAGTCTGTCCCTTTTCTCCGGTTGTAGTCCACTGAAGAATTTGCGGGACGATACGTTTCAGGTTTTCGATACCGAGTAAAGAAGAACGAACAGGGTCGTCTCCTAAATCCTCATTCTGCGCACGTGGGTCTACGGCATCGCGTACATCTTGTGCTTCGCTGTATTTATAAAGACGGTCTGTATGTTTGCTCAGGAAATCGAACAAGAGGTCTTTTTCTTCTTCAGGAGTGCTCTTGCCATACCAACGATAACCATACTCGATAGCGAACATATCATAAGGACCGATATGCGGAGAAAGTACTTTCACGCCGTCTCCCGGCTGGGCGATGTAGTTGAAACGTGCATAGTCCATAATGGATGAAGCGGTAGAATTCATTCTGGAAGTGAAGGCTTCCGAGCGTAGTGAATCTGTCGGGAAAGCCCATGACCCCATCATGTTATGGCGCAATCCCAAAGAGTGACCTACTTCGTGGCAAGCCACAAAACGGATGGCGTCGCCCATCAAGGCATCAGGCAACTGCACGCTGCGGGCTTCCGGGCAAACGGTTCCCGTCTGCACTGTAATCCATTCGCGTACCATAGAAAGCACATTATGCCACCACATAATGTCCGCCTCCAGGATTTCTCCCGAACGTGGGTCCAATAGGGAAGGGCCCATTGCGTTTTTCTTTTCCGAAGCGGCGTAAGTCAGCACGGAGTAGTTGACATCATCCATATCTACATGCATGCTGTCCGTGATTTCTTTGGCGATAATCGCATTCTTGAAGCCGGCTTTTTCAAAAGCGGTTTGCCAGTCTTCAATTCCTTTCTTGATATACGAACGCCATTGGTAAGGAGTTGAATTATCAATGTAGAATACGATAGGTTTGGCAGGTTCCACAATTTGCCCTTTCAGGTAAGCTTCCCGGTCTTCAGGTTTGGGCTCCATGCGCCAACGTGTGATATATTGCGTTTTATCCGTTCTTTGCTGTGCGTCGCTGAAACTTAATAGCGGGTTGGTGAAGTATCCGACTTTCTGATTGTCGAAACGGCCCATCATCGGTGTTTCAGGCAGCAGGAGAATAGAAGAACTGACTTCCACCGTAACGTATACGGTTGTGGTTCCTTCTGTCACCCGGGTGGTCAACTCGGAAGTCGCCACGACATTGTTCGAGAAAGATTTGATAGAAAGGATACGTGATAAGTTCTTGATAGCCGAAGTACCCAGATTAATATTGGTAAATACATTATTGATACTGGTTTCCGTACCATCATAAATATCATTCACCTTGATTACCAATGCAGTAGAATCCGCATTGATTGCTTCGATTTTGAATGCGGCAATCAGCGGAGAGATAAAGTTATCCTTTACCGAACGGAATATGGCATCGTTCTGAGGAGCCAGGGGCAACGGGCGCTGTTGGCGGAACATCAGTTTTCCGCTAGCCTTATCCCATTCCATGCAAACCATCTGATTCTCATAGTTTACTCCACGGTTTACACCTGCGTCGTTCAGTTCGGCAGGAACTCTTTGCAGTTTATTGACAACTAATAAATCACGTCCTAAAAGGGATGTGGGAACTTCAAAATAATAATCATTCTTTTTTTGATGTACAGCAAACATTCCTTTGGTTGTTTTGCTGCCTTCCACTAATTTTTCGTAGTCGCTTTTACTCTTCTCCTCTCTTCCTTCTGGTTTCTTCTTTTTCTTTTTAAACCAACTCAGATTTTCTGTAGCGGGGGTAGTTGCAAATGCTGAGTGTGCTTCACCGCCCAGCAGCATACATGCAATGACCGCTGCCATTACTTTTACATACATTCTCATTGAGTTCTTTATATTTAATTAAAATTAAAAACGGATGCAAAAGTACTAATATAAATAACATAATAGATACAGGTTTGCAATGAATATAATAATAAAAAGAAATATTAACTAGTATCTCCGGTTATCATATCCGCCCGGATATTTCGTAATTTAGTTGGAATAGTGTACATTTGCGGGGAGTAAAAAAGTAAATGGAATGATAAAACAATATATCACTACTTTGATGCTGGCTTGTTGCATCGGAGTTTGTGGACAAGAAAAGAAGCAAGCCACCTTTGTGCCACCTTTTGACTTTCCTCTTACATTGAGCGGAAACTTCGGAGAAATCCGCTCTAACCACTTTCATGGCGGATTGGATTTTAAGACAGGCGGAGTTATTGGCAAACCTGTCCGTGCCCTTGCCGACGGGTATATTTCACGTATCCGCGTCACCAATGGTTCGGGGTATGTACTTGATGTCTGTTATCACAACGGTTATTCTACTATCAACCGGCATCTGAGCGGTTTTATTTCCCCTATTGCCGAAAGGGTGGAGAAACTTCAATACGAGAATGAGAGTTGGGAAGTGGAGATTATTCCCGAACCGGATGAATATCCGGTGAAAGGCGGTCAGCAGATAGCATGGAGCGGGAATACCGGCTATTCATTCGGCCCGCATCTCCATTTGGATGTGTTCGAAACAGAATCGGGGGATTATATCGACCCGATGCCTTTCTTTAAATCAAAAATCAAAGATACGCGTGCCCCGAAGGCCGACGGAATTATGTTTTTCCCACAGCTTGGCAAAGGTGTGGTGGATGGAAAACAGCAGGTCAAAACGATTCTTCCGAACGCGGAGCGTCCGGTGGAAGCATGGGGAGTGATAGGCACAGGTATCAAGGCATATGATTACATGGATGGGGTCAGCAATCATTACGGAGTGTATTCCGTTGTTCTCACGGTAGATGGAAATGAAGTGTTCCGCAGTACGGTAGACCGCTTTTCTCAAGATGAAAACCGAATGATAAACTCATGGACGTGCGGGCAATACATGAAATCTTTTATTGAACCGGGGAATACTTTACGTCTGCTGAAGGCATCGAATGATAACCGTGGTTTGGTGACGATTGATGAAGAACGGGATTATCAGTTCTTATATACCTTAAAAGATGCTTTCGGGAATACTTCCAAATACGGTTTTACCGTACGTGGGCGGAAGCAGCCGGTTGAACCTTTGAATCATCGGGAGAAATACTTCTTTTCCTGGGACAAGACGAATTATCTGCAAGAACCGGGATTGAGCCTGATTGTGCCAAAGGGAATGTTGTATGACGATGTTCCTCTTAACTATCAGGTGAAAGCCGACAGTGGGGCAGTGGCATTTACTTATCAGATAAATGATACACCCGTTCCGCTTCATGCGGGTTGCGAGCTTCGTATCGGGCTGCGTAGAAAGCCGGTTGCTGATAGTACGAAGTATTATGTAGCCCGTGTGACCCCAAAAGGTAGTAAGTACAGTGTAGGCGGGAAGTATGAAGACGGTTATATGAAAACATCTGTCCGTGAATTGGGGACTTATACCGTTGCTATTGATACAGTTCCGCCCGAAATCACCCCTATCAATAAGAACCAGTGGGGAAGAAACGGCAAGATTGTCTATCGGTTGAAAGACGAGGGAGCCGGAATAGCTTCCTATCGGGGAACGATAGATGGAGAGTATGCGCTCTTCGGACGGCCTAATATTGTGAAGTCATATTGGGAGTGTAAACTTGATCCGAAGCGTGTGAAGAAAGGCGGCAAACATACTGTCGAACTTACTGTGACCGACCATTGCGGGAATGAGACTGTAGCCCGTGAGACTTTTGTCTGGTAATTATTAAAAGTGAATCCTATATAATTATGAAGAGAAGAATTATTTTGTGTGCTGCCATACTGGTGGCGGCTGTGGCGGATACTTTCGCCTGTACCAATCTGATAGTCGGCAAGAATGCCTCTGCCGACGGTTCGACCATCGTTTCCTATTCTGCCGACTCGTATGGTCTGTTTGGAGAACTGTACCATTATCCGGCAGCTACTTATCCGAAAGGAACCATGATGAAAGTGTATGAATGGGATACCGGTAAATACCTGGGTGAAATAGAGCAGGCACGGCAGACTTATAATGTGACCGGCAATATGAATGAATATCAGGTTACGATTGGTGAAACGACTTTTGGCGGACGTCCCGAATTGGCGGATTCTACAGGCATCATTGACTACGGAAGCTTGATTTATATCGGATTGCAACGTTCGCGCACTGCCCGTGAAGCCATCAAGATAATGACTGACTTGGTGCAGCAATACGGCTATTATAGCAGTGGGGAGTCTTTTACCATTGCCGATCCGAACGAAATATGGATTATGGAAATGATTGGGAAAGGTCCGGGTATCCGCGGAGCTGTTTGGGTGGCTGTACGTGTGCCCGATGATTGTATTTCAGCTCATGCCAACCAGTCGCGTATCCATCAGTTTGACATGAACGATAAGGAAAACTGCATATATTCTCCCGATGTTGTTTCTTTCGCACGTGAAAGAGGTTACTTCAACGGAGTAAACAAAGATTTTAGTTTCTCGCTTGCTTATGCGCCCCTCGATTTCGGTGCACGCCGTTTCTGCGAAGCCCGCGTATGGAGTTATTTCAATAAATTCACTGATAACGGAAAAGATTATCTTCCTTATATCGAAGGAAAATCCAACACCCCGATGCCACTTTTCGTGAAACCGAAACAGAAGCTGTCCGTGCAAGATGTAAAAGACATGATGCGCGACCATTACGAGGGAACTCCGCTCGACATCTCTAATGACTTCGGAGCAGGCCCTTACAAAACTCCGTACCGTCTTTCGCCGCTGAACTTCAAGGTGGACGGTCAGGAATATTTTAACGAACGTCCTATCTCTACTCAACAAAGTGGTTTTGTATTTGTTGCACAAATGCGTGCTAATATGCCCGACCCGATAGGCGGCGTACTTTGGTTTGGTGTGGACGATGCGAATATGGCAGTATTTACTCCTGTCTATTGCTGTGCTACGAAAGTGCCGGTATGCTATACGCGTGTGGACGGAGCCGATTATATAACCTTCTCTTGGAATTCTGCTTTCTGGATTTTCAACTGGGTATCAAACATGGTTTATCCGCGTTATGATTTGATGATTGGTGATGTACGCGAAGCACAGAAGGAGATGGAAACGACCTTTAACAACGCGCAGCAAGGTATTGAAGAGATGGCAGCCAAATTGTTGGAAAAAGATAAGAACGCCGCTGTTGATTTCCTGACAAACTATACCAGCATGACTGCCCAGAGTACGTTCGATACATGGAAGCAACTGGGTACTTTCCTGATTGTGAAGTATAACGATGGAGTGGTGAAACGTGTGAAGGACGGACAATTTGAACGTAATTCTATCGGACAGCCTGCCGGAGTGCTCCGTCCCGGTTATCCGAAGGAATTCTTGCAGGAATATGTCAAACAGACCGGAGAGAGATATAAAGTGCCGCAAGAATAGATAATGAGTATTGGATATAAGGTATTGAGTATATTGTTTTTTTTGATTCTTAATTCTCAAATTTCAATTAAAAGAATAGGAATTATAAACTTATTATTTTACATTTGTGTGCTCAAGAATATAACAGTAAATAATTCATTAACCATATAAATAACAATCGAAATGGAAAATCAGGAACTTATTAAACAGGTCACTGAGAAAGCCGAAAAATGGCTGACCCCGGCTTATGATGCCGAAACTCAGGCTGAAGTGAAACGTATGTTGGAAAACGATGATAAGACCGAACTAATTGAAGCATTCTACAAAGACCTGGAATTTGGTACAGGTGGTCTGCGCGGTATCATGGGGGTAGGTAGCAATCGTATGAATATCTATACGGTGGGTGCAGCTACTCAAGGACTTTCCAACTATCTGAAGAAGAACTTCAAAGACCTGCCGCAGATTTCTGTTGTGGTTGGCCACGACTGCCGTAACAACAGCCGCTTGTTTGCGGAAACTTCTGCCAATATCTTCTCTGCCAACGGTATTAAAGTATATCTGTTCGATGATATGCGTCCTACCCCGGAAATGTCTTTCGCTATCCGTCACCTCGGTTGCCAGAGCGGTATTATCCTGACTGCTTCCCACAACCCGAAAGAATACAACGGCTACAAGGCATATTGGGATGACGGTGCGCAAGTATTGGCTCCGCACGATAAGGGTATTATCGACGAAGTAAATGCTATTGCTTCCGCTGCCGACATCAAATTCCAGGGTAATCCTGATTTGATTCAGATAATCGGTGAAGATATCGACAAGATTTATCTGGATATGGTGAAAACTGTTTCTATTGATCCGGAAGCTATCGCCCGCCACAAGGATATGAAGATTGTTTATACTCCGATTCACGGTACAGGTATGATGTTGATTCCGCGTGCGTTGAAGATGTGGGGATTCGAAAACGTGTTCACTGTTCCCGAACAAATGATTAAGGACGGTAACTTCCCGACTGTTGTATCGCCGAACCCGGAAAATGCGGAAGCTCTTTCTATGGCTGTGAACCTGGCCAAAGAAATTGACGCTGACCTCGTAATGGCTTCCGACCCGGATGCTGACCGTGTAGGTATTGCCTGCAAGGATGACAAAGGCGAGTGGGTACTTATCAACGGTAACCAGACTTGCATGATGTATCTTTACTATATTCTTACTCAGTACAAACAACTGGGCAAGATTAAAGGTAATGAATTCTGTGTGAAGACCATCGTAACTACCGAACTTATCAAGAAGATTGCCGACAAGAACAACATCGAGATGCTCGACTGCTATACAGGATTCAAATGGATTGCACGTGAAATCCGTCTGCGTGAAGGCAAACAGAAATACATCGGTGGTGGTGAAGAAAGCTACGGTTTCCTTGCCGAAGACTTCGTTCGCGATAAAGATGCTGTTTCAGCTTGTTGCTTGATTGCCGAAGTTGCTGCCTGGGCAAAAGATAACGGTAAGTCACTGTATCAATTACTGCTCGATATTTACGTAGAATACGGATTCTCTAAAGAATTCACCGTAAACGTTGTGAAGCCGGGTAAGAGCGGTGCTGAAGAAATCAAAGCCATGATGGAAAACTTCCGTGCTAACCCGCCGAAAGAACTGGGTGGCTCTAAAGTAATCCTGAGCAAAGATTACAAAACTCTGAAGCAGACAGACGACAAGGGAAATGTAACGGCAATTGATATGCCGGAATCATCAAATGTTCTTCAGTATTTCACAGAAGACGGTAGTAAAGTTTCAGTCCGTCCTTCCGGAACAGAACCTAAGATTAAGTTCTATATGGAAGTTCAAGGTGAAATGGGATGTCGTAACTGTTTCGCTTCTGCCGAATCTGCCGCTATGGAAAAAATTGAAGCAGTGAAGAAGTCATTGGGTATCTGATTCTGTTTCTTCTGATAGTTTCAGAATCGAACAATAATAAAATCGCCTCTATAATCTTTCCGAAGAGTATAGAGGCGTTTCTTTTTTATCTATATGATAGTCTTGATTTCCCCTGTTTTCAAGCGTTTCGCCCGATTAAGCACAGTTCTTTCAATTCCTTTGCATTCTTTAAGCCGACTTTCTAATCATTCTTAGAAGAATCTTGTTCTATTGGCATCATCTCAATTTCAACAGGCAGGCTGCGGATACACATGTTTTGTTGATGCTTTAGAGTGATACGTTCAGTTTCATATTCATAAGTTGTTCGTTTGAAGTTTGAGTGTATTTCGTAGCCTGCTTTCTTTATTTCTCATACTATATTTTTACTAAAAGTGTTTCATATAGATTGTTTTTATAGTCGGTTGAATAAATGTTAGAAGATGTTTGGCAAAAACAAGTGTCTTTTCAATGTTATTTTGTGAGCTGTTTCTTTATTATTTCAATTATCTTGACTATTTTTGCTCATCATTTATTATTAATCTTGGAATCTATATGACACAAAGATGCTTTTTTGTCTTCATCTTTTTTATTAGCCTCGTTTTGAATGCTTATGGTGCAATAGAACTCCGTTCTACACAAATGAGAACCAGTGACGGTCTTCCCAATAACTCTGTCCGTTATATCTATCAGGATAGCAAAGGCTTTCTGTGGCTGGCTACCTTGAACGGATTGAGCCGTTATGACGGCAACTCTTTCCTTACTTTCCGACCGGAAACCGGAGACAAAGTCTCTTTGGCGGACAACCGGATTTATGACCTTACCGAAGATAAAGACGGTTTCCTGTGGATTTCCACTACACCGGAATTATATAGCTGCTACGATTTGCAACGTGCCCGCTTTATAGATTATACCGGTTGCGGTGAGTCGAGACAGAACTATTCGACCGTATTCGTTGCTGCCAACGGGGATGTTTGGCTGTCACATTCAGGAAATGGCTGTCGCCAGATGACCCATCAACCCGACGGTGAAATGACCTCTACCGTATTCAGAACCGAACGTGGAAACTTGCCGGACAACAGGGTGAAATTCGTGAATGAAGACGCCAGCGGTCGTATTTGGGTTGGAACGCAATGCGGACTAGTCTCTGTCACCAACGGACAGTACCGGATAGAAGACCGGTTAATCCATTTCACTTCTTCCCTGGCTTACAAGAATGATATGTATTTCCTGACAGCCGACGGGGATATCTACCTTTATCAGTCTGCCACTCAAAAGATGCAGAAACTGGCTTCCCTTGCCGTTGTCGCAGGTAAGACCTCGCCGACCGGAAACTTCTTGCTAAAGGATAAATGGGTCATTCTGACTACCACCGGAGTATATACGTACGATTTTAACACTGGTGACATTCAGGCAGATTCCCGCATGGACATCAAGAAAGGCGAACTGATACGTGACAATCGCGGCGACTATTGGATATACAACCATACGGGACATCTTACTTATGTGCTTGCCGAAACGGGAGAAATCAAGGACTTCCAGTTGATTCCGCAGGACAAGATGGGATATATTGACTTTGAACGTTATCATATCGTCCATGATTCCCGTGGAATTATATGGATTTCAACCTATGGAAACGGACTTTTTGCCTATAATACTGCTGAAGACAAACTGGAACACTTCGTAGCCAATATAAATGACCAAAGCCATATCAGTTCGGACTTCCTGCTTTACGTCATGGAAGACCGTGCCGGCGGTATTTGGGTGGCTTCCGAGTATTCGGGACTATCCCGTATATCCGTCTTGAATGAAGGGACTTCCCGCATCTATCCCGAATCCCGTGATTTATTCGACCGTTCGAACACCATCCGTATGCTCACCAAAATGTCGAACGGGGATATTTGTGTCGGCACGCGTAAAGGGGGACTTTACACCTTTGACTCCAATCTCCGCTCGAAGATGACCAATCAGTATTTCCATTCCAATATTTACGCCATTGCCGAAGACGGGCAGGGACGAATGTGGACGGGAACCCGTGGAAACGGACTGAAAGTAGGGGATACGTGGTATTATAATAATCCTTCCGACCTCACGGCTTTGTCCGACAATAATGTCTTTACTATTTATCGCGACCGTAAAGACCGTATGTGGATAGGAACATTTGGCGGCGGACTCGAACTGGCAGAACCTACGCCCGACGGAAAATATAAATTCCGTCATTTCTTCCAGCAGACATTCGGAATGCGAATGGTGCGCGTGATAGAGGAAGACGAGAACGGAATGGTCTGGGTAGGAACCAGCGAAGGAATCTGTATCTTTCATCCCGATTCATTGATTGCCGATTCTGATAATTATCACCTGTTCAGTTACACGAACGGCAAGTTTTGTAGTAACGAAATCAAGTGCATTTATCGGGATACGGAAGGACGCATGTGGATTGGTACTTCCGGTTCGGGGTTGAATCTTTGTGAGCCTCAGGATAATTACAATTCCTTGAAGTATGAGCACTACGGCACTTCCGAAGGGTTGGTCAACGATGTGATTCAATCTATCCTGGGAGATAAGAACGGAAATCTGTGGGTGGCTACCGAATATGGTATCTCCAAGTTTAATCCGGCTAATCGTTCATTCGAGAACTACTTCTTCTCTTCCTATACCCTGGGGAATGTGTATAGCGAGAATAGCGCCTGTATGCGCGAAGACGGAAAGCTGTTGTTTGGAACAAACTACGGTCTGATTGTCATCGACCCCGAAAAGATTCAGGATAGCGAGACTTTTTCTCCGGTAGTCTTCACTGATTTGTATGTCAACGGAACCCAGATGAATCCGCAAATGGAAGATTCTCCGTTGAAGCAGTCTCTTGCCTATTCGGATGAAATCACTTTGAAATATTATCAGAACTCGTTCCTGATAGATTTCTCTACCTTTGATTATTCCGATAGCGGGCATACGAAGTATATGTACTGGCTGGAGAACTACGACCAGGATTGGAGTGCACCCTCTCCCTTGAATTTCGCTTCTTTCAAATATCTGAATCCGGGGACATATGTGCTTCATGTCAAATCCAGCAACGGGTCGGGTATTTGGAATGATAGCGAGACTACTTTGAAGATTGTGGTTGTCCCCCCATTTTGGAAGACTACCTGGGCGATGCTGTGCTATGTCTTGCTGTTGATTGTAGCCTTATATTTTGCCTTCCGTATTGTCCGCAACTTTAACGGGCTACGCAACCGTATCAATGTAGAAAAGCAGTTGACCGAATATAAACTGGTGTTTTTTACCAATATCTCCCACGAATTCCGTACCCCGCTTACATTGATTCAGGGAGCACTGGAGAAGATACAGCGCGTCACGGATATTCCGCGTGAACTTATATATCCGTTGAAGACGATGGATAAGAGCACGCAACGTATGCTGAGGCTTATCAACCAGTTATTGGAATTCAGAAAGATGCAGAACAATAAACTGGCACTTTCTCTGGAAGAAACCGATGTAATCTCTTTCCTTTATGAAATATTCCTGAGCTTCGGAGACGTGGCGGAACAGAAGAATATGAATTTCCGTTTCCTGCCTTCCGTGCCGTCCTATAAGATGTTCATTGACAAGGGGAATCTGGATAAGGTGACTTACAACCTGCTTTCCAATGCATTTAAATATACGCCTTCCAACGGCACTATCATTCTTTCGGTGAGCGTGGACGAAGCCAGGAAAACATTGCAGATTCAAGTTTCAGATACCGGGGTCGGTATACCTAAAGAGAAACAGAATGAACTGTTCAAACGCTTTATGCAGAGCAACTTCTCCGGTGACAGTATCGGCGTAGGTCTGCATTTGAGCCACGAACTGGTGTCGGTGCATAAAGGTACGATTGACTATAAGGACAACGAAGGCGGCGGTTCCGTTTTTACCGTATGTATCCCGACGGATAAGACGGTTTATGCGGAGAAGGACTTTTTGATTCCCGGCAACGTATTACTGAAAGAAGCGGACGGACAGGCGCATCATTTGCTGCAACTCTCGGAAGAACTTCCCGACCCGGAAAAGCTACCTGCTCCTTTGAATAAACGGAAAGTCCTGATTATTGAGGACGACAACGATATTCGTGAATTCCTGAAAGAGGAAGTCGGTGTATATTTTGAAGTAGAAGTTGCTGCCGACGGAACATCCGGCTTTGAGAAGGCGCGTACGTCCGAGGCAGACTTGATAATCTGTGACGTACTTATGCCGGGAATGACAGGATTTGAAGTAACCCGGAAGTTGAAATCTGATTTTGAAACAAGCCATATTCCTATCATTCTGCTGACTGCACTAAGCTCACCGGAAAAGCATTTGGAAGGTATTGAAGCGGGAGCGGATGCTTACATCGCAAAGCCGTTCAGCATAAAACTGTTGTTGGCACGTGTGTTCCGTTTGATAGAGCAACGCGACAAACTGCGTGAGAAGTTTTCCAACGAACCGGGTATCGTGCGTCCTGCCATGTGTACCACTGACCGGGATAAGGAATTTGCTGACCGGTTGGCTGCTATACTTGAACAGAACCTCGCCCGTCCTGAATTTTCTATTGACGAGTTTGCGCAGCTTATGAAGTTGGGACGAACGGTCTTCTATCGGAAACTACGCGGTGTGACCGGATATTCGCCTAATGAATACCTGCGTGTGGTGCGGATGAAAAAAGCAGCGGAACTGCTGCTCTCGGAAGATAACCTGACTGTTGCGGAAGTATCCTACAAAGTTGGTATCAGCGACCCGTTCTATTTCAGCAAATGTTTTAAGGCGCAGTTCGGCGTGGCACCGTCTGTTTATCAACGTGGGGTGAATACGGATGCTGCTTCTTCGGAGCCACAGGAATAAGAACTGATTCTGACATAATAAACCATGTCAGAATCCTTCCCTTTGTGAAAGAGTAAGCCAAAACAGGGCACCCGCTCAATAATCTCTACATAGTTTTGACTTTTTTTCATCTTCTCTCTGAAAAACCTATAAAACCTTTTTTCCTGTGTTGTTCTATGCCTATATTTGT
>NZ_CABUHK010000043.1 GCF_902491285.1 uncultured Bacteroides sp. | reverse complement strand
GGCAATTCTTTTTTTTTATCCGTAAAAACCGTACTTTCGCAGAAAAGAAATCAAAACAATGAAAAAGAGCAGCATTTTAATCCTTATAGCCATCTGTTTATCCGGTTGCAGCAAGACTTCCCAAAAAGAAGTGAGCATAACCGGAGAAATCAAAGGATTGGGTACAGACACGATTTATCTATATGGAATGGACGAGATACGCGACCGTATAGATACTATTTTTGTGAAAGACGATAAATTCTCTTATTCAACCCCGATAGATACGATTACTTCTGCTTTTCTTCTCATCAAGAATCAGACTGAATATCCTATATTCCTTGACAAAGGCAACAAAATCAAAATAAAAGGAGATATCAGCAATCCCGGAGTCCTGACTATTGACGGGAACATATACAACCAAGAATTTACAGTTTTTCAGAAAGAATTGGAAGACTTGGATAACCCTTCCGAACAGGTCTTGGAACAAAAGGCGGAAGAATTTATACAGCAACATCATTCTTCCTTTGTCAGTCTCTATCTATTAGATAAATACTTTGTCCAAAAGGAGTCCCCCGATTTCAATAAGATAAAGAAACTGATTGAAGTCATGACAGGTATATTACAAGATAAACTTTATATTGAACGATTAAACGAAAGCATCTCACAGGCGGAAAAAACGGAGACAGGCAAATATGCACCGTTCTTCAGCCTACCTAATATAAAAGGAGTAAAGATAACCCGTTCATCCGAAGATTTCAAAAAGAAAAACCTGCTAATCAACTTCTGGGCTTCCTGGAGTGACAGTGCTTCCAACTATCGCAGTAACAGCGAGCTAAAAGAACTCTATAAAAAATATAAAAAGAACAAGTATGTAGCTATGCTCGGCATTTCATTCGACGTAGACAAGGAACAATGGAAAGATGCCATCAAGCGTGACACACTGGACTGGGAACAAGTATGTGATTTCGGCGGACTTAATTCAGAAATAGCCAAACAATATACCATCAAGCAAATACCTGCCAATATCCTTTTATCGGCCGACGGTAAGATTCTGGCTAAAAATCTCAGTGGAGAAGAATTAAAAAAGAAAATAGAAGAAGTAGTCTCTGCAGCAGAAGAAAAAGAAAAGCAGGACAACAAAAAGAAAAAATAACCAGTAAGCAAACGTGTTAATTAAAGTATTCGGAGCGGCTGTTCAAGGTATTGATGCAACACTCATCACAATCGAAGTTAACAGCTCTCGCGGCTGTATGTTCTATCTCGTCGGCCTTCCGGATTCCGCGGTCAAAGAAAGCCATCAACGTATCATTTCCGCACTGCAAGTCAATGGTTACAAGATGCCGACCAGTAACTTGGTGGTCAACATGGCACCAGCCGATATCCGGAAAGAAGGTTCAGCCTACGACTTGCCGCTTGCCATCGGCCTGCTGGGCGCCAGTGACACCATATCATCCGAGAAATTCCCCCGCTACCTGCTAATGGGAGAACTGAGCCTTGACGGAAGCATACAACCCATTAAGGGAGCGCTCCCTATTGCCATCAAAGCCCGTGAAGATGGATTTGAAGGATTAATTATCCCACAGCAGAATGCACGGGAAGCCGCTGTTGTCAATCAATTGAAAGTCTACGGAGTCAGTAATATCAAAGAAGTCATTGAATTTTTCAATAATGAGCGTGAATTAGAGCCGACTATTGTCAATACCCGGGAAGAGTTTTACACCCAACAAAGTAATTTTGAGTTTGATTTCGCTGATGTAAAAGGACAAGAGAATGTAAAAAGGGCATTGGAAGTGGCCGCAGCCGGCGGGCATAATATAATTATGGTAGGTGCTCCGGGCAGTGGAAAATCAATGATGGCCAAGCGGTTGCCATCTATCCTTCCGCCACTCTCTTTGGGAGAAAGCCTCGAAACGACCAAGATACACTCTGTAGCCGGAAAATTAAACCGGAACTCTTCATTAATAACCCAACGCCCGTTCCAGTCTCCCCATCATACAATCTCTCAATCAGCAATGGTGGGAGGGGGAAGTTTTCCTCAACCGGGAGAAATAAGTCTGGCTCATAACGGCATTCTATTTCTTGACGAACTCCCAGAATTCTCCAAAAACGTACTCGAAGTACTACGACAACCACTGGAGGACAGACGAATCACCATCTCACGTGTAAAAAGCAGTGTAGACTATCCTGCCAGCTTCACGTTAGTGGCCTCTATGAACCCTTGCCCCTGCGGCTACTACAATCATCCCACAAAAGCATGCGTATGCAGTCCGGGACAAGTACAGAAATACTTGAATAAGATTTCCGGCCCTTTACTCGACAGGATTGATATTCAGATTGAAATCATCCCAGTCCCTTTTGATAAGATTTCCGACCAACGGAGAGGAGAATCCAGTACAGCCATTCGTGAACGGGTCATTAAAGCCCGACAGATACAAGAAAAGCGCTACGCCGAATATCCCGGTATCTATTGCAATGCGCAGATGAACTGCAAATTACTGTCACTATTTGCCCGACCGGATGACAAAGGGCTCGCCTTATTAAAAAATGCAATGGATCGGCTCAATTTATCCGCCCGCGCCTATGACAGGATATTGAAAGTATCACGCACCATTGCCGATCTCGAAGGAAGTGAGCAAATTCTTTCCGGACATTTAGCGGAAGCGATCAGTTATAGAAATCTGGATAGGGAGAACTGGGCGGGATAACAAGCCGTCTTCCGCTCCATCTTGTAAAAGTAAGATACCACACTATTTGTGTACTATAATTACCTCAAACCCGAGAGATACCACACTAAGGGAAACGTTCTCGCAAAAATCGTTACAGTTTAGCACATAAATGTATGGTACATTTATAATAAATTCTTGAGCAGTTTATTAAAAACGGTATCCAAGTTTATTATAAACTCTCAAATTGTAAATCCGAATTTTATCGTCTATTTTTTACAACAAAAAAGGCTGCGAATTCCATAAAATCCGCAGCCTTAGCCTATATCAAATACTCTATCTTCTGGTATAACCCAAGAAGAAAGAGGCTAATTGTCACTATATTATACTACTTCTATATTCATTTTTATCTAATTTTTCATTTATTATCAGACAGAAATCCATTTCCTTGAACTACAAAGATACAACATTAAAATGCATTTGTCAAGTGCTTCATGATTTTCTGTTTAGAAAAAGGGAAACTACTTCAATACATTACATATTTCCGTATTTACCTTTTTCAATCGCTGTTCATCCATCTTAACCACCTTACGGTCATATGTCATCAACCCGTTAACTTCTACCTCAACGTCTGTAGTCTGTGTATAAACAGCGGCAGAGAATCCTCGTCCAATCATACCTTTCAACATGTCAGCATACTTCAAATATTCATCTGTAGCTTCTTTAGAAGTATTAAACTGAACGTACCCCCAATTGCGGTTCGGCTCCCAGATATGGTCTTTCAGTACCAATCCGATACCACCATACTCCCCAAGTACCGTTGCACGCTGCGCATCATATATATACATTTCCGGTCCCGGATAGTTATGTAAGTCAAGCATATCACCACACGTATAATGATTGCCACCACTGGCAGGGTTCACTAAACGCGACGAGTCATACTGCTTTGTCCATTCTGCAATCTCAGTGGTTTTGAATTGCCCCCATGCTTCATTAAAAGGAACCCATGTGCCGATGCAAGGATAAGAGTAAAGACAGTCAATAATTTCTTTCCATTCTTTGCGAAAGATAGCTTCTGATTCGACAGAGCGCTTTAATTCTGTTCCCTCAAAATATTTACGGTTCTGCCATTCCGGGTTCTTATCCCCACTTGGCATATCCTGCCACACTATTATGCCCAAACGGTCACAATGCGTATACCAGCGTGCAGGCTCTACCTTTATATGTTTACGGATCATGTTATACCCTAAATCCTTCGTCTTCTGAATATCATAAACCAAAGCCTCATCCGAGGGGGCAGTATATAAGCCATCGGGCCACCAACCTTGATCCAAAGGTCCAAACTGGAATACATCTTTATTATTCAATTGTAGACGTACAATGCCGTTTTCATCCCGCTTTGTGGAATATTTACGCATAGCAGCATAACTTTCAACCTTATCTACCAACTTATTCCCTGTATACAGACAAATTTCCATACCATATAAAGTTGGAGAATCCGGTGACCACAACTTCACATCAGCAGGCATCGTTATCTCAACTGCCACACCATTAATCGAACTGCCCTTAGCTACCAACTGCTTTCCTTCGAACACTTTCACTTCCACTTTATCCGAAGCGCCCTTCTCATTCGTTACTACTTCTACAGTCAATTTATTTGCATCAATGTCAGGTGTTGTTCTGATATTTACGATAGCCTTTGCAGGCACAGGTTCTAACCATACCGTCTGCCAAATGCCACTGACCGGCGTGTACCAAATACCTCCCGGTTTACTCACCTGCTTTCCCCTAGGTTGAGGTCCTTTATCTGTAGGGTCCCACACTTTTACCACCAATTCGTTCTCCCCATTTCGCAAAGCCGGAGTTATATCGAACGAAAAAGGAGTAAAACCACCTGTGTGCTGACCTATCTTTATTTGATTCACCCATATATCCGTTTTCCAGTCAACAGCCCCAAAATGTAATAATATCCGTTCTCCTTTCCATTTTGCAGGAACTGTAAACTTACGCTGATACCACAATTCATTCTTATCTCCTAATATTTTTCCAACACCGGACAAACTGGATTCAACGGCAAAAGGAACTAAAATCTGACCGTCATACTCCTGCGGAGCCGCTTGCCCCAGCGGAGAAATAGCATAATTCCATAATCCGTTCAGATTCATCCAATCCGGACGCTCCATAATAGGGCGCGGATACTCGGGTAATACGTTCCCGACGTTTATTTTAGATGCCCATTCTGTCTGAATCCGTTCTCCTGCCGGCTTCCACTGCGCAAACAGACACGAACAATTAAATAATACTACTAAAAAGAAAATCAAATGCTTTATCATGATATTTATATTAAAGTTTCGATGCAAAACTAGTAGAGTTTCCTAGTTCTGTAGGAAATCAGCAGGTCAATAAACAATAGATTCTGTTCTATTTAATCAAGCAAAAACCTTTCCGCACGTCCCGGAGTCAACAGTTCCCATAAAGAAGCAACAGTCCATCCCGGCGCAAAGATATCATTATAATACCCCTTCCCGTTCTTACCATAATCCCAATTAGTATGCTGAACCACCTCCGGATAGAAACCGGATTTTGCTACTCCACACAAATGTCCTTCGTATGGTAACAACTGACGCATAGATGTAGATATCACTTCCGCAAAATCAGCCATACGAGGTTCTGCATATTCTTTCGACAACCATTGAAGGACAGAAGCAAATTCAAAAACAAAAACATCAATATGGTTATTCTCTACAGAAACATTTCCCCAGCCACGGGTTTTAAGACCTACATCACCCAACATCTGTCCCGGGGCGAAAGGAACGTCCCATAAATAATACCAGGACAGAGCAAAATAAGCAGCTTTTTTTGCCAAATCAGCATAATGCTTATGTTCCTTTCCTTTCGTTATTAACGAAAGATAGTAAGTAGCAGTAGCAGCATAAAGCGAAGCTTCTTTATCTTCACAGTTCGCATCCAACGTAGATGAAAAATAATCGGCATTTGAAATCAACTCTTTCTCCAAATAATCAGCTGTCCGTTTTGCACTAGCCAAGTAACGCTTATCTTTAAAATATTTGTACCCCATTACCAATGGCAACGTAGCAGAAGGCGTACTTCCCCCACTGGAATCGACGACCGTGAAATCATCACGAAACTTACGGGGAAAACTACCGTCTGCACTTTGCAACCGTAAAAACATATCCAGCATCCCCTTTATTTTCTGTTCCCACTCTGGATGGCGACGACCATTCTCCTTCTCATAGGCCAAGAAATGGAATATGGCATATATCCCCTCCGACTGCCGCCGAATGCTATGAACTGGCTCCTCGTATCCCTTATCAAAATTGACAGATTCCTTGAAGAACCCGACTGGTGTAAAACCATTCTTCAAATAACTATTAAATATTTTAGTGCTATTCGCCTTCAGTTCTTCTCGGTTCGATTGCCAGCCATACTCCCATGCATTAAACGCGTTAAGAAGTACCCGACCGACAAAACCGACCTCAGCCTGCCCGTTTTTCTCACAGTCGCCCGTCTTGAGATGTATGCCGGAATTATAAACCAGCGGCTGATTCTCGACCAAACTATTTACAAAAAAACAGCTAAGTTTCTGTTTCATATCCGCTATCGAATATGAACTTTCCACTGGTTTAGGAGCATAAGTATCATAACAATACTCCCATGTATACTGAACGAAATCTGAGAAATTATCCGCACTACTCTCCATTATTTCCCATGTCAATAATACCGACTCGCCCTTCTTTATCAGTTGGAAGGCTTCCACCTTGGGTGCCAATGTCAATTTACGGATATAACTTTTAGGGGCTTCCCGATAAGGAAAACCAAAAGAAATCATAGATATGCCTTGACAATTTTCAAATCCGGTAAAGCCCAAAGAGGTCTTCCCTGAAAGAATTATCTCACCTTCTTTATGTGTAGTCAGAGCATCCATAGAAAAGTCATCCAAACGGTTTACTATCATAAACCGCTTTTCTTTCTCGTAAAAGATCCCTGTAAGCGGTGCACTCAATCTATCTTCGCGAACCAGCCAACTATCTGATGTATGAAACGAGGGAGCTTCCTTAGGAGAACGCAGATTGCGACGATACCAAAATCCGGGCATATAAAACTGACAGTTATCATGACGATAACCTGTATTCATCCATTGGTGATAGTTGAAGTAGACGTCCTCTGCGGCAGTAAGTTGCACCGTCAACCGCGTACGTCCTTGCCGCTCTTCCACCTTATGAAAGACCGTCATCGGAAGTTTGCCTTCCGAACGCCATTCATAATCAAAATAACTATTCTCCAACTTGTCCGGATACAGTTTGTAATCCACAGCATCATTACCCGGAACCTTTAAAGATAGCTCTACCTTCACATTTTCAGGAACATACCTTACCGCTCCCATGCAGACAGTACCAAATAAGACTGCTGCACAACCTACAAATGTCCTTAATATCATTCTCATACCTATTATATATGTTCTATTATACTTCCATTCCCATTCAAAACCTAATGAACTATCGGCCAGTATACCGCATAACGTTCAAAATGAACTTTATAAAAAGGTTCCAGCACTATATTCTCAAAACCTTTCATGTTTATGCCGAACTTCAATGTATTTCCTTCAAGAACAGCCTTTACATGAGCCGGAATCTGCCCGGCAGATTCTCTGAAAGCCGGAATCTTTGCCATGTCTATCTCGTTCATTGCCGTATTATTCATCTTTCCCCAAAAAGTAGCGGGCATATTTTCCGTTCCCATACGTCCAGCAAGCACGTAAGGCCCATATAGCAACGCGACATAACGGTCGGTGCCTATTAAATTTTCTGTGTATATATGCATCGGAAGCCGCAATGTTATCACATTCTTCCGTTCCCATACTCTGTCTATTATCCAATATCCATCACTGCCAAGCAGGGGCTCTTCTTCCTTTCCATTAATCATGAAAGTGGCTTTATCAGTCCAATCCGGTTTGCGAACGCGCAAAACCAGTTTCTGCTTTTTCTTTAAATTTAATGCAAAGTCAACCTGTTCGGACTCCGGAATCCGGTTTCGCTGAATAAGTTCAACTCCACCTTCGTGCCAGGAAAGAACTGAAGGGATGAACAGATTCACTCTAATTTCTTTCTCTTCATGAACATCCGTCACTCTATGACTGTAAATAAACTTACCCAATTTTGCCGGACTTTCCAGTCCGGTATGTCCACAACACCAGAAGGAACTGTCGCGTGAAGCATAGATACGATAATGCCCCGGCCGCATGGAAGTAAAATAACAGCACATGCCTTTCACCGGATCATATGCCGACAAAATATGATTGAACAAGGTTCTTTCATAGTATGCCGCTTTAGTCGCATCCGGTTGCTGACTGAACAGAGATTCAGTCAGACGCAACATATTTACAGAATTGCACGTTTCCGGCCCGCTAATATGGAGCATTCTCTCTATAAACTCTTTCTTGGAGAAGAAATGCTCTCCGGTACTGTTTCCACCTATCACCCAGGTATGATTCTGCTTCACGATATCCCAAAAATTAGTAGCTGCGGCAAGAAAGCGCTGATCGCCGGTAAACATATAGTACTTATGAAAACCTGTAAATTTCGGAATCTGCGTATTGGCGTGCCAACCAAATAAAATATCTTTTCCCTCGGACAAAGGAACCCACATAGCCCGATCATTCAAACGAAGAGCCCAATCAAGAAAGCGCTTCTGCCCTGTCAACTCATAAGCCTCGACATAAGATCCATTAATCGAGCCATGCTCACAAACTAATAATTGTTGAATCTGTTCATCCGTCAATTTGTCTAATACTTGATAGCCAAACCAATCGGCCAGCCGAATCAATATCGGTAGCGCTTCTTTCAAGTCACATTGGGTATATGCGGCAGCAAGTCCAAGCAACATCTTATTAATCAGATAAACAGGAGCCCAAACACCATTGACCGTAGGATTACTGGTCTTTATCTTCCCCGATGCTACTTCCCGGAATAGTTTTCTACCATCTTTTACCCCTAACAAAAAACCGTCTTTGCCGGTTTCCTGACAGAGTTCTAATTCTTTCAACACATATTTCAATCGTCTTAGCAGTTCTTTATCACCTGTCGACTGATACATCATCGATACTGAAGAAAGATAAAATCCGAGAAATCCTCCCCGTAGAGGACCTGCTCCCCATACATCCTGCGATTCCCAGCCGGCATAAGCCTCAGCTTTTGACGGCAACCCCGCTTCTATCCGATAGAAATGAAGCAAAGAATCTGGATTTAGCCAAAGGAGATATTCTTTTCCTTTCTGTTGAAGAGTCTGGAAAGGGCTATCCAACAGACGAACTTCCTTCATTGGGAAATAAGCTTCCTTCTGTACAATCGCCGTCGGTTGATTCTGGGAGAACGCCAATGTCCCTCCCATCACCCAGCCCGACAATACCATAAACAATCTTTTTACCATTCTGTTATGATTAACCCTATCCATTTCAAACCCTTCTTTATAATTTTGGTCTCTTAGATTCGATAGAAGTAGAATTTCCTCTCACTACAGGCCATCCACTTTTCCAATCAACTCTATCTAACAATAATACCCTTCCATGAGGATTGGCAACGCTTACCCCATGATACAAAATCCAGTCATTACCAGCTTTATCCGTCATCAGTTCCGCATTGTGTCCTACACCAACAAAACTCTTATTCTTATGAATCAGGATTTCGTGGTTATTTTCCAGCATAGGCTTCCCTTGCTTGTCTTGATAAGGCCCCCATAAGGATTTAGAACGTCCTACCACTGTCTGATAAGTACTCTTCAGTCCCTCACAACAAGTTCCGGTAGAAGCAAACATATAGTAATAACCCTTCCTTTTATGAATATAAGTTCCTTCATAAGCGGTTCCGGCTATTTGCTTCTTCTCCGCACCCGGTTTTACCGCTAATCCGTCCTCCGTCAGTTCCACCCCATAGATTCCACGGAAACTTCCCCAAAACATATATTTCTTCCCTCTATCCTCTATATAGAAAGGGTCGATCGAATTCTTGACTCCGATTTCATTGCTCCTGAACATCATTCCGTGATCCTTAAAAGGACCTTTCGGACTGTCGGCCGTGGCTACACCGATCCCGCAAGTCCATTCACCGCCCCAGCGGGACATTGAATAGTAAAGCACATATTTATCGCCAATCTTATTGATATCGGGTGCCCACAAATTTCCTTTCGGTTCAAAGGTAGGGCGTGTCTCAGGCGTAAAAGCTGTGCCGACAGACTCCCAACTGACCAAATCCTTAGAGCGGTGAATCGGCAAGTTATGGATATCTTCCGTTGCATACAGATAGAAATAGCCATCATCTCCCTTAATCACACTGGGATCGGGCAGACTGTAATTCACCACCGGGTTCTTGTAAGTCTTAGCAGGACCTCCTGCCATAAGCGAAAGGCTTATGACAAGAAGCGTTTCTATTAAAACCAGTTTCTTCATATACTTATTTTCCATGTTTCTGATGGTTGCTTTCTTTTCCCAAAGCTTCTCCGAGTGCATCCAACATTCCATAACCAAAACGGTTGTCCGGCAACAAATAGTGCCCTTCCGACCATTCATTGAAACAAGCAATAGTCAGAATACGGGGTACTTCCGGATGCTTGTTCAAATACACGAAAGAAGACTGAACAAATGCCTTAAAGGAGGCAGGATTCTCATTCTTAAAGATAGTACATGCAGGCCATTGGCTGCGATTCGGCTTTTCCGGACGACTGGCAGGAGCAATATATCTCGGTGTAGAGTCCCAGCCCGGAGCCACTGCCGGAATATAAGGGATGTCAAATTGACCATGATGCTCATCCCAAAGTTTGAACGCTACATCAGCCGCAACAGTTCCGTAGTCAGGCAATTCGATTTCTTTCGGTTGAAAACGACCGGCAATCCAGTCCATCGGGTTATAAGAACCAACTGTGCTATAGCCTTCTTCTTTCATATTTCCACAACTGAAACCTGTTACATGGAAATGCAGTCCTTTATGTCCCAATTTCTTAGCATAATCTGTCAGCTCAGCAAATAATTGTTTCACTCCGGCAACTCCTAATTTAGATTCCAAACGACGGGCATCCCAAATACAGATAACAGGCTTACCATCGATTCGCCAATAATTCTCCAAATGACAATAGCGGGAAATCATATAAGAAAGACTTTTCCAACACTCTTCTTTAGAGAAGTCAGGAGCATCATAACTAGGAGGATAAGCATTACTTCCATCTGTTTTCTTTGTCGGATATAGTACATACCAAGGATGATTAGTCCACATACAGGCAAACTTCACATCTTTTGTATTGTTAGCTTCCAGAAAACCATTCTCCAACGCTTCATGCAAACAAGGTTTACCATCATACCAATACCAGTCCCAAATCAGGACATCAATACCACTTTGCTTGCAAAGCTTATTATAAGTCTCCCAGGTAGACGGTTTACTTTCATCCAATTCTCCCAATAAAGGAGTACGTGGCTGTTGATGTCCCTCAAACCATGGGCGTGCACTTCTAATCAGATTATATTCCGTCCATCCCTGCGAATATATTTTATTATGTAAAGCTGAAGCATGGTAATTTGGGAAAGCATAAGCAGCTACAGTCAATCCTTCAGGCTTCTTCAATAAAGCTGGGTCGCCCGCAAGTGTTTCCAAATCATCCGGTAGACGATTCACTTTTTCTTTTCCTTTTTTCTGAGCGTAAGCAGGAAGTAATCCTACAATTAGTAGCAAAACAATCAGTTTTCCTACACGATTCACTAATTTCTTATTCATACATTCTTTATTATTATATATTTTAATCTCATACATTATTCACCCATCACCTCTTTCACTACATCCAAATAAGCCGTTCCATGTACCATGTCAGGTTCTAAATAACTACCTTCTGGCCACTCATTCCAACAATTGATATTCAAAATATCGGGAGAGTCCGGTTCATTCAGTAAAACCTCTTTAGTCATCTGCAATGCTTTTTTGAAATTCTCCGGAGTATTATTACCATTATAATTATACCAATCAAAAATAAATACATCAATGCCATGTTCTACAGCCATTTGTATTTTTTTCTTCATTACTTTCGGCTCCTTTTCATCAGTATATCCCCATTCCGGAACATTCGGCTGATGATGTCCCTCAAACCGAGGTTTAGCTCGCTTCACCAACTCCCATTCTGACCAGTTCTCCCAATGCTGATTACTAATACGAGGATCGTTCTTACTTCTTGTATGATAATTAGGGAAATAATAACATGCAACCAGTATATCTTTCAAATCATTAGCTTTTCCTACAGTTGCTTCCTTTTGAGCAAAAAGGAACATAACATTTAACAATACTGCAAAAACGAAGAATAATAGTTTCATCATATTACCTACATTAAGATTACTGATGCAAAAATAAGCCCTTCTTATCACATAAGATAAGATAAATATCCCAATAAATAAAAAAAACGTCCCAAGGATTTCCTCTTTTACAACAATATTCGACCTTCAAATCTCTTCGGAGCAAATATCTATGCTCCGAAGAGATAATTATCTATAATATTATTTCTATTCTACCGGCACATTATCTTCTGCACCAAAATAACCAATATTTTGGTTAATACGTCCTTGACTATTCGAGGTTATGGCTGTCAAAGGAACTGGCCAAAGCACATGATAAGGTTTCATGACAAACGCATTAGTTGAATAAAAATATTCCTCTGCAAAGAAATTATTTTTTTCCATTATACGATCATAATACCAGTTTTTCTCTGAAAAATTATTTAAAGAATATCCATCCTTACCTAATTGAGCTTTTAAGAAAGCGATACGAGTCAACTCCACTTTCCGATGTTCCTCTATATATAATTCTCTTGCCCTTTCATCTAATATATCATCCAAAGTAACAGAAGGTAATTCTGGCGCTTTTGCACGACGACGTATTTCGTTTACGTCTTCTTTTGCTCCAGTAGCATTTCCCAACCAATAATATGCTTCTGCTCTCATCAAATAAGTTTCCGCAAGACGGAATACATAATGATCTGTAAATCCACCGGTAGGAGTTTTTCCTTTATTTATATCATCTTTATAAATCAGAGTTTTCACTGTTGGAAATGAAAAATAACAGCGCATAGTGTCAGTTACAAAAGACCGCTGTACAGGTGTACCAAAATATGTTGCACTACCTCCTTTAGATGCCGGACGATTGTATGTAAGGCGTGATATATCAAACCAGTTATTCTCATTATGTCTTAAATCATTTTCACACTTGCCCCAAATGGCATATTGTGAATAGTTTGTAGGCCGAATCTTAGCTATACCACGCCCTAACTTCTCTACCCATTCATACCCGTCATAAGGTGCAGCGTCATATGTAGTACCTTGTTTTCCATCGGGAGTTTTCACAGCTGCACCATTACACCAATAGGGTACAAAGTTACGCATACGATTCGATCCTTTAGGAGCAACATTTCCTTCCACTCCATACCGTTCCTGAACTACAAAAATACCTTCTTTATTTTCTGAAGCACTAATATTATCTTCTTGAAACAAATCATTAAACACATCCAGGTTTGGATCTGCTGCATTTACTCCAAAACGCTCCTTCATCAAATGCAAACCATAGTCATTAATACATCTGGTCGTAGCATCTACCGCAAGTTGAAAATCACCTGTACAAAGATATATCTTCGCTAACAAGTGTTCTCCTGCAGCTCTACTTACACAACCCGGTTTTACATTTTTGGGAAGCCATTGCACGGCAAATTCCATGTCCGTCTTCAATTGTTGCAGAATTTTCATTCTGGAAGTAGAGTAAAAGTCCAACTTAGGCTCAGTTATTTCCTCCAAAATCAAAGGTACATCTCCCCACTGATTAACCAGTAAGTAATACCAATACGCCCGATGGAAATATCCTTCAGCCAACAATTCATTTTTATCTGTTTCATTAGTGATAGTTGATTTCGGTACACGGCTAATTACAGTATTTGCATATTTGATTCCATTCCAAGCTAAATCCCAATAGCGAAGATGTAACGCCATTGATGTATTAGGTGTTAATTGAGTTTCCAAGTTATGTATCTCTTTTACTTCAGGAGCTCCCATTACCGAAATATCAGACCATGCATATTCATATACTAAAGGAGTTTCACAATAACCAGCATTAAAAGCGTCACCAAACCATTCCCACTTAATTTGTTTACGTGAAGTAACAAGAAGAGCCTCAAGTCCTTCTTTATCCAAAAAAGTGTTTTCCGGAGCATAAAATGATAATGGTTCCGGGTCAAGATCAACACATGACGATAAATACACAACCAACAAAGAGGCTGTCAAACATTTAATTATATTTTTCATTGTTTTCATCTGAATATCTTTCTTCTGTTTTACAAATTACAAAGTCACATTCACTCCCAATGTCCAAATACGAGGACAAGTACCCATATTTTCAGGATCATAATAGTTCCACTTGGTCAAAACAAACGCATTATCTACATTTAAACTGACTTTGAGATTCTCAATTGAAAATTTCTTCAAAAGAGTTTTTGGGAAAGTATAAGCTAAAGAAACATTTTGCAATCTAACAAAATCTCTTTTCTTAAAGATTAAAACACTTGGATTACCGCAATTTGCTCCTAACCGAGCATATTCATTACTTGGATTCCAAGGAGTCCAGTATTCCGTCATAATAGAGTTTGAACGGTCGAAGAAACGGTTATCTTCATTCCTACGCAAATTATCTTCCCCCAAATAATTGAATTCTCCACGAAGTACAAATGAGAAGTCCAGACAATTGAACAAGTTCAAATCACTACGCAATGACATACGGTAGCGCGGTGTTCTTGATCCCAACCAAACTTTATCCTTTTCTGTAATCTTACCGTCATTATCTAAATCCTGCAATTTAGGATCCCCCGGTTGTTTTCCATACTTTTTAGCTTCGTCCTCTTCCCCCAATTGCCAGACTCCTAGCCATTTATAGTAGTAAATATCTTTAATTCCATGCCCAATATACCAACCATTTTGTACATCGTCATCCTCACGCTGACCTATTACATTACCAGCCTCATCTTTTACATCCACCATTTTACCATACAAATGCTTGATTGTATTTTTATTTGTAGAATAAATAAATGTAGTAGTCCAATATACTTTCTTCGGAATATTGACATTCACACTTGTCAAAGTCAATTCCAATCCTTTATTATCTACCTGTCCCAAGTTAGCAATAACCTTATCATATCCTGTAATAGTTGGCAATGAACGATTTACAATCAAATCTGATGTCTTATTATAATACATATCCAAAATACCACTCAAACGGCCGTTGAATAAACCAAAATCTAATCCAAGATTAGTTGCACGAGTTCTTTCCCACTTTAATTTATTATTAGACAGATTATTAGTCCATACTCCTTTCACATTATCTCCATCAATTATTGCATCTGTCACATTTAATTTAGAAAGAGCAGCGTAACGTCCAATATCTCTATTACCATTCTCACCCCAAGAAAAACGTAATTTCAAATTATCAATAATCTTCAATTTCTTAATAAAAGATTCCTCTGACATACGCCATCCCAATGCAAATGCCGGATATGTACCATACGGATTCTCTACTCCAAAAGCGGAAAATCCATCCCTACGTACCGAGGCCGTCAGTAAATAACGATCCATCAATGAATAATTCAAACGACCTAATAAAGCATTACCAGTCTGTACTTCGTCATTAGTTTTTATAACAGGATTAATACCCGCATGTAAATTATGGAAGCCTAAAACACCGCTAGGAACAAAACCGGAGTTAGCTGCATTGGTATTCCAGAATTGATATTTCTCAGCACTATATACAAATGTAGCATCAATATTATGAATACCCGCAATGGTATAATTCCATTTTAACATATTGTCAACCACCCACTCATAGTCGGAATATTCATCACGGCTAGCTTCTCCTCCTTCAGAAATACTAGGTCTTTCATCCGATTTATAATAATATTGCTTTCTCCAGCCATAGCGAACATTAAGATTAGTTTGGTAACTAATTCCGTAAGGAAGCGTTAGTTTACCATAAATTGTTGAATTCAATGTTTGCGTTTTATAGAACTTTTTGTCAACAGAATTTGTCAATAAAGGATTTATAATTCTAGCATCATCTGTCGGATATTTCTTCAAACTACCATCTTCTTCATACATGCTAGCATAAGGACTCATCACATCAGCATTGCCAGTATCAGCTACTATATCCTTATTTCCACGATCTGCAAACTGAGCAGCCAAACCGACTTTCAACCATTTTGTTATATCTGTGTCCAGATTCACCCGGGCTCTTACTGTCTGAAAGCTGTCGCCTACCTTATAACCTTCATTATTAGTATATCCCAATGAAGCATAATAATTAGTTCTTGATGATTTTCCAGAAATTGACATATTGTAGTCTTGTCTCAAACCTGAACGATAGACTTGATCCCGCCAATCTACTGTTTTACCTTGTTTATAGTTTTGAATCTCTACATTAGACAACTGAAGACGAGTTAACCAGGTTTCCACATAATCTCCTGAAAAAGAAGGATCATATGCTGCCCATTCATCCATTGTTACTCCTTCCGGAAGACTATAAGGATCATCATAATAACCAGTTCCTTTCTGATCTGCACTTGGCTTAAAATAATCCAATGTTTTCCAATAATCAGCACGTCTTTGTATATATTGCTTAGGCGTAGGAAGGTCTGGAATATCCAATAAAGTAGTCACTCCAATTCTAGCACTTAGATTGATAACAGGTTTTTCCGTTTTACCCCTTTTCGTATTAATCATAATCACACCTGCAGAACCTTTAGAACCATAAACAGCTGTAGAACTAGCATCTTTCAGTACATCCATGCTTTCAATATCATTCGGATTGATATCACTAATATTACCATAATAAATGTTACCGTCTAAGACTATCAAAGGAGAGGTAGATGCAGTTAAAGAAGCCGGGCCACGTACCTCAATTGTTCCTCCACCAGAAGCATTATTATCTACACTAATATTTACTCCCGCAATATTACCTTTCAGAAAATCGACCGCGTTAGTGGCTACTTTCGTCTCCATCACTTCCTTTCCAATGTGTGAAACAGATCCTGTCACATCTTTCTTTTTCATTGTACCATAACCCACTACCACAACTTCGTCAAGTAATTCCGTATCTTCCGTTAACATTACATCAAGCTTTGTCATGTTCGCATCAATCGATTTCTCCATTGTTTTATATCCAATGAAAGAAAATACTAAAGTAACTTTTTTACGAGGTACCTTCAAAGAATATCCCCCATCCATATCAGAAATTGTTCCTAAGGTAGCATCTCCTTTAACTACTACATTTACCCCAATCAGTGGTTCTCCCAATGCATCCTTTATCGTTCCAGAAACAGCTCTTACTGTCTGAGCCTGAACATACATCGTAGAAATCAAGAATAATAAAAGTAACCTGATCCTACCATCCATAATTTTTTTTAGAAATTCTTTTTCCATAATATTAAAATTAATCCATTGTTTAAAAGTAGTCTTCTATCCATTTTCAATAATGGCAAAATTAGGCAATCCATATTTTCAATGATAGAATAAATGTCTCATAAAAGAATAAAAACGTCTCAATTTACCTTTATAAAGAAGAAAAATAGCATTATTTATTCATTAATAAGTTTAGTTCCTGTTACCCTCTAAATCAAACTATATCTAGTTCAGATATATTATGTACGAATTACAAATCCTGTTCTTTTTTAGACAACTAACTTGCACACGAAGCATCACTAGTAGACACCTGAACATAATGATAAAAAAGACACCCTCTATCTGACAATTTATCTAAGTTCGGGAGTTGCGCCACAGAACCATAATGCCCTAGTACCTGTCTCAAATCATCTATACAAATAAATAATACATTAGGATTCTTATGTGGAATATCTACTGAAACAGATTTACTTAAAAAGCTAAAAGTACTAAACTACTTAACATGAAAGTTATTCTTCTTTTCATCATATGTCAATATCATTTTTATCATTATTCCCCCGAAGGTACGACTACTGGCTCTCCCCAGCCTACAGGAGTTCCAAAATTTGGAGTTCCATCCGCATTCCATGTAAATCTTTGAATAAAAGTAGAACGTCCTGTTTCATAACTACCATGATTCCGATTCTTCACATGGTAAACAATCCAGTCCTCTGTTCCATCCAATGACTTTGTAAAACAACAATGTCCTACTCCATTCACTCCATCTTCATCAACCGTATCATCACAACGATAAAATACTGCATTAGGAGATTTTTTCCAATTTGACGGTACCATCGGGTCATCGCCTATATTCAACATAAGATATGCTAAACGGTAATATTTCGTCCATGATCCATTACATGAGTATACTACAAACAACTTATCATCGCGTTGTAAAAAAGCCGGGCCTTCATTCACTTTTGCCGCAGGCTCTATAAGCTCCCAAGACTGGTCCGGCTTAGATATTTCTACCCGATTAGAGGAAATTGTCCAAGGATTACTCATCTCCGCAATATAGATGCGTTGATCTCCACCCGACTCCTTATTGATTGTACCTGACCATACAGCGTATAACTTTGCACCAATTTTCACAACTCCCATATCAATTGCATAACATGTGTTATCAGTAGTAGCTACTATACTTGGTGAATATTCATCGCCTGTATAAATCATACCCATATCTTCATATTCTCCCATTGGATCTGTCGTTTTTGAACGAAGTACTCCGGTACGTTGCATTTTATAGCTTCCACTTTCTGACGATGGACGCCCTGCCGCATAATACACATACCATCTCCCATCTATAAAATGAAGTTCTGGAGCCCATACATGCGAAGTGTTCCATGGTTTCATTATGCCATTATCTTTAGGGGCTGTCCAAATAGCTTTTGTCGAATTAATAACAGTCAACTTCTCCGATTTAGACACATTTATTCCATTACCATGTGCTTTACATGTATAATATGCACCTTGGTACTGTACAATCCATGGATCTGGTATACCAGCTATCGGATTATTAAAAGTTTTATCACTTTGAACTATCTCCACTATTGCCTCATATACTACATCATTCATTCCTTTAGCTGAAAACGTAATCTTAGCCTTGCGGGAAGATGTTACATCAGTATTAGCAGTATAGTTTACCTCAAGTACTTCTTTCCCTCCTTCTGTCTTAGATAACAGAATCCATTCATCCTCAGTAGATGCATTCCAAATAAGATTTGTCGCAATGTTCAGTTTGAATGTTCCGGAAAAGTTCCCAACTTGCACTGTTGCTGGTAATACAGACAAATAATCTTTGCCAGTTAATGTCTGAAGGTTTTCTTTCAAATTCTGTGAACTGTCCGTTTCGTCACAAGAAAGCATCAAAAATAAGAAAAAAAATAAGTATGGAATATATAAGAATCGGTTCATAGTCTTAATTATTAAAAAGGTTACAAATAAGAAGGCAGCACTATATATGTCTATTAGTGCTCCTTCTTAATCAATTCAATCATTTATAAATCTACAGGAAGTTTTTCCATTACAAAACGGAAACCATTATGATTACCGGCATCTCCTTTGTGTTGATTACAACCACGTGTATAAACCTTTAGATAAGCCGGATGTCTAAAACTACCTCCACGCACAATCATTTTACCATCTGCAGTCAGTTTTCCTGCATTTACAGGATCTACTGCTATTTCACCTGCATGTACCCCATAAAAATTCCAATCAAAAAAATCTCTACAATATTCCATTGCATTACCTGTCATATCATAGAGACCAAGTTCATTCGGCTTCTTAGTTCCCACCGGGGCAGTACTATTGTTAGTGGAAACAGAGACTTCACTAAAATTATTACTTCCGCTATACACATATCCTTGGCTCTTATTACCACCGCGAGCAGCATATTCCCACTCTGCTTCACTCGGTAAACGTACCTTTACGCCCAATTCTGCAGACAGCCATTCACAATATTGTTCGACAGCAGGCCAAGTTACATTAACAACAGGATATCTGTTCTTCCCTGCACGAGGTTTATATACCAAATTCGGTGCTGTTCCCGAATACTCAAAACTCCAAGCATTAGTACTACTATTGTGTAATGCTTTAACAGGTTGTGTCCGACTATTTCTACTCTGATATACATTAAGAAATACACACATCTGTTCTACCGTTAGCTCATATCTACACATATAGAAATTCTTTGATATTTGCACTTTATGTACTGGTTCTTTACCCATTGTTTTATTATCAATCGGCGAAGCTTCTGTATCAGTGTTCGGGTTGCCCATATCAAAAATACCATTTTCAACCAAAACCATATCCTCCAAAGTCATACCTGGAACAATATCCCCAGTACGAGTCGTAAACTCCACAGGAAGACCATAAAAAACCCCATCAGAATTTTTCGCATAGGCGCGCACGTAATAAGTATGACCTTTTTCTAGTCCACCAACGATAGAATAGTAAGAACCAACACCTTTATCTATCTTTTCAAAAGAATCATTCTCAATAGTTGGTGTCGGAGTAGCCCCCCAACAAACACCACGCTCTATTGTTGCAGAACCTGCATCCATCAAAACTTCACCATATAAATAAGCACTTTGATAACCTGGAAATACATCTCCGGTTTTAACAAAATTCATTGTTGTAAACCATACAGTCTCACCATACACAAGACTTTCTTCTGTTTTGAAATAAGGTCGAACTAAATAATGAGTATTCTGAGAAAGATTCTCCAGAAGTGCGTCAAAAGCATACCCACCTGCATCAGCAACAACAGTTTTTCCATCAATTGTCGGTTCGTTATTAACAGGAGGTATCGGCTCGGTATCCGTTTCGATATAACACACTCCATATTCCAATACCTCAGAACCACCATTATCCGCAATTTGCATTAATGCGGTTGCTGTAGTAGGAGTTATTTTGGTAATGTCATCAATCACACACCATCCATCACCAGGAATATCTTTTGTTGTAAATTGCAATTCGTTTCCATAGTAAATAGAGTTGCCATCACTCACATAAGCCCTCACATAATATTCAGTTGTTGGCTCCAATCCTACCAATTGTAATATATACCCATTTTCATCTGTAACCTTCGATGTTTCCACTTTATTATCTTCTAGAGTAGGAGAAGAAGACTCACTCCAACAAAAACCTCTCACCATACCTTCAGACAGAGTACCCTTCACTATATATCCACTCACAAAGGCCGTAGTTTGTCCGATCTGAGCAAATCCCTGTGTGGTCACTTGTATTGATGATTCTACAATTTCATCCTCCTTGCATGAAGTAACAAACAAAGCTATCAGCGTGACCATCAAAAATAAAAATATTCTATTTTTCATATCATTTCATCCTTTAAATTAATTACTCTACCACACGTGGTGACCACCCCCAGTTCTGAATCAGATTCCTATTCTTATTTATCTCTGACTGTGGAATAGGTAGTACATTCATAAAGTCCTCATAGCTACGCTTTTCTATTTCCCTAACATTATATTCTTTCGTTTTATCATCTTCTTTTAAAACAATATCCTGTTCATGAACAACTCTTTGTGTTTCCGTACCAATCATCCAACGACGCACATCCCAAAAACGATGTTCCTCAAATGCAAACTCCACACGGCGTTCGTTCCGAATTAAGTTACGTATATTTTCCTGCGTCAATGCCCAACCACGATTAGCAAAAGTGGTACGTACATCAGGCATCCCAGCTCGAGCACGCACTTCTGATATAGCCCAACAAATCGCATCATCAGGAACTAAAGAAGGTTCGGCATAATACTCATTTAGCGCTTCTGCATATAACAACAAGATATCGGCATAACGAATGATTGGATAAGAGTTAGGAACAGTTACATTATTAGTTGGATTCAAATCTTTATCCATAAACTTTTTTAAGAAAAAGCCAGTACGGGAATATCCACGAATATAATCTTTTCCCCATGGTTTATCCGAGTCGATATCACGTCTCCAAGTCTTAAATTCTATACCACAGAAAATCGATTCATCATACCATATCGTAGCATCCAGACGTGGATCACGTCCGGAAAATGGATGTAATGGACGAAAGCCAGAACCTTCTTGCTCAGGCAACATGCCATTTTTCATTTCATATGCTGCCACTAAGTCCTGAGTAGGTAAATTATAACAAACTGGACTTCCTTTACCACGGACAAGCATAAAATTAAAGGGCAAATTATTATAATATACATCAATCGAAGGTCCCTTCAAAAAGGGGAATATAGACTCCTCTACTGTGTTACGGGTTACGAAATAAGTCTCATATGCTGATTTTGTTCCATTAGTCTTCTTATACAAATCATAACGCCCCATATCTATCACGGCTTTTAATGCTTTAGCTGCATCATTCCAACGCTCTTTATTATAATCCGGATAACGCCATAGCTCTTTATTAGGATCTTCCTCATCATATTTTGGATAATGTGGAGGTCGATTATATAATGGACTAGCCGCTAAAGCAAGCACTTTTGCTTTCAAGGCTAATGCTACACCATCATTAGCACGTCCGAAGTTATTGCCAGCCCAGTCTTGATTCACACTCTTAAATATTGCGATAGCAATATCACACTCCTCTAATATGTATTTTACACATTGGTCAAAAGTGACCCGTTTTGCTTGTTGCAACTCGGAAGAGTCAAAATGCAGTGTGTGATCCAGAATAGGTACCCCACCAAAATGTTTCAGTAACTCCGCATAAAAAAATGCACGTAAGAAAATTACCTGCCCACGCAAATATTCCAAATCTATCCTAGTTGCCACTCCTGACCTTTCCTCAATATAATCATAGTTCTCTAAAAATTTATTACATGCACGAATTGCTGCATAAGATTTAGACCAGACACTCCCCAATGGTACACTTTCAGCATTCCAGTTTCCATTGTTGAACCGTTGCGCATCAGAATCTAACGAACGAGCTTCACCATTATCTGTTGCGCAATCCAAATATGCTCCTCCCCATGAACCAGGAACTTCAGCACCCTTAGGCAGCGAATAATAAATATCATTTACAAAATAACGTGCATATGTAGGATCTTTAAATACATCCTTCTCATATAAATCTCCTACATCTTCTTTATCCATCAAAGAAGAAGCGTCTAAACATGAACTCAGAACCAACATGAAAAGAGTCAAGCCTAATATCGTATAAAGTTTTATTTTCATATTTGACAAATTTTAAAATTTAAGATTCAATCCCACACTATAGTTTCTCATCTGGGGATAAGAAGTATTTCCCCCGTCATTAGACTCTGGATCATATTCTTTAAACCCTGCAAATGTCAACAAATTTGTTCCACTCACATAAATACGAGCAGATGTTATCTTAGCTTTTTTTGTCCAAACAGAAGGTAATGTATAACCAATCTGCATATTCTTTAAACGAAGATAGTTTCCATTCTTCAACCAAAATGTAGATAGCCTGTGATTCTGTTTAGAAGTAGTCGGAGATAAACTTGGATAAGTAGCATGTTCCTTATTCTCCGGTGTCCATCTTCCTAAATGATGTTTCATCACACTCCCAGTATTAGTGAATTCCCAATAACCATATCCATTAACATAAAGATCAGTAATAGCTGCACCTTGAAAGAATAATTGCCAATCAATACCTTTCCAGTTACCACCCAAAGTCAAGCCATACATAATCTCAGGCAAACGAGTTTTTCCAATCGGAGCTACATCATAACTATCAATCATGCCATCACCATTTATATCCCGATATTTCAAGTCTCCTAGTTTCAAATTACTGGAGAAACTAGATGGTAAGGCGTCAATTTCTTCTTGAGTATTATAAAAGCCATCAACAATCATACCAAAACGCTGATTAACCTTACGACCAATCCCAGAAGTCCATGAATATGTTTGAGGTTCTTCACCTTTCTTTAATACCTTATTACGTGCAAACGACACATTTCCTTTTACATAATAAGATACCTTTCCTATCTTATCATTAAATGAAACATCAAATTCAAATCCAGAATTACGGACTTCTCCCAAATTCTGAGGGGGAAATCCCTTAGTACTATCAGTAGCCCCCAGCATACCATAAATAGTTGATATTGAACGATCGTAATCAAGGATATTCACTCTTTTTTCTGTAAAAGCATCTATGGTCACTGCTAATTTACTATTAAAGAGACGCATATCAATACCCACATTTAATTTACGAGCTCGTTCCCAAGTCACATCTACATTTCCTTCTTTTCCTTCATAAATACGATTTTCCGGATTATTTTCAATACCAAATGAAGGGCGGTTGGAAGTCAGCATAGGGTAAGTTTGCAAATAATAATATTTGTCAGATCCTATTTTATCATTACCAACTTCACCATAAGCGCCGCGAATTTTCATGTAATTGAAAATCTTATTGTCCTTATTCCAGAATTTCTCTTCTGAAACAACCCAACCTAAAGAGAAAGCCGGGAAAAAGCCATATCGTTTGCCTTCAGCAAACTGAACCGATCCATTATAACCAGCATTAAACTCAGCCAAATACTTATTCTTATAACCATAAGTGATGCGCCCTACATAGTTTATATATCCAGTAGGTAACGCCGCATTATTATATTGGCTCAATTGATTAAACGCCAGCAATCCTGTAATAGCATGAGAACCAAATTTCCGGTCATAGTTAACTGCAAATTCTGTTGTTATATTCCGCCGATGAGGTCCAGCTGAAGTTTCTATCTTAATTGGAGTTTCCTCACTTACAATCACATATTGTCCATCTTTGGTATATTCCCACAATTCCGGGCGTTCTGTTAAATCTCTTCGAGATGCCATAGTAGATACAAAGCCAAACATAGCTCTTGCAGAAAGCCCCTTAGTTACAAAATCCAAATTCTGTTTCAGCTTTATTACAGCTTCGAACACATTACGTTTTGAGTGATTATAACCATATCGAGATAATGCTGCATAAGGATTTACTACATTCAATTTACCACCATAAGTTCCATCCGGATTCACATAATTCAAATAATTAGGCGGCAAACGAACCATAGATTCATATAAACCTTTTTCAGCATCATTATCATGCCTTTCTTCCAATCTTCCAGAAAGATCTACCCCAAATACGGTAGTCTTCGTTACATTAAAATCCAAATTGGTACGCATACCATAACGTTTGAAATATACATTCGAATTATAATCATTATTTTCAAACGTTTTATAAATACCTTGCTCATCCACATAATTAGCGGACACATAATAGCGGACAAAAGGAGTTCCACCACGCACTGTCAGATTATATTGTTGCTTTGTACTAACATTCTTCAATAAATCACCAATATAATCATTATCCGGATGCGTATAAGGACTAGTACCTGTACGATACATATCTAAATCATGAGCACTATATTCTGGTACTTCACCTACATTCATCAATGCTTCGTTTTTTAAACGTGCAAAATCATAAGAACCTAACTTTTCTGGTAAATTAATTGGAGTATTCATCGTGAACGATGCTCTCAGGTCAACCACAGGTTTACTTGTCTCACCACGCTTAGTCGTGATCAATATAACTCCATTAGCTCCACGCACACCAAATACAGCAGTAGCAGAAGCATCCTTTAAAACAGAAAAACTTTCAATATCTTCCGGATCAATCTGCGAGTAATCACGTTCCACCCCGTCAACTAACACCAATGGAGATGAAGTACCAGAATTATAACTAGCAACACCACGAATATATACAGATGCATCATCATCGCCCGGGCGTCCACCAGGAGATCTGGAGATAACTCCAGCGATTCTACCTCCAATAGCCTGTGTCAGATTAGTAGTTCCAGTACTTTGCAATTCTTTAGCATCAGCAGTAGAAATAGCGCCTACAACAGAAGCTTTCTTTTGTGAACCATATCCTACTACTACCACTTCTTCCAAACTAACACCGGACTCCAGCATTTTCACATCTAATTTCCTCTGTTTGCCTATTGTTATTTCCTGATTCTCGTATCCTATAAAAGAAAAAACCAGAATACTTTTAGGGCTTGATACAGTAATCCTAAAATTACCATTTACATCACTAATAGCACCATTTGTAGTGCCTGTTTCTACAATGTTCACTCCCGGCATAGTTTCATCGTTCATATCAACAATTGTACCTGTAACCGTAAATGATTGAGCGTATAACGAACTGAATACTCCGCCCGCTATTGCTACTATTAAGGTTAATAAAAACTTCTTCATGAATTTGTTTTTCATTTAATTCTACAATACTGAATTACCAACCAGGATTTTGAGTTAACGCCATATTCTTGTTCATTTCACTCTGAGGAATAGGATAATAATAACACCGTTCAGGGAAAATCCGATCTTCCACTTCAATTGGGTTGCTATAAACAAACTCTCCCGTACTTTCATCCTTTATAATTTGTACACCATGAACAGGACGATTTAATATAGTCTCAGCCTCTCTCCAACGACGTAAATCAAAATATCGTATTTCCTCAAAAGCTAATTCAACAGTACGCTCCCGGTGAATAATAGTACGCATTTCTCCTTTCGTTTTATTCTCAACTGGAGGTAAACCAGCTCGTGAACGTATCAAATTAACATAGGTATATATTAATTCATCATCTACCATTTCATCATCAGATGTTGTATAATATTCATTTGCCGCTTCTGCATAACTCAACAAAATTTCAGCAAAACGCAATATAGGCCAATCATGGTAAGTATTCTTTTCGACACCTGAAATTCGAACTTCCGAATCCAAATGTTTACGCAAAGTATATCCGGTGACACATCCCTTTGCAGTAGAATTTAATGCTGTATAGTCTTTTCCTCCAACATATGTTTCAACCTCACCGTCCCACCATGAACTACCATTATAAAGAACAGATGCTTTAAACCGCTCACATCGGTTTTCCCACGGTTTCTGTGGGTCATAAGTAGGATCATCTTTAGGTAATTTTCCACTCTTCAATTCAAACATATCAATAAATTCTTGCGTCAAACTGGTATTTCCCGTAGCTCCAGGAAAACCAGCAGGACCATTACGTTTCTCTACATTATTAGTCAGTCCCTGCATCCTCATGATAAGTAATTCACGGTTTCCTTCACGAGTGAAAAAAAGTCGTTCATATGAAGGATAAAGTTCATAGGCAAGAGTTCCATCCGGTAACCTTAGGTTAATTACATCATATGCTGCATTTGCCGCACGCTCCCAACGAGTACGTTCAGGCGATGCATAACGTTGTAGCTCAGTTGTATTAGCTATTGGTGATTCATTAAACAAGGGACTGGCAGCGTAAAGCAAAACTCTGGCTTTCAGCCCTAAAGCGGCTCCTTTCGTTAAACGTCCATAATCATTATCCGGATAGCGTAAAGGCAGCCCGGCAGCAGCCTCATCGCATAAACGAACAATATATTCCACACATTCATCAAAGGTATTACGAGGAATATTAATATCACCTCCTTCAAATAGTTCATCCATAATAGAAATTCCTCCATAACGCTTCAACATTTCATAATGCAGTATTGCCTTATGTAATTTGGCCTCGCCAATATACTGCGCCATTCTTGCTTCCGACAAAGTCTCACAATAGTGAATGTATGCCAAAACAATATTTGTCTTACGTATCAACTGATAAGTCTCCGCCCAACGTGCGTCTTTATTACCTCCCGATCCTGAATGAAAAGTAGCACGTGTAAAACTATTAACCTCCGTATTAGTACTAACAGGAGAAAGTACTCCCAAATCTGTCACACAATCGAAGAAACTATTTTGGTTAGCAGAACCTCCGCCAAATCGATTATATCCTCCTAAGCCTGTATTCAGTCCAACATACAGCTCATTTACAAACATCTCTACCTTTATGCTATCCTTAAAGGCTATTTCTGGTGGCATCCTCTCTAATGGAACCTCGTTCATTGCATCATAACAAGAGGATAATAACGCCAAACCAGCAAATAATATTATTATCTGTTTTTTCATATTCACAACTATTAAAATTGAAGACTCACACCAAAGCTTGACACTTTTTGTACCGGATAATTACATGCCCCTGGTTGGCTCTCTGGGTCAATAACACGCATATTATGCCAAGTAAAAAGGTTATATCCTGTATAAAAGATACGTGCCTTTGAGATTTTGACTTTCCGAGTCCAGTTCTGCGGAAGCGTATAACCGATTTCCAAAGTTTTCAATCGAAGGAAATTTCCATTATCTTGCCAAAAATCCGAATCCAAACGATTATGAGTTCCTCCTAATAAAGACAAACGAGGGTATTTAGCAGTACGCCAAGTTGAGGGATCTTGGGGATTATAACGGTTTTCCAAATGATACTTTTGCACACTACCGCCTCCCCATTCATTTCCATTTCCAGCTTCGTTCTTAAAAGCCATGATATTAAGGTCACCATATGTATAATCCCTATTAGCTACTCCCGTAAAAAGAGCCTTTACATCAAACCCTTTATAAGCAGCACCAACAAAAAAGCCATAACTCCATTCTGCCAAATTTGCATCTCCAATTTTACGCTGATCCTGTTCATTAATAACACCATCACCATTTAAGTCACGATACTTTATATCCCCCGCATATGCTGCTCCAGAATCAGTCTTGGGACTATTAAGACGATCCTGTTCATCAATATAAAGCCCATCCGAAACATAACCAAATAAATCATTTATAGAGTTTCCTGTTCGTTTCTGATAATCATATGGATATGGTTGTTCATCGTTAAACAGAATTGTATTATCAATAAAACTAAAATTGCCTCCTACTGTCCAGTAAAAATCTCCCCTCCTATCAGCATAAGCAATACGTGCCTCATATCCTTTGTTTTCCGTTTTACCGATATTTTCCAAAGGACCTCCAAAGCCATACCCCGAAAGAGTAGATACAGTATAACGTGTCGTTAATATCTGTGACGTCTTTTCCTTAAAATAATTAAACCCTAAACTTATGCGATCCTTCCATAAACGAATATCAGTACCAAGATTTAATTTCAATGACTCTTCCCAAGTTACATTAGGATTGAACACACTATTTTCTCCCCATCCACCAACATTAGCTCCATTTACACCAAAATGATAGCGGCTTGAACCTTTATTGGACATAGTAGGTAAATAATAAAAATAAGGAAGACCATCATCAGTAGCTGTCAACCCATATGAGCCATAAAATTTCACAAAACTCAGCAAATCATTTCCAATAGTATTTTTCACGAAAGGTTCTTCCGACAAAACCCACCCCAATGAAACTGCAGGGAAAAATCCATAACGATTCTCTTTCGGTAATTGTTCTGTCCCCTGATACCCGAAAGAAAACTCTGCCAAGTAACGAGAATCAAAAGCATAAGACGCACGTCCAAATAGCCCTTGATGATAATTAGCCATCTGCTGTGTATCCGTAGTCTGCTGATTACGATTAAATGTCAATAATCCTGAGACATCATGTTTCTTTCCAAATATATGCGCATAATTCACCCCTGCTTCCACATCAAAGATTCTAACTTTACTGTCACCGAAAGAGTTCTTATTTACCTGCTTACCTGGTTCACCCCACGTAGTGAATAAATCTTCACCTGTAGCTGCATCTTTACCAGTATACTCATATACCATATATGCTTTGCTACGATCAATTGTATTATCAAAACGAGCATCGAAGGCTAATGAAGCATATACACTTAAGCCCTTGGTAATAAAATCCAGTTTTTGATTTGCCTTCATAGAAGCCTCCATAGTACTGTGAATGTATTTTGAATATCCACTATGGTTCAGAATACCATAAGGATTCTTGCGATAATCATTTGTACCCGCAACCTTATCTGGACCATAATTCAATGGGAAAATATTAGCGGGAAGCGAATAAAGTGTCTTGAACAGTACGTCCGCACTCATCGATCCCCCCGGGTTATTCCTCAATTGTTGCCGTCCAAAAAGATCAACTGACAATAATAAGTCTTTAGTTAATGATACATCAACATTAGAACGAATTGAATACGCTTGGAAGTTAGCATTCGTATTATAAGTATTCAAGCCATCAGTCTTATACAAACCATCATTATGAAGGTAGGAGAAATTTACAAAATATTTAGCCTTGGAACTTCCTCCTTGAATACTTAAATTATATCGTTGAGCGATTGTCTGTTTTTTCAAGAGTTCACCAACCCAGTCTACATTTGGATGAGTATAAGGAGACTCGCCACTCACATACAAATCAAAATCTTCTTGCTTATATACCGGCTCTGCTCCCGGATTGTCATTAAGATAAGCCTCATTATACAATTGTGCATAATGATATGAGTCTAAATATTCCGGCATTTGTGTCGGTTTTGAAATACTCAATTGCGCATTGAAACGTATAACAGGCTTTCCCTCTTTACCACGGCGAGTGGTCGCCATAAATGCTCCATTAGCCCCCCTTAGTCCTAAAATAGAAAGAGAACCTGCATCCTTGTATACCGAAATAGATTCTATTTCGTGTGGATCGAGCAGAGAGAAAGAACGCAAATGCCCATCCACATATGCAACGGGAGAACCACTGCGCCAAGAGCGCTGTCCGCGCACATACAAACTAGCGTTATCCGCTCCGGGCAAACCAGTAGTCTGAATTGTTTGAACGCCCATCATCAAACCGGCAATTGCTGCATTTTGAAACATGACCGGGACATTTTCTATTTGTTCCCCACGCACTGTTTCCACAGCCGTTACTAATCGAGACTCTTTCTGTGTACCATACATTAAGTTTATGGTTCTATCTTCATATTTTTCTACCGCTTTAAAAAGTGTCAAACTCAAGTCTCTTTTTTTCCCGACTTGAACAGTAGCCCTTTCATAGTCATCTAATGTAAATATGAGGCTTGATTCTTCATCAGGTACAGCAATCGTAAATCGTCCTTCTTTATCTGTGAGAACAAACCCTAAGGTTTCTTTCACATCTACCAGTACATCTTGTAATGCTTCACCTTTAGGGTCAACGACTTTACCTCTTACTATTATTTGCTTCTTTTTTTGTGCAAACACATCTGAGGCATAAAAGCTGCAATTACAAAAAACAGCAAAACAAAGCAGTTTAAAAAAAACAGTTTGTTTCGATAATAAGTGAAACTTAATACAGTTTTTCATCATCTATAAGGCTAAATTATTGTTTCTTGATTCCAAAAAAAAGATAACCATGCTGTGGAGCCAGTTCATAATGAGAGGCAGATTTCATATACAAAGGCAATACATATCGTTTGGCCGGATCCAAATTGGTAGTATGAAAAACAACTTGCAAATCCCCCCTATTAGTATTTTTCTTTATCACTGCGACCATATCCACCGGAGTAATTTCATAACTACCTTCAGGAAGTACTTCATAATCTGCAAAAGAAGGGTCTTTCGCTTGAAGTCTCCTTAATGAATCAGTTGCCAAGCCAATAGAAACTTTCACTTCTTGGGGAACAGGGATACTTCCCCCACAATACGCACCAATAATGAAGGTCGTATCTTTCTCATAATTAAAATCAGCAATAAAAAAGTCGTTTTTTTCTGCCCACGTAGCTAGCGGGAAATAGATCTTTGCATACTGCATCTGCTCATCATCATTACAACTGATGAACAGTAGTGCACATAGCACAAGCAAGACTGTGTTGATTCTCATAATACAAGTTAACCATTTATAATTAATAATCGGGTTATTTCACTGACGCAAAAGTATGTTATTCGATTATTTAAGAATGAAATAAACATCCCAATAAATAGAAAATACGTCTCAAAAGCATCTATAAGATATAAAAAAGCTACGTACAAGTGTTATACGTAGCTTTCTTGTAAATCATTATTGATTTTATATATAATCCGAATCCTTTATTTCGCTTTTGTCGGCTTTGGCCCTAAATATGAACGTTTCATTCCTCCAAAATCCAATACAACTTTCTGCAATACAGTACCAGCATCGCCACACAAAACTTTTATTGTATGTTTTCCCGGTTTATTGATATGCAATGTCGTTTTATTAATACGACAATTTTTCAAGGCACTCTCATACCAGATTTGTGCATACTCGAAAGAAGAAGTCGAGGGGTTCATTACCGGGCCATCATCAATACATACGCCATATCGTGTTTCAATATTAGTAGCTTCATGACCTGCATACCCCTTATCAGCACTTAATGTAAAGGTTGGCAACACATAAGTATATACATCCACTGATCCTTGCCCGAAAGTATAGAAATCATATTCAACTCTCGGTACAATACTACTTCCGGTTCTTTGCATAGGCGCAATAGGATTACCTAATTGAACAGAAGCATTCTCAAAGCCTAGATTAGGGATTGTCATAATCTTAATAGCGTCATTCTCAACCTTTCTATGATAATCTGCCGCATTTATTGAGACATACCCATTGTGTTCGACAAACAAAGTATCCATTTCTGTTAATGAAGGAGAAGAAGGATTAAAAACAGAAACGTATATATTTTCTTTTCCCACACCATCAGCAGTGACCTCAATCATACCCGAGATACGTTCTCCAGACTGCACCTTTGTCCAATCTACAGAGACCCATATCCGGTCTTCAGAAGCTGTACTTCCTTTTTCTTTATTCACCTGTATCCAATTTTCTGAAGTTTTAATATTCCAGTTTAATGAGCCTTTACCTTTATTAAAGACATCAAAAAAATACGGTTGACGTAAATAGGTATTAAACACAGGCAGCATATGAAAACTACTTTTTCCTTTCAATACATCTTCCCCTTCTACCCACACTCCTAAAGAAGGGGTATTAGATAATGTTACCGTCTCCAACTTAGGTAATTCAAAATAGGAAGCAGCAAACCCTTGACGTGTTGTCATTATATGATTCCATTTTCCATTCAACAAAGAATTATACCCTTGAGTGATCGTTTGTAAACTATCATAATAAACCTTTACCTGATTTTTTAGTTCATTTGCCGCTGCTCTTTGTTGCAAAGCATACCATCTATTCTTTTGCCCATTCAAGACCATTTTATTCATCAGTTCGCAACCTTTCACCGGATAATAAAGTAATTGATAAAAACCAGCTTTCTGTTCTTCCGGCAATTCACTCAAAATACGCTCAACCTTTGCCCCAATACGATCATAAGCAGCTAATCGTGAGTCTGCTTCCTGATAATTGGCAAATGAGAAATCTGTATCAGTATTACGTTCTTTTCCATGCCTATTAGTTGACCATTGATATCCCCATCCCATAAACTCGGGCTTACGAGAAAATGCCTGGTGATAAAACGTATTCGTTATATCTACAAAATCATCATAATATCTATTACCAAACATTTTGGATAACCAGCGAGCCTGATAAAGAGAAATATTATCATAATTAAATGAGTCAATATCATAGGCCATTGTCAAAAACAGATCCATAGAAGATTCGCATGATTTTATATCCCCGACATTCAACAACCAGATTCGGTCGGCTGTTGCATCATAAGCCTTGCGAAGTTCTTCATACATCAATGCAGGCGGAGTAGTACTCATCCATAGATAATCGTGAGGCTTACCCAAATAAGAAACGTGATAATAGACTCCCGCACGCCCCGAACGTTTTTGCTCACGAGGACTGCTCAAACGTTTCATATATCCGTAATTATCATCCGGCCAGATGATAGTTACATCCTCCGGCAAATCCAAACCGGCACTATATACATCCAACACCTCTTTATAAGGAGTGAAAGCTTGCGGAATTTCATCAGCAGGCTTTTTAATAACATCTGTCAAAAGCTGACGCTGATCTTTTAAAGCCTCACCCAACATCTTCACACGCTCCTTCATATCATTACTTCCCCCCATCGCTTTATCATGAAGTCCGCGTAAAGCAAGCGTATAGACATTCTCATAAAGAGAGTTTTCTGTGACACGCTGTTTTAACACCCTGTTAAGTGTTTCTTTATTATTAACATAATCCCACTCCCCCATTGTTTTCTTATCCCATTCACTAGCATTATTAAACAATAATGGTTCACAGTGTACAGACCCCATAACAATAGCAAAGCTGTCGGCAACTAGTTTATTTTCTGGTATTTTATTAAATGCAGTAGAAGCCTCGTGCATTGCCGGGCACAAATAATTCGCCTTCAAACGCAAAAGAAGTTCACAAACCTTGGCATACGTTTTAGGACCAATATTTCCACGCTCTTTTTCAAATGTATTCTTTGCCCAACGTAATAATCCCCAGTCTTCATCATTAATAAAAATACCACGATATTTCACTGTAGGTTCTTTAGAGATTATTTTATCTACTTTAAGATTTAGTTCAGTATGTTTGGCTACAGGAGCATCTGCCCACCAATACCAAGGAGAAACCCCTATTATCTCAGATATAGAAAACAATCCATAAGCAGTACCTCGACGATCGCTACCAACAATAACTAAAGCCTTATTAACTCCAGGGAAAGGATTACGAACGACTTCTATCAAATAACTCTCCCATTGATTTTCTAATGCCTTGACGTCTAATTTATTTCTAGCAACCAAATTGTCTATCAATTCATTATGTCCAAGTGTTCCTACAATTATGCTATTCGAAGCTAACTTGTTTTTTGTAGCTTCTACTTGCATTTTCTTTCCTGTCACTAATTGCACATCATCTGAAAACAAATTAGCTGCCTTTTTTACCACTTCAAAGTCTTGTTCATCAAAATAAAGATGAGCATTACTTTTCCGATTTATCATACCAAATTCGTTGGCTTTGCTGTTACCTTTAGTCAAGACTACTTGACCAAAGGTAACAGGCATACAAGCTATTACAGCCAACCCCCATAATATCAATCTTAATTTTGTCATATCTCTTTCAGTTTATTCTGGTCGATTCAGGTCCCATATACGATTTCTTCAACCCTCCGAAATCAACTACAATTTTTTGTAACATCATTCCGGGATGGCCACAATAAATTTTCACCGTATGCTTACCCGGTTTATCAATAAAATGAGTAGTCTTATTGATTCTACAGTTTCTCAGCACACTCTGAATCCATAGAGTACTATAATAAGGTGCACCTGCTTCCGGCAAGTATACAGGACTATTATCGACCATTACACCATAACGTGAACCATGTTCATTATCCAATGGGAAAATAGGCAACATATAAGTATATACATCTACAGGACCAGTTTGGAAAGAATAGAAGTCATATTCCAGTACCGGAAACTTATTGCCACGCACTGGAGCAACATAATTGGACGTGAGCAGTAACCCGTCATAATAAGGTGTTTTCGCAAAAGGATCTCCTAAACGAACAACTTTATTGTCGAATCCAAGCCCATCTACTATATCGAACTTAATCTCACCAATTTCCTGCTTTCTATGAAACTTTGCAGCATCAATAGATACATAACCGTTATTCTCGACATATAATCCTTTCAATTCTTCAACTGAAGGGTCAGCAGGATTAAATACAGACACATATACAGTTTCCTTTTCATTATTATCTGTATAAATATCTACAAACCCAGAACCACTTTCACCAACTGGAGCTTTACTCCAATCTACAGAAACCGTAATTCGATCCTCATAAAGTGTCTTCCCGGCTTTCTTATCAATCAGAATCCAAGGCGCAGAAGGAGCAGCCTTCCATTTCAAACTTCCCACCCCTTTATTAAAAACATCAATATAATGAGCATCTGGAAGGTATTTATTAAAACAGGGTATTGTATGAAAGCTCATTACACCTTTCTTATTATCCTCTCCCTCACAAGATACGCCTAATGTAGGGACAGATTCTAATGTCACCGAATCAACTTTTGCACGTCCGAAAGAACGAGCTCCACCATGAATCAAAGACATCATACCTTTCCATTTACCATTTAATAATGAATTGTATTGTTCTGTTATCAAAACCAAGCTATCCCCATACACTTTAACTTTATCTCTCATTAAATTAGCAGTCGCTCTTTGTTGAGTAGCATAAAGACGATTCTTCTGCCCGCCTAATGTCATCTGATTCACTAAGGCCGCTCCTTTAACATTATAATATACCAACTGGAAAAATGCCGGTACCGCCTCTTTATTCAGTTCTTTTAATATTCTCTCCGCTTTTGCGGCAATACGTTCATAGGCGGCTAATCTTCTCTCAACCTCCTTGTAATTCTGAATAGAGAATTCCGTATCCGTACTCCGCTCCATATATTCAGGTTTCCGGGCAAAAGCCAACTGAAAATAAGTTTGCTGGATATCAGTCAGATCTTCCCTATATTTTTCACCGAATATACGGCAAAGAAAATCAACACTATGTGCATTAATATTATCATAATTAAAGCTTTCAATATCATAAGCCATATCCATGAATAAATTTATATGATATTCTGCCGGCTTAATATCACCCACGTTCACAACCCAAAGTCTGTCGGCGGTAGAACGATAAGCCTTTTCCAACTCCTCATACATCAGTGTAGGGGGCGTAGAAGCTATCCAAAGATAATGTTTTGGAGGTCCCCAATAAGAAACGTGATAATAAACCCCCGAACGCCCTGAGCGTTTCCGTTCTTTTGAATTACTAAGACGCTTCATATATCCAAAGTCATCTTCCGACCACACCAAAGTAACATCATCAGGTACATTCATTCCATGGTCATACGTTTCCAATACTTCTTTATAGGGAGTAAATGCCTGCGGAATTTGGTCAGCCGGTTTATTAATTTCACTAGACAAAATCTCGCGTTGATCATCAAAAGCTTTTTCCAATACACGTGCCTGTTCTTCCAATGTTAAATTACCAGCCATCACAGCATCGTGAATTCCACGCATAGCCAGCGTGTACACATTCTCAAATTTACCATTCTCATTCACCCGCTTACGCAAAACCTTATTAATGCCGTTTCGATTAGTCACATAGTTCCATTCTCCCATTGTTTTCTGATCCCATTCCGAAGCATTATTAAACAATAATGGTTCACAATGCACTGACCCCATGACAATTGCAAAACTATCCGCCACTAATTTATTATCCGGATAATGATTAAATGCTTTCGTACAAGAATGCATGGCCGGACACAAATAATTAGCTTTCAAACGAAGCAACAACTCACAAATCTTCGCATAGGTTTTTGGTCCTATATCTCCGACCTCCGGTTCAAAATTCTTAGAAGCCCATGGTTTTAATCCCCAATCCTCGTCATTAATAAAGATTCCCCTATATCTGACAGAAGGTGTCTTAGACGAGAAGGTATTTACATTCAAGCATAAAGATTTCTTTTTGACTACCGGAACATCTGCCCACCAGTACCAGGGAGATACTCCAATGGTTTCAGAAATAGAGAACAATCCATAAGCTGTTCCCCGACGGTCAGAACCAACTACGACCAATGCTTTTTTTATTCCCGGGAAAGGATTATCTATTAAATCAATCGCATATTGTTCCCAGCCATTACGAATTCTACTAACGTCAATCTTCTTATTCACCACTAACCGATCTATTGCTTTATTCTTTCCCAAAGTTCCGGCTAGAATAATATACTCTTGTTTAGACGGCAAATCAGATACCAATTTCAATTTTTTATTAGTGACTCGATTTACATCTTCCACCAACAGCCCTGCCGTTCTTCTGACCACTTCCGCATCTGCTTCATCATAACAAACCACTGCTTTAGCAGCAGAAGTAACGATTGGAAAACTTTTTTTGTCCTGCTGTTTATCTGACAGAGTTACCTGTGAATAACCAGTAGTTACAAAACAGAACAACAATAAAAATAAGGTTGCTTTCTTCATTATTTCAAATCTATCTGAGTTTATAAATGTTTTCATGTTATTAGTATTATTGGGAGTTTGTTCCATGTTACAAATGTAGGCAATTCGAGCATTCCAAGATAAAATAAATATCCCAATTAATAAAACAAACGTCCCATACACATTCCTCTAGAATATATATAGCTATTCACACAGGTCATATACCATGTATTGAGTGATTATTCTCCTTACCCAAAGCCTCTGCCAAAGCATCAAGCATTCCGTATCCGAAGCGATTATCTGGTAACAAGTAATGTCCTTCAGTCCATTCGTTAAAACATGCAATAGTCAAAATTGGAGGTACATCTTTATGTTTGTTTAAATAGGCAAAAGCCGACTGTACTAATGCCTTAAAAGATGCCGGGTTCTCACCCTCCAGAATCACACAAGTAGGCCATTTATCCCGATTAGGTTTATCAGGTCGTGCCAGTGGCGGGATATATCGAGGAGTAGAATCCCATCCCGGAGAAAGAGAAGGCAAGTAAGGAATCTCAAAATCATGATGATGTTTCGGCCACAGTTTAAAAGCAACATCCGCAGCCGCTATTCCATAGTCCGGTAATTCTACATCTTTAGGCTGATAATTATCAGCAACCCATGTAAAAGGATTATAAGAGCCTGCCGTACTATAACCCACATATTTAGAATTAGGGGAATAAAATCCTGAAGAATGAAAATGCAAGCCTTTATGCCCCAGCTTCCTGGCGAATTCTGTTAATTCCGCAAATAATTGTTTAGTCTGAGACACTCCTATCTTCTTTTCCAAACGGTTAGGATCCCAAATACAAATCACGGGGTTTCCATCTATTCTCCAATAATTTTCCAAATGACAATACCTGGATATAATATATGATAAGCTTTGCCAACACTCTTTCAAAGAACTATCTGCAGGTGCAAAACTGGGTGGATAAGCATTATGTCCATTCGTCATAGAGGTAGGGTATAGCACATACCAAGGATGATTGGTCCACATACATGCGAACTTCACGTCATTCCTGTTAGAAGCACGTAAAAAGCCATTCTCCAATGCTTCATGCAAACAAGGTTCATTATTATACCAGTACCAGTCCCAGATAAGAACATCAATTCCACTCTGTTTACATAAATCATTATATTTTTCCCATGTCCCCGGTTTACTTTCATCGAGTTCACCCAGCAATGGTCCCCTAGGTTGAGCATGCCCTGGATACCATGGACGAGCACTCCTTACAAGATTATATTCTGTCCATCCCGGTCCATAAATTTTATCATGTATGGCAGAAGCATGATAATTAGGGAATGTATAGCAAGCTACTGTCAGATTTTGAGGTTTATCCAGTAAAGCGACATCGCCTACCAACGTATTCAGATCTTCCGGCAGCCGAGGCACTGTCGCTTGTTGTTTAGGTGTTAAAATAGTCCTTTCCTCCAAGACTTCTGTTGCATGTAACATTTCCGTACCCACAACAGAAGTAGCCATTACAACCGCCCCCTTAGCTCCTGCAGATTTTAAAAACGTCCTTCTATCCATAATTATAAGATGATTTTACAGTTATTAAAAGGAAATTATCTTACTCAATTATAACAATAGGAATATTCAGAAGAAACGCAAGCTTTTTTAGTTCCGATACTTTATGTCCTACCCCAATCGCACAATGATGTGATGGTCCTGCCTTACTCCACATATCCATAAAACGACGAGCTCCGCATGGGAAACGATAACGGCTGTTAGTATTGCCGATATGTAATGTTTCTCCTTGTACTGCTTCTCCTTCTGCCGCTAACAAGAAAACTCCGTCTTTTCCTTCACAAACAGACAATAACGTAACATTTCCCGGCTTTACAGTCATCTGAATAGACAATCCTTTTCCCGGCTTACCATGATACAACGGAAGCGGCACTAGTTTTACTTTTTCTTCGGCAATGGCAAAGTGCGCCGGTCCATCATGCCCCAGCATAACAATATCATCATTAAAGTCCATCGCATAAAATTCAGAGAAAGAGCCTCCAGCTTTCAATAATGACATTATCTTCATCGCTTGTGCGTTCTTTACCTCACATTCTCCCGCAACAGGTATCCCATGCCCTGTCAACAAAGTATTACCTGCAATAACCGAAGTAACAATATTCTCATAATCATTTCCATTAAAACCCTCATAATAATAAGCCATCGCCCCCAATCGATGAGCTTCCACCAGTTTATCCAAAGCAACAGAAGTACGTGCCGCCCTTACTAGTTCATCCGACTCACACGATGTTTCTACATCAAATTTATCATAAAACTCATTTAACTTACGTCTCAAATCAGCATCCGTCACCTCATCCCTATAAGCTTTTAATTCACACATCTCCAACAATTCCACATGCGTTCCGAATGTTGCGCTTTGCTGCATTACATCCGTATAAACATCCAGCATTCCACAATAATAATGTCCTAAAATCCCCAGGCGGTTCTTACGCATTCCACCTACCACACGCGCAGCATCTACCCAAGAAGCGATCTCTTTCCATGCCAATTGATCAGACAAATACCCTGTTATGATATCATATCTAATACCCGACCGGTTAAATACACTTGCAAACTCCGGAACAGAACAAGCTTGGCAATGAGCTAACCATTCCCCAGTCATCTTTCCCCGATCCCCCATCGAATTGACTTTCTGATAATTAATAGCAGGAACAGGCTGCATATTCAACATGATTACAGGTTTCCCAACTTGTTGTGCAACAGGCAAAACTGTAGACGAAAGAGCATAAGTAGAAATAAACAAAAATACAAATTCGACATCCGCTTGTTTAAGCAATAATGCACTTTCCCCTGCTTTTTGCGGGGAGTCCACCATTCCTACGTTAATTACTTCTACATCCATCTGCTCAATACCCGCACATATTTCCTCCTGATAAGCCAATAAGCGGGGAAGAAGTCCCTCAAACTGCCCCCAATATGTATCCAGTCCAACTCCCAAAAGCCCTATTTTCACTTTATTCTGCATCATAATTCTATTTTTTAGTTACGATACAAACTTAGAAACTATTCTACAGAAGAGCTTTCAATTATTGCCAGAATAATATAACTATTTGCTACAAAATTCATCTCGATATTCTACAGGAGATCTCCCCGTCTGTTTTCTAAAGCGGGCAGAGAAATAGGCAGGCGATTCAAAATTTAATTGATAAGCTATTTCTTTTATAGGAATAGTTGTAGTGGTTAATAATTCAATAGCTTTTTGTATTCTAAGATTCTGGAGATACTGCACCGGGGCACAATGCATTCGCTCTTTAAACAATTTACGGAAAAGGGAATATCCCATTCCCGATTTTTCTGCTATCTCTTGCATAGAAACAGATTGATCTATTAATTCCCGCATAAGTACACAAGCATAATCTATCTTAGAAGAAAAGTCGTCGGTTTCTACCCGACGATTCTTATCAATGCTACACATCAGTGCTACCAAATAAGTAACCAACCCACCAAGCACCTGTTGATATAAACTCAGCTCCTCATTGGCTACATTAATAGCTTTTCTAAACAAAGAAACAATCTCGTCATTGATGCCTACTCTAAAAACAGGACTCTTTCGAGAACAGTACTCATTCCTCATCCAATTATCAACTTCAGAGTCGCAAAACCCAATCCAGTAATGGCTCCACCCCGTTTGATAATTCGGATAATACGTGTGCCATTCTCCTGGAAACAACACAAATATCATCCCCCGCCTAATCGTAAATACGCCCCCACTCCCTGTCTCCAACACTCCTTCCCCATCTATGACATATATTAACTGATATTCCTTCAAAACACGCCCTTTATCAGGATTGAAATAATATCCGGCAGAATGATTATACGTAGGATAAGAAGTATTAGGAGGAATCTCTTCAAACCCCACAGAGGAAATATTCCTATCTAATCCCGGACTATTATTCACAAAATATTTAATAGAAGTTCGTTCCATAATATCCGATATTTATCCAACGAAATCTTTTGGGGACACTCCAAACTGCTTTTGAAAGCACTTAGAAAAATAGGACGGAGAATTAAATCCTACCGTATAGCAAATTTCATTAATCCGATTTTCTCCTTCTTTTAATAATTGAGCAGCTTTTTTCAAGCGTTCCAAACGAAGATACTCATTCGGGCTTAAGTCCAAAACCCCTTTTATCTTACGATAGAAGTTAGAACGACTCATATTCATACCATCCGCCATATTTTCCATACAGAAATCCGGATTGCTGAGATTCATTTGAACCACTTCATTCAATCTTTGTATAAACTCCTCATCAGCCTTAGTTAATGCCATTGTATTAGCTGCCACAAAAGGAGATTGCGTAAATGCCTGCCGCAGTTTTTCCCGGTTCTGAATTAAATTAGAAACACAAGCGTGTAAATATTCCACAGAAAAAGGTTTTTCAATATAAGCATCCGCACCTAACTCCATACCTTCGATTTTTGACTGAATATTCGTTTTGGCCGTCAACAGAATCACTGGGATATGACTATAAGTTAAATCTGATTTTATCTTCTTGCATAGTTCAAAACCATCCATAACTGGCATAACAACATCACTAATCACTAGACTTACATAATGCCCATCTAATATTTCTAATGCCTCAGAACCATTAGTAGCAGTCAAGACAGCATAGCTATCCGCCAATTGCCGAGCCACAAAAGCAAGCATATCAGGATTATCTTCTACAATCAGCACTGTCGGTCTATCTTCCATATCTTCAGCTTGTTCTGTATGTGCTCCTATTACAGATTCGATTCCGGCAGTTACTTCAGAAGCTAATTTAATCGTCATGTTTTGTACTACCGGAAGTGTCAAATAGAAACAATTCGTTTCTTCCCCTTCCAACATGATCAAACTTCCCTGATGCAATTCTGCCAATGAGCGAGATAAAGCTAGTCCAATACCAGTACCAGCAGTAACTCTGCCATCATCTTTTTCGTTAAAGCGTACAAATGGCTTAAATATCTCTTCCTTCATCTCATCCGGAATAATTACCCCATCGTTTACTGTACGAAGATGGAATTGCATCTTCTCCTCACTATCATCGAACTCTAAAAAGATATGCACATAAGTTTCCGCATACTTTACTGCATTATTAAGCAAATTACTTACAATCTTAGTAAACGCCTCTCTATTAATATGCGCATAAAAATCCTGTGCAGGCACATTCAGTAGGAATTTCAAACCTTTCTGCTTAGCCAAAGAAGTAAAACGTCTATGGGTTTCCTTTAGTACCTCTGTGATATTACATTCAACAAAATTTAATCGAAACTCCTGACTTTCTGTTTTCCGGAAATCCAACAACTGATTTGTCAAATTTAGCAAACGTTCCGTATTCTGTTTCATAATATCCAAATCTTCACGTGTCTCCTGATCAACTTCTTTCTTTAAAATAATATTTTCCAATGGTCCTTTTATCAAAGTCAAAGGAGTACGTATTTCATGAGCTACATTCGTAAAAAAATCAATTTTTGCATGGTATACTTCCCGTTCTTTCTCCTGTTCGAATTTCTCCATTTGCCGACGATGCTTTCTATTACTCCGTCTTTTAAAATAGAGGAATGTATAGACAGAGCAACCAACAATCAACAATACATAAACAACATAAGCCCAAATAGAAAAATAAAAGGGGGGGAGAATATGGATGTTCAAAATTATCCCTTCTTCATTCCACACCCCGTCACTATTGGAAACCTTCACCCGGAAAGTGTAATTGCCATACCGCAGATTGGAATAAGTGACAATAGGGCTCTCGCCCACCGTCAGCCAATCTGCATCAAAGCCGTCCAGCTTATACATAATCTTACTCATCCTCGGAGCCTGGAAGTCCAGTGCCGCCACACGGAAAGAGAAAGAGTTCTGATTGGATTGAAGTACAAGTTCGTCGGAAAAGGTGATACTCTTTTCCAACGGAGAGCCGGGCTCACCTACATATACATCTTTACCAAACAGTAGAAAATCTGTAATCACAATAGACGGAAGCGACTTGTTCTCTGAAAAATTCTTGGGATTGAAAGCTACAAAACCATCAATACTTCCCAAATAGATTGTACCGTCTTCCGTTTCAAAACTTGAACGATAATTAAACTGGTCGCCCAATAAACCGTTGGAAGTGGTATATACTTTCATTGCTCCGGTGGTAGGCTGAAAACATACCAAGCCATTATTAGTTGTCAGCCAAAAAAGCCCGTCCTTGTCTTCCACAATCTGATAAACGACGTCGTTAGGCAATCCGTCCGCCAGATTATAGCTGGTGAAGGTTTCTGTCTCCGGATGGAACAAACAGAAGCCACCGCCCTGTGTCGTGAGCCAAACCTGCCGGTGGGAATCCTCGAAGATACTCACTACCTTGTCGTAAGGAAGGCTTTTCGGGTTGTTTTCATCATGCAGGTAATTCTTCCATTTCTTCTCACTCACATTATAACAGTAAGCCCCATTTGCATAAGTCGCCAGCCAAAGGTTTCCGCCGGAGTCTTCTTTGATGTCATATACAAACCGACCATTCAGCTCCGGAATCCGGTCAAAATCATCGGACTGCTTATTATAACGCAACAGGCCGAACAATGTGCCTAAATAAACATCTCCCGTCGTTGTCCTGCAGATGGAAAAAACACTATTATCTATCAAAGAACGGGGCGAATCAGTTTTCTGATATGTTTTCACAATAGCTCCCGTGCGTGTATCTACCACTTTCACCCCTTTCGAGAAAGTTCCCACCCAAAGATGGTCGCCAATCAGACACAACCCGTGCACGTTCGTAAAGGCATTGCTTGGCGTGAAGAAAGAGAAAGTCTTGGTCTTCGGGTTAAAGCGGTTCAAACCACCGTCTTCCGTGCCAATCCACAAGATTCCCTGATTATCCTGGCAGAATTCACGTACCCGCTTTCCATGCAGCCCGTTTTCTGTCCCTTTCGGATAATATTTCTCAAAGTTCGTATAGAAACGGGGGTAATAGTTTATGCCACCGAAATAAGAACCAATCCAGATACCACCTTCACGATCTTTACACAGCGAATAAATAGCATTATCGGACAAGGAATAAGGGTCATTGATCGAACTGCGCAAGTGAACAAATTTCCCCAGCCGGAGATTATAAATATAAAGCCCCGATTCAGCGCCAATCCACAATTCATTGTCAGAAGCAACCAGCAGCTCACGGCAAAAGACAGACTCTCCGGACTCATCTGCCAAAAGTAAATCATGCAATTTGTTTGAAGTCAGGTTCAGTTCCTTCACTCCACCTTTCAAAGAACTCACATACAGACAGTTGTACGCACCCTTCACAAGACAGGTCACTACATCGTTCGCATAAGTTTCTTTATTATCTACCGGAGAGAGGTAAGGATGAAGCGTTTTCAGGCGGTCTTTCGAATAGAAAAGCCCGTCACCGTAACAGCCTATCCAAAGGGTTCCACTATTATCGAAGGCAAAAGTCTGCACATTGGTGGTAAGAAAAGAGAAGTTTTCTAACGTATAGTTCCGAAGCCTTTCTTTTTCCAGTTCATAGCAAAAGAGTCCCTGAGATTCCACTGCTACCCAGACACAACCTTGATTGTCGCCGGAGATTGCAGTCACAGTATGTTCTATTTTCGTATTTTCCGCGCTCAGCCCGATGAAATGCTCGAAAAAGTCTTTTTCCGGATAATAAATATAAAGCCCCACATCCGTGCCTACCCAGATATTTCCTTTCTCATCCTCATAAAGCGCTGTGATGAAATTGTTGCCGATACTTCGTTGGCTACGGTCATCGTGCTTGAATTTGCGGAACGACAAACCGTCATATCTGTTCAGCCCGTCTTTCGTACCGAACCACATAAACCCTTGTTTATCCTGCAGAATCGCATTGACTGTGTTTTGGGATAATCCGTTCTGCACGCTCAGGTTTTTGAAATAATAATGCTCGTCCGCCACTTGCGCATGGCAGCTTATCTGATAGCAAATTAAACAGAGTAAAAGTATCAGTGCTTTCTTCATAACATACGTGTTTTCTATCTTCCCGTTTGAGTTACCAAATGTAGGCAAAATAACAATCGAAAGATAATAAATACGTCTCAATGAATGAAAAAATCGTCCTATTTCTCTATTCTGATACGTGCATCGACTGCAATAACAGCCTTCTCAGTCGCCAAAAGCGGGTTTATATCCATTTCTTTGATTTCTGTCGCAAACCGGAGCAAGGTAGACAGACGGACTATAATTTCCGCAAATTTATCCTCATTCACTCCTTTCTGTCCACGTGTTCCCTGGATTATCTTATAAGCACGTAATGAATGAATCATTGAATAAGCCTCTTCGTAAGAAAGCGGAGCCAAACCGGAAGATACATCTTTCAATACTTCCACAAAGATACCTCCCAGACCACAAAGCACTACATGCCCGAACTTCTCTTCATACTTCGCACCGATAAAGAGTTCTGTACCTCGCAGCATCGGTTGCACCATGATTGCCTTCGCGTCAGCAATCTGCATCATACGTTCAAACTCCAAAGCCAGATGTTGCTCACTTTTGATGTTCAATACCACTCCGCCAACATCCGATTTATGTACGGGACCAACGACTTTTGCCACTACCGGGAAACCACATCGGCGGGCGAAAGCGACTACTTCCTCTTTGTTATCCGAAACAAACTCGTCTACCAACGAAATACCCGCTGCATGAAGCAATGCGTGCACATAATGAGGTTCGATATATCCGTCTTCCGGAATCGAATCGATAATACGACGAATCCTCGGAACATCCACTCCAAACAATTCTATTTCCGGGACTGCCGGTTTAGGAGCATTGACAATACGCGAAAGGGCCGTCCCGAGTGTCACTTCATCTGCAAAGTTCACGTGTCCTTTCGCCAAAAATGCCGCAACCTCCGCTCCGGCGGTATTGATGGAAGGCAGGATCGGGAAAATCGGTTTGCTGCAAACCTGCATCTTCTCATGAAGCACGTCATACATCTCAAACATGGTGACCAATCCCGGTGTTCCGAAGATAGCCATCATGGCATCTATATTTTCAAATTTCTCTTCGCAGTAATCAATGCAGAGGCGCAGGTGTTCGGGAGTTCCCGTAGCAAGAATATCAATCGGGTTTCCAACAGCAGCACCGGGGAAAAGTTGCACTTTCAGTTCTTCCGTCAGTTCGCCTTCGAGCCTCGGCACATTCAACCCGCCTTTGCTCAGTGCGTCTGTCAACATCACCCCCGGTCCGCCGGCATGAGTGATAATGGCGAAGTTCTTTCCCTTCAATTCCGGCAGAGTAAATACACAGCCAACGGTGGTCAGTTCTTCACGGGAGAAACAACGCACAATCCCCGCTTTACGGAACAAAGCCTCAACAGCAGAATCGGAACTGGCAATAGCTCCCGTATGTGAAGAAGCCGCACGACTTCCACTTTCCGAACTTCCCGCCTTTATCGCCGCAATCTTACATCCTTTTCTTATCAAGGAAGAAGCATGAAACAATAATCTGTCCGGATTCTGAATACTTTCAATATAGAGTAGTTTGATATGGGAGTCTTTCTCAGGGTCGAAGTTCTCATCCATGAATTGCAGTACATCCTCCACACCAATCTGCTTGGCATTTCCCACCGACCAGACGGAATTGAACTGCAATCCTTTGGTTACGGCACTCTCAAGGATAAATACCGCCGTAGCACCGGAACTGGAAATTAAATCCACTCCTTTCAAATTCAGATTAGGAATAGGCTGGCTGAACACACTGTGATGCCAGGTGTTCATCAAACCGATGCAATTAGGACCAATCAGTGAAGCACCGTACTTATTGACTGTTTCCAATATTCGTTCTTCCAGCAACGCCCCCTCATGAGTTTCCTCGCCAAATCCGGCAGATAATATGATAAACGCACGAGTTTGCTTTGTACTAGCCAATGTTTCCACAATATCGGGACACATCACGGCAGGCACAGCCAATACCGCCAAGTCCGTATCAGGCAGATCTTTCACGTCCGCAAAGGCAGGCACTCCCTGAACTTCCTTCTCTTTCGGGTTCACCGCCCGAAGTTCTCCCTGATAACCTCCGTTTATCAAATTCTTCAATATTGCGCCACCCGGCTTATGTACATTATTCGATGCCCCTACTACAACAATGCTTTCAGGACGAAGCAACTGGGTTGTTATCATATCAT
>NZ_CABUHK010000042.1 GCF_902491285.1 uncultured Bacteroides sp. | reverse complement strand
TAAGCTGTGCCAACTACGGACATGACGCCTATTTCGTAACTAAATTGCCGAAACACGAAATCGGACAGTCTGCTGTTAACGCATTGCGTAAGTATGGTGTAAAGACAGACTTTATTGCTCGTGGTGGCGACCGTGTAGGTATCTACTATCTTGAAACTGGTGCTTCTATGCGTCCCAGCAAGGTTATCTATGACCGCGCTCACTCTGCTATTGCTGAGGCCGACGCTGCTGACTTCGACTTTGACGCTATCATGGAAGGTGCTGACTGGTTCCACTGGTCCGGTATCACTCCGGCCATCTCTGACAAGGCTGCCGAACTGACCCGTCTGGCTTGCGAAGCTGCCAAACGTCACGGTGTAACTGTTTCTGTTGACTTGAACTTCCGTAAGAAACTGTGGACAAAAGAAAAAGCACAGTCTATCATGAAGCCGTTGATGCAGTTTGTTGACGTATGTATCGGCAACGAAGAAGACGCAGAACTTTGCCTGGGCTTCAAACCGGACGCAGATGTTGAGGCTGGCCACACTGACGCTGAAGGCTACAAAGGTATCTTCCAGCAGATGATGAAAGAATTCGGATTCAAATATGTGGTTTCTACATTGCGCGAATCTTTCTCTGCTACTCACAACGGCTGGAAAGCCATGATTTACAACGGCGAAGAATTCTATACCTCAAAACGTTACGATATCGACCCGATTATCGACCGCGTAGGTGGTGGTGACTCTTTCTCCGGTGGTATCATCCACGGTTTGATGACTAAACCTAACCAGGGCGAAGCTCTTGAATTTGCTGTGGCTGCATCTGCTTTGAAACATACTATCAATGGTGACTTTAACCTTGTTTCTGTAGAAGAAGTTGAAGCATTGGCTGGTGGTGACGCAAGCGGTCGCGTACAAAGATAAGCTGAAAATAGAGAGTTGAGAGTTTGAAAAAACAACTCATTTACCAATTCATTTTTAAAATAGTAAATAATAAGATGGCAAAATTCGATAAAATAGCCGTATTGAATAAAATCGGCTCTACAGGAATGGTTCCTGTATTCTATCACAAAGATGTAGAAGTTGCAAAGAAAGTAGTAAAGGCTTGTTATGACGGTGGCGTTCGTGCTTTTGAATTTACCAACCGTGGTGATTTCGCACAGGAAGTATTTGCTGAAATCGTGAAATTTGCAGCAAAAGAATGTCCTGAAATGGCTATTGGTATCGGTTCTATCGTTGACCCGGCTACTGCTGCCCTGTACTTGCAACTAGGTGCTAACTTCGTAGTAGGCCCGTTGTTCAATCCTGAAATTGCTAAGGTATGTAACCGTCGTTCGGTAGCTTATACTCCGGGTTGTGGTTCTGTATCTGAAGTTGGTTTCGCTCAGGAAGTAGGTTGCGACCTTTGCAAAGTATTCCCGGGTGACGTTTACGGAACAAACTTCGTAAAAGGCTTGATGGCTCCGATGCCATGGTCTAAGCTGATGGTGACCGGTGGGGTAGAACCTACAAAAGAAAACCTGACTGCATGGATTAAAGCCGGCGTATTCTGCGTAGGTATGGGCTCTAAACTGTTCCCGAAAGATAAAGTGGCAGCAGAAGACTGGGCTTATGTAACTGCAAAATGCGAAGAAGCTCTCGGCTATATCGCTGAAGCTCGTAAATAAGATTTAGAGGGCGAGAGCCATCTATATAAGAAAGGGGGCTGATGCGACAGCCTCTTTAAAATATGCCTCGAAGGGTTAGTTAGTTTAGTTAGTAAATGAGGCATATTTTCATTTTGTTTAAAGGTGTTTAAAGGGGATAAGCCATCGGAATGAGTGACTCATTTCGGTGGCTTGTTTTATGGATAATATGCGTGCATATTATCCGTGAATATGTCGGTTGATTATTCCGGTACGTAGATGATTTCCCCGTTATCCAGTTCGTAGGCAATGCCTACCTTCTTGCCTCGTTTTCCTTCTTTCTTGTCCTGGTCTTCGGACGGGGTGTAGCGGTTTATTTTTTCTCCTTCCTTGGTGATGATTTCCATGTTCTCCTTGCCGGGATTCTTCACCATTGTGAAGTCTTCCTGCGAAAACACTTCTGTCATGTTATACCGGCTGACAAGAGCCACCATCAAGGCGACAGCGAAAACCATAGCAACATCGAACAAATTGGATACTACGCTGATAGGGTCGGCATCGTCTTCTTTTCGTAATAAGTTGTGTTTCATTTCTCTGTGGTTTTATTGTTTCGTTTTTCATTGAGTAACTCGGAGATAAATTCAAGGTTGGTCATATCCTGCAAGTACCAACGTTGTTTTACCTGCTGCGTGAGGAAACCTACTGCGCCTGCCACCAGTCCGACTACGGTCGTTGCAAAGGCTATCTGCATATTGTAAGCCATCGAAGCGATATCACCGCTTGCCAGTCCGGCGAGGGCGGGGCCCATTGGAATCAATGTGCCCATCAATCCTAAGATTGGCCCGAGCTTCGTCAACGTTTTAGAGATAGCAAGGTCTTTGTCGGCTGCAATCTCAAAGTTGGCAAGCAGACGTTGTACCTGCGCGGGAGTATCACGGGCATCCAGCACCTGACGCATGTACATGATGACAAGTGAACGGGATTTCTCCGGCAGTTTGGAACTTAAATCCCCGACAGTATCCGGAGTTAATTTCCCCAGCTCGTTGCGGAGCAGGGCTTCTGTCTTACGGATGGATAAATACTGGCCGTAGAAACTGCCGGCAAGTAATATAGCCCGGCAGAAAAGGATGATTAATAACACGATGACAGGAACAAGCAATCCTGTTGAAATCCAATACAATATATCTGATATGTAGTTCATTGTTGTTGATTATTTAATAAGTTATTTCTTTATTTATTTCATGCTTTTTTCTTTTCGCCTGCTTCGGATATTCCACCAGAAGAGTCCTAAGACTCCACCGGCCAATGCGATAGCTATCACGCCCAACAACGCTTTCCAGTCTATTTCGCTGACACCTGCTGCCGACGTTTTTCCATTGACGGTTGCAACGATGCCCAGTATGGCTACCAGTGCATTGGTCAGGAAGAAAAGTTCCAGCCGCAGTTCCTTCTCCGGAAGGAGATAAAGCAACAGGTATCTTCCGCAGGGTATCACTACCAGGATAAAGGCGGCGTAACTCCAGGCTATCGTTTGAAAAGAAGTGCCGGGAAATGCAAAGATGAGATATACCAATCCGCTGAATAAAACCGGGAAAATCAATAATCCCGGAAACCAACGGAGAAAGCGGTACATCACTATCATGCGCGGCTTGACCGGATAATCATTGGCTACGTGAACAGCCAGCATGGCATAAGCCATTTGTATGCAGACTTCGATACTCAGAATCACAGAGGTATCCAGCATCAAGGGCTGGTTGCCGAGCCAGTTGGCTATCTGTGATTTCGATTGCTCGATGGCATACGGCCACATCAATCCGGCAAACACAGCGCAGACAGCAGCGATAGCACCCACCGCTATTGCTTTCCAAAACGTTTGCTTCAACAGAAAATTGAATGCTGTAAGAAGCATAAGTACAAGGACAACTGTATCCATTATTGTTAATTACAAGTTACTGATTACAAATTCTAAATTACCGGTTCCTGATTTACACCTGACTGTTTTTGCGGCGCTTGCGCACAAAGAGTATCAGAGCGAGCATGACGATGATAACAGCAATGCCTACGGCTACATTGCTTAATGTATTTGTCTGCTGTTCCGCAGCCTGGTTCATCTCTTCTTTTTTCATCACCACTCCTTTATCCTCTCCGCTTGTCTTGGCTTCACGGATTTTAGAAATGTTCTCTTTATATTGTGCGGCTGTTTGCGCGTTGGATTTTGAAGCGATAAAATCGCGGAGCTTCGCATTGTCACAAACAAATCCCGAACAGGACGGGCGATAGGTGTTCACTATTTCCGTATGTAGCTTGCTTAGCTCTGCTACTTGTTCCTCGCTTGCTTTCCACAATCCTTTGCGGACGCTTTCCAGCATGACGGCTGTCATTTCTTCCAGGGCGGCAGGATTCTGCTGTTCGAAGTATTTCTTTACTCCCAGGTTGAGCTCATCCTTTACATATACATTATAGATATTATCCCAAAGCTCTTTGTCGATAGCAGCAGGTTTCATCACATTCCATCCATAGGTATTCGTGATAACTTCCGCAAATTCACTGGCTGAGGAAGCTCCGCCTTTCATCTTTTCTTTGATATAGGCAGGATTCAGGATTGTTGTACGGCTTTCCACTCCGACAGCTTCTTTAAGCTCCTGCATCTTCATATTGTTGCGGTTGCGGTAATCACTGAGATAAGCATCCGGGTCTTTGCCGGTCACATTGCGCACGGCAAGGTTCATTCCACCCATAAACTCATAAACGTGGTCGAGGCTTAACGCTCCCCATGTATTGCTTTGACGGGGCTGTACCACCACATCTGTACGGGTTAACGCAGCTTCGAAAGCAAATTTCTGAAAGACTTCCCAATTCTTCTCATTGCCATAGTAAGCTCCCATATTGTTGAGATAAGTTGCGGCAATTTCCGATTCGTTCTCCCAGCGGTCACCGGCTTCCACCATTTCCTGAATACCCGAACCATACGAACCGTTGGCTCCGCCGAATACACGGAATGTAGATATTTCGCGGGCATCTTTCGGGCTTAATCCTTTTTCCGTCAATACACGTTCGGCCTCTGTCACGCTGGCTGCTACTTGATTCTCATACGTGTCGTCTTTGGCAGCGGCAGCCATTTCCACTGCCCGGTTGATTAGGAACAGGCGGGAAGCGGCAAGGTCGCGGAGTTGTCCGGAAGTCTGCACTACTACATCAATACGCGGGCGTCCCAACTCTGCGGAAGGAATCAACTTCAAGTCACTGACACGACCGAAAGCATCACGTACAGGCTCTACGCCCAACATATAAAGAACTTGCGCGATAGTAGCACCCCCGGTTTCGATAAATTCGGATGACCATAAAGTATAGCTCACCTTGCGTGGTATGGAATCGTTGTGACGTTGTTTATACGTTTCAATCGTTTGTTTGGCAAGAGCGATACCCTTTTCCCAGGCAGACTCCGTAGGAGTTGCTTCAGCGTTGATGGCGTACATATTACGTCCCGTAGGCAATGCGTTCGGATTCGCTATCGGGTCACCGCCCGGAGTAGGGGCGGTGTAGCCGCCGTCCAAGGCATTTATCAGGCTGCCAAGTTCTTTCTCAGGGCTTGTCAGAAGGGCGTTCTTATAGTTATTCACATTCTTGATGGTGCGTTCTACTTCGCTCACAGCTAATGCGAATTCTACTTCTTCCTTATTATATTCTTTCGGAGCCTGTCCCATAGCAGCCATCATGGCTGCCATCCCTTGTGGCTTTTCCTTTTTTTCTGTTGCAGTTTCCGGTTTGCCTGAAGTGTTAGCGGCTTCCTCTTTCTCTTTGTTCGCCTTCATTCCGGCTTCCATCTTTTTCAGAGCTTCAGGACTTGCCCCCATTGATTTAGCCATTTCCATGGCTTTCTTCGGGTCCATGTCAGCTCCCATTTTCTTCATGGCTTCTTTCATTCCTTCGGGCATTTTGCCATGAGGAGATTTTCCTTTTCCTGCCATAGCAGGATGACCGTTGCCGGCATTTCCTTTTTCTGCATTATCTTTTTTGGCTGTCGCAGCCATCATCATGGCCATCATGCCTTTCGGGGCGTTGCGGTCGGCTTCTATCTGACGTGCTTTTGCCAGTTCCTGCGGTGTGATTCCTGCGGTGCGGCAAATCAGTTCATCCGTAGCTAATGCAGGATTAGTCATCAGCTTTTCCACCAATGAACGGGCAGGAGACAGATATTGCTGTGTAAAGAGACTGCGGTGTTTGCTGACGGCTTCTGTAGCTTTGCCACGTTGCTTGTCAAGAGCCAAAAGGCTGTAAGCGATAGGCTCTGTTGCCATTGCATAGACGGACGAAGTAATCCGTTCCGGTTCGTAAGGAACTCCCATGGTATAGAGCTGTCCTGTGATTTTCTCCGTAGCGAGCTCTTCGGCAAAGTTCTCTACGCGGGCGATTTCATCTTCCGAATAAGGCTTGCCGGCAATGCTGTCCAAACCCAAGTCACGATGAATACCCATCTTCACAGTCAGCGTCTTTACAGCTAGGGATTCCTGGTCTTTATTCTCCTTCTGGGAGTTATTATAGATTTTAATCTTCTCCATCAACTCCCGGTAGATGCCGCGTACGCTGCTTTCGAGGAAAGGCGGAGTGAGGTAAGATTGCAACGTCGCATAAGAACGGCGTTTAGCCATCATGCCTTCTCCTACATTACCGATAGAGTAGATATAGAAATGAGGCACTGCACCTACCAGACGGTCGGGCCAGTCATTGCTGCACAATGCCACTTGTTTTCTTGGAGTGAATTCAAGGCTGCCATGCGTACCGAAATGGATAAGAGCGTCGGCTTTGAAGCCGTGTTGCATCCACAGGTATGAAGCGATATAGGTGTGTGGCGGAGCCATGTCCGTGCCATGCACTACCTGGAAAGAGTTATCACCACTTCCGGCAGCATTCTGCGGCAGTAAGACGACATTTCCGAATTGCAGGCGGGCAATCCCCAGTTTGCCGTCGGGAGTCACCATATAATTTCCGGGGAACTCGCCGAAAGCATCCACTACTTCTTTGTATTTTTCAGGGCGGAGTGATTCTTTCACCCAGCTTTCGTATTGCTCTTTGGTTATCAGCTCGGGGTGTCCGTTCTGCATGAAATCGTTGAATGCTCCTTCTGCATAAGTATTGAATACGGCTCCTTGCGCCTGTATCATTCTGCCTAGTTCTTCGGCATTGGCTGGCAGATTGGATACGTTGTATCCTTCCTGTTTCATACGAACCAGAAGATTGTAAAGTGAAGGAACCACTTCCATTCCAGCAGCGGTCAATGCGTTCTGTCCCGGTCCTTTATAATAATAGATAGCCACCTTTTTCTCATTGTTCGCCTTTGTATTCAGATTCAGGTAATTGTTTATCGTAGATACAAAAGTCTTTAAACGTTCGGGGACGGCGTAGGAATGGCGCAATCCTTCTTCGTCCTCGTATTGTGCAAATAACGCAAAGGGGCGAACCGCTCCGTCGATTTCAGGGGTTACGATACTCTGTGACATGAATCCGCCTGCCATTCCCATCGGGTCTTTTTCCCATTCATCTACAAGGCTGTTGATGGTGAGCGGGGCAAATAGCAGGATATTTTTTTCTTTCAGGTAATCCACCATTTTATCGCCCATACGTCCATGTGCCATGTTGATGATAGCATCCGGTTCAATTTTGTCGATGAAAGACATAAACCTTGTCATTGACTGCACGGGATAAACATTGTACCCTTCTTTTTCGAGTGCTTTAATCAGTCCGGTGGCATCCGCCATTTGTCCGGTAATCATAATTTTCTTTGCCCCCTCTTTATAAAGATTGTTCTCTTTCGTGAATTTCTCGTAGTCAGCGACGGTGAGGAATTCCAGTTCATCGTCTGGGTTCGTAAGTCCGGCATGATACAGCATGTCGGACGGTCTTTCTGCCGGGTCTTCCACTTCCGGTACGGAAGAGGCTTTGCCGTCAATCACCTTGCGGATATAGTTCAGCATATTCCGGTAGTTGGTTTTTCCGCCGTTCGACAGATAGCCGCGTATCAGATTCTGTTGCACACTGTCAAGATTACAAATATTGTTGGCAGGATTTGTTGCCATGGAAGTATATACGGGCACGCCTTTGTCCGCTGCCTGCTGTATTTGCTGACGTTGCTCCTCGACAATACGCAAGCCCATGCCGTTGACAAATACCATGTCATAACCCGTCAGGCGGTCCAGATTGTCGAGAGACACTTCACTGAGTTTGATAGATGAGTTATCGTTGGCTTTCGATATGCTTCCCTGCTGTATGGTCTGGAAGTTGACGAAAGCAATCTTTGTGGCGCTGAACCAGGCGTTCCAGATAGATATGCCTATCAGGACGGCTGCGACAATACACACGCCTAAGATGATTTTACTTTTCTTTTTCATTTTATTTTTAGCTTTGTATGTAGTTTTATTTTTTCTTATTTGAAGAACCGGTCTACGTCTAATGTCAGTCCGATAGAAATATTAGTTCCCAGGGTATAGGGAGAATTTGCATCATAATAGCTGGGGATATAATTGAATATATTGTTGACAGCCATATTGAGACTGATTCCTTTCCAGATACCTTGTGTTAAAGTTAAGTTCCACATTGTGTAGCCGGGATAACTTACTCCGGTAGTTCCTTCATCCGGGTTGTTTCCGACATATTTATTTGTTTCCACCTTGGATAAGGCGCGACCGTTCAACGAGAGGTTGAATTGGTAGTTATTCCACGATTTGCCATATTCGATACGTGCTGTCGCAGAATGTGGGCGAGTGCTGGAGAACTTCATCTGACCATCGCGCATAAACTCGTGGACGTATCCGTAAGAAACGCGCACTCCCAATCCGCAGGGATATTTGGCGGAAGCATTGATATCTACACCGGCGATGTCCACTTTCTCCGTATTGATATATAGTTGTGCCCATCTTCCGTCCGTATCACGAAAAGAAGTCAGGTCAATCCGGTCATTGACCAGATTGTAGTATCCTGATACGGTGAAATTGTAACGGCTTTTGGTATATTCGGCAGAGAGCGAGAAGTTATGGCTCGTTTCCGATTTCAGGTCGGGATTACCGTAAATCATCATAGCGTTCGCCATATCGAAATTCATGTACATTTCTTTGAGCGTAGGAGAGCGGAAGCCCTGTGAGTACGAACCACGGAGCGAGCAATTGGCTATTTTATACATTAATCCGATATGCGGTGAGACGTGGCGCACACTGGATTGTGAGAAGTAGTCAAAGCGTACACCGCTAATCACGTTGAAATGTTCAGTCGGGTTCCAGTCGAATTGACCGAATGCATCTGCCGAGTGCATCGTATGGTTTCCGTTATCCGTGAATTGATACGACAACAGATAGTCGCGCATATAATCTCCGCCTACGGTCAGGATATTCTTGTCATTGAATGTATAATTGTAAAGTGCCCGTACACTATGTTGTACGTTGCTATAATCACGTATATCATATTTATATGAAGTCAGATAGTCGCTTTTATCGTATTGGTCGAATGTGTAGGCAACTTCCAGGTTACTCATGACATTGAAGTCATAGTTGGCTTTCAGTCCGCCGTTGAAATCACGATAACGGTCCTTGCTATCACCTGTCTTGTCCCGTTCGCGGAAATAATATCCACCGCGGGCCGTCAGTTTGAGTTGGTCGGACGGTTTGTACACAAGACGTTCTTTTACGTTCCATGTACGGTTGCCGAAGATAGTCGTGACATCTCCTTCCGGCACGTCGTAAGAGTCGGATACCGTATGCTGTACATTCGTCTGGCTATTGAACTTTCCGGCTTTGAAGCTGAAAGTTCCGCCATATCGCTGGTCGTTATGTTCCCCGAAGCGGCTGTTTACGTTTAGGTTCCATGCATCTTCGGATTCACGGGTAATAATATTAATTACTCCACCCACTGCGCTTGAACCATACAGGGTAGATGCCGCTCCTTTGACGATTTCCACCCGTTCCACGTTGTCGAGGTTCAGTCGGTTGTAGTCGACGTTATTTAGAGTTTCACCTGCCAGCCGTTCGCCATCTACAAGGAAGAGTACTGAATTGCCGCCAAATCCCTGCATATTGATAGAAACCTGCTGGTCCATTGAATAAGAAAATTCAATTCCCGGCAGTTCGGACTGTAATAATTGTCCTACATTGGTTGCGTCTACTTTCTTGATATCATCTGCCGTGATTACGCGGGTGATGATAGGAGCGTCTTTCAGCAGTTTGGGGGTACGTGTACCTGTCACTACTACGGTTCCCAAGTCAAACTGGTCTTCCGATAAACAGAAGTTTAATTTTTTTTCCCGTCCTACGATTAGTCTTTTTTCCTGAGTTTGATAACCCACGTAAGAAGCCGTGATAAGATATGTACCTGTTTCGGGTAATCGGAGAGTGTATGAACCGTCAGCGGTTGTGATGGTTCCGGTTCCTTTTCCTTTGATAGAAATCGTAGCACCGGGAAGTGGGTCTCCGGTTGTATCTGTTACACGTCCGCTGATGTGATAAGTTGATTGTTGTGCGAATGTGGCACAAGTTGCTATAAAGGAAAAAAACAGTGCTGATATAATAAATATAGGTTTCATTCTTAGTTATTGGTTTCGTTGTTGTCGTCGAAATCAAGCGGATATGAGAAATCAAAATCAATATATCCTTTTATACCTCTGGCATTCATGTAGTTGGTGAAACGGATAGCTGCGTATGTATTGTCTTTCATGCGTATCAGAAAGACCTGGTTCGACATGGTGTACACAGGTGGCATTGTAGAGGTGTTCACATCCAGCCAACCGGATAAAACAGCATTACGGTAAGATTCCGTGTAAACAATGTTTCCATCCATCATGCCCGACATGTCAATAGCTATTTTATCAGTCGTCCATTCATCTTTTACAAAGTCTTTTTCATCGGGGAGCTTTCCACTTGTTTTCAGGTCATCAATACTTGTGTAGCTAGTCTGGCAGGCAGCGCCACCGTTGGTCTTTATATCATAACGGTGAATTGCAAAATCCCAATCCTCGGGAATTTGGCTTTCGTATTCTTCCCCGATCGGTACGGTCGTTACCTTGCGGTTGGATAGCTCAATGTATGCCCATTCTGTATATTCAACAGTCTTGACTTGCGAGAAACTGTTTTCTTTGATTTCCATCTCAGTTTCGATGGGGGCGTCATAAATATTTTCAAATATTCCATTACAAGCTGAGAGCGACATAGCCGCTCCCAGCATTATTGTATATTTGAAAATAGCGTTACTGCTTCTTCTCATTTCTTTCATTTGGATTGTTTATTCTGCACTTGCTGTATTGCTTCCTGTAAATACTGCGGAAATAGCCATTGGCATACTGCCTGGTTTGAAGTCAGTGTTGATGGTAGCTGTACCGTCTGCTGCGACTGTACCGCTCAGGCTTTCTCCTGTGATAGCTTTTCCTGTGCTGTCGGTAGATTCATATTCTCCCAAGCTAAGTGAATAGGTTCCGTTTGCTCCGGCTGTTACATTTACTCCTACTCCGTTGATGGTGAAATCACCTAAACTCATGTTACCGCCACCGCCTGTCAAGTTAGCGAAGCCACTTAGAGTAATGTCTGCCGTTGTATCCGATGCACGTTTGATAACAGCCTTGCAGTCATTGGTCGAACCGTAGGATGAACCCATAACACTGATAGATAATGAACTGTTATACTGATAGGTGGCGGCTATATTATAAGTTATCGGGCTTTCTCCCTGAATGAATATTATTTCCATCTTTCCCATCGGTGCCGGAATGTCTACATTAGCCTTCAAGGTTAATACGTTAGACTCATTTACACTACCTTCTAATGTGTAATCGTAGCTACTACCCGTGCCACCACCCATAGACATCGCAACTTCGCCCGAACCACTGAATGATTTGGAAGATAATTTCAGATTATTCAGGGTGAAATCTCCTGAACCGGATTTATATACCAAATTGATGGTACCGTTTTCGTTGGCGGTAATTGTTACGGTAGATTGATTGCCCAATAAATAATCAGAGAACATATTACATTCACCGACTGAATATCCATTGTAAATGCCGGCAATTTCTTTTGCGAGATTTGTATCATCGTTGTCGTCACTACAGGAAACAAATGTTGTTGAGAATGATAGTGCCATAATGGCGACCATCCAAAAGTTTAAGATTTTCATACTTAATTTTGATAGATAATGATTAATTAAATTTCCGGTGGCAAAGTTACAGGGAAGTGTAAAGTGATAAAATACCCAAAAGAAATGAAAAAGAGTTGGAGCATTAATCATATGTAGGTATGTTGTGCGGATTGAAATAAAATCCGTACCTTTGCGCCCTTAAAACTAACTAACCTTTATTTTTATGTTTATTGACTTGTTGCATTCCTCTTATTTCTCCCTTTTCCTGATTGTCGCATTGGGATTTATGTTGGGAAGAATTAAAATTAAGGGGTTATCTCTTGATGTGTCGGCGGTAATCTTTATCGCGCTTCTTTTCGGGCACTTTGGTGTTATCATTCCCAAAGAACTGGGAAATTTCGGTTTGGTGCTTTTTATTTTTACCATCGGTATTCAGGCAGGGCCCGGATTTTTCGATTCTTTCCGTAGCAAGGGAAAGACGCTGATCCTTATTACCATGCTTATCATTTGTTCCGCCTGTCTCACAGCAGTAGGATTGAAGTATGCGTTTGACATCGACACACCCAGTGTGGTAGGCCTGATTGCCGGAGCACTAACCAGTACGCCGGGTTTGGCCGTTGCCATCGACAGCACACACTCACCTTTGGCTTCCATAGCTTATGGTATTGCGTACCCGTTCGGAGTTATCGGTGTGATTTTGTTTGTCAAACTGCTGCCTAAAATCATGCGGGTGGATTTGGATAAGGAAGCACGACGTCTGGAAATAGAACGCCGCGGACAATTCCCGGAACTTAGCACTTGTATCTATCGCATTACCAACGGGAATGTATTCAACCGTAGCCTGATGCAAATCAATGCACGTGCCATGACGGGGGCTGTTATTTCCCGTTTGAAGCATAAAGATGAAATATCCATTCCTACCGCTCATACAGTATTGCACGAGGGAGACTATATTCAGGCAGTAGGTAGTGAAGAATCGTTGAATCAACTAGCTCTATTAGTCGGTGATCGTGAAGAAGGAGAGCTTCCTTTGGATAAGACACAGGAAATAGAATCTTTGTTGCTCACCAAAAAAGATATGATTAACAAGCAACTTGGAGATTTGAATTTGCAGAAGAATTTCGGTTGTACGGTAACCCGTGTTCGGCGAAGCGGTATCGACCTGTCCCCATCTCCCGATTTGGCTTTGAAATTTGGTGATAAACTGATGGTAGTCGGTGAAAAAGAAGGGATCAAAGGAGTAGCTAGACTATTGGGTAATAATGCAAAGAAACTTTCTGATACTGATTTCTTCCCGATTGCAATGGGTATTGTACTGGGAGTATTGTTCGGTAAAATAAATATCTCTTTTTCCGAAAGCCTGTCATTCTCGCCGGGATTGACTGGGGGAGTCCTGATGGTAGCCCTTGTACTGAGTGCTGTTGGTAAGACCGGGCCTGTCATCTGGTCGATGTCGGGGCCTGCCAATCAGTTGCTGCGCCAGTTAGGTCTGCTTCTTTTCCTGGCCGAAGTCGGAACTTCCGCCGGCAAGAATCTCGTAGCCACTTTTCAGGAAAGCGGATTGCTGATGTTCGGAGTAGGGGCTGCCATTACTTTGGTGCCGATGCTTATTGCAACTATTGTCGGACGCCTGGTGTTCAAGATCAGTTTGCTCGATTTATTGGGAACCATTACCGGTGGTATGACCAGTACACCCGGCTTGGCTGCCGCCGATTCGATGGTAGACAGTAATATCCCCAGCGTGGCATATGCGACCGTTTATCCGATTGCTATGGTATTCCTGATCCTGTTTATACAAGTGATAGCTTCGGCTGTATATTAACAGTACTCCGTAGAAGCATTGATTGTTAAACAAATAGTTTGTATCTTTGCCGTCCCAAAGTAAAAATGAGGTGAAACGATTGTTATTGAATATCATGCGCTGTTTCTTGCCGATACTCTTTGTGTCGTATCTGGCAAGTCTTACATTCTTTGCCCACGTGCATGTGGTCAACGGCGTGACAATCGTGCATTCACATCCGTTTAAGAAAGGGGCGGCACATCAGCATTCAACAGTCGAACTGATACATATTCATCTCCTGTCTCATTTGATGGCGGACGGTGCGGCTGTTGTATTTGCTCTTTCGCTTTTTATTCCTTTTTTATTGTGTCTGTTGCTCGGCTGTTTGCAGCATACACATTTTCGTTCTCCTTATCATGGAGTGATTGCACTCCGCGCTCCGCCCGCATTTCGTTTTTTCGCTATTTAACTGATGACATTCTGCCTTGTTCGAGGTAGGATATTATTTGCTTTTTCATGTGAATACTTAACGAAGAACGAATTACAAACGAAAAATGAAGAAATATATCTTTTCGCTTGTCTACTTGTGTTGTGCACTGTTGCCTGCTCTCGGAGGACAAGCCCATGAACATCCTAATCATCCGGAATTACGTAAATCGGATGCTAACATTATCGGTCATATCCTTGACAAAAACACGAAGGAGCATCTGCCATATATCACAGTGGCATTGAAGGGTACTACCATCGGAACCGTAACTGATGCTACCGGACATTACTTTTTGAAGAATCTTCCCGAAGGGAATTTCGTGCTCGAAGTAAGTTCTGTCGGTTATAAAACGGTAAGGCGGAATGTAACCTTGAAAAAGGGACGTACCTTGGAAGAGGATTTTGAAATAGAAGAAGACGCAGTGGCATTGGATGGCGTGGTAGTTTCTGCCAACCGTAATGAAACGACTCGTCGTTTGGCACCGACATTGGTGAATGTGGTTGATTTGAAAATCTTTGAGAATACCAACTCGACGACTTTAGCACAAGGGTTGAGTTTTCAGCCGGGAGTACGTGTAGAATCCAATTGCCAGAATTGTGGCTTTCAGCAAGTGCGTATCAACGGACTGGACGGGCCTTATACACAAATTCTGTTGGACTCTCGTCCTATTTTCAGTGCGCTTTCCGGTGTATATGGCATCGAGCAGATTCCTGCCAGTATGATAGAGCGTGTAGAAGTGATGCGTGGCGGTGGTTCGGCATTGTTCGGTTCGTCTGCTATTGCGGGTACGATCAATATCATCACCAAAGAGCCGATTCGTAATTCGGGTATGTTGTCTCATACGATTACGGGGATTGGTGACGGAGATGCTTTCGATAACAGTACGGCACTGAATGCTTCACTTGTGACGGAGGACCAGCACGCCGGTTTATATATCTTTGGTCAGAATCGTCATCGTTCCGCATATGACCATGATGGAGACGGATACTCTGAAATCCCCAAAATACATGGACAGACCGTCGGTTTCCGTTCTTTCCTGAAGACAAGCACTTATTCAAAACTGACTTTCGAATATCACCACATGGAAGAATTCCGTAGGGGAGGAGACTTGCTGAACCGCCCGCCTCATGAAGCGAATGTAGCCGAACAAACAGAACATTCTATTAATGGCGGTGGCGTGAAATTCGATTATTTTTCACCTAATGAAAAACATCGTTTCAACGTATTCGCTTCCGCACAGCATATCAACCGCGACAGCTATTATGGCGGCGGACAAGACTTGAATGCTTATGGAAATACAACGGACTTAAACTGGATGGCAGGCTCACAGTATGTGTACAGTTTCGGTAAATGTATTTTCATGCCTTCCGACTTTACTGCCGGAGTAGAATTTAATCAGGACAAACTGGAAGATAATATGTGGGGATACAACCGCACAGTAGACCAGAAAGTAAATATCGGTAGTGCTTTCCTGCAGAATGAATGGAAGAATGAACATTGGGGATTCCTGATTGGTGGTCGTTTTGACAAGCATAATCTGATAGATCATCTCATTTTCAGCCCTCGTGCCAATCTGCGATTCAATCCGACTAAAGATATCAATCTTCGTTTAAGTTATTCTTCCGGTTTCCGTGCTCCACAGGCTTTCGATGAGGATTTGCACGTCGAGAACGTGGGGGGTAATGTGGCAATGGTTGAACTTGCTGATAACCTGAAAGAAGAAAGGTCGCAGAGTCTGAGCGTTTCTGCGGATATTTACCAGCGTTTTGGTGCATTCCAGGTAAACTTCCTCGTGGAGGGTTTTTATACCAAATTATCCGATGTCTTTGCTCTCACTGATGGAGAAGTAGTGGATGGCATTCTGACACGTACCCGTTATAATGCACCGGGGGCGCGGGTAATGGGATTTACGTTGGAAGGAAAGATGGCCTATCTGAGCAAATTCCAGATTCAAGCAGGAGTCACTTTGCAGCAAAGCCATTATAGTGAACCTCATGAATGGAATCCGGATGCGCCGGCAGTAAAGAAAATGATGCGTACACCGAATACTTATGGTTATTTCACTGCGACATATACTCCGGTCAAACCGTTGTCTATCGCTCTTTCCGGTACATATACCGGTTCAATGTTGATTCCTCACGAAGTCGTGCCTGGATTCCTTGATAAGCCGATTGCGGTAAATACGAAAGACTTTTTCGACATCGGACTGAAAGCTGCCTATGACTTCAAACTTTATAAGTCAATGAACTTGCAGGTGAACGCCGGAATACAGAATATTTTCAACGCTTATCAGAATGACTTCGATCAAGGACCCGACCGTGATTCGGGCTATATCTATGGTCCTTCGTTGCCGAGAAGCTTCTTTGCCGGGGTGAAGATTAGTTATTAATAATTATTTTTTTTCGGGTGGTGATGGGTTGCATACAACCTGTCACCATTTTTTTTTAGTACTATGTATCAAGTGGTTTCAGAGAGTCGGTGTTAAATGAAAGAGAAGGGTGAGACGAAAAATATCAAGGTATAGCCGCATCAGACCATATCCTTGTCCACGCCAAATTTCTCATCCGTCTGGCATTCTCCCGCAGGTTCCACATGCACCAAAATATCATAGACATTGTCTATCGAGCTTTCGATGCTTTTCTCCACCGCTCCGGCAATCTCATGTGCTTGTGTAATCGTTATATGCGGATTTACCTCTATATCGAGTGTGATTATATACCGGTTTCCTATCATTCTCGACCTGACCCGGTGTGGATTACTTGCTCCCGGTACTTTCTCGACAGCTTCGAATATCTTATTATATACATTGACATCTTTAACTCCATCCATAAGCTCCACATTTGAATCAAGAAAAATTCCGATGGACGATTTGATGATAAAGAGACTGATAATTAATCCCGTTATCGCATCGAGTATGGGTAATTTGAATATAAAAGTGAAAAGCAAGCCTAATAAGACTCCTGCCGAAATGACAACATCATTACGCATATTTATCGCATTTGCCGTCAGCATCGAACTGTCTATTTTCTTTCCCTGTTTGTATTGATACGAAGCCAGCAGCAGTTTGCCGACAATAGAGAATATAGTCACATAAATAGTGATAGCCGACGGGATTTCTTTCACTTCATCCGAAAAGATGCTTGTGACGGACGACAGTAGCATTTGCATACCGGCATAAAATATCACAAGCGACAGAATCTTGGTCGCGATGCCTTCCGCTTTCTCATAGCCGAACACATACTTTTTTGAAGGCGGACGGCTGATGACCCGTGCCGTGAAAATCATGACGATAGAGATGATTACATCCGTTGCCGAATCGATACCATCTCCAAGTACAGCCAGACTTCCGGCTAACAAACCAATAATGATTTTTGATGCAGACAGGATTGCATTGCCGATGGTGCTAATCCATGAGGTTTTGATTAAGATATTTTCTCTTGACATTTAAGCGGGTCTTTATCCTTATTTGTTGTGATAATTGGGTTCAAAGATAATCATTTATAGCAATTTGTGAATCCGGGATACAAAAAACTTTTCATTCTCTTTTAGTAGTTTACCTGTTTTAGTTGTATTATATATAGATGGCCAATTAAAAACAGGACAATTAATTTATTAATATAGTTAACCCATGTTCAAACAACTAAGTATCTCTCTACTGATAGTATCAGCTTGTGCGTTTTCTGCTTGCACATCTGTTGTCAAGCAAGAAGTTGCAATTTTGCCTACCCCTGTAAGTCTGACCGAGCAGTCGGGCGCTTTCGTTTTTAAAGATGAAATGAAGATTGGAGTATCCGACCAGTCACTCTTTCCGGCAGTCGGTTACTTGCAGGAGATTCTTCGAAACGTAGTATCATCTTCTGTAGAAGTCACTGCTGATAAAAATCAGGTGGATGTCTACTTCCAATTGGAGAATACCGGCGGGAAGCCCGGTTCTTACAAGCTTCAGTCCACACCCGAATTTATTCAAGTAGAAGCTAATGACTATTCGGGTATTATTTCCGCTATTACCACTATTCGTCAGTTACTTCCCGCTGAAGTGGAAATACAGGGTGTGAAGCGGACTTACTCCATTCCTGCCGTACAGATAGAAGACTCACCTCGCTTTGAATGGCGCGGATTTATGTTGGACGCTTCCCGCCACTTTTGGAATAAAGAGGAAGTAAAACATATATTGGACTTGATGTCTTTATACAAACTGAACAAATTCCACTGGCATCTCACTGACGACCAGGGATGGCGCATCGAGATTGAAAAATATCCGCTGCTGACTGAAAAAGGGGCATGGAGGAAATTCAATACGCACGACCGTACTTGCATGGAGCGTGCGATAGAGGAAGATAATACGGATTTTCTGATTCCTGAGGACAAGATACGCATTGTAGAGGGCGACACGTTGTATGGTGGTTATTACACACACGATGATATTAAAGAGATAGTGGCATATGCCGCACAGAGAGGGATTGATGTGATTCCTGAGATTGATATGCCGGGGCATTTTCTGGCAGCTATCAGCCAGTATCCTGATTTAGCTTGCGACGGACTGATTGGGTGGGGAGAGATATTCTCTTCTCCCATCTGTCCGGGTAAAGATGAGACTTTGGAGTTCTGCCGGAATGTCTTCAAGGAAGTCTTCGAACTTTTTCCTTATCAGTATGTACATATGGGTGGAGACGAAGTGGAAAAGAATAATTGGAAGAAATGTCCTCGTTGCCAGAAACGTATCCGCACAGAGAAATTGGGTTCGGTGGAAGAACTTCAAGCATGGTTCGTACGTGATATGGAAAAATTCTTCCATGCCAACGGAAAGAAACTCGTGGGCTGGGATGAAGTGGTGAAGGACGGATTATCTTCGGACGCTGCCATTACATGGTGGAGAAGTTGGGCGAAGGATGCACTGCCTACGGCAACAACGCAACAACAAAAAGTGATTGCCTGCCCGAACGAATATTTCTACTTCGACTATGCTCAAGACCAGAATTCGGTTAAGAAAATACTGGCATTCGACCCATATGCGGATGACAGACTGTCACCGGAACAGAAAGAATATATCTGGGGTGTACAGGCCAATCTTTGGGCGGAATGGGTTCCGACGATGAAGCGCGTTGAATACTTGATTGTTCCCCGTATGATGGCATTGAGCGAAATAGCCTGGGCAGAGCCGGCAGCCAAACCGGGACTAGAAGAATTCTACTGTCAGCTTGTTCCGCAATTCAAACGTATGGATGTGATGGGAGTAAATTACCGTATCCCCGATTTGCAGGGATTTTATAAGGTGAACGCATTTATTGATGATGCTACGGTGAATTTGACTTGTCCGTTGCCGGACACTGAAATCCGCTATACAACGGATGGAAGTATGCCTACCAGGAAATCGTCTCTTTATGACGGTGCCCTGAAAGTAAAGGAAACAACGGATTTTACTTTCCGTACTTTCCGCAAGGACGGTTCTCCTTCGGACGTGGTACGTACAAAATATATCAAAGCCCCTTATGCGGAAGCAGCAACAGCACCGGCTTCTTTACAACCCGGACTGAAAGCTGTATGGCACGACTTCCGCGGAAATCTCTGTGCGGATATTGACGCGGCTCCTGTAAAAGGAGAGTACATTGTAGAATCCGTATCTATTCCCGAAGAAGTGAAGGGAGACATCGGACTGGTGCTGACCGGCTATCTCGAAGTTCCTGCCGACGGCATTTATACATTTGCTCTTCTCTCGGACGACGGTAGCACATTGAAGCTCGATGGCGAGTTGCTAGGAGATAACGATGGTGCACATTCTCCGGTAGAGATTATCGTGCAGAAAGCATTGAAGGCCGGATTGCATCCGATGGAAGTACGTTACTTCGATTGCAATGGCGGTGTGCTGCAAATGGAATTGGTAAACGATAAAGGTGAAAAGACGGTTCTTCCGAAAGAATGGTTGAAACATGAATAAAAATGTTCTCTAATAATCAGTTTTCATTAGAATTGTAATATTAGGTCAAGTTTAGGTTAGGTCAGGAGCGGGTGAAAGTAGTGATACTTTTATCCGCTTTGCCTCTTTTAGAATATGTCATCTTATAGATTCAGTAACTATATATAGGGTGAGAACCTCTTTATTTTGAATTTTTAGTGGAAGTATCCGTCAGTCTGTTCAGATGGCATACCAATAGGTTTCCTTCATTGTCTCGTAAATGCATGCCATTGCCTTGGTAATAGCGGAAGTATTTGCATCGGGCACATTCGTCTTTTTTCATCCACGAACGGTCACGGTAAGGTTGGAATCTCGTTTGCCATACTTCCCAAAAAGCATCTTCGTACTTCTCCTTCATAGTTTCCCAGAAACCCTTCGCATCCGTAGCTGGCACGGATAATTCCTTCTTTCCGGGTGGTACGGATGAAGTCGAGCACTTTTATTAGGGCATGTTTGCATAGGGTTAATTTATTCTCGCACGGTTATGAACTAATTTCGAACTTGTGCAAATTAGTCGTTAATACTGAATGAATTTATGACTGATGATGCATGATTTTATTCGTCTGACAATTGTTTCTTTTTCGTCTGACAGTTGTCAGACGGAGGAATAACAGTTGTCAGACGAAAGTTCAACAACTGTCAGACGAATAAATTTATATATAACGGGAATTAAATCATTGCATACTGCCAATCTAATTTTAGAAAAACTAAGATTAGTTCATACCGGCCCTCAGGCAGATTGTTCAGTGTATTGTCTCTTATTGTCAGGGTTGCCTTGCTGCCTAATGGAATGATAAGGCTATGTTTTCCCGGGACTACTTTGGCTACGTAATCATTCTTTATATTAGTAAGTGGAAATTGTGCCAGTTCTTCTCCATTTGTTTTTGGGTAGCTTAGATTGTAATAGATAATCTAATGAGTATTTCCCGCCGCAAAAAACAGGTTGATTTTATTCGTACCTACTTCTTGTATCATATAACTGATTTTCTGATTTTTCAACCGGCGGACGGCAAACTCTTCGTGCTCCTTGCTCATTGTATAGAGTACCATGTTGCGTACGCCTTTCTTAAACTCATAAATGTGATTAAGGAAAATCCTGATATCACCGGGGATGATTCTTTCAGTACACCAGCACATCATATTCATTTACCAATGCTTCTGTAAGTTTGGATGCATCGAATACGTGTTCCGAAGAGACATCCAATTTCTCTGCAATCCGGCGGGCAAGGTCTTCTGTCGTTCCGGTAGTGGAACCATAAAATACTCCAATTTTATTCATCTTGATTTTGTTTTAAATGTAATGCCGCAAAGATAGGGTGTCCTTTAGAAATAGGAAATCCCCATTTATAATGGAATAACAGTCTCATATTCATTATAAATGGGGATATATAAAATAAGAAGTTAACTTTGGTAAAAGTTGGGATTAACTTATGTAAATCTTCCCTTTTATAGGGGTTGTTTTTTAATGGTGGAATAAGCGGATACCCGTAAATGCCATTGCCATATTATACTTGTCGCAAGTGCTGATAACATGGTCGTCACGAACAGAACCGCCCGGTTGTGCAATGTAGCTGACACCGCTTTTATGTGCTCTTTCGATATTATCTCCAAAAGGGAAGAAAGCATCCGAGCCTAAGGCTACTCCCGTCATGGTATCCAGCCAGGCACGTTTTTCTTCGCGAGTCAGTACTTCCGGCTTTTCAGTAAAGAACTGCTGCCAAACGCCGTCTGCCAATACATCCTCGTGGTCTTCTGAAATATATACGTCTATGGTATTGTCGCGGTCGGCACGGCGAATCTTTTCAATCCATGGCAGGTTCATCACTTTCGGGTGTTGGCGCAAATACCAGATATCAGCCTTGTTGCCCGCCAGGCGTGTACAGTGAATACGGGATTGCTGGCCTGCACCGATGCCAATTGCCTGTCCGTCCTTTGCATAACATACGGAGTTGGACTGCGTATATTTCAGGGTGATTAAGGCAATAATCAAATCACGTTTGGCATCAGCCGGAATTTCCTTGTTGGATGTGGGCATCTCTTCCAAAAGGCTTTCGTCAATTTTCAGTTCATTTCTTCCTTGTTCGAAAGTTACGCCGAAAACATCTTTGTGTTCGATAGGAGCCGGACGGTAGGCCGGATCTATCTTTATTACATTATATGTACCTTTTCTTTTATTTTTCAGAATCTCCAGAGCTTCGGGGGTATAATCCGGTGCGATAACGCCATCGGACACTTCACGATTGATGATGCGCGCTGTCTCTTCATCACAAGTATCGGACAATGCGATAAAATCACCGTAAGACGACATGCGGTCTGCACCGCGCGCACGTGCGTATGCTGTTGCCAGTGGTGACAGTTTCACGTCATCCACAAAATAAATCTTTTTCAGTGTATCGCTCATCTCCACTGCAACGGCGGCACCCGCCGGGCTGACATGCTTGAAGGAAGCGGCAGCCGGTAGTCCGGTAGCTTCTTTCAGTTCTTTTACTAATTGCCAACTGTTGAATGCGTCCAGCAAATTGATATAGCCGGGACGCCCGTTCAGTACTTCGATGGGGAGTTCACCTTCTTTCATGAAAATACGGGCAGGTTTTTGATTGGGGTTGCAGCCGTATTTCAATTCGAGTTCGTTTGCCATTTTATTAATTATTATGAGTTATTAATTACAAATTGATAGCGACAAAATTACTAAAAAAAGAGATGCGCACCTAGGTTTGCTATGCAAAATAGTAGCATGTAATTAGTATTTTGGATTTTGTAATGATTTAAAATACCTATAAATAATGATTGCGTTTCAGTGAAATATTCCGTTTCTTTGCAGTCTCTAATATAAAGTAGGTATCGATGGATAATTTACAAAAATATAAATCAACTGATAAGATGATTGATCTCATCAGTGACGATTATTCTTTATTGCAAGTGATGAGCCGTTTCGGACTATCCTTGGGTTTCGGAGATAAAACAGTGAAAGAAGTCTGTGAGCAGAACGGGGTAGACTGCCAGACTTTTCTGATTGTGGTCAATTTCATAGCTGAAGGCTTTTCACGGTTGAACGGTGATAAAGATAATATTTCCATACCGGGATTAATTGACTATTTGCGACAAGCACATAGTTATTTCCTTGATTTTTCTCTTCCCGCTATACGGCGCAAACTGATTGAGGCTATCGACTGCTCACAGGATGATGTCGCTTTTCTTATTCTGAAGTTTTTCGATGAATATACACGCGAAGTACGTAAGCATATGGATTATGAAGAGAAAACCGTGTTCAAGTATGTCGATGCGTTGATTGCGGGGAATGCTCCGAAGAATTATCAAATCAGCACATTCTCCAAGCATCATGACCAGGTAGGAGAGAAGTTGACGGAACTTAAGAATATTATTATTAAATATTGTCCAGCCAAGGCCAATGAGAATCTTTTAAATGCGGCTCTTTTTGATATTTATGCTTGTGAGGCCGGTTTGGAATCTCATTGTAAGGTGGAAGATTATATTTTTGTTCCTGCTATTCTGAACTTGGAAAGGAGGATTAGAGAAAATGAAAAATAACGAAGTTATCCGAATTGCGATTGCGGAAACCTCTGTGATTATTCGCGGCGGATTGACTGCTGCTTTAAAACGTCTTTCTAATGTAAAGATACAACCCATCGAATTGCTTTCTGTCGAAGCGTTGCATGATTGTGTCCGGACGCAGTGTCCTGATATGCTGATTGTCAATCCGACTTTCGGCGATTATTTCGATGTGGGTAAGTTCCGGGAAGAAATGTCCGGTAAAAGAATACGTGTGATAGCTTTGGTCACTTCTTTTGTAGACGCTTCCTTGTTGAGCAAGTACGATGAGTCTATTTCTATCTTCGATGATTTGGAAATACTTTCTAAGAAGATTACCGGTTTGTTGGATGTGGCTTCAGAGGAAGAAGAAACAGATAATCAGGATGCACTTAGTCAGCGGGAGAAAGAAATCGTGATCTGTGTGGTGAAAGGAATGACAAATAAGGAAATTGCGGAAAAACTGTTTTTATCCATTCACACAGTCATCACTCACAGGAGGAATATTAGCAAAAAATTGCAAATACATAGTGCAGCCGGTTTAACTATCTATGCTATTGTAAATAAGCTGGTTGCGCTGAGTGATGTGAAAGATTTGTAGTCGGCTGAAATGTTATTAAATATAAAACCGTTTGCGCACACGGAAATTATTCGTACCTTTGCAGTGCAATTGGGAAATTGCTATTAGTTTATAAGATAAAAGAAAATAGAAGGTATTAGATTAGACAATAAATTTAAGGTATTAAAGTTTTAGTTCAATAGGAAAGTTTTAATAGAAGGTAAAAGGATAACAATAGGTAAACGTTTTAGGGTAAAAAGAAGATTAGTTTTCAGGAAAAAAGAGGTAATGAAAAGAAAAGCCTTTAAGGCTTTTCTGATGTGAGGCGAGTGGTTCCATAAAGGAATTGGCTCGTTTTTTTTGGGTTCTGAAATTTGATTGTGCACTTATTTGTAGGTTTGGCAGGATATTATCTATGCTTGACGATATATTAAAAACAAAATCCCGACGAAATCGCTTCGGCGGGACTCTATTTCATTTTTACTTAAATGTGGCTACGTAATAAAATTATGACTAATTAATTCAATTCTGATACTGCAAAGGTAGTGGGTTTCAGCATGCATCACAATCACCAATATCAGGTATATTGCGCAACTATTCTCATTATTTATGGTTACTGACAGGTACTTTTTCTACTTTTTCCCATTCTTTTGTTTCAAAATTGTACGCCTTGATAATTTTAGCAGGGCATCCCGCACATATGGAATAGGGCGGAACAGGACGGCTGACTACGCTTCCGGCAGCCACTACGCAATGTTTTCCTAAAGTTACCCCCGGAAGAATCACCGAATTGGCGCCTACCCATACATCGTCTTCAATAACGACCGGCTGTGTGCTGACTCCTTGTTCATCAATCATCTTTTCAGCATCCTGATAATTGTGATTGAGCCCTGTGACAGTCACATTCTGGGCCAGATTGACGTGATTGCCGATATGAACGGGGCCTATGATTGTATTTCTTAATCCGATGCGGGTGTAATCTCCGATCGTCAAGTCGCCGACTGCATTGTTAAGGCAGGAGAAGTCTTCTACAACAGAATATTTCCCTAGCGAGAACCGATTGAAGGGTGGAAGATCTTTGCGTACACTACGATATATAACAGAGCCTTTGCCACGTTTCAGATAGATGAAACCCAAAAGACGTATCCACCAGTTAGGGCGGGTCTTCACGGGATGCATGACGAAGCGGTGGACAGCCTGTCTTAAGCCGGGGTTTCCTTTAATTCGTTGTTTAAATGTCTTTTTCTCCATATTGAATGTTTTTTCTTCTTTTTATCCTCTACCAAATAATCAGGGATTGCCAGGCTGTATGTAATCAATAAGCCGAAAAGCAGAACCCACCAGCTAAATGATGCAGTCCAGTTGTATCTTGTAATCAATGAAGCCCAAACACCTACGAAGATACATAAATTTAACGGAGAAGGTATCAATTGCTGTATAATTCGGTTAAAGAAACTCCAGTTTCCTTCTAATAAGGAAGGGAGTAAATAGGAAGCCATCTTCCGGATACGTTTCCGGTATGGGCAGGCAGGAGCGGATTGACAGTAAACAATGGCGTCCGGCAGGTAATCGATATAGATATTCTGCCGGAGCAACTTACGTTCGATATTGGTTTTTGAGCTTTTCAGATTCTTTTGCAGCCATTCCAATTCAATAGCCATATTGGTTCCGAGTAGATTGGAAGATAATCCGAACTGTGTGTTTCCTGCTCTGTAAAGACTGTTTTTTATTTCATCACATAAGATACGGAAACGGTTTCGAAAACCTTTGCGGTTTTCTGTAATTGTATGCAATTGGATGGCTTGTATGCCTGAATCGTAGGCATTATATATATTATCCATCAGTCGTGGCGACAGGGCATAAGCCGTATCGGATAGGATAAGTACCAGGCTATACTGTTCTTTGTCTAAACTGATGATGCTTTGGTATAAGTCATTATAAGCGATAAACTCATAAGGCCCTTCTTTATGGATGGCAAGGAGCGGGCTATCTTCTCGGATGAGAATAGCGCAATTGTACTTCTTTTGAGTTTTGGGATAGATGATGTGCTTGAAATGTGAAGCTACTGCCATTACAAAAAGATATAGGAATAAAGCCCCTGTGAAGAAGAATACCAAATCATCTATTATGTAGATATAGGAGTCCATCGTCCGAAAGAGGATTATACATTCTCTTTTTGAATAAATGCAGTAACTGTTTTCAAAATAATTTTTATATCCAGCCCAAAAGAGAATGTCTTTGCATAGGTGATATCCAGTTGCTTGCGTTCTTCGGCGGAAAGTTTTCCGGCTTCACCTCTTTTTTCCACTTGCCACAGGCCGGTTAACCCTGCCGGTCCCATAAAACGGTCGATATGCTCGTCGCTGGTCAGTAGTTCGGCTTCGTAGAGCGGGAGAGGGCGGTTGCCTACTATCGACATATCTCCTTTTAATATATTGATGAGCTGTGGTAGTTCATCAATACTATATTTGCGGATAAAACGTCCAATCTTCGTTATTCTCGGGTCATTCTCCAGTTTAACGAAAGCGTTGTTCTTTTCTTTGGATTTCTTGTGGATATAATCTTCTTCGGTGATAACGAAGTCATCAGATATCAGGAGAATTTCTTCTTCATCGGCATTTTCGTTGAGTGCTGTTTCCTGTTCTTCTTCTCCCCAAATGTCCTGTTCTTCTTCCTGATATTGGTTAAGGGCATTAAAGTCTTTCAGATGCTTGTCGGCATCGGTATACATCGAACGGAACTTGAGGAAATCGAATATCTGATAATTGCTTCCTACCCGTTTGGATTTGTAGATAATAGGCCCCTTGCTCTCTATCCGGATGGCTAATGCCGTGAGTATCAAAAGAGGAGAAAGGCATAGGATTGCCATTCCCGAAAAGAATATATCAAAAACTCTTTTCCATAGCGGCAACTTAAAAGCATTTATATTCTGTGCTTTGAGCTGAAGAGCCTTAATCTTCTGTTCTTTCCTGCGTTTGAGGAAGGTTGATAAGTCGGTCAGGGCTTCGTGAGTAGTCTCGTATTTGACGGTATTATTAATTCCTGCTTTGAGATACTCTGCTGCTTCCTCTTTGGATAAAGAGTCAATCACAAGTACCATATAAAGTCCCGGATATTTTTGGCGCATATAGCGTATATCAGCAATATCTTTAGACAGGCTTACCTGCTCAAAAAAAAGAGCAGTGTCATATTTTTCCCGTATCTTATCCAGCACTTTGATAGCTTTATTACAATTCGATATCGCATAGAATACCCCTATACTTAGTTTAGAGAACAGCTCGATTGTTTTACTATCTTTGCCTATATAAATAAAATATTGCATGTAGGAATTTTGGTGTTAGTCGATAATCTTTTTTATTCGGATTTTAAGTTCCAATGGATTGAATGGCTTCAAAATGTAGTCTTCAGCTCCTTCTTCCAATAATCTGATTCTTTCTGTCGTACTTTCTTCGCTGGATAGCATGACGATGGGAATTGACTTGAATAACTCGTTATTCTTCATGTACTTTAAAAATTCATCTCCCATCATAAGTGGCATACGGATATCCGAAATGATAAGATCGGGCATATTTCCTTCATTAAGCCACTCTATAGCTTTAATAGGATCTTCCAAATAGGTAAAATCATAATCTTTTCCTAAATAAACACCGGCCACTTTTCCGATTGTCGCCTTGTCGTCGACTAGTAAAATTTTTTTTTTCATATGAATAGACTTTTCTATTGCTTGCTTTGTTATTGATTTATAGATTAGCTTGTTGTCACTGATTTGTAACACTGTGCAAATATAGATATTATTTTAGAATAAACTCTTAATATAGGGAGCTAAAATTCGTGATATGTATAACTTTCTCTATAAAATGTAAATCAGCAAGAGTTTAATGATGTTAATCTGTTCATGACGATTATTCTTGGTAGCTTCGTAGCCGACAAGTCAATACTCAGTTTAATAGTATCTACCATTGTTATTCCAGTGATTGGCATGAATAGCATTGTTTTTTTTATCATATAGTTATATTGCTTGATTGTTTTAATCAAATCTCAGACAAAAATAGTTGCATATCTTATATATAAGATGTATTCAGGGCTGTTTTATGTAAGGAAAGCAAATATACTTCTGTTTTGGTTTTACTTTGGCTCTATCGGGTTTGATTGACACTCTTTCGGATGGGAAAAATCCTTAATCTTCTCTTTTACAGGATTATGTAAAAGAGAAGATTAAGGGACTTCAATGAATATATAATGGATATATATTATACACTCAAGGTTTGGTGATTTCCCCTATTAAGCAGGAGTTCATTTTGTTTCGGATATCCTGATTGGATAATCCGTGTCCTAATAGGAACATCAATTTGGTGATGGCACATTCGGGAGTGCTGTCATATCCGCTGATGACACCGGCTTCCAAAAGATGCATTCCCGTCTCGTAGCGTCCCATTTCCACAGCTCCCGAAGCACATTGGGTGATGTTGACGATGATAATCCCCCGTTCGGTGGCTTCCTTTAATTGGCGGATAAACCATTCCTTTTGTGGTGCGTTTCCTGAACCGAAGGTTTTCATGACTACTGCTTTCAATCCGGGAACATGCAGGAGAGAAGTTACGATACTCTCTTGAATACCGGGAAAGAGCGTCAGTATGACTACATTCGTATCGAACAGATAATGTGGTTTTAAAGGCTTGGTAAGGTCGGGCTTACGGATAAGATTGGGCTCGTATTTGATATGGATACCTACGCGTGCCAATGGAGGGTAATTGAAGGATCGGAATGCGTTGAAGTTTTCCGCATTGATTTTGGTGGTGCGGTTGCCGCGCATTAAGTGATTCTCGAAGAATATACATACTTCGGGAACGATGGCTGTGCCGTCCGGATTCTTTGCGGCAGCAATTTCAATGGCGGTAATCAGATTTTCTTTTCCATCTGTCCGCAAGGTACCGATAGGAAGTTGCGAGCCGGTGAGGATAACGGGTTTGCTTAGGTTTTCCAGCATAAAGCTTAAAGCGGAAGCGGTGTAAGCCATGGTGTCTGTCCCATGAAGGATGACGAAACCATCAAAATACTCGTAATTATAATTGATAATCTTTACCAGTTTTGCCCAATAAGCAGGCTCCATATCTGAAGAGTCGAGAGGGGGCTCGAATTGATAGGAAGAGATGCGGTAGTTGAATCTTTTCAGCTCAGGAACATGTTTGAGCAGATGGTCGAAATTAAAGTTCTCTAAAGCACCCGTTTCAGGATTTTCTATCATTCCGATAGTTCCACCTGTGTAAATTAACAAAACAGAGGGAGTATCTACTTTCATAATCGTTGAATTTCTGTTAAAACGCTGACAAAGATACCGATTAATTACAAATTATGAATAGTAAATTATGAATTTGTTTCTAGTTTGTGCGAAAATATAGTAAATATGAATATTTATACGGGAATATACGATGATTTAAAAGAAAAGGTTCCTGTATCTTTAAAAGTAAGTAGTCAAAGTCCATAGGACTGTGCGATAATAGCCGGTCTGATTACTTTAACTACTTACTGCTGGCTATCATTATTTTTTCAACGCTTCCTTCAATTTCAGGATAGCTTTCTCCGGGTCTTTTTCTTCTTCAAGCAAAGTGACAAATTTGCTGCCGATAATTGCTCCCGAAGCATGTTCGCAAGCTGCCTGGAAAGTCGCTTTGTTGGAGATGCCGAATCCTACCATCAACGGATTATTCAGATGCATGTCTTCTATCTTCTTGAAGTACGACCGTTTCTGTTCATTGAAATCCTGTTGCGCCCCGGTGGTTGCCGCGGATGAAACCATATAGATGAATCCGTCTGTATGCGCGTCAATTTCACGTACCCGTTCTTCGCTGGTTTCCGGTGTGATAAGCATGATGACTTTGATGTTGTAGCGTTCGGCGATGATACGGTACCGTTCCTGATAATCACGGAAAGGAAGATCGGGGATGATAACTCCGTCAATGCCACATTCCGTGCATTGACGGCAGAAGTTTTCAAATCCGAACTGCATGATTGGGTTCAGGTATCCCATAAGTACAAGCGGTATATTCACATCTTTGCGAATGTTGCGCAATTGTCCAAAAAGAAGTTTAAGGGACATGCCATTGCGTAATGCCTGGGTAGCGGCATTTTGAATGACAATGCCGTCTGCCATCGGGTCACTGAAAGGAATCCCGACTTCAATCATACTGACTCCGTGCTTTTCGAGCGTACGGATTACATCGGCAGTACCGTCCAGGGTAGGATCACCGGCACAGAAATAAATAGAAAGTATATCTTTCTTATTGCTATTGAAAAGTTGATTAATTCTATTCATGATTATTGGAATTTTAAAATTATGATTTTAGTTCATTCAGGAATGTCCGGATACGTTCAGGATCCTTCTTTCCCGGTTTTAACTCAAAACGGCTGTTGAGGTCGTATCCGGCAAGGCAGGGGTGCTTGAAGTCTTTCAGCGCATTGGCACTGTAAGGGTTGATGCCACCGCTTAGCAGAAAAGGCACATGCCCGTTATATGTATATAGGATACTCCAATCGAACTGGTTGCCCGAACCGCCGTATTGCTCGCATTTGGTATCGAACAGGAGCAGGTCGCACGCCTTCTCATATTCATTTACCTTTATCAGATCCTTGGGGCGGGCTACTGAAAAGGCTTTGATGATTTTCAATCCTGTGGCGTGCAGTGACCGGCAGTATTCCGGAGACTCATTTCCGTGCAGTTGCACACAGTCCAGTCCGAAGCGATCCGCAAACATGCTGACTACCTGTTTGTCCTCATTCACAAAAACTCCGACACGTTGGGTATGGATAGGGAGATAGGCCGGAAGCTCGTAGACATACCGGGGAGATTTGGGATAAAAGATAAATCCCAGCATGTCAATACCTTCAAGTGATTCTACGTCCCGTATGTTTTCAGCTTCACACATACCGCATACTTTGATAATTTTTCCGTTGATCATAGGGCTGTCCGTTTTGAATAATTAGTTTATTATATTGCCTGCAGGAAATTCTGTAAAGTTTCTCCCGGTTGTCCGGTTTTCATAAATGTTTCACCAATCAGGAATCCGCGGAATCCGGCTGCCCGGAGACGTTTTACAGTTTCGGGATCAGAAATACCGCTTTCGGATACCAACACTGCGTTCTGGGGAAGTTGTCCTGCCAGTCGGAAAGAGTTTTCCACATCAGTGAAGAAAGTTCCTAAATTACGGTTGTTGATTCCTACCATATCCACTTCCTTATTGATATAGCCCAATTCGTCAGAATTGTGAATCTCCAGCAGAACTTCCAATCCCAGAGAGTGAGCTTTCTCTGCAAGCTCATTGCATTTTTTCAGTTCCAGGGCAGCCGCAATAAGGAGCACGGCATCCGCGCCGACGATTTTTGCCTGGTAAAGCTGGTATTCGTCAATGATGAAATCCTTTCTGAGAATAGGAACCTCTACTAAAGGGCGTGCAGTACGAATGTCTTTCAGGCTCCCGCCGAAAAACTTCTCGTCGGTGAGGATAGAGAGGGCGGAAGCGCCTGCCTTCACATAAGACGGAATAATCTCTTCCGGGAGCGCTCCCTGCTTTATCCATCCCTTAGACGGCGAACGTCGTTTGAATTCTGCAATCACACCTGATTTTGAAGAAACCAGTGCTTGTTTCATGGAGCGGATAGCCGGAGCTTCGCTGATGCCTTCCTGCAACTGTTCGATGGAAATAGCCTGCTTTTGCAGATCGACCTCAAATCGTTTGTTGGCTATAATTTCGGATAATATATCTTTCATGTTTAACTGTTTAATTCAATGAATTTCTTCAAAGTAGCCAATGCCCGTCCACTTTCCAGCGATTCTTTGGCTATGGCAATGCACTCTTCAATCGTTTTCTCCGGACAAATTACGTGGATGGCAAAAGCGGAGTTGATAATCACTACATTCTTCTGAGCTTCGGTCGCTGTATTATTCATGATGTTATCGAAGATTTTAGCGGCATCTTCCGGTGTTTGCCCACCATCCAAATCGGTGTCTTTATAACGGGAGAACCCGAGGCTTTCAGGAGTATAAATTTTTTCGTTGCCGCTGGTTGCCACTTTAAATTCACTGGTCAGAGAGATTTCATCATATCCGTCCAGACTATGAACAACGGCAAATTTCGTTTTACTTTCCTGATAAGTATAGGTATAGAGACGCAGCAACGGGAGATTATAAACTCCCAGAAGCTGATACGCCGGCAATACCGGATTCACCAACGGGCCGAGCATATTGAAGAAAGTGCGCACTGCCAGCCCCTTACGCACCGGAGCGACCGCCTTCAAAGCCGGATTGAACAAAGGAGCATGTAGGTAAGCAATATAACACTGCTCCATGCTGCGACGCAGTTGGTCTATATCACTGGTAAACTTCACGCCATGCTGTTCCATCACATTGCTGGCACCACTGACTGACGTTGCCCCGTAATTACCATGCTTCACCACCGGAAATCCTGCCCCGGCAACCGTAAAACAGGAAGCCGTAGAAATGTTGAACGTATTTTTCCCGTCACCACCGGTTCCTACAATATCTATCGGAGCGAACTCACTCAAATCTACCGGGATGCGCATCTCAAGCAATGCGTCACGGAAACCGCATAATTCCTCAACGGAAATGTTACGCATCAGGAAGACAGTGATTAGTGATGCCACCTGTACATCATTGTATTTTCCTTGTGCGATGTTCTGCAAGATAGTACGCGCCTCATCGCGTCCCAAATATTGATGCTCGAAAAGTTTGTATAGAATCTGTTTCATAACTTTAATCGTTTAGGAAGTTTTTGATAATTTCTTTTCCTTGCGGAGTTAATACGGACTCGGGATGGAATTGGATGCCATGTACGTCATAAGTTTTATGGCGCAATGCCATGATTTGTCCTTCCTTGCTTTCTGCCGTTATTTCCAGGCAGTCTGGAAAACCGTCCCGGCTTACTACCCAGGAGTGGTATCGTCCGACAGGAATTTCCTTTCCCAATCCCTCAAAAAGTATATCCTGACTAAGGATACTGACAGGAGTCTGTATCCCGTGATATACTTCTTTCAGATTTTCCAGACGTGCTCCGAAAGCCTCGCCGATAGCCTGATGTCCCAGGCAAACGCCTAGAATACTTTTGGTAGAAGCATACCTCTTTATAATAGGTAACAGCAATCCCGCTTCTTCGGGTATACCCGGCCCGGGAGACAGGATGATTTTATCGAACCGTTCCACTTCATCAAGTTCTATCTGGTCATTGCGGACTACCTCTACATCCGTAGCTCCCAATTCTTTCACTGCGTGCAGTAAGTTGTAGGTGAAAGAGTCGTAGTTATCTAAAAGTAATATTTTCATTTCTTTATTTTCTTCGTAAAATTGTTGCTTAAATTATTTTCTTTGTTGCCCGCCTAATTCTTTAATTTTACAGCCAGATCAATTGCCTTTTTCAATGCTCCCAACTTATTGTTCACCTCTTGCAGTTCGTATTCGTCCTGGCTGTGTGCCACAATACCTCCACCAGCCTGAAGCCATAATTCATTGTTGCGGCTTACAAACGTGCGGATGGTGATAGCTTGATTCAGTTCGCCGTTTAGTCTGATAAAACCGACGCAACCGCCGTACGCTCCGCGGTTGTGAGGTTCGATTTCGCTGATTAGTTGCATGGCACGTACTTTCGGTGCACCGCTAAGTGTACCGGCCGGGAAAGTGTCGATAAATGTTTTTATTTTATCCGCCCCTTCATTCAGCACACCACTGACACGGCTTACCAAGTGGATGACATGACTGTAATATTGCGGTTCTTTGTAGAAAAGTACCCGTACATCATGGCAATTGCGTGAAAGATCATTTCTTGCGAGGTCTACCAGCATCACATGTTCGGCATTTTCTTTGGGATCGGCAAGCAACGCTTCAGTCTGTTCACGGTCTTGGACAACATTGCCGGTACGCCGGGTGGTGCCTGCAATCGGGTCGATATATGCACACCCATTTTCAATTTTACAGTGTGTCTCCGGTGAAGAGCCGAAGATACGGAAGCCGCCGAAGTCGAAATAGAAAAGATAAGGGGAAGGATTAATGCTGCGCAGTGCCCGATAAACTTTGAAATCGTCCCCGGCATAAGGTTGGATGAATCTTCTGGAGATTACGATTTGGAAAACATCGCCGCGCATACAATGCGCAATTCCTTTGCGGACATTTGCTTTGTGCTCTTCGTCCGTGATAGGGCTGGTGACGGGGCCTGTCACTGAGAAATTGTAAGAAGCATAATTTCTGTTTTCGATGGCGGCTTCCAGTTCCGGCAGACCGCTTTCTTCTCCTTCGGATGCCATTTCTACTAGTGTCAATTCATTCTTGAAGTGGTTGAAGACAATGACATACTTATATAATATGTATAGTAAATCTGCTGCGTCGTTCTCTTCATCATGACTTTCTTTCACCGGGATGTGCTCGAAATACTTTACTGCGTTGAAAGTGGTATATCCGTAAAGTCCACATACATTTTTATTTTCTCCGGTCACTTGGAACTGGCTGATAAAACGATTCATGGCTTTTTCTACAGTGAATGTTTTAGTTAACGGCTCTTCGGTACGGCTGCCGTCCGGATAATTGGCTGTTACGATGCCGTTGTTTACGCCGATGTTTGCCAGCGGGCAAAGAGCAATAAATGATAAAGAGTTCTCTCCGGCATGAAAATCGGAACTTTCCATTAATGCAGACTGCGGATACATATCGCGCACTTTCAGGTAGATGCTGACAGGAGTATGCATATCTCCGAGCACCTGTTTGCAATGGGTAGTATAATTAAATGTTTTCATTTTTATTAATCTTGAATTTTGATGGTCTGTCTATTAATCACTTGTCGCTAATCGTTAAACGCTAGGTAAGTCTCGATGTCTTTGTCACCTCGTCCCGAAACCGTCAGTACAACCACATCTTCCGGTTTAAACTTCAGTTTCTTTAAAGCGCCTAGTGCATGTGCCGATTCCAGTGCGGGGATGATTCCTTCCAGTTTCGTCAGTTCGTAAGCAGCTTCTATGGCTTCATCGTCATTAATGGCCAATACGTTGGCACGTCTTTGTGCGGCAAGGTTGGCATGAATCGGACCGATTCCCGGATAATCCAGTCCGGCAGAAATAGAGTAGGGCTCTTCAATCTGTCCGTCTTCGTTCTGAATGACGTATGTACGTGCTCCGTGGATGATTCCCATTTTTCCAAGTTGGATGGTAGCGGCGGTCATTCCTGTCTCTATACCTTTACCACCGGCTTCCGCCAGGATAATGCCTACCCGTTCGTCATTGATATAGTGGTAGATAGTTCCGGCAGCATTGCTTCCGCCGCCTACGCAGGCTATCAGATAATCGGGATAATCGCGTCCTTCTTTCTCCATGAGCTGTTTCTTGATTTCTTCGCTGATAACAGATTGCAGGCGTGCCACCATATCGGGATAAGGATGAGGGCCTACGGTGGAACCGATGATATAATAAGTATCGGCAGGATGACAGCACCAGTCACGGATCGCTTCGTTAGTGGCATCTTTCAGGGTCATGTTTCCCGAAGTAACAGGGATTACCGTAGCTCCCAGCATTTTCATTTTCTCTACGTTGACATGCTGGCGTTCTACATCCGTCTTTCCCATATAAACGATACATTCCATATCCATCAGTGCGCATACGGTAGCGGTTGCCACGCCATGTTGTCCGGCACCCGTTTCGGCAATGATACGTTTCTTTCCCATGCGGCGCGCCAGCAGGATTTGTCCGATGGTGTTGTTGATTTTGTGGGCACCCGTATGGTTCAAGTCTTCCCGTTTCAGATACAATTTGCAACCGTACTTTTCTGAAAGGCGCTTTGCCGGATAGAGTGGGGAAGGGCGTCCTACGTAGTCACGTAGCAATTGGTCGAACTCTTTCTTGAAGTCTTCACTTTCAATTACTTCGAGGTACTTATTCTTTAGTTCCTCTACACATTTGTGGAGAATCTCCGGCACGTAAGCTCCACCGAATTCTCCGTAATAGCCATCCTGGTCAACTAGAAAACTTTTCATAATCCTATCTTTTTTATGTTATTATTTGATTCTTGTTCAAAAACGGGTAAATAAAAAGAGCCCTGTCGCAAGCTGCGACAGGGCTCTTTCAAATCTGTTATATCTTTAATGAGGTATATACATACGAGCACTGCTCCCTTACGACTGTCGGAGTTGTAACGGGCGCCACCACCAATATGTATTTACTAATATAGTTCTCATTGTCTTTTGTTATTTTATGGGGGCAAATATAGACACTTTGTTTGAAACTGCAAACAAAATATTACTTTTTTTCTTTTTTGCCTTCATTTTTCTGATTATAGAACAATTTCGGAGCTGAACTGTTCTTATAAATATTGAATTTTTAAACAAAAACAAGTATGAAACAGAGAAAAGTCTTAGTAGGCATCGCTATTGCCATTTTCATTATATTATTGCTTTATTGGTTATTGGTGGCAGAAGATATGCAACCTTGGCTGTCGGCTATGGTTCCTTCCATTGCGCAACAATTTGTTGCCTGATTCTGAAAGGTTTCGGATAATTTGAGTATCTTTGTATGGATAGTGAATTATAACCGAAATAATAACAAGAGACAAGATATGGAAAATTTTATCTTTCAAAATCCCGTGAAACTGATATTGGGTCACGGGATGATTGCCCGGCTGGCTAAAGAGATTCCGTCCGACAAACGTATTATGATTACTTTTGGCGGTGGAAGCGTGAAGAAAAACGGTGTGTATGATCAAGTAAAGGAAGCGCTGAAGAATCATTTTACCATAGAGTTTTGGGGGATTGAGCCCAATCCTGCTATCGAAACTCTCCGTAAGGCGATTGCTTTGGGTAAAGAAGAGAAAGTAGATTATTTATTGGCCGTTGGCGGCGGTTCTGTGATTGACGGTACAAAACTGATTTCCGCAGGTATCCTGTACGACGGTGATGCCTGGGAGTTGGTACTTGCCGGACGTCCTGTCACCCATACAGTGCCGCTTGCTACTGTATTGACTCTTCCCGCTACCGGTTCGGAAATGAATAACGGGGCGGTAATTTCCCGTCGTGAGACAAAAGAGAAATATCCTTTCTATGCCAATTACCCGATATTCTCTATTCTCGATCCGGAAGTAACCTTTACGTTACCGCTTCATCAGGTGGCATGCGGACTGGCGGATACTTTTGTACATGTGATGGAGCAATATATGACTACTCCGGGGCAGAGCCGCGTCATGGATCGCTGGGCAGAAGGTATTCTGCAAACATTAGTAGAAATTGCACCGAAAATCCGTGAGAACCAGCACGATTATCAACTGATGGCTGACTTCATGCTTTCGGCCACCATGGCGCTGAATGGCTTTATTGCCATGGGGGTATCTGAGGATTGGGCCACTCATATGATTGGTCACGAGATTACTGCATTGCACGGACTGACTCATGGCCATACTTTGGCAATCGTTCTTCCTGCTACTCTGCAAGTGCTTCGTGAAGAGAAAAGTGATAAGCTGCTACAATACGGTGAAAGAGTATGGGGAATCACTTCCGGTACGAGAGAAGAACGGATTGATAAAGCAATCTGCAATACAGAAGAATTCTTCCACTCACTGGGACTGACTACCCGTCTGCATGAAGAAAACATAGGGCAGGAGACTATCCTGGAAATCGAACGCCGTTTCAATGAGCGTGGTGTTGAGTATGGGGAGAACGGAACTGTGACAGGAACTGTTGCACGTAAGATATTAGAAACTGCACTTTGATTCTTTTTTATTTTTTGTGTTACCTTGCAAATGGTCTTATATTCATAGATGTTTATAAGCAGGGTTCACTTTCATTATAGCTAATCAGAATATACTATAAGCAAATTCCCCGTTAGCTATTAACTGTTGAATTGTCAGATGTTAATGTTTGATATGTAGGGTATTAATAGTTGAGGTACAGGGTATATATACCCTGCGTATTGGGGATATATACTCAATGTCTTAGCCATATATATCCAACATGCTGTATATATATGGCTGTCATAGCCATTACGAGTGAAAGGGGGAAGGATGGTGAAAGCCAATAAATCTGGCTTTTATTCATAATAACTGTTTCATTTTAAGTTGATTGAAGTGTGGTGAAGATAGTGAGTGCCCGGTAATCAACTTAATGTAGCTTATTAGTAAGTCACTTATGGTGTTGTTTGTTTCTTGTTTGGTGTTAGGAACTGAAAACATATCTAATTTGTTTTTATCAAGTGGGAATATTTTCTATTTTGTCTGCCTGAATTGGTCTTTGATAAAGTCAGAATAAAATAATCATTTAATTACACTTATGTTAATAACCATTATTATTCTCGTTCTTTCGGCTATCTTTTTCGTGAACGGTAAGATTCGTTCGGATATTGTGGCGCTCTGTGCGTTGGTGGCCTTACTCATTTTTCAGATATTAACCCCCGATGAAGCTCTTTCCGGTTTTTCCAATTCGGTAGTCATTATGATGATTGGATTGTTTGTGGTAGGCGGGGCTATTTTCCAGACAGGGCTGGCAAAAATGATAAGTTCCCGTATCCTTAAACTTGCGGGAACGAGTGAAACACGCCTGTTCCTATTGGTCATGCTGGTGACTTCTGCCATTGGTGCGTTTGTCAGCAATACCGGAACGGTGGCGCTGATGCTTCCTATTGTGGTCAGCCTGGCGATGAGTGCCGGAATGAATCCGAGCAGGTTGCTGATGCCGTTGGCTTTCGCAAGCAGTATGGGTGGTATGATGACTTTAATCGGTACTCCACCGAACCTTGTGATACAAAACACACTGACTTCAGCCGGGCTCGAACCGCTTTCTTTCTTCTCGTTCCTGCCGGTAGGTCTTGTTTGTGTAGCTGTCGGTACACTGGTGTTGATGCCGCTTAGTAAATGGTTTCTTTCCAAGAAAGGAAAGAAGGATGACAATTCCCGTTCGGGTAAATCACTGAAGCAATTGGTCAATGAATACGGACTTTCAAGTAATTTATTCCGTTTGCAGGTGATAGGGGAGTCACATCTTTTGGGTAAGACGATTATTGATTTGGATATCCGCCGCAAATATGGGCTTAATATTATAGAAGTCCGTCGTGGGGATGCGTCACAGCATCGTTTTCTGAAAACTATCACGCAGAAGTTTGCGGCACCGGACACTGTGTTGCAGGCAGAAGATATTCTATATATAACGGGCGACTTTGAAAAGATTCAATTGTTTGCAGAGGATTATCTATTGGAAATATTGGACGACCATGCAACTGAGGAAACAAAAAGCTCAACAAATTCTCTTGATTTCTATGACATAGGGATTGCGGAAATAGTATTAATGCCGGCATCCAATTTGATAAACCAAACCATCAAAGAAGCCGGATTCCGTGATTTATTTAATGTCAATGTATTGGGGATTCGTCGTAAAAAAGAATATTTATTGCAGGATTTGGGTAATGAACGGATTCATAGCGGTGATGTTCTTTTAGTGCAGGGTACGTGGAACAACATAGCGCGTCTCAGCAAGGAAGATTCCGATTGGGTCGTTTTAGGACAGCCTTTGGCAGAGGCGGCTAAAGTTACTTTGGATTATAAGGCTCCGGTAGCTGCCGCTATCATGGTGTTGATGGTGGCAATGATGGTATTCGACTTTATTCCGGTTGCTCCGGTTACTGCCGTAATGATAGCGGGCATATTGATGGTCTTGACCGGATGTTTCCGGAATGTGGAAGCTGCCTATAAAACGATTAATTGGGAAAGTATCGTATTGATTGCCGCCATGCTTCCCATGTCTTTGGCTTTGGAGAAAACAGGGGCTTCGGAGTATATATCAAACACTTTGGTCAATGGTTTGGGGACTTATGGGCCTTTGGCATTAATGGCAGGTATTTATTTCACGACATCGTTGATGACTATGTTTATCAGTAATACGGCTACGGCAGTATTGCTTGCGCCGATTGCTTTGCAGAGTGCCATACAAATCGGAGTCTGCCCGGTTCCATTCCTGTTTGCCGTGACGGTGGGGGCAAGCATGTGTTTTGCTTCTCCATTCTCTACACCGCCTAATGCATTGGTAATGCCTGCCGGACAATATACTTTTATGGATTATGTAAAGGTTGGATTACCATTGCAGATTGTTATGGGGATTGTGATGATATTTGTTTTACCTTTAATCTTCCCCTTTTGATTAAAGAAGAAAATATGAAGGCTGTATTGAATTGAAGTGCCCCCTAAAAGTTTTTGTCTAACTTTTAGGGGGCACTTCAGAAAAATATGGTCTTTTTTTATTTTATGTCTACAAATACAATTATCTTTGCTGGCAGATTATCAGCATATTAGGGGTGATCGATTTTTCGCATAAATAAAACGAACTAAAGCATTTAGAGATTATGAAACAAAACATTGCAAAAGCGTTGACCTTTTCGTTATTGGCAACCTCTGCCACTTTTATCAGTTGCGTGGATAATGAGAAAAACCTGTTTAACGCAGACCAACTGAGACAGATTTACGAAGAAACTTTTCCGGTAAAGAATATCGATCCTGACGGAGATTGGACTATGGCCCGCAGTGTGACTGCGCACGTTGCGGTGGACGGTGATTTGGGAGAGGATTATCCGATACGGATATTTGATGCGAATCCGTTAAATCCGGAAAGCAATGCCAAACTGTTGGCGGAAGGTACTGTGAATCAAAACGCCTCTTTAGATGTCGTGATGGACTGTGCGACCGCACTCGATAAAGTATTTGTTGCACGTGTGGATAAGGAAGGACATTATCTTGTGCAGCCGGTAACGATTCAAAATGGGGAGGTAAGAGCTTATTTCGGAGATAAAGATATATCTGCACGTTCTACGTCACGGGGTGTGACAATGGGAGGAATACCTACCATGGAAGCTCCTTATACAGCAGAGTTTATTGCTGGTAAAATGACAGAAGCTACTGTTATACAACCAGGATGGGATCTTGGTGCAGACGCTGGATGGGGTGGTAACTATGACCAATTTCCTGTTTTCGGCCAAAGTGAGCGTTGGTTTAAGATTGGGGAAGGAAATACTTTTAAAGCAGGATTTAAGAATAGCGGAACTAGTGGGGGAGCTCAGACAGTGAAAGTAATTATTCCCAATAATAGCACGTGGGTTATTAACAATTCGGTTCAGTTTGATAATATCACAGAGGTTATAGTAGAAGATGGAGGAAAAATAGAAATAGATGATGATGCAAGTTTAATATTAACTGCCGCTTCATATATGACTGTGTTGAAAGGTGGAAGTATCAAAGGTGATGGAGATATCCGAATAACAAATGGTTCTGCTGGATGCAAGAACTACAATGCGGGAAATATTAATTGTTCGGTTTTAGATTTTAATGGGGGTGTAGGTGAATTCTATAATTATGGAGAACTTGAATTGGATAAGTATATGGCTTCTACCAATGGCATGATGTTGGTGAATCATGGTTTTATTGGGGCTGAAGACATAGAGGGGAACAATAATACGTCTATCAAAAATGGCTGTCATATCAAAGTCGAAAATAAATTCCAGTTTGGTGAACTGCTGATGGGGCATACTTCTGAGGCTATTTGCGGAGAACTAAGCAGAAATGGGAGTAATGGCAAGATTGAGATGGAAGCACAGTCTATGTTGGTTTGCGAGAAGGCTGATTTATGCAAATATATTTTGGGCCCTACTGTTGGAAAGGCTTTATTGAAGATTGATGAAATAGTAGGTAATGTTTCAGAATTGCCATATTCCGATTTTAAAATAACGAATAATATTATTTGCGAAATAAAAGACCAGACATCTCACGGTACGGCACAATGGGAATGGTCTGCTTTTGATTGGCTGGTGTATAAGGGATTGCAAAACTCCGCTACCTATTGCAATCCGGGAAAAGCTGATTTTCTGCTTCCTGCTGATGAGGATAAAAATGGATGTATAAGAGAAGGTTATGATTCTGATGATAACCCCGACGATGTAGAGATTAGAAATGCCGTTTATTCTTATGCTTTCGAAGATAATTATCCGAAAGCAGGCGACTATGATTTCAATGATATTGTATTGAATGTGACTTTGCCCACTGCCGGTAATGAAGTGAAAGAATTAAAATATACAGTTGACCTTCGGGCAGTTGGTGCCGTGAAGCAATTGGGTGCCGGATTAAGAATACTGGGAATAAATAAGAGTAATGTGGAAGCGGTGGACTTTGGTGCGGGCGCAACTCAACGAGCCGGTTCCTTGTCTGCTTCCCGTATATTTGAAAATGCGTCATATGAGACGAATAGCAGTGAACTTGTCATACCTTTGTTTGGGGATGCACATTATGTATATGGGTATACAGGCACACAACGTCCTATGCTGAATACTGGAAATGCAAGTACATCTCTTACAGATGTATATACTCTTGAGATGACGGTTAAACTTAAAAATGCCGTATCCATTCCGAGTGTGACAAATAATTTAGACTTCTTCATAGCCTATCAGGGGACTGGCGAAAAAAGGACGGAAGTTCATTTGAACCAATTTAACTCGGCAACAGCGAACGGTCAGTTGGCAGATAGTAATGTACTTGAGGTTATCAAGGCTGTCAATAATACATGGGCTCTTTGTGTCCCTGATAAATTTGCTTATCCGAAAGAAAGAACTGTGATAACAGAGGCGTATGGTAAGTTTGCGGATTGGGCACATGATCAGAGTACTAATACAGATTGGTATGTTACGTCTTCGAACAGCGACAAGGTGATAAACTACTAAATTTTTCCTCTTTTATTTTTCCGCTTTCATCTTTATGGAGCAAACGGACAGCAAGGTAAATATCGTCATCAGTCTGGTCGTCCAATTGTGAGATGCGATAGCTATAGTGAATTTGTTACGAACTTATTACAATGTTTATTTGTTATTTTTATATATCAGTAGAAACACTTATATTCGCAAAAGTATTGAAACAGACTAGGTGAAAAAAATATAGAATTTATGAAAACAATTAATTATTCCCTTATTCGTATTCTCTTTGCACTCGTGATAGGTTTGGTCCTGGTGATTTGGCCGAATGCGGCTGCCAGTTATATTGTTATTACAGTGGGAGTCGCTTTTTTGATTCCCGGTGTTATTAGTCTTTTTGGTTATTTCGGACGGAAAAGGGTGGAAGATGAAGTCGTTCCACGTTTCCCGATTGAAGGAATCGGTAGCTTGTTATTCGGACTTTGGTTGATTGTGATGCCTGAGTTTTTTGCGGATGTCCTGATGTTCTTATTAGGGTTTATTCTGATTATGGGTGGTGTGCAACAGATTGCTTCTCTGTCTGCGGCTCGTCGCTGGATGCCTGTTCCCGGAGCATTTTATCTGATTCCTGTTTTGATTCTTCTTGCAGGTATCGTTGCTTTGTTTAATCCGACAGGTGTGCGCAATACTGCATTTATCATTATCGGTATCAGTAGTTTGGTTTATTCGCTTTCCGAATTGATAAACTGGTTTAAGTTTGCACGCCGTCGTCCGAAGACTCCGGTTATACACAATGATGATGATATTGAGGATGCGAAGATTGTAGAATAAAAGAAGAGGACTGCCTCACGGCACCCCTCCACTGCAAACTTAAAACAACCAACAAAAGAAATAGATAATCTCTATTCCATGCCCGATGAAAAAATCTTCATCGGGCATTTTTCTTTTTCTATCTTACGAATAATAGTTCCCTGTATTTCGGAAGCGTCCACATTTGGTTGTCGACAATGAGTTCCAGCTTGTCGATGTGGTAACGGATTTCTTCCAGTGCCGGAGTGATGGTGTCATGGTAGGCAATGGCTTTTTCTCGTTCGCTTTTAATCTTGTTTGCCACTTTACGGGCTTCCACCATTGCGTCTACATGCTCTTTGATGAAAGCGGTACGGTCGGCAATCTCTTCGATAAGTTCCAGGTTCTTGGCGGATAACCTGGCTGCCTTTTCTGCCGGGAACAGGGATTGCATCTTATAGACGTTATTAATCAAATCCGTTTGATACTGGGTTGCTACCGGGATGATATGGTTCATTGCCAAGTCACCCAGTACACGGGCTTCAATCTGGATTTTCTTCGTGTACGTTTCCCATTTCACTTCGTTGCGGGCTTCCAGTTCTTTTTTTGTCATTACGCCGGTAGCTTCGAACATGGCAATCGTTTCCGGTTTCAGGTAGTTGTCGAAGATGACAGGAACGCTTGTTTCACAATCCAGACCGCGGCGGGCTGCTTCTTTTTTCCATTCATCGCTGTAACCGTTGCCGTCAAAGTGAATGGCTTTACACTCTTTGATGTATCCGCGGATAATCTCGAGGATGGCAGAGATTTTCGGTTCTCCTTTTTCAATCAAGGCATCTACGTCTTTCTTGAATTTCGTTAACTGGTGGGCTACGGCTGCATTCAATGCAATCATGGCGGAAGCACAGTTTGCTTCGGAACCTACGGCACGGAACTCGAAACGGTTGCCGGTGAAGGCGAAAGGAGAGGTGCGGTTCCGGTCGGTATTGTCAATCAGCAATTCGGGAATCTGCGGAATATCCAGTTTCATGCCCTGTTTGCCGCTGAGGCTGATTAAGTCATCCTTTGTACTGTTTTCTATATGATCCAATACTTGCGACAACTGCTTACCCAGGAAAGACGAAATAATTGCCGGCGGTGCTTCATTCGCTCCTAAACGGTGGGCGTTGGTGGCACTGGAGATAGATGCTTTCAGTAACCCGTTATGATGATAAACTGCCATTAGCGTATTTACTACGAATGTAACGAACCGCAAGTTGTCTTCAGGAGTCTTGCCCGGACCCATCAATAGGATGCCCGTGTCGGTTCCCAATGACCAGTTATTGTGTTTGCCGGAACCGTTGACGCCTTTGAACGGCTTTTCATGAAGCAATACGCGGAAGCCATGGCGACGGCTTACTTTACGCATCAATGACATGATTAGCAAGTTGTGGTCGTTTGCCAGGTTACATTCTTCAAAGATGGGAGCTAACTCAAACTGGTTGGGTGCAACCTCGTTGTGACGGGTCTTTACGGGGATGCCCAGTTTTAGAGCTTCAATTTCAAGGTCTTTCATAAATGCGGCAACACGGGTAGGGATAGCACCGAAATAATGGTCTTCCAACTGTTGGTTTTTGGCGCTGTCGTGTCCCATTAATGTACGGCCTGTCATTAACAAATCCGGGCGTGCGGCATATAAACCTTCGTCCACTAAGAAATATTCCTGTTCCCAACCCAAATAGGCAACTACTTTCTTCACTTCCGGGTTGAAGTAGTGACAAACGTCTACTGCTGCTTTATCTACGGCACGGAGTGCTTTCAATAACGGCGCTTTGTAGTCGAGGGCTTCGCCGGTATATGCGATAAATACGGTCGGGATACAAAGAGTGTCGTCTACGATAAATGCAGGAGATGAAGGGTCCCAGGCACTGTATCCACGGGCTTCGAATGTATTCCGGATACCACCGTTCGGGAAAGAGGAAGCATCAGGTTCCTGCTGTACAAGCAGCTTGCCCGTAAATTCTTCCATCATGCCGCCTTTGCCGTCATGTTCTACGAAAGCATCGTGTTTTTCTGCCGTACCTTCGGTCAGCGGCGCAAACCAGTGTGTATAATGGGTGACTCCCATCTCGATAGCCCATTTCTTCATGCCGGCAGCTACCTCGTCGGCAATGCTGCGGTCTAGCGGAGCACCATTGTCAATAGCGTCAATCAGTGCATTATATACCTTGCTGGGAAGGTATTTAAACATCTTCTCCTTGTTGAATACGTACTTGGCGAAATACTCCGACGGGCGTTCGACAGGGGTTGCTACCTCAACCGCTTTCTTCTTGAAAGCTGTTTCTACTACTCTGAATCTTAGTTTTGACATAATACCTAATTTGATTTGTTGTTAAATATGTTAGAGCAAATAATCTTTCTCTGTATAGTTCCCGGGAAGGCGGTCAAACCCGCCCGGGATAGAAATCTGTTTTTAAATCTATATAGTCTGTTTTATTAGTTTATAAGCAGACATTTTTAGTTGTAAGCGGATTCTCCGTGTTCGTAAATATCAAGTCCTTCTTCCTCGACACGTGCCGGAACGCGCAGACCGTGAATTTTATCAAGAGCCTTGAAGATGATGAATCCCATACCTGCTGCCCAGATTCCGACTACAAGTGCTCCGAAGATTTGTGCTCCGAGGAATCCGAAACCGTATCCATAGAACAGACCTTCGCTGGTGGAAAACAAACCTGTAAGAATCGTTCCTAAGAAACCGCAAACACCATGTACGGAAGAAGCGCCTACCGGGTCGTCGATTTTCAGGACTTTATCAATAAAGTCAACTGAGAATATCATCACAACGCCACAGATAGCACCAATCAACGCGGCTCCTGCGGGAGATACGGCATCGCATCCTGCGGTAATACCTACCAAGCCTGCCAGTACACCATTCAGTGTCAATGACAAAGAGGGTTTTCCATACTTCATCCAACTGATTACCAGAGCGAAGAAACCACCGGCACAGGCCGCAAGATTGGTTGTCAGGAATACATGTGAGATTGCGTTTGCATCTGCTTCGGTACTTGCTGCCAACTGGGAACCGGGATTGAATCCGAACCATCCGAACCAAAGGATAAATACACCCAGGGCGGCAACTGTTAGGTTGTGTCCCGGAATAGCTCTTGATTTACCGTCTTTACCGTATTTGCCGATACGCGGGCCAAGAATGGCGGCACCTACCAAGGCAAGCCATCCACCTACCGAGTGAACAACAGTGGAACCTGCAAAATCATGGAAGGTCGTTCCGAAAAGGTTCATCATAAAAGAACCTGCTTCACCGTTCATCAGCCAACCGCCGCCCCAAGTCCAATGACCGGAAATCGGGTAAATCAGCACACTGATAAAGATTGTATAAACCAGATACATGGAGAATTTCGTACGTTCCGCCATTGCTCCTGATACAATGGTAGCGGCAGTGGCGCAGAATACGGTTTGGAAAACAAGGAATCCTTCTTTGGGCAGCCCGTTATCCATGAAAGACAGGTCGAAGAAGTGGGGCATTCCGATGAATCCGCCTGCGCCGAACATAAGTCCGAAACCGATAAACCAGTAAAGTAGAGAGCCGAACATAAAATCTACAAAGTTCTTCATCAGAATATTGGCGGTATTCTTTACTCTTGTGAAACCTGCTTCTACCAGGGCAAATCCCGGTTGCATGAAGAACACGAGCATAGCTGCAAGTAACATCCAAACCGTATTTAATCCTAAAGCCAGTTCGCCGATAGTATCCGGAGCTTCTCCCGTAGGTTCGGCAGGGAGTGTTGAAACTTCAGTAATTGTCTCTGTAATTGCTGCAACAGTATCGGCAGCGGCTGTGTCTTGTGCTGACAAATCCATAGTAAAACAGCACAAAATGAACATAGTAGTGGCTATCCACAGCTTCGTAAAGCTGTGTTTCTTATATTTTATATCCATAATAATTTATATATTTAATGTTCTTGTTCGGCGTTGTAGAGGGCTATGTCGCCGCGTTCGGCAGTGCGGATGCGGATGGCATCCTCGATGGGGATGACGAAGATACGTCCGTCGCCTATTTCTCCGGTTTGCGCGGCCTTGATGATGGCTTGCACCGTTTTCTCGGCATTCTTGTCGCGTACGACAATAGAGATAAGTATTCGTTCGATGGTACTGGTGTCATAGACTACACCGCGGTAGATGCGTCCTTGGCGTGCTTTCCCAATACCTCTTACATCATAATAAGAGAACCATTCGATGTCCGCTTCGAGAAGAGCATCTTTCACGTCCTCGAATTTGGTTTTACGGATAATAGCTTCAATCTTTTTCATATACCTTA
>NZ_CABUHK010000041.1 GCF_902491285.1 uncultured Bacteroides sp. | reverse complement strand
ATTCCATTTGTGATTCATTTTATATATTGTTTTTTCTTTTTCTGTTCTCAAGGGTCAGAAAGGCACTTCTTTCCAACGAGGGGTAAAAGTACGAAAAAAACGGGAAGTGAAAGGCAGATACTACGAAAATATTTCAGTGAAGTATGGATGAGGACTTTTTTGCAATAGAAATGTAGTGGCATCCGGACTTTTTTTTCTTTATGGTTTTACTTTTCTATACTGCTTTTTGGCAGCTAACTTCTTTTGGTTATCTTTGCTTCACTAACCAATATAAAAACAAGGAGAGAAATCCACAAAATGGGAAGACTGGATGATACTATAAACACTGGAATGACATTTGATAATATCTATATGGAGTATTATCAACGTTGCTTCTTATTTGCCAAGTCTTATCTCCATGACGAAATGTTATCCAAAGATATAGCTTCCGAAGCCATGATAACTTTATGGACTACGATGAAAACCGAAGATGTGAAAAACATCCGTGCTTTCCTGATGACCGTAGTAAAGAACCAGGCATTAAATCATCTGCGAAATGAACATCTGCGAATGGAAGCCCGTGAAAGTATATTGGCGGATGAACTCTACGAACTTGATTTCCGCATCGCTTCTTTGGACTCTTCCGACCCGAACCAACTTTTCTCTGAAGAAATAACTGATATTGTGAACCGTACTTTGAACGGATTACCGGAAAAGACAAGAAAAGCATTTATGATGAGCCGGTATGAGAATAAATCGGTGAAGGAGATTGCCGAAGCGCTGGATGTCACACTGAAAGGAGCCGATTATCATATTAGTAAAGCGCTGCAACAATTGAGAAAGAACCTGAAAGACTATCTTTATACCTTATTATTTTTCTAATAAAGTTGTCCACCGGTGAAGCACTCCTCCGGCACCGGGGAAGGCACCCTTCGGCACCGGGGAAGGTACCCTTCGGCACCGAGGAACAAATAAACGGTTAAAAACGCACTTTTTTTATTTTTCCCACTAGTGAACTTTGCAAGTGGCGTGTCTTATATATGTAAGCCCACAAAGAGCTTATATATAAACCTAAGAAAAGGTATGGACGCGAAACTATTGAATAAATATATTGCAGGTGACGCACTTCCCGAAGAAAAAAAGGAAGTGATACGCTGGATGAAGGAGAGCGAAGATAATCGGGAACAGTTGATGCAACTGCACCGTGTCTACAATGCCACTATATGGAATGGAAACTTACAGGCAGAAAAAACAGAGAAGAAGAAACCTGTGATGCGTTACCTCTGGACATCTATGAAGATAGCGGCGGTCGTTGCCATGATTGCTTTTATTATCCATAAGGAATATCAGGAATACCGGATAGAGCATTCTGCCGAAATGCAAATTATGGCCGTCCCGGCAGGACAGAGGGCTAGTCTGGTCTTGGCTGACGGAACAACTGTTTGGCTGAACTCCAACTCTACCTTGAAATATCCGGCAACCGGATTTCGTTCCAAAGAAAGGAAAGTGGTTCTGGAAGGAGAGGGATATTTCGAAGTGGCACATAACGAGAAGCATCCTTTCATTGTAGAAACGGAGAAATACGATATTAGAGTATTGGGAACCACCTTCAATGTCTCTGCCTACCCAAACTCCGGTTTATTCGAGACATCTTTGATTGAAGGTAAAGTTACCATATATCAGCCCGATACACAACATGAAGTGACCTTGAAACCTCATGAAAAGGTAGAAGCTAAAGATGGAAAACTCTACAAGGAGACTTTCTCATCGGACAATGATTTCTTGTGGAGAATGGGTATCTATTCCTTCAAGGATGAACCACTGGAAACAGTCTTCAGGAAATTGGAGCAATATTATGAAGTGAAGATTATTAATAAGAATGAGGAAATCGCTTCCCGCTCGTGTACCGGTAAGTTCCGTCAGAAAGAAGGAATCAAGCACGTGATGAAGGTATTGCAGAAGTACGTCAAATTCAACTATATACAGGACGATGAGAAAAATCAGATAATTATCTATTAAATTAACCCTAGTATTTAATCTAAAAAAGAAACACCCGGAATGAGAGCAAGAGAACCAGCCCTTTCAAAACAGAAATATCGGTAAATGCTGCAACACTTACCGATATGTGAGAAGTCAATAAAAAAGACTCGATATCTGTTACAAATCTTTATGTATTAACTTAATAACTCTAGGCAAAGATATGAAAAATAATCTTTGGTGTGGGCGTATTGTCCATAGAAAAACACACTGTACTCAAATTTTAAGAATTATGAGGTTAACTGTCTTTTTCCTGTTATTCATCATTTTTGAGACGTATGCCCTGGACGGCTTTTCTCAGAATCAGAAAGTTACGATGAATAAAGGAACCGCAACATTCGCCGAAATCATCAGGCAGATTGAAAAGCAAACAGACTATTTGTTTATTTACAATGAACGTGAAGTTAGTCTGAAACGGAAAGTAACCATTTCCACTCAGAATGGGACAGTGGCAAGTCTGCTGCTGGATGCATTGAAAGGTACGGAGTTCTCCTATACGATGGAAGGGAAACACATCATCCTTACGAAAAAACAAGCTGAAGTGCAAAGCTCTGTGCAGCACAAGAAAAGAATAACCGGCTTGGTGAAGGAATATTCGGGCGAAGTCATTGTAGGATGCAATGTGTCGGTTAAGGGTACTACCATCGGTACAATTACTGATATAAATGGTAAATACAGTCTTGAAGTTCCCGATAATGCTGTCTTGGTCTTTTCATTCCTCGGATATAAGAGCATGGAATATCCGGTGAAGACACAACAGACCATCAATGTGACGTTGGACGAAGATTCAAAAGCATTGAATGAAGTCGTCGTAGTGGGATATGGAACACAGCGAAAGGCATTGGTGACCAATGCAATCAGTTCTTTCAAACCGACAGAATCGAATATGCGTCCGGTGTTGACACCGAGTGAATTGCTACAGGGACGTGTAGCGGGTGTCACGGTATCGACCGGTTCCGGCAACCTGGGAAGTTCCGAACGAATGAGTATCCGCGGTGCCGCTTCTTTGAGTGCCAGCAACGAACCTCTGTATGTGGTGGACGGAATACCCATCCTCAACAGTAACGCTTCCTTATTCAATATGGGTGAAGATTTGAGTTCGATGGCAGTATTGAATCTGACGGACATCGAATCTATCGAAGTTTTGAAAGATGCCGCTTCGGCAGCTATTTACGGTTCGCGGGCAACGAATGGCGTGGTGGTGATTACAACCAAATCCGGTAAGGAAGGTCGTTCGGATATTCGTTTGAATGTCAGTACGGGAATCTCCAAATTCGCCAATAAGGGACGCATCAAATATGCGGATTCCGATTTGTATGTAGAAACCTACAACGATGGAGTCGAACGTTATAATCGTCAGAATGGCTATACCGTAGGTTCTGCAGGCTATGTGGTTCCTATCTCCAACCCTTTCCAGGGATTGCCCGATACGGATTGGCTGGATTTGATTACTCAGGTGGGACATTCTTACAATGTGGACTTATCCTTCTCCGGCGGAAGCAAGAAAACCAAGTTCTATGTTGGAGCCAACTACAATTATCAGGAAGGTATAATCAAGACCAATGATATAACCAAAATCAACCTAAAAGCGAAGATTAGTCATGAAATGACTTCCTGGTTGGAAGTAGGCGCCAATGTCAGCGGTAATTATCTGAAGAACAACCGTGTGCCGGGCGCCAATATCGGTTCTACCATCGTAGCCCGTGCCGTAGAGCAACGCCCTTTCGACCGTCCGTACAAACCGAACGGTGACTATTACTTAGGTGGAACCGACGAACTGGCACGGCACAATCCGCTTCAGATTCTGAATGAAGAAGTATCCTATATTGATACCTACCGTTATTTAGGAACGTTCAATGCAGACTTGAAATACAAGAAGTTCAGTTTGAAAAACTCAGTCAGCACCGACATCGGATATACGTATGACTATGTGTACTACAATGAGAATCATCCTTATGGAGCGGGTGGCGGACGTATTGTTGAGTACAACCGCTTGGTGAAGAACTTATTGATTGAGAATGTATTCAACTATAATGATAAGTTCGGCGATTTTGAAGCGGGTTTGATGTTGGGACATTCTTTCCAGAAGATGTCCACCCGTACGTCTTCTATCGACGGACGCGGTTTTCCTTCTCCGGTATTCGATACGGTCGGCACGGCTTCCGAAATCTATAATGCTTCGGGTGGTATCTCCGAGTTTGCCATGGAGTCTTACTTCGGACGTATCAACCTGTCTTATTTAGACCGTTACATCTTGAATGTGACCATGCGTTCAGACGGTTCATCCCGTTTTGCCCCTTCCGACCGTTACGGGTATTTCCCCTCTGTCTCTTTAGGTTGGAATGTATCAAAAGAATCTTTCTGGAAATTCCCTCAAACAGACTTGAAGTTCCGCTTGAGTTATGGCAAGACCGGAAATCAGGATGGAATCGGCAACTATGCCTGGCAACCGTTGATGTCCGGCGGCATCAACTACGGCAATAATAGCGGTATGGCTGTCACCAGCATGGGAAACAACAAACTGACATGGGAAACTGCCGACCAGTACGACTTCGGTTTCGACCTGGGCTTTTGGAACGGCAAGCTGAATATGATTGCCGATATTTATCTGAAGAATACGAACAATCTTCTTTATTCAATGCCTTTGCACGGAACAAGCGGTTTCACCAGTATCACCAGCAATATCGGTTCCATGCGGAACTACGGTGTGGAATTTTCCATCAACGGCCATCTGAATATAGGGAAAGTCAACTGGACTTCCTCTTTCAACATCTCCCACAACAAGAACAAACTGACTAAACTGCTGGGAGACGACTTGCTTCCGATAGGTGCTAACCGTGCCTTGAAAGTAGGTGCGGAACTGGGAGCTTTCTACCTGTTCCGGATGGACGGACTCTACCAATATGACGGTGAAGTGCCGCAACCGTTGTATGACCTGGGTGTACGTGCCGGTGACGTGAAATATCATGACGTGGATAATAATGGTATTATCAATGATAACGACCGTGTACTGACCGGTTCTTCCAATCCCGATTTCTTCGGTGGATGGAACAATACTTTCAAATACAAAGGTTTCCAACTGGATGTGTTCTTTACGTATATGTACGGAAATGATGTGTATGCCGAATGGGCGGTTACCGCGACCCGTCCCGGATACCGCATGGCTATTACGGAAGATGTCGCCAAGAATCGTTGGACGGCTCCGGGAAGTTCTAATAAATATCCGCGTGCAGTCAATACGCTGTGTGGGCATAACAGCAAAAACTCCACCCGTTTCCTTGAAGACGGCTCTTTCATCCGCCTGCGTTCTCTCACGTTCAGCTATACATTCCCGCAGGTAATGTTACAAAAGATTCGGTTGAAAGGTCTGCGCCTTTATGTGCAAGGGGACAACCTGTTGCTGTTCTCCAAATACTCCGGTTGGGACCCTGAAGTGAGTAAGAACATGGACCCGCAATACTTTGGCGTCGATTTGTATGGAGTGCCGCCTTCCCGTTCGGTCAATTTCGGAATAAACCTTAGTTTCTAATCATAAACGCTCACAATGATGAAAAAGATTATTTATATATTTCTCGGATGTTTGTTGTGGACTTCATGCAGCGGTATGCTGGATATTGAATCTCATTCTGCCGTATCGCCGGGAAGTGTGACGCCAAAAGATTTATCGGCTTTACGCATGGGAATGTACAATAAAGTGCAAAACTCTCCGGCACGCGAGTCATACATCACCTTTGATATATTGGGCGGAGATTTGACTCAAAGTACAGGAAATGCAAGGGACTTGATAAACTCTGTACTTTCTTCACTGAATTCAATAGTCGCTAATAGTTGGAACGGCTATTATAATGCGTTATATCAAGTGAATAATGTTATCTCCATCGTAGAAGACCTTCCCGAATCCGACCTGCGTAACCTGATTATCGGAGAAGCGCATTATTTCAGGGCATATATCTATCATTCACTGGTGACACGCTGGGGTGGTGTGCCTATCCAAAGAGTGAATACAATGGACAAGCCTTTCCGTGATTCGGAAGAAGCTGTCTGGATATTTATTGAGGAAGAACTTGAAACAGCCCTTGCTTTTCTGGGTACTTCTTCCAGTTGTTACTATGTATCCCGCGATGCCGCCCTTGCACTGAAAGCCCGTGTAATGCTCGAACGTGGTAAAAAGACGGAAGCGGCTGCACTGGCGGAAGGTCTGATAAAGGATGGAAAATACAAACTGGATAGTTTCGACAAGATATTCCGGGGAAAGACCAACACGGAAGTTATTTTTTCTTTCCAATGTCTGGCTGAAGAATCGAATATCACCATTTCCACCTTATTCTATACGTATGCCCATCCCAATCATGGCAGCTATGTCTATCGTCCCACTAACGACGTGATGAATATGTATGACGACAAGGATAAACGGAAAGAAGTTTCCATTATTAATGTGGGAGCCGAACCTTGCATCAATAAATATCCGAGCGGACAGACCGGTACTGACCCCGTAGTAATGAGCCGCCTGGCCGAAATGTACCTGATAAGTGCGGAAGCGCAAGGACTCTCCAAGGGCTTGGGACGGCTGAACGACTTGCGGAAAGAACGCGGGTTGGATGCCGTAAATCCGAAAGACGAAGACGAATTTATTGAATATATCCTGGACGAACGCCGGAAGGAACTGCTTGCTGAAGGTTTCAGATATTATGACCTCATACGTACGAATAAGGCAAAGACAATGCTCGGACTGAAAGATTACCAGTTGGTATTGCCTATACCGGGCAAGGAAATGATTTCGAATCCGAACCTTGAACCGAATCCCGGATATTGATAATGATTGTATTTATACTTATTAAAGAGACAAAATGATGAAAAAACTGATATATGATTCCGCTCTGCTTCTTTTAGGGTGTCTGCTATGGACGGGATGCAATAATGATGAGGACCTGACCGTCTATTCCACCGAGGGCGCGAAAACGGAGTTGGGACAGAAGATTATTGCGGGGAGTGACGGATACGTCGGACAATATTTCTCGGACACTACTTATACGCTGGCTCCGGGTGTAAAGGCTTTGGAGATGGAAATTCTTTCTGCCACAGGTATGGCAGTAAAGATGTTTGTACTGGAAGTCGATTTGAAAGACACGCACCTGACGATGAAGGCTTCGTCTCCCAAAGACGAAGGCAAGCTGAAAACTAAACAACAAATGACGTTGCAGGCATTGGCACACGACAAACAGGGAAGCCGTGTACTGGCTGCCGTGAATGGTGATTTCTTTGCTACGGACGGAACACCGCAAGGCATTTACTACCGGGATGGAGTATGTCTGAAGAATACGATGACCGATAATGTATGTACCTTCTTTGCCGTCACGAAGGATAAGAAGGCGGTGATTGGCTCGTATGACGAATATGATACCTATAAGGATGAGATTCAGGAAGCGGTAGGCGGCCGCGTGCGTTTGATGACGAACGGGAATGTGCTTCCTCAGACATCGACAGCACTGGAACCCCGGACGGCTATCGGCGTGACAGACAATAATGTCGTTTATATTTTGGTTGCCGACGGACGTAACTTTTGGTACTCCAATGGCATGAGGTATGCTGAAATGGGAGTTGTCATGAAAGCATTGGGAGCAAAGGACGCTATCAACCTGGACGGCGGTGGTTCGTCTACTTTCATTATCCGCTCGAAGGCGGGATTTGAAGAGAACCGTTTTGCTATCCGCAACTGGCCTTATGATAATGGCGGTGTCGAAAGAGCGGTAGCCAACGGGTTGTTGGTCGTGACAGATAATTAATTGTTTGAATCTTAATAGTTGAATCATTATGATACGAAATAATAGAATGTATAGTTGCCGGCAAGGTCTTCGGGGAATCATCTGTTGCCTGTCCTTGCTGATGGGTATGGCAAGCTGTCAGGACTTTACGGATGATACGGGACGTACAATGCCCGAACCGGATTTGAAGTTTGCGGACGGAACACTGAATCTTCCGTTGGAAGAAAAGGAATATACGGTGGATATTGAATCCAACCTGCCTTGGCGTGTGAAGACTTCCGCCACCTGGATTGACTTGCTCTCGTCGAACGGGATGGGTACGGGAAGTTTCAGAATATCAGTATCCAAGAATGCGAATGTTGCTCCCCGCGAAGCGGAAATTGCAGGCTGGATTATCGAAGGTGCCGAAACAAAGCTGAAAGTGGTACAGGAAGGAGTGGGCATCGCTTTGAAAAAACGTGCACTGAAAGTAGGAGCGGAAGGCAGTGCGGAAGAAGTAATACCTTTCTCGACAATGGTTACTTACACATACGAATTGTCCGAAGGATGCAACTGGATACACGTAACCGACGGGGCGGCAATTACTCCGGGCGTTGTCAATGAATCGGAACTGAAATTGGCGATTGACCCTTATACGGATATAGACGAGGGACGTACCGCCTCATTGTACCTGAAAGGTTCGAATGGGGTTACCGATGTACTGACAGTAACGCAGGATAAGAAACCTTTGGGAGATATTGATTATCTGAGAATGTTCTACGAAAATGCGAATGGGGATAACTGGACGAAGAAATGGAATTTTGACGCTCCACTGGAAACTAACCCGACAAACTGGTTCGGATTGAAGTTTGAGAATAAGAGGGTAGTTGAGATTGACATTCAGTCTCCGAATAATATCGAAGGAGATATTATCCCCTTATGCAACTTGTCGGAACTGAGAAGCATAAAGTTCAAACATCAGAAGTTAGCAGGTATTCCTGAGGAAATAGGGCAACTGTCCCAATTGACCACTTTATGGATAATAGAATCTGCTGCAAGCGGAAACTTGCCGGAATCTTTGGGAGAATGTGAATTATTGACTAGCTTTAACATCTCAAATCATCCAACTGCCACTCCGGCCGGATTTAACAACACGTTTACCGGTAATCTGGATATGTTGATAAATATCCCCGGTATGGTGACAATAAAGGCATATTGCAATAATTTGAGCGGGCCGCTTCCGGTTATTCCACTAGACGGAAATAATAAACCGACCACTTGGAAGAGCCTGAAAGAGTTTATGATTTATACCAACGGATTCAGTGGAAGTATTCCTTACGGATATGGAACAGTAATCGAGAAGAGTGGTTCGACCGGTATATTCCGAGTGAATGATAATCAGTTGAGTGGACAGATACCTGCGGATATCAAGGCATGGTCGCAATATGCAACCCGGAAAGCTGCTTGGATAATGCAAGGGAATAGTCTTACTGAATAAGATAACTTGATTAATTTATTAACTTAACACATTTATCTGTCTGTTTACAATGAGAAAATACTTCGTTATCTTTGTCTTAGTCCTCTGTTCCGTCGGAACATTGAAAGGACAGACCGTATCAGATTCTTTGGCAATCGTTTCTGCACAATGGGAGATAGCACATTCTCAAAAAGGAATAATCCATAAGAGTGCGTCTATACCTCAGCTCTATCAGTGTCCCCAAGTTATCAACCTGATAGAGATTGACCCCGGCAAAGGGATGAAAGCGGGCATTGCCCTATCGGACGGTATGAAGAAGACAAGCCGGATAGCTTCCGAACATCATGCGCTTGCGGCAATCAACGGCTCTTACTTTGATATGAAGCATGGAAATTCTGTCTGTTTTCTGAAAACGGACAGGCAAGTGATTGATACGACAACGATAAACGAGTTTAAACTGCGTGTCACGGGAGCCATTTATGAACGGAAAGGAAAGATGAAGTTGATTCCCTGGAACAGACAGATAGAAAAAAAATATAAGAGAAAGGTGGGTACAGTATTGGCATCCGGCCCGTTATTATTAAAGGACGGTCGGGTATGCGACTGGAGCTTGTGTGGAAGGGACTTTGTCCGGACCAAGCATCCCCGTAGTGCTGTTTGCATGACGAAGGACGGAAAAATACTGCTCGTCACGGTGAACGGACGTTTTCCGGGGCGTGCCGAAGGGGTGAATATCCCCGAACTGGCACACTTGCTTCGGGTATTAGGCGGTAAGGATGCGTTGAATCTGGACGGTGGCGGTTCCACAACATTATGGCTGTCGGGAGCACCGGAGAATGGTGTCGTCAATTATCCTTGTGATAATAAACGTTTCGACCATGCCGGAGAACGCGGAGTGCCCAACATCATTTATATTTATGAATAACCTTATTATTTATTAGCTATCGCACGGCTTGAAGCTGCGAATAAAATGGAAAATGAAATGAAGAAACTTTTAAGATTGTCCCTGTTCGGGCTATTATTACTGTGTAGTGTCGTTGTAAACGGAGCACAAGTCCCCAAATATATCTTCTTGTTTATCGGTGACGGCATGGGATTCAACCATGTGGAAGCAACCCAAATTTATGCAGAGAAAGTAGGAACAGATACGGGCGAACGTTCGCTGTTATTCCCCACTTTCCCTGTGATGACTCAAGTATGCACGCGCTCGGCTTCTCATTTGATTACGTGTTCATCCGCCGCGGCTACCGCTTTGGCAACCGGAGAAAAAACAACGAACTATGTAATCGGAATGGATGCGGAAAAGAAGCATGGGTTAAAATCCCTGGCACGCCAACTGAAAGATAAAGGTTATAAAATAGGAATAATCACCTCTGCCTCTATCGACCACGCTACCCCCGGTGGATTCTATGCTTCACAGCCCGACCGTTCCATGTATTACGAAATAGGAGTGGATGCCGCCAATTCCGGTTTCGATTTCTTCGGCGGAGCGGGATTGCTCGAACCTCGCAGCAAGCGTAACCCTTCGGCACCTTGCCTTTACGACCTGTTCAATCAGAAAGGCTATACGATGTTTCGTGGAATGGACGCTTATAACCGTGCTGCTGCAAAGGATAAAATTCTCCTCTTCCCAACCGATACAGTGAGCAAAAGCCTGAAATATGCGATGGACCGTTCCGGCAAAGACTTGAGTTTGCCTGACTTGACAAAAGCCTGCCTTGCTAATTTTCAGGAAACCGCGAAGAGAGGTTTCTTTATGATGGTAGAAGGTGGAAAAATAGATTGGGCGGCCCATGCCCACGACGGTGGCGCTGTTGTGAAAGAAACCATTGATTTTGACCAATGTATCCGCCTGGCTTATGATTTCTACAAAAAGCATCCGAACGAGACATTGATATTAGTGACTGCCGACCACGAAACGGGCGGTCTTGGACTGGGCAACTCTGATATGAACTTGAATATTGACTTGCTCCAATATCAGAAGTGTTCACAAGAAGCATTGACTGCTGCTATGCGTGAAATGAAAAGCGGAAAGGTGATTCCTTCGTGGGAAGACATGAAAGCGTTCTTGAAAAAGAACCTGGGCTTTTGGGAACAAATTAAGATTACTCCGCGTGAAGAACTGGAATTATTGGTTTGCTACGAAGAGTCTTTCTTGAAGAAGAAGTCGAAAGATGTGGTCAGCCTTTACGCGAAAGATGAGCCTTTAGCGGTGGCTGCTATTGCCTTGCTGGATAAGAAGGCATCATTGGGATGGACAACTAAAACTCATACGGGAGCACCCGTGCCATTGTATGCGATAGGCAAGCAGGCTGTTCTTTATTCGGGCAGGAGAGACAATACGGATATGGCTAATGTGCTGCGGAAGTTGTTTCTTATCAAATAGGGAGAGGCTTATCAATCAAGAATGTGAGGCAGTATTTGAATTAGAGAAAAACGGTACGGAAATGAACTAATCTTAGTTTTTCTAAAATTAGATTGGCAGTATGCAATGATTTAATCCCCGTTATATATAAATTTATTCGTCTGACAGTTGTTGAACTTTCGTCTGACAACTGTTATTCTTCCGTCTGACAACTGTCAGACGAAAAAGCAACAATTGTCAGACGAATAAAATCATGCATCATCAATCATAAATTCATTCAGTATTAACGACAAATTTGCACAAGTTCGAAATTACTTCATAACCGTATCAGTTTTGAATGAAACCGCAAGAAAAGAAACAAACTTTTGGTGTAATTACCCTAATTGATTGCTAATGTATTGAGAAATAAAAAAAGCGAGGCTTCCAGGGAAACTTCGCTTTTTCATTATTGTAATATCCGAAAGCAATATATGGCTTTAGTTTTTTATTTTACGCAACTTTGCCTTCTTAATGAGGAACTTGGCAAGTTCTCTTCCTGCTTTGGCATACGTTTCCTGAATGCGATATCCGGAAGTAAAATCAGTACCCCAAAAGTTATTGGCTGAGGCATTGCGTATTCGGATAGAGGCTACTTGCTCACCTGTTTCAATATTCTTCACTTTGCAACTTAAGTCGACTGAGGCATTTTGTCGCATGACACCTACATTCCAGCCGGGTTCTGTGAAGTCCGTATTGATTTCAATTCGATATTGTGCTCCTTCTGTACCTGATGTGATACCTACCTCACTCATATACTTGTCGAATAATTCAAGGAATTTTGGTTCAAATCGCTCTTTACGGTCGCCATACCAGGCTTCTTTCCATTGGTCGCCTTTGCCCTCTTCTTTCTTGTTATACTCGGACACTTTCTTATCTACATATTCTTTTTCGGTTAGCTTGCCTACTAACATCTCTTCATAAGAGAAAGAAAAGTCAATAGTCTTCTGGTCTTTAATGAAATCAATAGAGCCGGAAGTCATAACAATGCTTTGTGCAAATGAAAGGATAGTAAAGCAACTTAATAGTAGAATTATTGTTATTCTCTTTTTCATGCTTTTGTTTGGCTTGTTATTTGAATGATATTTATTGAATTTGTCGTTAATTAGAACTCAAATCCAAATCTTACTCCTACTCCTTGTAAGTCCCATGTTTCATCCCAACTAGAATGGTAATAATGTCCACCGTAGCTATAACTATAATCTGCTGTTGTATCATAGTCTTGATAGTTATACATAAGGGCTAGATTTAAGGCCTTTTTCCCTTTTAAAGAGAAGCGCACCCCGATTCCTACCGAAGCATATACTCCTTCTATATCTCCAACAGAATATCCACTTTTTATATCGGCAAACGGTGTAATTCTTTTATTAATAAAATTGGCTCGGAAGTTTGCGTAAATTGGCGCTGCGACAAGATCTGCATCAGTGTAATAATTAAGAGCAACACCACCACCTACAAAGAAGTAATTGTTGAATTGATAACCATGTGTAGTTGATAACTCCACTTTAGATGCATTGTAGTCACTGACATCACCGATATATGCAAAGTCGACAAAACCTTTATAACCTCTTAATGTATTTCTTGCTGCTTTGCGATTGTTGGCATCCTTGCGGTAATCCCGTGTGTATCTTTCTTCTTTAGTGATTTTCTCCACCTCATTCATTTGGCAGATGATGAGGCTGCCGTCGTTAGTCTTAATCTTTAAAGAAACATTGGGCACTTGCTCAATGATAACTCCTTTGATAACACTTCCGTTTTTCAGATATACAACTTCTGTGTAGTTTTGAGCTGCAACATAAGTACTGATACTCAGTAATAAAGTCAATAGTAATAGTAGTTTTCTCATAATTCTATTTTTATTTGTTTATAATTTCTTGAGTGCGCTATGGATGGAACCGGCCCAGTAGTTACGCAAACCGAAGCCACCGGCTTTTCCTTCTGTAATCCATTCCTCGATGATTTCTTTAGTTTCGGTATTGAAGAATACGACTTCATATGTACCTCTGTTTTTGGACTTGTCCAAGAATTGTGCGACAAATACCATGCCTACGCCGGGCGTTTTCTGAATGGGCAGTGCTTCGATAGCTGTCTTGATTTGTTCTTTGTCGAGACTATACTCTGTTTTAGTAGTCATCAGTTCGGACTCGTTAATATTACGATTTACCTGATTGACAGCGTCCAGTGAAATTTCCGTCACCTCTTTTTTCAACTGTTTGCCTACATTATACTTCTTTGCTTCCGTGATAAACAGTTCATTGATACGTCTGAAAGCATCTTTGAATTGTAGCGGTGATTCGTCCGCACCGAAAACTTTGACCTGAGAATAGTCTACGCCATAGAATTTGATAGACTGAACATCTTTCAATGCACTCTTGCCTTGTCCGAAACAGAACAGGCTTGTGCTTAAGAACAAGAATAGAATAAGTTTTTTCATATACGTTAATGTTAAAGTGAATTATGTATATTGTTATCGATTCCCAAAAGTAGAAAAAAATTATCGTAAATCAATGAATTTAATCGCTTTTCGACTCATGGGTGGCATTTGTATCTTGGCGATATATTCCGCCGACTCGAAATTGATGCTTGGCGCCACTCTGACTTTCGAGCGGAACAGGTCTTTTATCTCCTTGGCAAAACTCTCGCTGCGGTTCTCGCTTCCGATGCGAATCAGAATCTCATCCGTACCCAGTTCATTGGTGTAGACCTCTATAATGTAGTTCTTCACCAAAGGAATATTGTCCAGAATATCGAATAATGCGGGCGGATATAACGTCGTGCCTTTGTATTTTATCATTTGCCCTTTCCGACCGAGGATGGAACTCAGGCGGATTGTGTTTCGTCCGCAGGCACAAGGCGAGGTGTGATGGTAGCAGATATCACCCGTCTTGAAGCGGAGCAACGGCATCCCTTTGACACCCAATGTCGTAATGGTCACTTCGCCTGCTTCTCCCTCGGCAACAGGCTGGTTATTATCATCCAGAAACTCGACGATGATAAGTTCCGGTTGTAGATGTCCGCCGTGAAATTCGCTGCACTCGGTGAAGGATGACTGCATTTCGGTGGAAGCATATGTGGAATACAGTTGCAGGGCAGGCCATTTATCATGTATTTTCTGTCCGAGCGTATTCAACTGGAACTCTTGGTTGCGCAAAGCTTCACCGATACAGATACATTTCTGCATGGAACAGGCATTATAATCGATATGGTTTTTCTCGGCGAACTCTATCAGTTTGATAAGGAAAGAGGGAACCACCATTCCGCAAGTGGGCTGTATCCGGCGAATCGTATCCCATTGTAGCTCAGGGATACCGTTGCCTACACGGATAACTCCCATACCGAGTTCGCGCGCACCCATATAATACGCCAGTCCTGCCATGAAGCGGCGGTCGATGGTAGTCATCAGTTGCAGGATATCCTGCCTGGTGCATCCGGTGGTGGTGAAAGATAGAAACTCATTGTAGGATAAGCGGTCGAGGTCTTCGGAAGTGAGGACGAAAGTCACCGGGTCGCCTAATGTGCCGGAAGTCGTCACGTAGTCGATGATTTCTTCTTTGCCTACGCAGATGAAATCTTCATTATGAAGTTGCAAATCCGTCTTCGTGGTGACGGGGATTTGTTGCAGGTCTTCTATCTTCCGAATCCGGTTGATATCAATGTGATGTTCCTCGAACATCTGTTGATAGAACTTGGAATGTGCTTGCAGATAGGCTAACGCTTCAGCTAGCTGTTCTTCCTGATAGCATTTTATTTCTTCCGGTGAACGGAACTGAATGTCGGGATTCTTTTCCATCTTAAGAGTGTTTTTGTATTTTCTGTTGGATACGTTCTTTTTCTTGTAGTTTGGGAATCGGTTTGGTCAGTGCCTTCTTCCAATAGCCGACGGCTTGTTGAGGCTGCCGGATAGCTTCGTAATAATTGCCCAGTACTTCGTATACATAATAGAAAGAAGGGTTGGACGCTTCGTATTCCTTGAGCAGGCTGTCTTCCACTTTCTCCTTTGCCTTTATCTTTTTCAGTAGTAGCGGAGTAAGCTTTTTGTAAGTAAGGAGTTGCTCGAATTCCGATTCCTGCATGAATTCATCTGCGGGAATGGTCAGTTCCGGAATGTATATCTCAGCCCGGAGAGCGATGGCTTTTTTGAATATCCGGTTCAAGTCGTAAGCTACGTACTTGCCGCATTGCCACGGAGAGGTGGATACCCACATCAACTGCTTCTCCGGTTGGAAGATGACGGAGTGGTGGGCGATAAACTGGTTGATAGCCATTTCGTTTGCCAGTCCCAGGTCGGCGTTTTGCCGCCCTTTGCGGTTGCGCAGGATAGAAGCGGCTTTCACCGGATTTATCGGTTGGTTCTCGCTAATCAGTTCTTCCAGACGTGCATAGCGGTAAGGACTGTCGGAAGTACGTATGTTTTCCATGTTCCGTTCGTCCTTGGCGAATGCTTCCGATTGGTAATGATTGGTGCAGATAATCCTGTCTTTTTCCTTTCCGTTGAAGAGAACGGTCTTTTCCGGCGACTTCTCGATGATAGCTGCCCTGCCGTCTTTGGCGGAGCCTATCAGGATAGATTCGGAGACAAAAGTTTTCCGCTTTTGGGCGATGGCAAGGGCTTCGTCGATAGTCGACGCATATTGCAGGATTTCCCGGGTAAGGATGGAGATGGGAGTAGCGGAACTTGTCGGCATGGCGGACTTTGCCGCGTTGATGGTTACGGTAAGCCCGGCTTCGTTCATGCCGGACAATACTCCTATCATGCCCGGCCATCCGATGGAAGCGAATTTATACCCTTTGGATGGTGCGCAGAAGGTGACCAGTTTGTTTTCTGCAAAGGCGTCCCCGACATAGAAATCGAAGTTGCGCCCTATAAGCAACGACGAGTCCGCACTTTGAGTTCCCCAAGTGGCGAACGAGCTGCATCCCACTAACATATAGTCCTGCATGGCATGTCCCAAGTCGTGTGCCGCATGGTAATTCAACTGGCGTTCGTAAGGAGTGCCGATAAAGTCGTAGTCGTGGGTGCACGATAATGAGATTCCATAAATCTCTTCCCGATATTCTTCAGGGACGTTCTCACCTAAATTACGGTTGAACAGTACAATGAAGAACCGCAGAAATTTCAGATAACTGTCCGAAGGTATAATCTCACGAATCTGGTCAACGAATACTTTCTCCTGATGGTGAAGTAAATCGGCAGACAGTTTGCCGATGGCATCCCCCCTTTTAAGGGCATCGCCTCTCACGAACAATTCCCACAATCCGCTTTCGCTGTGTCGCATAAAGTTATCGGCATAATATCGAAGGTCGAGAGTATCCTTGTAGAGCACTTCTGCCGGAACCAGAGCAATAGTATCTGCATAAGGCACTTCTCTCAGGATTATATAAGGTTTTTTGGAGGGTGTCATCATATCCGCTGAAAAGTAGAGATAACTGATTCCGCCTATTAATAAGATGACGAGCAACAAGAGAATGCCGCCCGTATATTTGATGGTTCGTTTGATTACTTTATGCATTTCCTACTTTTTTAGCTAAATATTCCTGTCCTACAAATTCGGTGCAAGTAAGCATGGCTGTCAATGTTACGCCTAGTGCGCCGTGCACATTCAGGTTTTGACCTGTGAAAAAGAGATTCCCCAACCGGCTTCGTGTAGATACAAAACCGATTTGCGGGCATTTATAGTCTTTGATGATTCCGTATGCGGAGCCGTCTACCGTGCCTGTGTAGTCACGATAACTCAACGGAGTAGTGGTGAATAGTTCCTCTATGTTTTCAGAGAAATCGAAGCCCTGTCTTCGAAGGAAACGGAGTATTTGTTCCGCTTTCTCTTTCTTGAAGGATTGGTAGCTTTCGCCGCGGTGTTCGGGAGAGGAGTCCTTCCATGCAGACAATTCATCCATATACATCGGTGTAAGGATAGAGATGACACTGGCATATTGGCTGTCTTCGGAAGAGGCTTGCATCGAAATCATGCAGTTGGTGGTTCGTCCCGGATAGAGCAACTTGTCATACCACACTTTATTATTTCCATGCAGATAGATGTTGCGGTTCTGGTACGGAGTACTTTTCTTTTTCATTACCAGATAAAGCGTGAAGATGCCATACGTGTTGTCGAGCGAACGGATTCGGGAGATAAAGGCATTCTTAATGCTGCGGTTCTTGTCCAGTATTTCCAATGTCCGTTTGGGGTGTATATTCGATATGACATAATCGCTTTCCAGCCGTTCTTCACCGTTGACAATGACTCCCTGCACTTTCTCGTTCTCAACGATGATGCGGGTTGCTTCACTGTTGTTGAGAACCGTACCGCCATTGGCCCGGATTACGTTAATCAGTTCCAGACTGACCTGCATGCTTCCGTCTACAAAACGGTAGGCGCCTTCAATGTAGGAGTGGTTAATCATGGCATGCTGATAGAAGGTGGAAACGTCTTTCAGACCACCATAGAGCAAAGCGGAACCTGCCAATACATTTTGCAGCGTATGGTCGTGAGTGATGTCGGCAATCAGTCCGGCAGCGGAAGTGCAGAAATATTTCATGCCTTCGAGCGCAATGACACCTTGTTTCAGATGGTCTACGCTAATTAGGTTTCCTACCGCTTGAAGCTGTTCGGCATAGCGTTTCAGGTTCTCTTTCTCGTGAGGGAAAGACCGGTGGAGCGTCTCGATAAATTGCGGGTATCCCATTGCGTAATCATATGCCTGCCCTTTGTAGTGAATCGTATCGAAAGCTTCGGCGTCCAACCGCTTTACTTTTAGCTTGTCCATAATGCCGAAATAGCGGAAATACTGGTTCATCACCTGTCCTTCATCCAGGCTTCCTACATAATGAATGCCTGTATCAAGCAAATGTCCTTTTCGCTGATACGTCTGGAAGCATCCCCCGAACTGCGTATTTTTCTCTATTACGCATACGTTGAATCCCTCTTTGCTGAGAATCGCTCCGCATTCCAGTCCGCCCAGTCCGCTTCCGATGATGATAATGTCATATTTACTCATGCCAGTCCGGTTTTCTGAATATATAAATGGTGTTTGATGTATATTTGTCGTTGGGTATGATTTCGACGTTCATTCCGCAGGTTGCCGCTATCTCCCGTAGTTGGGCTTCCGTGGTGAAGGACAGCTCTTCGGCAGTCCGGTTGAATTTGAAGATGCGTGTGGACAGTAGCTCTGTGAAACGGGTCAGGCGGTGCTTGGAAGTGTTGGCGGAGTTTCCGTCACGTACAATCATCATTCCTTGCGGGCGTAGCCGGTCGGCACATTTCAACAGCAATGACCGTTGATGTTCATAACTCATATAGTGCAATATATCGTTCAGGATAAACACATCGCTTTCCGGCAACGGATATTCAAGTGCGTTGCCGTGCCTGAACTGAAGGCGGTCGCCGCGCAACCATCCGTGTTGTGCTACGGCTATCTTGTCCTCGTCATAGTCGATGCCCAGAATATCCCGGTCTTCGGACAGTAGGTGCAGCATATAGCATAACGGGCCGAATCCGCAGCCTATGTCTGTGATTTGCCCCTGAGTGGGAATCAGCCGGTTGAACAACCGGTAATTTCTTTCCATTTTCACCTTGATACGGATATACCATTCCACGATAGGGCCTTTGTAGATATAGTTCTGGATAAGCGCCTCATAAAAAGCGGGGTTGTCCGTCGTATTCTTTTCCCGGCAGATACGCGCATATTCCAGTTTCATATAGGTGGATATGCGTTTGGTACGTTCCTGATAGGTAGTTCCGAAAGACGGGTCACCTACGGGTATGCGCGGAAGTATCTCCGTGTAGATGATTCCTTTGCGGACATTGAAAGGCTGCGCTTTGGCGATAATCTTGTCGTTGCCGTATAACAGAATCGGGAGAATATCCAGTTGCAGCGTTTCCGCCAGATAAAATGCCCCTTTGTGAAAACGCTTCATCTTTCCGTTATAGGTACGTGTGCCTTCGGGGAAGACAGCTATGGAATAACCCTCTTCCACCTTTTTCTTCATCCGTTCTATATATTGCTCGTATCCTTCACCTATATAATAGAAATCGGCATAGCGGATGATGGCTCCGAAGAAAGGGGAGTGCCATACCCAGTGATTGGTCATCATCAGGACTTTGGACGAAAGGGACAGCAACACGAGAATATCAATAAACGACTGGTGGTTGGCAATGATAATGGCCGGACGGTCGAACCGTTCGTTGGATTTGTTGATATGTTCCTTTTTGACGGCGGTAGCCAATAATAGAATCCCTTTGCAGGTAATCTGTATCAAGCGGCAGACGAAATGCTGCTTACTGCTCTTGTGTACGGGAACCAGATAGAGCAAGGCTATCAATATCCGGAGAAGGATACATCCGATAAAGAAGAGCAGAAAAAGTGCGACGGTTCGTAGCAGTCCGATAAGCGTATAAGGCGGCAACCCTTTGGATGCCGGGGTTGCAATGAAGAACCGGAAGATAAGCGGCTGGATGGTATAGGCTACCAATACCACTGCTATCATGCCAAGTATGGAAATCAGTGAAATGGATTGCAAGGCCGGATGCTTGGCGAAAACGAGCGCACCCATTCCGACCACTGTAGTGAAGGCAGAGAAGAAGATGGCTGTTTTGTGCGAGTTCAGTACTTTCTGACCTGTGCGGTACTTGTTCTGCAATCCGTCCATGATGAAAATGCTGAAATCATCACCGATACCGAATATAAAGGTAGACAGGATGATATTAATGATATTGAACTCAATCCCCAGGATTCCCATCAGCCCGAGGATAATCACCCAACTGACCAGCATCGGGAGAAAACTCATCAACGTAAGTTCGATACGCCCGTAAGAGAACCACAAGGCAAAGAATATCAGGAAAGAAGAAAGATACAGAATCAAGTAGAAGTCATCATTGATGGCGGACACCCATTTGTTGGCAAAGTAGGAACGGTCGAAGATAACCACATCCCGGTCTTTGTTGAAATGCGCATATACCGCTTCTTTATTTGTCTCGCTGATTCGTATCTGGCTGATAAGCATCGTTATGGAATCTGCCGATGTCTGCCATTCATTCAATAGTTTGCCGGATAAATCGTCCTCTTGGGAAGAATAATGGTATTCGCCGAAAGGCCGGGCGAGCCATTGACAGAAGCCGTCAAAACTTCCGGGGCGGAAACGGCATTCGGCAGCGGATGCTTCCAGATGCTTGCGAACCTGTTCTTTCCTCTCATTCGTCCAGTAATCTTCCCATTTCTTCAGGCGTCTCTGCTGTTCTTGCGGGGAGATAAGGAATTGTGAGACGGAAGCATAATCTTTAATCAGCCCTTGTTCTTTCAGGGTGGATAGTTTCCGGTTGGTCGCTGCATAGGTTTCAGTAGCTCCGACCATATCTTTGCCTACGCTGACAAAGAGGACTGTTTTTTCATGGCTGTCGAAGAGGTGCAGCAGTTTCTCTTCCGATTGTTTGAGATGTTGAGGCTCGTAGTTGAGACTCATCATATCGTTGTTGAACCCTACTTTCTGCGAGGTAAACAGGCAGATGACGGTGACAAGGGCGATGCCCCCGACCAGCCATTTATTCTTGTCGAAAGAATAAGCGTTTATTTTCTCTATGATACGTAATACACGTCCTTGCTTCACATCTGCCTGTCCCTTTAGGAAATGAGGCAGGTAAATCAGGCAGAAAAGAGTGGTGCCTACCAGTGCTAGGGAAGCGAACAGACCGAAGTCGCGCAGCAGGTCGGAACTGGTGAATATCAGTCCCAGAAATGCTCCGATGGTCGTAAAACTGCCTACCGTCAGCGGGTAAGCGATTTCTTTAATCAGTTGTTGTACTGTCGAAACATGATTTTGATGCGCCAGCATATGGATGGAATAGCTGAGTGCGATGCCCATCACTGCCGAGCCGGCTCCTACGGCAATAGCCGAAATGCTTCCTTTGATAAAGAAAATCAGGAACAGGGCAAACAGTCCGCCAAACAATACAGGGGTAATAATCAAAGGTATCGACCTCTTCCGTTTGAAGACGAATGAGATGAATACAATGATGATGAGCAGTGCGATAGTAGAGGTCAGTATAGTGTCCTTTTTTATCTGCCGGGCATTGTAGACTCCTACCGATGGACCGCCGAAATATTCCGCCCGAATCACAGGAGACTTACTTTGTACGTGCCGGAGTTCTTCTTCCAGTATTCTGACGAGTTCGTCATTCTTTCCGGTGCTTCCTGTGCTGAATACCGGAGTGATGAACATCAATAAGGTAGAACCGTCTTTGGAGAAGATATGTTCGTCGTAGATTTCGTAGTTGGCTTCCAACTGGAAATCCTGTAAGTGTTTCAGGGCTTCACTGCCAAGTCCGAGCGGGTCTCTGAGGATATAACTTCTTAATGCAATGCCGGCAGGAGAAAGAAGGGTGGTATAATTCTTCTGCATGGCGGCGTGTATTCCCTTTTGCGTCAGCAGGGAGTCGAATCGCTGGTAATCCGTATCTGTCAGGAAGAGTGGGAGATGGTCGTAAACGAAGTCGGTGGCTCCGCTGACGAGATTCTGGTCTACTTGTGCGAAGATACTTTTTATCAGTGTCCCGCCTGCTTTTTCGGTCAGAGCTTGTTGCAGTTGTCCGGCTGCTTCAATTAGGGAATCCGGTTCTACGGCATTACACGTATCCGCAGAGGAGAGCATGACAATGATTTTGTCCTTAATCTTGAGATTATCAAACACCTTGATGGTATTCTGTGAATCTTTGGTGTCGGGGAAGAACTGGGTGATGTTCTCTTCAAACTTCACTTGCAGGGCAAAGTAGCCCATGAACAGGATACAGCAGATGAGGGACAGGTAGAACAGAATCTTGTGTCTTTCAAAATAATTATATAGTCCGATAAAAAACTGGGTCATATCTTTTTTCTTCTACAAGTCGTGAGCAGGGCGAACGAAATGATTCCCGCTACCAGGCTGCAAACGACTGCAAAGATAATACTTCCTATCAAATATTGCTCTATGACTGATTTTACATTTGCGAAAGAGAGCTCATTTAAGTGCAGGTTGACGGGTTCGCCCAGCACTTTGCATCCGGTTGCGTAACTTCCGTACAGCAAAAATGGAATCATCGGGGGGATACTGATGTTGGCGGCTACAATAGCGATGACTTTGTTCAGCCGGAGCAGATGTGCCAAAAACAGGGTTATCAGCATTTGGTATCCCCACACCGGAACGATGCCCATGAATACTCCGAGCACAATGGCTGCCGTAATTCGCAGGTTGGATTCCGGCGAATGGAGGACATGTTCGGAGAAAAAACGCTTGCAGTTCTTCCAGGTCAGTTTGCGGAAAAAGTTGCGGGGGATAATCCACAAGAAAGTGATAAATACCAGTACCGTATTCAGGATGCTGATACGGGTGAAATCACGGAACGGGCGGAAATGCGAAACCCGCTCCTCTTGTGGCGGATAATAGACATGTACCGGTATGTTTTTGACTGCGATATCTCCCCATGCCGCAAATACGAGGGCTTCCAGTTCAAATTCATATTTGGCGGTATAATACCATTTATCGACGTTCATCTGTTGCAATGGATACAGGCGGTAACCGGATTGTGTGTCCTGCAACTTGATTCCCGTTTCGAGGGTGAACCAGAAGTTGGAGAATTTATTGGCGAAAGTATTCTTTCCCGGCATATTGTCCGAAGCAAGGTTGCGCGAACCTACCAGCAGGGTATCCGGTTCCTTTTCGATGGCTTCGATGAACGAAGGGATATCCGAAGCGAAGTGCTGTCCGTCCGAATCAATGGTGATGGCATAGCGGAAGCCTTGTGCCTTTGCATGGCAGAGTCCATGTTTCAAGGCTACCCCTTTTCCCCGGTTGGCGGGGTGGGTGATAACTTGCAGGTTGGCTTTCCGATTGAGTATCCCGGCTGTTTCGTCCGTCGAACCGTCATTGACGACGAGAATGTCCGGTGCATAGGAGCGTACACTCTCTATGACGTCCGCCAGTGTCTTGCCGTTGTTGTAACTTGGGATAATAACGATAATCCCCAACTGTTTCAACTTCTCGTGCCAGTAGGCTGTACTTTGCGGCTCCTTCATATTTTAGTTGAGGTTAGTACGGCTTTCAGCTTGATAAAGCATTCGTTTTCTGCGGTTTCTTCTGTTTCTACGGTTCCTTCCACTTTTACAGTCCCTTCCGCCTGCAACTGAAGTTTGCCTTCTTCCATTTCTTTGAGGGTCAACGTTACTGACAGGCACGGTGTATTGGTAGGATTGACTACTGACAGGAACTTGCATGAAGACACTTGTGTATATTGCAACTTGTGCCGGCGGATATCCTCTGCACATTCTTTGATAAGTTGCAGCAGACAGACTCCGGGAACTACCGGATGCTCCGGAAAGTGTCCCTGATAAATAGCGTGCTCCGGATTCAGTTTTACCCGGATAGTCCAGGTGATTGAATCCGGTGATTCGGAAGAGAGAAGCGTATAGAAGTTATCAAGTAGCATATATTAAATCTCTTTAGATAGTTTGTCCAGGCGAATTGTCAATCGTATCCATGGATGCTTTATTTCTATTTGTACCGGGTCGCCCGGAATATCGCCTGTGATGTATAAGACAGATTTCCCGAAGCCCTTTCCACTGGCTCTTTTTTCCGTCGAACCGTCTTTGGATATCTTCGCACGGACGCTTTCCTCGCTTAGAAACAGGCGTTTGAAGTCCATCTCCAGAAGTTTCAGCACCTTTTCTTTTTTCATGGGTTCGATGCAACTGTTGACATTGAACTTGCCATCTTGAAGGGAGAAGTCGAAAAGGCTTAGCCCGAAATAGGTGGACGCCACTATCCGGATTTCATTGTCGGGCATACGGCGTACTATCAGCATGCCGCTCATGTGATGCTTCATGAAGTCCAACTGGATATTATACTTTTGCGAGCTTTCTCCTTTTGCCAGTTCGATAGCAGGCGGCACTATGCTGCTTTCCCCGCTTATGCGCGGAGAGCAGGAAACCGATAACTGCATCACTAAGAAAAGCAGAACCGTCCGACTAACGAATCGCAAACTTCGTCTCATTCTTCAGGGAGTTGAACTTTTTGTTATAGAATTCGTATTCGGTATAATTCGTGGCTGTTTCGGACAGGCGGAGTTTGTGTACCGACATATCTTTCTTGTCCAGGTAGATTTCTATTCCGGAGATATAGGCTTGTACGGCTTTATTGACCGGCTTTATCTTGACCAGATAGAATTGTGCGTCTTCAAAGTAAGCCAGTTGGTAGTTGGACGACATTTTGGAGAGGTCGCCTATCATGCAGGCGGTCAGCATATCCTGCATCTGTCCCATCATCTTGTTGGCGCTCAGGTTCATAATGTTTTTCTTACCGTCCGAAACGATTTTGAGCTTACTGCCGTTTATCACGATGAGATAATCCATCGGGCGGAAATATTCCATGCAGATTTTGTTGCTCTTCTGGTAGTAGAACTTCCCTTTGGAAGTTACTTTTTCGTCGAATATGTCGAGATATTTCACTTGCGTGAAATCACTTTCGATAGATTGTACGGTCTGTGCTTCTTCTGCTAGGCGTTTCTCAAATTCTTGAAGTTGCGTCAGCTTCTTCATGCCCTGCGCATGGGCAGAGACAATGGACAAGATACTTAATAATAGGTATATGAATGATATCTTCATACTTTATCTTTTAACATTCGTTGATTACGGACTAATTCCCGTTCAAGTTCCTCTTCTGTTGGCAAGACAGTTCTATACTTGGACGCAAAAATTTGTTTGCTTTCATTTAATACGGAATATTTGACAATTGTTTCATCTTTATCTGTACAAAGAATAATACCGATCGTAGGATTATCGTCTTCTCCTCGTTTTAAGTCATCGAACATTCGTACATACATATCCATTTGCCCAATATCCTGATGAGTGAGCTTATTGGTTTTCAAATCTATAATAATAAAGCATTTAAGAATGTAATTGTAAAAGACTAAGTCAAGATAGAAATGATTGGTTTCAGTACTAATGCGCATTTGGCGGGCGACAAAAGAAAACCCTTTCCCCATTTCGAGTAAAAACTTTTGTAGGTGTGAAACAATTTCATTTTCTAATTGAGACTCATGGTAACTAGAGTTTTCAGATAGTCCAAGAAACTCAAGTATATAGGGATCTTTTATAAAATCATATGTAATGGCATTGGAAGTGGTAACGGTGTTGATGATATTTTCTTGAGTAGAGATAATTCTTTGATAATATTTGCTTTTTATATTTCGTTCCAGAAGCCTTACCGACCAGTTTTGAGAATGGCTTTCTTTGAGATAGAATTCTCTTTCAAGGACATTGTCTATTCTCATTATCAATCGGATATGTGACCAAGTCAATTCTCTACACACTGTGTAGAGAATTGACTCTTCAGGAAATACAAGATAGAATTGACGAAAGTTCCATAGGTTTGCTACAGAAAGTCCTTGTCCAAACTCTTTTGTTAAAGCGATGGATAGGTTTTTGATTAAAAAGCTACCATAATCTGCCCTTTCTTTGCCTTCTTGTTCTTGCTCTACAATACGTTTCCCTATTTTCCAATAGGTTTGTGTCATGATAGAATTGACAGTTGTATAAGTTTGAAGACGTGCATTCTGTAACATCTCTCGTATTTCACTGAAGAACTTTTCTTCTTTTGGAGAAGATGATAATTTACTTTCAGACCTCTTTAATGTATTCATAATTAGGTTCTTTATTGAAATTTTAGTTCGTCCAGCCGGACAATGGTGTATCCCTGTTCTTTCAGTAAATCCAGTATCTGCTTCACCAGTTGCCCGCTGTCCGGCATCCGGTCGTGCAGCAAGATGATAGAGCCTGGTTTAATACCTTTCCGGATTCTGTCGAGTACTTTATCCGGTTCCGGCTGTTGGGTATCCAGTGTACGGATGTTCCATCCTATAGAGGTGTAACCCAATTGCCGGACGGCTTTCGCAATCGTCGGATTGGTGACCCCGAATGGCGGACGAAACAAAGTTACTGGCTGCGAAGTTACTCGTTCTAGTTCAGACTGACAAGTTTGCAGGTCTTTTTTCATCCTGGAGAGTCTGTATAGCGGGAATAAACCGGAATGGGTAAATGAATGATTTCCAATCAGATGTCCTTCCGCTACCATTTGCTGCAATAACTTCTCATTTCCTTCAATCTTGCGTCCGATACAGAAGAAACAGGCTGTTGCTTGGTGTCCTTTCAGTACTTTCAGTACTTTCGGAGTCTGTATTGGGTCAGGACCATCGTCAAAGGTCAAGGCTACTACCTTTTCTCCAGTACGCTTTCTGCAAAACGAGCGGAGATAAATCCCCGACCGGATGCTATAAGAAGCATAGACGAGAAAAGACAGTATCAGCAATGAACCAAGTACGAGACAGGTGATAATCATACGCTTTTCCGGATTAGAATCAAAGAATGATTGATGGAGTGGTGATGATTATAAATCAGTATATTCGTAGGAGTGGTGCAGTTCTCTGATTCTTTCACTACTTTCCATACGGCATACGATGAGGCGGTAGGATACTCGCCACATTCGTCTTTGAAGCTGAGATGGATGCTTTCCGGAAAGAGGCGGGACAGTTGCTTATTCTTTCCGGTCATAAACCATTGGATATCCCTGCTATTTAATCCATTCCGTTGCAGAAAGCGCATGATACGGTTTTCGATTTCTTCTGTCGTTTGCTGCCCGGCGAAAGTTTCTACCCCTTTTATTTCAGCGAGCGGGTGTTCTCCGGCTTCCCGGCTCAACAGGAAGAATTGCGCGCCTTCTCCGGCTTCTATCCCTTTCAGTATGCCCAGTCGCTGTTGGATAGTGTGACTGGTATCCGTCATTTCGTCCATGGCTCCTATAAGTATATGCCCGCTTCCTTCCCAAATCTTCATCATGGCATCCAGCAAAGCACTTTCAAAACTTAAGCCGCGGTGTACATAAGTCATGTTGTAGGCATGTATCCCACGTATCAGAGCGATTTGCGCACCGATTGTATTGAATGTCGACTGGATGAAAGGGGTAGGGTTCAGCATCCGTTCTTCATTGTCTATCAGTGTATTCAGAAACTTTTCCGTATCGACCAGGCAGCCTAGTCCTGTGGCTGTGATAATTCCCTGTATTTCTTCGGGCGGCAGTCCGCCTATACATTCCAATCCGCAGGCTACCCCCATTTTTACGATGCGGCTCATGCGTCTGCGCAAGGTCGCATTGGTAATGATGTTCTTATAATCAGGCTCACAGGCTTGGAGATAAGGACGGCTGTCATCCGTTTTTCCTTGTGGATGAATCGAGGCGATGCGTTGGATATAGACTGGCTGCATAGACATAATAACTTAAAGATTCGTTCCTTGCGGAATATTAGTTGCGGAAAAAAGAAGCGATGAATCGTTCCCACCGAAACCGAAAGAGTTGGATAATACATGGCGGACGGGGATTCCTTCCCGGAAAGTCGTTTCCGGTATCAGTCCCGTTTTGTATGTCAGTCCCGTTTCGGGCATCGCGTCCGTGAAGTTCAGGTTCGGGTAAGTCATACCTTTATATATGGAAAGAACGGAATATACCGCTTCAATCCCTTCGGAAGCTCCTAAAGTATGTCCGATAAAGGCTTTCACCGAACTGAACGGCGGAACGTGCTCTCCGAAGATTCTCCGTAATGCCATTCCTTCCGATGCATCGTTGCCGGGAGTGCCTGTACCGTGCACATTGATATAGTCTATCTCTTCGGGAGAAATACCGCTCGAAGCGATTGCTTCGCTCATTGACAGAAAGGCGCCGTCTCCTTCTGGAGAACTTCCCGTCTGGTGATAGGCTTCGTTTGTATTGGCGTAACCGCTTAGTTCGCAATAAGGAGTTCGCCGGAGTGAGCTTTCCGGTTGAAGCACTAAGTAACCTGCCCCTTCTCCGAGGTTGAGTCCCGTACGCGAACGGTCAAAGGGACGGCAATGTGCCTTATCCAGAATCATAAGAGAGTTGAATCCGTTCAGTGTGAACCGGCAAAGTGCGTCCGTTCCCCCGACAACGACAGCATCCAATACCCCGTGTTTTATCATCCTTGCTCCCAACATGATGGCGTTGGCGGCTGACGAACAGGCGGTACTGATGGTTGTTATGAAATCGTTGATGCCCAAGTAGGAAGCAATCAGTTCCGTACTGGCTCCGCAGTCGTGGGAGATGACTTCACGCAATCGTCCCCGTTCGGGATTCTCTTTGAAAGATTCATAGAAATGCTCGCTTAAATCCATGCCGCCGACAGAAGTTGCAGAAATAAAACCGATACGTAAAGGTTGAGAGTCCTGTTGTGTATGCTGAGAGTCTTGGTGTGTATGCTGTGACGGTTGCTGTGCATGCTGTGATGTTTTCTGATTCAGTCCGGCATCTTCCAGCGCTTCTTTAGCCGCCACCATTCCCAACAATGCTGTGCGTGAGACAGTCCGTTGCGGAGGGATGCCCAGCAATTGTTTCAGTTCCTCATTGCTATGCTTTACTTCGGATACGGGCACGTCGAGGGCAGTCGGGAAAAGAGTTACTTTTCCGATGCCATGTTTCCCTTGTCTCAAAGCCTCTATGTTTTCGGAAACTCCGATGCCGATGCCCGAAACAACTCCCAGTCCGGTGACATAAATCTTCATGCGTCAGGCTTTACGATTGGCTGCAATGTAATCAGACAGTGTGCGTACCGAATAGAAGATTTGCTTTCCTTCGCCCGGATTTTCTATTTTAATACCATATTCACGTTCCAGAATCAGTATGATTTCGAGGGCGTCGATAGAGTCAAGACCAAGGCCTTCATCTCCGAACAGGGGTGCTTCGTCGTCTATATCTTCCGGAGTGATTTCTTCCAGGTTTAACTCTTCAATGAGTTTACCTTTCACTTCGTCCATCAGTTCTCTTGGGGTTTGATTTGAATTATCCATAAGTTGTTGATATGTTATTAATAAGTCGTTGATATATTAGTAAGTTGTTTAAATTCTGCCTGATATTGTCCGTCCATCAGTTCGCACCAGCCTATGATGCAGGTGCGCAACTTCCCTTTAGCCATTACGATACGTGCGTAATCCTCTAAAGAATCAGGCTCGTAATGCGGACAGACAAAGAAAGTATTCTCTCCCTTTATCTTATGCCGGATGCAAATCTCACCCAGCACTACATTGGGGAGCGTATAGACAAATACGGCGGGACTGGCGGCTTTGTCTCCTTCCTTGCTGATAAGGGTCTGATGTTTGCAGTCCGTATCCAGCGATGAAGAAGCGTTGGCAAGAATAATTCCAATCTCTTCCGGCTGATAATCAGTTTCTTTCAATAAGTAGCCGGCAGCCACGTATCCCAGTTTACACAGGTCATCCATTTTATAGAACTTCATATTGTTGTCTCCCAAGTTCTTATAGGCTTCCCGGATAAACGGTGCAAAGTCCGTCTCTGAAGAGTTGAATATGACTGTTCCGTCACGCTCTACCACCCCCGGTCTGATAGTGATACTGTTCACAGATTCGGTGAGTGCCTTGGAAAAAGGAACCTGTTTTTGGCGGCGACGAGCGGCAGGAAGAGATAATACAACTGCGGCATTGCATCCACCGAAACCGGAAGCGGTCTTGACGCAACATTTCATCGGTATCGGTTGATGCGTGCCATAGACGGTGACAGGCATAGGAACACCGAGTGTTTCGTAGCCTAAAGTCCCGTAAAGTATTCCTGTTTTCAACTGCTCCATACAAAGGATAGTTTCAATAATACCCGAAGCTCCTAACGTATGTCCGAAATAAGGCTTCAAACTATTCACCGGAACAGTTGATAATCCTGCCAGATGGATAGCTTTGGATTCCATTTCATCATTATAAACGGTAGCTGTCCCGTGTGCATTGATAAAGCTGATGTCTCCGGGAGTTACTCCGGCTTCTTCCATTGCCTGGTTGATAGCTAGTGCCAGTCCGTCTCCCGTCCGGGAAGGACCGGATATGTGGTTGGCATCATTGCTGACAGCTCCACCGGAGAGAATAATATCATTGGCGTTTCCTTGAGTTTCTAAAAGAACGGCTCCGCAGGCTTCGCCCAAGCTTAATCCGTCCCGTTGGATATCGTAAGGTCGGCAGCGCTGTGCGCTGACAGACCGGAAAGACAGGAATCCGCTGGTGATAAAATGAGACAGAATATCTCCACCGGCAACGATGACCCGTTTGTAACGTCCCGATTCTATCTGCCTTTTAGCTACAATGAGTGCCGAAACTCCTGATATGCAGGCATTGGAAATGACATCTACCTGATTGCAGGCTCCGAAAAAGTTGCCGATTCGCTCCGCCATTTTCCAAAGAAAGGCAGGACTGTCCGTTGGAAGCTGTATAGACGAACCGTTCGATTCACCCGGAGCAACCAGTTCGTCCGAAGCAACCTGCTTACTTAATAAATCGACATTCCCTTTTGTCGTAGAGAGCAGTAAGGCACAATCCGGTTCACGGAGACTGGCTCCCGACTGGGAAATCACCTCTTGAACAGCCAAGATAAATAGTTGTTCCATACGGGTATAATCCGTTATCTGCATCTGTTTCGCCCGTCTTTCCAATTCGGCAGCGTCAATCATACCTGCCAGTAGCGGGCTGTCGGATATCCGTCCGGCCTCCTGAATGCGGATACCACTCCGGCAGGCACGGATAGCTTCCGTATTTTCCTGTATGCCGAAGCCCAGCGAAGTAATAAGCGTATGAGCTGTAATATATATGTTCAGAGAATGTTCCATTTCTTTTTCCATTCCATATAAAACGGCGGATTAATAAGTTCCAGTTCTTTATTCAGGTTCAGGAATACTTGCATTGTGCTTCCGGTAGCTACTACGCTCTGGTCGCTAGCCCGATAGATAACATATTCGAACTTTATCTTGGCGGCTTCGCAGACGATATAGCGTGTCTCGACAATTGCCTCTTCACCGAAAGATAACGACTGCTTGAACTGGCAGGTCAAGTCGACAATGGGAACCATGTACCCTTCGCGGTAAATACTCATATAATCCAGACCGTACTGCTTGCCGAAGGCTTCCCTTCCGTCTTCAAAATAACGCACGTACTCACCGTGCCATACGATTTGCATGGAATCTATTTCGCTGAACCGTACTTTGAATGTAGTCCGGTTGGTCAGAGCGGGCGTATGTTGACTCGTTTTCCGTTTCATCCTTTCTTGATAAATATTTTCATCCGACATTCGGCTATCAGCTTCTCATCGGCTTTTACTTGTGCGGCAATCAGGGTAATATCGAATACTTCCTGCACGACGGTAATCTCGGTAAATAGCTTCATTCCCACTTCCGGTAAATCATAAATCCTGAGTTTGTCCACCGAACCGATAAAGCCTAGCGGAACCTGTGCGCCTTGCCGGGTGTAGATAAACCCGATACGTGCGGCTGCCGATTGGGCGATGTGCTCGATGATTCCCGGTTCTTGCAGTTTTCCTGCTTCGCAGAATATATTATCGGGCGTGACGGTCAGTCCGGAATATGAACAGTTCTCTTCAATGCCGAAGAAACTGTCCACCATGACAATAGGCGGGCGTTGCGGAATCAGTCCGAGTATTCCTTCTCCGTGTATGATAGCTTCCCTGTTCATCTTAATCCGCATTATTTTCTGTGGTAGTTTTCAGTTTGCACTGTACAATACTGTGTCCCATTCCCAGGTGGTCGTGCATTTCTTCTATTTCCAGTCCGGCTGCTTCGATGCATCGTTTCATGTCGTCCGAATGGTACATCTTGCTGTTGCCGTTTGCCATTGCTGTGAAGTAGAGGCTGATTTGCGTCAGGCAGTAGGCGGCTGTATCAAACTTCTGCCGGTTCCAGAAAGTCTCCATGATATAGAGCCGGCTTTCTTTGTCCATAGAGCGGGCGGCACGTGTCAGTATGCTGGTCACTTCTTCTTCCGAGAAGCAATCGAGGAACTGGCTCATCCAAATGGCGTCGAATCCCGTGGGGAAAGGAACTTTCGGGTCGAGCAGGTTAGCTCCGTGCCCGTGGATACGTGCTGCTCCGGGCAGTTCTTTGGTCTGTTGGCGCATCATCTCCAGTTGTTGCGGCAGGTCCATGATGGTCACTTCCACTGCGGCGTCATAGCCTACACATTTTGTTGCCCAACGACCGGTATTGCCGCCTACGTCCAACAAAGTCTTGGGATGACGGGCGAAAACGATAGCCAGTGCTTCGTCAAACGAGCAATCCGAATAATAGTGGTCGAAACCAAACCAACTCTTCTGTACTTGTGACGGCAGACTGGACAATCCTTCATAAATCGTACTCCATTCTCCGAATACTTTCAGCCCTTCGGGGCGTCCGTTGGTCAGAGCTTCTTCAAGATGGAACATACCCAGATAATTGACATCATGGTTAAAGTCCATGTTGACACGCACCATCTTGTCATTAAGCAGGAACCATCCGGCTTTGGCGAGTGAGTACCGGCCTTCGTGCAGCAACACCGTTCCGATTGTCAACGATGCTTCCAATAACACTTGTGCGGCATAGGAAGACAGTCCGCAAGCCTTGCTGATTTCTTCCTGCGTCCGTCCGTTCCGGTGGTCCGCAAGTAACTGGAAAATACCGAATTTAAGCATCAATCGCGATACCTGAAATACAATGGGGCCGAAAGCTATCTCCTGTGCCAGGCGTTGAGCTTCTACCGCTGTCAACGGCTCTTTGTCATATCTGTTCTGTTGCATCTTTTTGTCTTTCTTTTGAATCTGGTGACTGCTTTCCGGCAGGTTTCCAGAAGGGGTAATAATTAAACCATTGTTCCGGATAACGCTTTAGTATCTGTTCCAAGGCAACGGTATATTGTTCGAGCAGAGCAGTCTCCGCTTTCTTATCTTTGTTTCGTACCACCGGCTCCGCCACGATGAAATGAAAACGGTACGTTCTTCCCGGTTCCCGCATGGCGAAATAAAACACGACAGGTACTTTCATTCGCGAAGCCAACAAGAAAGGTCCGGCAGGGAAAGGGGCTTCCTGTCCCAACAATCTGCCTGTCAGTAGCTTTTCCTTATTCAGGTAGCGGTCGCCTTGAAAACAGACATATTCTTTTTTGTTCAACGCTTCGGTGATGCGGAAAACGTGTGTCAGATTGTCTTCATTGACAGGGATAATCTTGTATTCCTTCTCCCGCCCGTTTTTCTCCAACATCTCCTTGATTTTGCGATGCTCGGCATCGTACATCACGATATTGATTTTCTTTCCGTAATCATCAAAGAAAGGAACGCCTATTTCCCAGTTTCCCACATGGGCGCCAATCATAATCACTCCCTGTTCGCTGTCCAATAACCGCAGAAACTCCGGATATCGTTCAAACTCAAACCGGTACCGGTCTGCTTTCCCGTTGCCGATGGCTACCTTGTCAATCAGAATCTGTCCCAGCCGGTAATAGTTGCGCAGCAACATTCCCACAGAACGTATCCGGCTGTATTTCAGGATGTGGCGGGCATAAAACCAGGTGCTTTTCGTCGCTTTCGGGGCGAACGGTATAAAATAGAGGACTACCAGGCTCAAGAAAATATAAGCGGCAGTGATGCCCAGATACTTAATCAAATAAATAAAGAATAAGTATCCGAATGTTCCACCTCTGGTTTTGCCTTTCCACGTTGACATACTTATTTAGCTTCCTGCATACGGGTAATAACAAGATTGTAGAAGTCCTGGAAGGTCTTGATACCGGCAAAATCCTGTCCGGTCACGTTAAATCCGAAATTCTTTTCTACTAGTACCACCATGTCGACCAAGTCCAGGCTGTCCAGTTCGAGAGTTTCCATTAGCGGTGCATCCGGCTGGATGACGTCGATGTCTACTTCAAACTCTTCTGCCAGAGTGGTTCTTATTTTCTCGATGATTTCTTCGTTTGTCATATGGTTTCTCTTTTAATCTATTATTTATTGAATTTACGCACTATCAGAGTGGAATTGGTTCCACCGAATCCGAAGGAGTTGGATAGGAACGTGTCGAACTCCAGGTCTACCCGTTGCGCCGGAATGTTCAACTGCGCCGAGGCTTCGTCCGGCTCCTCAAAGTTGAGATTGGGAGCGATGAAATTGTTGTTCATCATCAGGGTGGAGTAGATTACCTCACTGGCACCCGCCATCCACATCTCATGTCCTGTCATGGACTTGGTGGAAGCTACATATGGGCGGTGTCCGGCAAACACCTCCGCGATGGCTTTCGCTTCGTTCAAGTCGCCTACCGGGGTTGAAGTGGCGTGCGCATTGATATATTTGATACGTTCGAGCGCAATACCTGCATCCTTGATTGCCATTTGCAAAGAACGCCTGGGGCCGTCTACATTCGGCACGGAAATATGTTCGCCATTGGATGAAAAACCGTATCCGACCACTTCAGCCAGAATAGGCGCGCCTCTTTTCACGGCAGATTCGTAGCTTTCGAGCACCAGACTGGCGGCTCCACCGCTTGGTATCAGTCCGTCCCGTCGCTTATCGAAAGGTTTCGAAGCCTTTTCCGGTTCTGCTTCCTGGGTGGAGAAAGCGCTTAACCCGTCAAAACTACCTACGGCATACGGGTTCACTTCCTGCGCGCCGCCGCATAAGATACAGTCCTGCAATCCCGATTTGATAAGCAGATATCCCATACCGATGGCATGCGAACCGCTGGCGCAGGCTCCTGCGATGGTAAAGTTGACACCCCTTAGCTTGAAAATGACAGACAGGTTCATTGTCACGGTAGAGTTCATCGACTGGAAGATGGAACCGGAACCGACCAGTGCCGTATTCTTCTTTTCACGGATAATGTCCACCGCATTGATGACAGGGGCGGCACTGCTGTCGTTGCCATACAGGATACCGACTTCGTTGCTTTCGAGGAAAGCTTCATCAATGCCGGCATTGCGGAAAGCCTCTAACGTCGCAAGATAAGCATATTCTCCCTGTTCCGGCAGACAATGACGTTTCCGCCGGTCCAGTAACTTTTTCAGGTCGGGACGTTCCAAGATACCTGTAAGTGCGGAAAAATAACCTAGTTCTTTCCGTACCGGGTCTATGCCGATACCCGATTTCCCATTGTATAGTGAGTCTTTTACTTCATCCAGGTTCTTGCCGATGCAAGAATAAATCCCCATTCCCGTGATAACAACTCTTTTCATTATTTTAGTCTATTCTATGCTTTTGTTTTTAAGTATATAGTCCGCCGTTGATGGAAATTACCTCTCCCGTGATGTAGGATGATGCCGGAGATGCCAGAAAACCTACCAGGTCGGCCACTTCTTCCGGAGTTCCGAAACGTCCCGCTGGGATATGCTTCTTCCATTCGTTTTCGTCAATTCCTTCGGTCATGTCTGTGCGGATAAATCCCGGAGCCACCGCGTTGACCGTCACTTTCTTCTTGGCTACTTCCTGTGCCAGCGCTTTGGTCGCGGCAATCACACCGCCTTTGGCTGCCGAGTAATTGGCCTGTCCCGGCATTCCCTGGATACCTGACAAGGATACGATATTCACGATGCGCCCGTAGCGTTTCACCAGCATGTTCTTCAATAAAGGCTGTGTCACATGGAAGAAACCGTTCAGGCTGATGTCGAGCACTTTACTCCATTCTTCGCCTGTCATCCATAACATCAGGTTGTCCTTGCGGATGCCCGCATTATTGACCAGCACTTCGATATATTCGTCGGGATGCAGTGAAGACCAGTTGCCCAAAGCAACGGCAATCGCTTCGGAATCAGTGACGTCGAACTTCATCAATTCGCCGTCGCTCCCTTTCTCCCGTACTGATTGCAATGTCTTTTCCGCTTCCGCATCGTTACTCTGATAATTGATAAGTATAAAGTAGCCCATTTCCGCCAGTTTGCAACTGACGGCACGGCCGATACCTCGGCTTCCACCGGTTACTAATGCGTATTTCATTTTATTTATTTTCTTTTTTGAGATAAGCTATCATGGCTTCTATCTCTTTATATTTAGGTGTGTCATTGGTGAAAACAGGGAAGAAGCTACGAATTTCATCGTAAACCTGCCGGCTTTTCGGACTTAGTTTCTCCTGTATCTTCAGATAGTCGACAGCCTGTACCATCCCCATGAACTGAATAGCCATCACTTGATAGGAATTCTCAATGACAGTTTTTGCTAATAAGGCGGAGTTAGTACCCATACTGACAATATCCTGATTGTCATTGTTGTTGGGGATACTGTGGACGTACATCGGGTTCGATAAGGTCTGGCATTCGGCGGTGGTGGACGTTGCCGTGAACTGGGATGCCTGCAGACCGTAATTCAGTCCCAACACTCCTAAATTGACAAATGGCGGCAGGATGCCGTTGATGCGGTCATGGAACAAATAGTTGATTTGTCTTTCGCAAAGCATAGTGAGCTTGGTCACGGCGATTTTCAGTTTGTCCATTTCGAAGGAGATATAGTCTCCGTGAAAATTGCCGCCATGATAAATATTCTGTGTTTCCGGGTCGACAATCGGATTGTCGCAAGCGGAGTTTATCTCATTGATTAATACTTCTTCCGCATTCTCCAGTTCGTCATAAATGGGGCCGAGTATTTGCGGAACACAGCGCAGAGAGTAATAGGGCTGTACTTTATGTTCGAAGATTTTTTCTTTGTGTACTTGGTTATACAGTTCGTTCTCTCTTTGGAGCACGCATTGGCTGCCACTTACCCATTCCCGCATCATAGCGGCAATTTCCCGTTGCCCGCGGTGATGTTTGGCTTCGTTCAGTGCCTGAGCCATAAAGTCATCGTAAGAGGCGGCGACTTCGTTCATCATAACGGAAGCGGCTACCGACCAGCGAAGTAGTTTTCGGGCATAAATCAGGTTGACGATGCCGATTCCTGTCATTACGGAAGTTCCGTTGGTCACGGATAATCCTTCACGGATACGCATAGAGAAGGGTTTCAGACCATTTTTCCGGAGTACGGTGGCGGCATCACGCAATTTTCCCTGATAGAAGACTTCTCCTTCTCCTATCAATGTCAGGGCTATGTGAGCCAGTTGCACGAGGTCGCCGCTGGCGCCTACGCTTCCGTGTTCGGGGATAAAAGGGGATATGCCACGATTGATAAATTCGGAAAGAAGCGATACCAGTTCCACGTGCACTCCCGATTTTCCTTGCAGGAAAGTGTACAGGCGGGCAATCATAGCTGCTTTCACATAAAGTTCGGGGAGCGGTTTTCCGGCACCGGTAGAGTGGCTTCGGATGATATTGTATTGAAGTTCAATCAATGACTGGTCTTCTATTCTGTATTGTGCCATCGGGCCGAACCCGGTATTGATACCATAAATAATCTTATCGCTGGAGAAAGATTGCAGGAAATTGAAACTTTCCTCTACTTTTCGAATACATTCTTCGGAGAGTTCCAGTTTCTCGTCTTCAAACAATACTTTATAAAGGGTATCTAAATTTATACTTTTGTCAGCTATCATTTTCTGTACTAGATATTTTATGCCTTAGTAATAAAGTGCAAAAATAGGTATTTTCTGTTATATAGCTGACATGAATCAAAATAAAACTTTTTCGAAGAAACTGGTTTTGCTTGTTTGGTATCCCATTATTTATGAGATATCCAATTTACGCTTTCTGCAAATTCCGTCCTTCATAATTACATATCGCCTCTATCCATTCTTTGGTCAGCGGCATAGACTCATGTTTCTCCAAATCGAAAGTCACCATGATAGACTTGCAGATGCATTTAACCTCGTTCGTATCCGTATCGATTACCCGTTGAATCAGGTGAAAGCTCTTGGTGCCTATCTTGGAGACAGCCGTCTGCACGGCAATGTGGTCTGACGCAAAAATCTGCTTTACGAAATCCGCTTCGATATGAACGACAACGATGCCGATCTTTTCCCAATCTACTCCCGGACATACTGAAGCGAAGTATTCAGTCTTCCCTAAATCGTAAAAAGAGAAATAAACAGTGTTGTTGACATGACCGAATTTGTCTACGTCATTGAAGCGCAACTGAATAGGCAACGTGTGGTGAAATACGATTTCTTCCATTGTTTTCACTTAATCTTTTTGAATTCGGCGCAAAAGTACTACTTTTGCGTGTTATTCTCAACAGAAATTAATCAAGAAATGATAGAAGATATTAAAAAAGCCTGTCAGGTGATGAATGAAGGAGGAGTGATTCTCTATCCCACCGATACCGTTTGGGGTATAGGCTGCGACGCGACTAACGAAGAGGCTGTACGCCGTGTATATGAGATTAAGAAACGTGCTGACAGCAAGGCTATGCTGGTATTGGTAGACACTCCCGTGAAGGTGGATTTTTATGTACAAGACGTTCCCGATGTAGCATGGGATTTGATTGAAGTAGCCGACAAGCCGTTGACGATAATTTATTCCGGTGCACGGAATCTGGCACCGAACCTGTTGGCGGAAGACGGAAGTGTGGGTATACGTGTCACCAACGAGGATTTCTCCAGACGCCTTTGCCAGCAATTCCGCAAAGCGATTGTTTCTACATCGGCGAATGTGAGCGGACAGCCCGGTGCCGCTAACTTCAGCGAAATCAGTGATGAAATCAAATCGGCAGTAGACTATATCGTCGGCTTTCGCCAAGAGGATATGAGCCGGCCGAAACCCTCAAGTATTATTAAGTTGGACAAAGGTGGAGTGATTAAGATAATTCGCGAATAAATGAAAGAGGAAAAACTGAGTTTATTGCAGCGTTGCATCAAATGGCGCGAAGCTAATATAAAGGAAAAGCAATTTATCCTGATATTAAGTTTCCTGGTCGGAATCTTCACAGCGTTTGCCGCTTTGATATTGAAGTTCTTTATCCACCAGATACAGAATTTCCTGACCGATAATTTCAATGCAACGGAAGCCAACTACCTGTATCTGGTATATCCGGTAGTCGGAATCTTTTTGGCAGGCTGGTTTGTGCGTAACATTGTCAAAGATGACATCAGCCACGGAGTAACCAAGATTCTATATGCCATTTCCCGCAGGCAGGGACGCATCAAACGACATAATATCTGGTCGTCCACCATCGCCAGTGCGATAACCATCGGATTCGGTGGTTCGGTAGGAGCAGAGGCACCGATTGTCCTGACAGGTTCGGCTATCGGCTCCAATTTGGGAAGCGTATTCAAGATGGAGCATCGTACCTTGATGTTGCTCGTAGGCTGTGGAGCGGCAGGCGCCATTGCCGGTATCTTTAAGGCACCGATTGCCGGACTGGTATTTACTTTGGAAGTGCTGATGATTGACCTGACCATGTCTTCTCTGCTTCCTCTGCTGATTTCGGCAGTGACGGCGGCTACCGTTTCCTATATAACTACCGGTACGGAAGCCATGTTCAAGTTTCATCTCGACCAGGCATTCGAATTGGAACGTATTCCTTTCGTTATCCTTTTGGGCATCTTTTGCGGACTGATTTCTCTCTATTTCACACGTGCCATGAACTCAGTGGAAGGCGTTTTCGGGAAACTGAAGAATCCTTATAAAAAACTGGCTTTCGGTGGCGTGATGTTGAGCATACTGATTTTCCTTTTCCCGCCTCTTTACGGTGAAGGATACGATACGATTAACCTTTTGTTGAATGGTACGTCTGCCGCGGAGTGGGATACGGTGATGAACAACTCTATGTTCTACGGCTATGGCAACCTGTTGCTGGTATATCTGATACTGATTATCCTGCTGAAAGTTTTTGCATCCAGTGCGACGAACGGTGGCGGTGGTTGTGGCGGTATCTTTGCTCCTTCACTGTACCTGGGGTGTATTGCCGGGTTCGTCTTTTCCCATTTCAGCAATGACTTTGAATTTTCTGCCTATCTGCCCGAAAAGAATTTCGCTTTGATGGGAATGGCTGGAGTAATGAGCGGAGTTATGCACGCCCCATTGACAGGGGTGTTCCTGATTGCAGAACTGACCGGTGGGTATGACTTGTTCCTTCCGCTGATGATTGTATCTGTGAGTTCGTATCTGACAATTATCGCGTTCGAGCCCCATAGTATCTACTCCATGCGTTTGGCAAAGAGGGGACAACTGCTTACTCATCACAAAGATAAAGCAGTACTGACATTGATGAAAATGGAGAATGTGGTGGAAAAGGATTTTGTTGTCGTGCATCCCGAAATGGACTTGGGCGAATTGGTGAAAGCCATCGCTGCTTCCCACCGAAACGTGTTCCCGGTGACAGACAAGAAAACAGGTGAACTGTTGGGAATTGTCTTGCTCGACGATATCCGCAACATTATGTTCCGTCAAGAACTTTATCATCGTTTCACTGTTAGTAAATTAATGACATCTGCTCCTGCCAAGATATTCAATACGGACGGAATGGAACAGGTGATGCAGACGTTTGACGATACCAAAGCCTGGAATCTTCCCGTAGTTGACGAAGAAGGACGTTATGAAGGCTTTGTCTCTAAATCGAAGATATTTAACTCATACCGACAAGTACTGGTACATTTTTCGGAAGATTAGTTATGAAAAAAGAAGACTTAAGAATAGTATATATGGGTACTCCCGATTTTGCGGTGGAGGCCCTGCGGCAGTTAGTAGAAGGTGGTTACAACGTCGTGGGTGTGATAACGATGCCCGATAAACCTGCCGGACGTGGACATAAAATACAGTATTCTCCTGTCAAGCAATATGCGCTCGAACAGAATTTGCCATTGCTTCAACCGGAAAAGTTGAAGGATGAGGCTTTTGTGGAAGCATTGCGCGAATGGAAAGCGGATTTGCAGATTGTAGTAGCCTTCCGTATGTTGCCGGAGGTGGTATGGAATATGCCACGATTGGGCACTTTTAATCTTCATGCGTCTCTGCTTCCCCAATATCGCGGGGCTGCTCCCATCAACTGGGCAGTAATTAACGGTGATACGGAAACGGGTATTACTACTTTCTTCCTGAAACATGAGATAGATACCGGAGAAGTAATCCAGCAAGTCCGTGTGCCTATCGCGGATACGGATAATGTGGAAGTGGTGCATGATAAACTGATGGTGTTAGGCGGTAAATTGGTGGTTGAAACGGTAGATGCCATCTTGAACGGTACGGTGAAACCGATACCCCAAGAAGAAATGGCTGTTGTCGGTGAGCTTCGTTCCGCTCCGAAAATATTCAAGGATACCTGCCGGATTGACTGGAACCAACCGGTGAAGAAAGTCTATGATTTTATCCGCGGACTATCCCCTTATCCTGCTGCATGGAGCGAACTCACTACTTCTGAAGGCGAAACCATAGTCGTGAAAGTCTTTGAAACCGAGAAGATTATCGAATCCCACCAACTGCCCGTCGGAATGATTGTGTCGGATGGAAAGAAATACATTAAGGTAGCTGTGCCGGATGGATTCGTATCTGTCCTTTCATTGCAATTCCCCGGCAAAAAACGTCTGAAAACGGATGAATTGCTTCGCGGATACCGTCTGGCAGATGGATGTAAGATGAAATAACCCAATAATATAGATAACATGAACTGTCTCGAATTTGAGACAAACCGAACCTAAAATAAAAGAATTATGAAACCAATTATCGCTCCTTCCATTCTTTCCGCCGATTTCGGATACTTGGCGAAAGATATTGAAATGGTGAACCGCAGTGAGGCGGAATGGGTACATATTGATATTATGGACGGAGTATTTGTCCCTAATATATCATTCGGCTTTCCGGTACTGAAATATGTTGCAAAGTTGAGCAAGAAACCGCTGGATGTGCATCTGATGATTGTAAACCCGGAGAAGTTTATTCCGGAAGTGAAAGCACTGGGTGCTCATACGATGAACGTGCATTATGAAGCTTGTCCGCACTTGCACCGCGTGATTCAGCAAATCAAGGAAGCTGGAATGCAACCTGCCGTGACAATCAATCCGGCAACTCCGGTAGCTTTGCTCCAGGATATTATCCAAGATGTATATATGGTGCTTGTCATGAGTGTTAATCCGGGATTCGGCGGACAGAAGTTCATAGAACATTCAGTAGAGAAAGTACGCGAACTGCGTGCCTTGATTGAACGGACAGGTTCGAAAGCCTTGATTGAAGTGGATGGGGGCGTAAATTTGGAAACAGGTGCCCGTCTCGTTGAGGCAGGAGCCGATGCCTTGGTGGCGGGCAATGCAGTCTTTGCAGCCCCGGACCCTGAAGGGATGATTCGCCAACTGCATAACTTGTAGTTATAACGCGTTGAATACGTTTTATCTTCATAAATATCCGTCTATACGCCTGATTATCCCTTGGATAGCAGGCGTTTTTTGTGGTGACCGCTTTTTCGGTTGTTCACCGCAACTCTTCTGGGGAATTCTTGTATTCTGCTTTTTCTTTGGATTGTCCATAGCCTTTTATTTCCTTGAACGTTACGCATTGCGCTGGTGTTTCGGGATTATTGTCTTTGCTCTTTGTTTTACAGGCGGATGGATTGGCATAACTTGGCAACTGCAACAAACAACGGATTATACTTTTCCGAAAGAGGAGACTGTTTATCGGGTTTTGATAACGGACGTGCCTCAAGCTAAGGAACATACTTATCTCTGCCAAGTATTATTAAAGGAACATTGTGACTCTATCGACAGCTACCCGATAGAACGAAAATCAATCCTTTATCTGCAGCGAGATTCGGCAAGTTCCCGATTAAAGAGCGGAGATGAACTGTTAGTATCCACCCGCATATCTCCACCTGTCAACAATAAGAACTTCGATGAATTTGATTATGCCCGCTATCTGACGAGGAGGGGGATTAGTGGAACGGGCTACGTCCCATCCGGAAAGTGGATTCTGTTATCTTCAAACTCACCCCCCATTTCTTTATCTTTACCGCCAGGCGGTACCGTTAATCGTTCTTCCGGTATGAGTATTCTTAATCTTAGGAATATAGCCAACTCTTGTCGAGGGAAAGTAATCTCTCTTTATCGTGAGTTAGGATTTGATGGTGATGAGTTGGCCGTGCTTTCTGCATTGACCATAGGAGATAAGACAGACCTGAGTGAGTCGGTTCGTGAGAGCTATTCTATAGCCGGCGCAAGTCATATTCTTGCTCTATCCGGTCTGCATATCGGGCTTTTATGTGCCTTGCTTCTCTTTATCTTGAAACCACTAGCCAAAAGAGGGAAAACAGGTCGATGTGTACGTGCTGTTTTGCTCTTTCTTTTATTATGGGCTTTTGCCTTTCTTACAGGACTTTCACCATCGGTAGTCCGTTCGGTCACTATGTTTTCTCTTTTGGCTGTTGCGGATATATTCGGCCGCCAATCTTTTTCTTTGAATACATTGGCTGCTACTGCCTGGATAATGTTGCTTTGTAATCCGGTATGGCTGTTTGATGTAGGCTTTCAACTTTCTTTTGTTGCAGTAATTTCTATTTTACTTCTTCAGCCACCTGTCTACCGTCTGTTTACAATGAAGAATAAAATAGGTAAATATGTTTGGGGAATACTGAGTGTATCCATTGCTGCACAAGTGGGGACGGTTCCACTGGTAATGTTTTACTTTTCCCGCTTCTCCACACACTTTCTGCTGACTAATTTAGTTGTTATTCCTTTGGTAACCATCATCTTGTATGTTGCTATTCTTATGTTGTTCCTCACTCCGATTTCGTGGTTTCAGGTATGGGTAGCGGAAGGAGTAAGAAGACTATTGGAAGTTCTGAATCTATTTGTACGATGGGTGGAACAACTACCTTATTCATCTATTGATGGAATATGGCTTTATCAATTGGAAGTATTCGGTATTTATGTCTTTCTGTCTCTGTTGTTCTATTATTTCAAGGTTCGACGGTGCAGGAATCTGATAATCTGTCTTTGTTCCATCCTGTTATTAAGTGTTTGCCATATTATGATGTATTGGATTGGCCGTCCGCAGTCCAGCCTGGTCTTTTACAATGTGCGCGGTTGTCCGGCTGTCCATTGCATTGAGAGTGACGGGCATTCCTGGATAAACTATGCCGATACACTCCCGGACAAGAAACTTCTGAAACGGGTGGCAACTAACTATTGGAATCACCATCACCTTCTATTGCCGGAAGAAATAACTGCCGATTGTCAGACCGGCGCATTTTCCCGTCAGCAACAAATAATATCCTATTACGGATGCCGTGTCTGCATGGTGACCGACAACCGTTGGCGGAACAAATCGGCTGTTTCTGCGTTATATACTATTGATTATCTTTACTTATGCAAAGGCTATGACGGTCATCTGGAAGAACTAACCAAACTCTTTGCTCCCGGCTGTATCCTGTTGGATGCCTCTCTTTCGGAACGCCGCAGAAACTGTCTTGAAGAGGAGTGCAGGCAATCCGGTTTGCGTTTTATCTCTTTATCCGAAGAAGGTTCTGTTTGCTTTTTGCTCTAAGTACAAAGAATTATCGTACATTTGCACCCTGATAAAATAGATGAGTATGTTAACAAAAGTAATAGAACAAGCCAAAATAGACCATTTCACCAAATGGTTCGAACGAGCTGACAAAATAGTAATTGTATCTCATGTATCTCCTGATGGCGACGCCATTGGTTCCTCACTGGGATTATATCATTTTCTGGACTCACAGGAAAAGACAGTAAACGTAATCGTGCCTAACGCCTTTCCCGACTTCCTGCGATGGATGCCGGGTAGCAAGGATATTCTTCTGTACGACCGTTACAAGGATTTTGCGGACAAACTGATAGCTGAAGCTGACGTAATCTGTTGCCTGGATTTCAATGCATTGAAGCGTATTGACGATATGGCGGATGCTGTAGCGGCTTCTCCTGCCCGTAAGATAATGATAGACCATCATTTGTATCCCGAAGAATTCTGTAAGATAACCATGTCTTATCCCAAGATTTCTTCTACTTCCGAACTGATATTCCGCCTGATTTGCCGGATGGGTTATTTCAGTGACATATCCAAGGAAGGTGCCGAATGCATTTACACAGGTATGATGACAGATACCGGTGGCTTTACCTACAACTCGAACAACCGGGAGATTTACTTCATCATCAGCGAACTTCTTTCCAAAGGAATTGACAAGGATGATATCTACCGTAAAGTCTACAATACATACTCCGAGAGCCGTTTGCGCCTGATGGGATACGTATTGTCGAACATGACTGTTTATTCGGATTATAACGCTGCATTGATAACGTTGACAAAAGCCGAGCAAAGCAAGTTTAATTATATAAAAGGTGATAGTGAGGGTTTTGTCAATATCCCTCTTACCATCAAGAACGTCTGTTTCTCCTGCTTTTTGCGGGAAGATACCGAGAAGCCGATGATTAAGATTTCCCTTCGTTCGGTGGGGACTTTCCCATGCAATCAGCTAGCTGCCGAATTTTTTCACGGCGGTGGGCATCTGAACGCGTCCGGCGGTGAATTTTTCGGAACGATGGAAGAAGCAAAAGCGGTTTTCGAGAAAGCATTGGAGAAGTATAAACCATTACTAACAGCCAAAAGCTAAAGATGGAAGGTTAAAAGTGAATATGGAAAGGTTAAAAGATACGAACTTTCAACTTCCCCCTTTCAACTTTTGATGATTTTAAGATACATTTGTACGGAATATAGCTAAATAACAGATAATGAAGAAACTTGTATTTTTATTTCTCTCCTTGTTAACCGCTGGAAGTCTGTTCCAGGCATGCGACAATTCAAAGACCTATGCAGAAATGCTGGAAGATGAGAAAAATGCTGTAGAGAGGTTTATCAAAGATAGTGCGATTCATGTGATTTCTGTAGATGAATTCGAGCGGAATGATACCGTGACGAAAGCGAAAGCGAATGGAGATGCTTATGATGAATTCGTCTTCTTCTCCGGTGAGGGGGTATATATGCAGATTATAGACCGTGGAGACTATGATGTAAATGATAAAGATGCTTATAAATTTGTAGACGGCAACATCATCTGTACCCGTTATGCGGAAACAAACGTTGATACCCGTGAACTCGCAGCCTTCAATATTCCTTTGGAAGAATACATGGATGCCGGACAATTATATGCTTATCCTGCCGTATTCCGTTATGTGAAAGCAGAAACTTATTCAGCCGGTACATTCATAGAGATGGACTATGTATGGGGACAATATTATGCAAGTACTGCTGTGCCTCAAGGATGGCTTTTAGCATTGCCTTATCTGCGTGACAATGCTCACGTACGTCTTATCGTTCCTTCAAAAATGGGACACCAGTCAGCGCAACAATACGTGACTCCTTACTTCTATGATATCACGGAATTCCGTAAAAGACGAAGCTAAGACACTAACATTTAAATAAATCTTTTAGTAAGAAACCTATGACTCTAATCAAATCTATCTCTGGCATCCGCGGAACAATCGGCGGAGGCGCGGGTGAAGGACTGAATCCGCTTGACATTGTTAAATTCACCTCAGCTTATGCTACTTTGATTCGCAAAACTTGCAAAGTACAGAGCAACAAAATTGTAGTGGGACGTGATGCCCGCATCTCAGGTGAAATGGTAAAAAACGTAGTAGTCGGCACCTTGATGGGAATGGGCTGGGATGTTGTAGACATCGACCTGGCTTCTACCCCGACCACAGAACTAGCTGTAACAATGGAAGGCGCTTGTGGCGGTATTATCCTGACAGCTTCTCACAACCCGAAACAGTGGAATGCGCTGAAATTGCTGAATGAACATGGCGAATTCCTCAATGCAGCCGAAGGTAACGAAGTACTTCGTATCGCCGAAGCTGAAGAATTTGACTATGCAGATGTAGACCACCTGGGTTCTTATCGCAAAGACCTTACCTACAATCAAAAACATATCGACAGCGTATTGGCTCTTGACCTGGTAGATGTTGAGGCTATTAAAAAGGCTGATTTCCGTGTAGCTATCGACTGTGTCAATTCAGTAGGCGGCATCATCCTTCCTGAACTTTTGGAACGTCTGGGTGTGAAGCATGTAGAAAAACTCTACTGCGAACCTACCGGAAACTTCCAACACAACCCGGAACCGCTTGAAAAGAACCTCGGTGATATCATGAACTTGATGAAAGGTGGAAAAGCGGATGTAGCATTTGTAGTGGACCCTGATGTTGACCGTCTGGCAATGATTTGCGAAAATGGGGTAATGTACGGTGAAGAATATACACTGGTTACTGTTGCCGACTATGTACTGAAGCATACTCCGGGCAACACGGTATCAAACCTGAGTTCTACCCGTGCCCTGCGTGATGTAACCCGCAAATACGGTATGGAATACAATGCTTCTGCCGTAGGCGAAGTGAACGTAGTAACGAAGATGAAAGCAACCAATGCCGTTATCGGTGGTGAAGGAAACGGGGGAGTAATCTATCCCGCCAGCCACTACGGACGTGACGCATTGGTAGGTATCGCTTTATTCCTTAGCCACTTGGCTCACGAAGGAAAGAAAGTCAGCGAACTCCGCGCTACTTATCCGCCTTACTTTATCGCTAAGAACCGTGTAGACCTGACTCCGGAAATTGACGTAGACGCTATCCTTGCTAAGGTAAAGGAAATCTATAAAGATGAAGAAATCAATGACATCGACGGTGTGAAGATTGACTTTGCTGATAAATGGGTGCACTTGCGCAAGAGTAATACGGAACCCATTATCCGTGTATATAGCGAAGCATCTACAATGGAAGCTGCCGAAGAAATCGGTCAGAAGATTATGAATGTGATTAATGAGCTGGCGAAGAAATAACAGTCTCATTTATATCGAAATAAAAGAAAGGAGAGCTTGCCAACCAAGCTCTCCTTTCTTTTATTATTATAGGCTTTCAATTTCATCGGGTGAGAATCCAGTTGCTGATGCAATAGCCTCAGTGGCAACTCCCAGTTCTTTTAATTTTCGGGCAGTTTCGATACGGGCTTCCAGCATACCTTCCTCTTTGCCTTCTTTCCTACCTTCTTTTCTACCTTCTTTCTTACCTTCTTCTAACCCTTCTTCCAGACCTTTCTTTCTTCCTTCTTCCAAGCCTTTCTTTTGGGCGAAGTCCAGCGTATTGAAATAGTCGTTATAGAATTTCCATTCCTCTTCGTATTGTGCCCTTTCTTCTTGAGTCATATTTGCTTTGGAAGCCATCTTTTCCAGTCGTTCGAAGACGGCTTTACGAGCCTTGAAAGGCATTCGGTCAAGTGTATCCATATGCTTTAATA
>NZ_CABUHK010000040.1 GCF_902491285.1 uncultured Bacteroides sp. | reverse complement strand
TTCAAATCTTTTGAAGAAGTGGTGGCAGATAAAGATACTCGGGAATATGTCATGGAACAGATCCGAAACTTGCATTGCAATCATTTAGGCGGAATCACCTGGGCAGACTTCAACGAACCGGAATTTCAGAAAAATGCAGAGATATTACAAAAAGCTATGGGGTACCGGTTCATTATCAATGAGTTCTCTTACCCGAAAGAAATAAAAACGGGAGCACAATTCCCTATTTCTTTCAAAGTTGTCAACACCGGCTCGTCTCCATTCTATTATAACTGGCCGGTAGAAGTAGCTTTACTAGACCCTGAAAGTCATCAAAAAGTGTGGGGAAAAATAGTAGAAGGAGTAAACATCTCCGAATGGATGCCCGGAGATAATTGGTCAATGGATGAACATAAATACCAGACGGCTCCGAAGACTTACCATATCCGGAAGAATATCTCTATTGACGTCCCCATTGCTAAAGGAAAATATATCCTGGCTTTAACGGTGCTCGATCCGGCCGGCATGCAACCTTCGCTCCGATTTGCCAATGAAAATTATTTCGAAGGCGGTTATCACCCAATGGGCTATATCGGCATTGATGAATCAGTTACCGAGACCCGTCTGAATCCGGATTTATTCTTCGACATTCAAAGCGACAAGTCTTTAAAATATCAATTCGAACGACCCGTTCCTGTGATATTCGACACGGATGTCGGCAATGACATTGACGACGTGCTGGCTATGCAAATGCTATTCAACTATGAGAAAGCCGGAACAATAGATCTGCTAGGTATCACAATCAGCAAGTCCAACCCTTATTCAATTGAATATATTGACGGATATTGCCGCCTCAACGAGAGGGGAGACATTCCATTGGGATATGCATACAACGGAGCTACTCCCGAAGACGGAGGTTATCTCCGCCAGACTTTGGATACCATTATTGAAGGCAATAAGATACTGTATCCTCAAAGAAGCATAAAAGACAATCTGCCGGAAGGATATAAGTTATTACGGAAATTACTGGCTTCACAACCAGATAATTCCGTGGTATTTATTGCCGTAGGACCGGAAACGAACCTTTCACGCCTGCTACGCTCAGAAGCCGACGAATACAGTCCTTTGGACGGCAAATCACTCGTTGCCCAAAAAGTGAAGCTGTTGTCCGTAATGGGAGGACTCTATGGGAACGAGTTCGATTTCCCCGAATGGAATCTAGTACAGGATATAAATGCCGCACAAACCGTATTCAGCGAATGGCCCACTCCGGTCATTGCAAGCGGCTGGGAACTAGGCAACAAATTGTTGTATCCGCATCAGAGTATCTTGAATGATTTCCCGAACGCTTACAAACATCCTCTTTGTGTATCTTACCAGATATATGACAAAATGCCATACGACAGGCAAACTTGGGATTTGACTTCTGTCATACAGGCCATAGAGCCGGAGAAGGATTATTTTGAACTGTCAACAAAAGGAACGATTACAATAGACAGTGCAGGACACAGTCTATTTAATGCGTCAGACAAAGGACAACATCAATATCTTATGATTCAAGGAAATGAGAATATTCAGAGAACATTAGGTGCCATTGTCCGCCAGGTGACAGGGAAAGAAGAAAAGAATATAAACCAATAAAGAAAGAGTCATGTTTATAGTCAATAGTTATACACTAGCCATTATCTTTTGCTTCATAACCATGATATGTTGGGGTTCCTGGGGTAACACCCAGAAACTGGCCAGCAAGAACTGGCGTTATGAGCTTTATTACTGGGATTATACAATCGGTATCTTATTATTTGCCTTACTTCTGGTTTTCACACTCGGAAGTTTCGGAGATTCGGGTAGAGGTTTTCTGGAAGATATCCGGCAAGTAGATACCAGATACATAGTCAGTGCCTTGATCGGAGGAATTATTTTCAATGCTTCCAACATCTTACTTTCAGCTTCGGTCTCCATAGCCGGAATGGCGGTTGCTTTTCCGTTGGGCGTAGGACTTGCCTTGGTCCTAGGTGTGTTCATCAACTATTTCAGCACTCCTAAAGGAGATCCGTTCTGGTTGTTTACTGGAGTAATCTTGATTGTTATCGCTATCATCTGCAATGGAATAGCGGCAGGCAGACAACAAAAAAAGGGAAATAATAATAGCAAGAAAGGGATTATTCTTGCGGCTATTGCCGGCATACTTATGTCTTTCTTCTACCGTTTTGTGGCTGCTGCCATGGACCTTAACAATTTTGACTCTCCGACTCCGGGCATGGCTACTCCATACACCGCTTTCTTTATATTCTCAATCGGTATCTTCCTGAGCAACTTCCTATTCAATACAGTTGTTATGAAACGCCCGTTTGTAGGAACTCCTGTAAGCTATAAAGAATATTTTGCAGGAAAAGCAAGCACACATCTGGTAGGTATCCTCGGAGGATGTATATGGGGATTGGGAACTGCTTTAAGCTATATAGCCGCAGGAAAAGCGGGAGCTGCCATCTCCTACGCTCTCGGTCAGGGAGCACCTATGATTGCCGCCTTATGGGGTGTATTTATCTGGAAAGAGTTCACCGGTAGTTCCAAATCAACCGACAGGCTTTTAGGAGTCATGTTTATCCTGTTCATCACAGGATTATCATTCATCGTTTTATCCGGAGGAAACTAATTATGAAAATGAACCATATTCTTTTCCTACTAACAGCAGCCTTCTGTTTTCCTTCGATAACAGTTGCTAAAATAATTGAGGCCGGTTCGCCGGACAAGAAAAATGTGATAACTATCGAGACTGACAATCAGGTCAGTTACAGCTTATCCCGGAATGGAACAAAGATTCTTGATACTTGCCCGCTCTCACTTACAGTCGGAAACGACATTTGGGGAACAGACAAATGTAGAAAGGTAACCCATAAAAGCATTTCGGAGAAAGTGGAATTTATTGTGCCGCGTAAATATAAAGAAGCAATGAATAGTTATAACCAGGTTGAGCTAATCTATAAAGACTATAAAATCGAATTCAGAGTCTACAATGACGGAGTGGCCTATCGTTTCGTAAGTACTGCGAACAATAAACAACCTGTAAAGAAAGAGTCTGTATCTTTCCGCTTCAGACAGGATCATACCTCATACACTCTTTTAACCGACCAGCTACAAAACTGGTTTGAGCAGGATTATACGGTAAAGCCGATCAATGCATTACCCAAAGACAGTTTCTCCGTAGCTCCTGTAATGGTTGAAGTAGACAAATACAAAGTATTATTAGCTGAAGCCAATCTCTATAATTATCCGGGAATGTACTTACAACCCGCCCAAGAATCCTTCCATGGCATTTTTGCCAATTATCCGGATAAGGAAGTGCCATACGAAGGGGATAATAAAATCTATGCCTCCACACGCAAAAACTATCTTATCCCCAACTGCGGGAAACGGGTCTTTCCATGGCGGGTGACCGGTATCTTCGACAATGCCTCTTCCATATTACAAAGCGAACTTATATATTTACTCTCCGAAGAGAAAGAACAATCTGCCGATTATACTTGGGTTAAACCCGGTAAGGTTTTATGGGATTGGTGGAATGACCGTAATATCTATCATATAAATTTCAAGAGCGGCATTAACACCGATACATATCTCTATCTGGTAGACTATGCAGCCAAACATCATATCGAATATGTTCTGATTGACGAAGGCTGGTCAGCACGTAACGATCTGTTAACCCTCAATCCCGATGTTGACATTCCGCGTATCTGTAAATATGCAACAGAAAAAGGAGTAGGTATCCAATTATGGTCAAAATGGGTGAACATTATACGGCAAATGGATGAGGCTTTTGCACAATTCAGCAAATGGGGAGTGAAGGGAGTCAAAATAGACTTTATGGACCGTAATGACGCCAAAATGGTTAACTTCTACGAACAAGTAGCCGTTAAAGCCACTCAATACAAATTATTAGTAGACTTTCACGGTTCTTACCCCAACGAAGGCATGAGGCGCAAATATCCGAACTTGATGACACGTGAAGGCGTGATAGGGTTGGAGTATAATAAATGGAGTAAGAGAGCCACAGTTACACATGATGTAATCATCCCTTACCTGCGTATGTGGGTAGGTCCAATGGACTATACTCCCGGAGCTATGCTTAACGCACATCCGGAAACATTCTATGAAAATCAACATGAACCGATGAGCCAAGGCACACGTAGCCACCAGTTAGCAATGTATGTAGTCTACGAAAGCCCATTGCAAATGATTTCAGACAGTCCGACTAAATATGACGAGAATCTCCGGAGTTTCGAATTTATCAAAAGTATTCCTACGACCTGGGACGAGACAGTCCCTCTGGAGGGAGAAGTAGGTGAATATATCGCTCTTGCACGCCGGCATGGCGATACATGGTATATCGGAGTAATCAACGGAGCTGCCCCACGGCATATTGAGATTGATTTATCATTCATAGGAAACGGCCCGAAGAAAATAAAAGCGCATATAGACGGAGTAAATGCCGGACAACAGGCGAAAGACTCACAAATAATAGAACAAATAATCAAGAACAATGAAAAACTGCCCATAGATATGAGCAGAGGAGGAGGATATACAGGTATTATTCATATAGAGAAGTAACATTTTACGGTTACTCAACAAAGCAGGCTGCCTCTTTATATCGAGACAGCCTGCCTTTATTTTATTCCCAATCGTTTCAGACGGTAATATCCAGTAAAATCTTTCCTTTTGCGTTCAGAACTTTCACTCTCAGTTCGTCTTTTTTCTTTTCCAGAATCATCACCGTAGCGCCATCCATTTTATACCCGCCACCGATAATAACCGGATAATTGTTGCCCAGCTCACCTTTCGGATGATAAGCATATTTATGAGTATGTGCATTCAGACTGATATTGAAAGGTGCCTTCTCCAGTACTTTAGTCCACAAGTCGGCACAGAGATTCACTCCATCATTGCCATAAAGTGGAATATGGTGAATAAGAACACGTTTCTTGGCTTTTTTGAATTCTTTGGCAGACAGTTCTTTTTTCAGGAAATCCACTTGTTCATTACGCAATTGGGTAAAATCATTCAGACCATAATACACCCAATGAGAGTCCAGTTTGTCTTCTCCGCAGTCCAGCATAACGATACGGGTATCTCCCCAGTCAAAAGAACCGTAAGTCTTGTTTCCTACATAGTCATAGTGGTCACGCAGACCGATAGAATAGGCATTTCGTATTTCATGGTTACCACGCATAAAAAAAGTTGGTATGCGGTCGCCACGGACACCTTCGGTAAGTTCGCTGATAAAAGTGGTTGCCTGATTATGGTCAACAGGGTCGTCTACACAATCACCGTTGAAAACAACGAAGTCATAGTCGATATCCTGTATTTGCTTGCACAGGGCACGGAAAGTTTTAGTATGCTGATGCAAGTCATTAAAAACAATGGCAGTAAAAGAATCCGCATCTATTTCCGGAAGGGTAAACTCACTGAAAGACGACTGTGCCGTATTGCCGAACACTTTTTTATACGCCTGATAAAGTAGTATTTCTTGTGAGCATACACGGTAATAATATTTCTGACCGGGTTGCAAACCGTCTATGCGTATTTTGTGCAAGTAGTTATTGCAAACCACCTGTCCGTCTACGATTGTACGCGCACGTTTCAGTTGAGTAGTGTCCGTTCCATATTCTACCCAGCAATAAGCAGGTACAGTAGTTTCCCACATTACAGTTATGCCATTACCTACCGGATTCTGCAAATAAGGTTTAGTGCGAAATATTTTATTTTCCTTTTCAGCAGTCCGGAGTTCTACTAATATAGGACGATGGTCGGAAGCCATAGGTTCATGCAACACCTGCGCAGATATAAGAGCAAAACCGTTTGCATTGGATTTTAATGTCGCAATATAGTCTATCGTTTCCTTTGGCTCAGGAGCCGGATAAGTATGCTGTTTGGGATTGGAAAGAATCTGAAAATCCTTTTGCAGCTCTTTAATAAAGTCGGATTCAGGTTCGGCATTCATATCTCCGGCCAGGAAAAGAGGCTTTTTATAAGGAGTAGTAAACGATTTCACAATCTTCAATGATTCCATTCGGTCTTCTTCCGTCAGCGACATATGAGTGCAACAATAAATATAATCTTCAAACTCTGCGAGAATCAGGGCACGTACTTCTTCTCTTCCCGGCAAGGGGATAGTTTGCAGACGCACTGGAACTTGCCTGGTCAGTAACCCGATTCCATATTTTCCACCATCATAATCGATAGCAGGTGCAAAGTAAGCATGCATTTGTGTGCGTTCGGCAATTTCACCTAAGACATACTTCTGTCCGCTCCGGTTCGTCATGCTGTCCACTTCCTGTATAGCCACCACATCGGGAGAAGCGTTGTTTATCACATTCGCTACACGCTGGAAATCACAGACATCATCCATGCCATTTGCATTTTTGATATTGTAGGTCATCAGTTTTAATGTATTCTGAGCCTGTAACGGAAAAATAAATAGAGTAGCAATAATTAATAAAAGATTCTTTTTCATGTTTCTCATTTTGGGGGTTAATGTTAAGCGGCTCAAAGGTAGTGAAAAAACAAAAAGCCGCAAAGATATGTGTCCATACCTTTACAGCTTTTACCATGAATTGCTTGTGTGTGTCTATTATATCTGCACGTTTCAAATAACGCCCCGCACTCTGTCATCAAAAGCGGAAAGCGCAGCTTTCGCCCCTTCTCCCATAGAGATAATGATTTGCTTATAAGGTACGGTCGAAACATCTCCGGCTGCATAGATACCTGTCACGTTAGTTCGACAGTGCGCATCAATCACAATCTCACCCGGACGATTGGTTTCCACCACTTCGCGGAATGCGCTGCTATTGGCAGAAAGCCCGATTTGCACAAATACTCCGTCGAGTTCCACCAGACGTTCTTCCTCCGTTTTACGGTCCTTGATACGTAGAGCAGTCAGTTTATCACCGTTTCCTACCACTTCGGTAGTTTGTGAGCTGACAAAGACTTCTACGTTCGGCAATGTTTTAAGCCGTTCCTGAAGTACATTATCTGCCTTCAGTTCATCCATAAATTCAAAGACGGTAACTTTAGAGCAGATACCAGCCAAATCTATTGCCGCTTCGATTCCTGAATTTCCACCGCCAATTACCGCTACGTGCTTTCCTTTATAGAACGGACCGTCACAGTGAGGACAGAAAGCAACACCACGACCGATATACTCCGCTTCTCCCAAAACATTCAGCCTACGCCAGCTTGCGCCGGTCGCAATAATCAATGCCGGAGCCAGGAACTTTTCACCGACAGAAGTAGTTACCTGTTTCTGCTTTCCAAGTATTTCTACTTTCTCCACTTTACGATGCTCCAACAAATCCACCGGATAACGCAGTAAATGAGTTTTCAGATTATCAGCCAGCTCATTTCCTGTTGTTTCGGGTACAGAGATTAAATTCTCGATACCGACAGTTTCCTTCACTTGTCCGCCGACACGTTCGGCTACGATAGCTACACGCAATCCTTTACGAGCCGAATAAATGGCTGCCGATACTCCCGCAGGACCTCCTCCGGCAACAATCACATCATATTCTTTTACCTCAGCCACCGCTTTAGTTTCATCAACACCGTATTGTCCTTCCAATTTCGCAAGCAGCTCGCCAAATTCGCCGCGACCTACATGCAGCAGTTTACCATCTGCAAATACGGAAGGAACTCCCTGTATCTTCAACGCGTCTACTTCGTCCTGATAAAGCGCACCGTCTACCATCTCATGGGTGATGGAAGGATTCAGCGTTGTCATCGCATTCAAAGCCTGCACGACATCAGGGCAGTTCGTACAAGTCAGCGAGACGTAAGTTACCAAATGTATCGGGCCTTTCAATGCTTTAACCCGGTTGCAGACAGCCTCATCGGGGAAGTTCTTTCCTTTACCGTCCAGATTCAAGATAGCCAACAATAACGAAGTAAACTCGTGCCCGTTGGGGATTCCCCGGAAAGTGATTCCTGTACGGTCACCGTTCTTCAATAAAGTAAACTCGAGTCCGCTTCCTTCATTCACTACACAAGTGATATGGTCGGAACAGTCCGCTACATCTCCCAGCAGTTCAACCAGTTCAGTTCTGTTTTCGTGACTGGATGATACGGATATATCAAAAGTAAAGTTCGCCTCCAGTCCGGCAAAGATACCCTTCAATTGTTCTTTTAATGCAGATTCTAACATACCTGTTCTCCTTTCGTTTTTTGAGAAGAAAGGCCGGCAGCGTTTCCCGTTACCGGCCTTCCATAATCATCATTATCAAGATCTATCAAATCTTACCTACCAGGTCGATGCTTGGCTTCAGAGTAGATTCACCCTTCTTCCATTTGGCCGGACAAACTTCTCCGTCATGGCTGGCTACAAACTGTGCAGCTTCCACCTTACGAAGCAATTCGCTCGCATCACGGCCAATGTTGTTATCATTCAGTTCTACCACTTTAATCTTTCCTTCCGGATTGACTACGAATGTACCGCGGTATGCCATACCCTCTTCTTCGATATATACTCCGAGTGCACGACACAGAGCGCCTGTCGGGTCTGCCAACATCGGGTATTGAATCTTGCGGATACTTTCAGAAGCATCATGCCAAGCTTTGTGTACGAAGTGAGAGTCAGTACTTACCGAGTAGATTTCTACGCCCATCGCTTTGAACTGCTCGTACTTTTCAGCCATATCCACCAATTCAGTAGGACATACGAAAGTAAAGTCGGCAGGATAGAAGAACAGAATCGCCCATTTACCTTTCAGGTCATTGTTGGTTACAGTCTTGAAAGCTCCGTTTTGAAAAGCCTGAACACTGAATTCAGGAAGCTGAGAATTTAAAATTGGTTCCATAATCTTTATTGCTTTTATTGTTATTAATTGATTTGACTTATAACATCAGAAACTTCGTTTTGTTTCTTGTTTCTGATGCAAAGATAAGGGGCGGGTAACTGCCCTGCAAAGAAAGTCCAATCGAATAATTCTATGCGCTGATAGATGAAATTTATCATTCAACTTCCGGACAGATGTTGAATGATTCGTAGGCTGGAGCAATGTCCATCCGATATTTTTTATAATTTTGCGTACGGAAACATACTAATTGAAACCAGCTATATATGATTATGAAACATCCTCTTGACCAATTCCTATATTGCCCCGAATGTGGTTCTTCGCATTTCGAGGTCAACAATGAAAAATCCAAGAAATGTGCCGACTGCGGCTTTGTCTACTACTTCAATCCATCCGCCGCTACCGTGGCGCTGATTCTGAATGAAAAGAATGAGCTGTTAGTCTGCCGTCGTGCCAAAGAGCCCGCCAAAGGGACGCTCGACCTTCCCGGCGGCTTTATTGATATGGATGAAACAGGTGAAGAAGGCGTGAGCAGAGAAGTGCTGGAAGAAACAGGGTTGAAGGTCGAGAAAGCGACCTATCAGTTCTCTCTGCCGAACATCTATATCTATTCCGGTTTTCCTGTCCATACACTCGACATGTTCTTTCTCTGCACCGTAAAAGATATGAGCCATTTCTCGGCAATGGATGATGTGGCAGATTCTTTCTTCCTGCCTTTATCGGAGATACGTCCGGAAGATTTCGGGTTGGATTCCATCCGGCGGGGACTTATACGGTTTCTGCACCGGCATAGCTAACCACAGGATTTACAAAACTTTCGGTTTGCAAATTACGTTCTAAGTGGAAAAAGGTGTATCTTTGTAACATTAGAACTCTAAATCTATCCTAGTCATGAGCAAGATTTACCCCATCGGAATACAGAACTTTGAGAAGATTCGCAGAGACGGATACTTCTACATTGATAAAACCGCCTTAGTCTATCAAATGGTAAAGACAGGCAGCTACTTCTTCCTGAGCCGCCCGCGCCGCTTTGGGAAAAGCTTGTTAGTGTCTACCCTCGAAGCCTACTTTGAAGGCAAGCGCGAACTCTTTGAAGGACTCGCGATAGAGAAACTGGAAAAAGACTGGACAAAGCATCCGATATTGCACATAGACCTCAATACCGAAAAGTATGAAAATCTGGAAAGTCTGGAAAATATTCTGAACGATACTCTTTACAAATGGGAAAAGGTGTACGGCACTGAACCTTCTGAAACCTCGTTGCCTCTCCGCTTCAAGGGTATCATCCGCCGTGCTTATGAGCAGACCGGAAATCGTGTTGCCATTTTTGTTGATGAATATGACAAACCCATGCTGCAAGCTATCGGCAACGAAGAACTGCAAAAAGCTTTCCGCAACACTTTGCAAGCTTTTTACGGAGCTATCAAAACGATGGACGGCTACATAAAGTTCGCCTTTCTGACAGGTGTCACCAAGTTTGGCAAAGTAAGTGTATTCAGCGCGTTAAACAATCTGATAGATTTATCTATGGACGAGCGTTATGCAGCAATATGCGGTATGACGGAAAAAGAAATCCATGACAATCTGGAAGAAGACCTGCTCGAACTTGCCGACAAACAGAAAATGAGTTATGAAGAAGTATGCCGTGAATTAAAGACGTGTTATGATGGGTATCATTTCGTCGAAAATTCTGTCGGCATATACAATCCGTTCAGCGTGCTTAATACATTCTTCAAAATGAAGTTCGGCAGTTACTGGTTTGAAACAGGAACACCGACTTATCTGGTGGAATTATTAAAAGCCCATCACTATGACCTGCACTGTATGGCGAATGTAGAAACCGATGCGGACATACTGAACAGTGTCGATTCGGCTTCGACCAATCCTATTCCTGTGATTTATCAAAGTGGATATCTCACTATAAAGAAATTCGATCAGGAATTTGCTATTTATCAGTTAGGTTTTCCAAATCGCGAGGTAGAAGAAGGGTTTATGAAATTTTTGTTGCCTTTCTATGCAAATACAGATAAGGTTGAATCACCTTTTCAGATTCAGAAATTCGTTCGCGAAGTGCGCAGTGGCGATTATGAATCTTTTTTCCGCCGCCTGCAAAGCTTCTTTGCCGATACCCCCTATGAGTTAATACGCGACCAGGAATTACATTATCAAAATGTACTGTTCATCGTTTTCAAGCTTATCGGTTTCTATGTAAAGGCAGAGTACCACACATCGCAAGGCCGCATCGACCTCGTGCTGCAAACCGATGAGTTTATATATGTAATGGAATTTAAACTGGAAGGCAGTGCCGAAGAAGCTCTCAGACAAATAAACGAAAAGAATTATGCGCAGCCTTTTGCAGCCGACCCTCGTAAGTTATTCAAGATAGGGATTAACTTCAGCAGCCAGACAAGGAATATTGAAAGGTGGATTGTAGAATAATACAAGAGTTGGGAAAGTGAAGTACAAGAACGAGACAGAAGAAGTACAAGACTTTAACAAGTGAAGTAGACGAATCAGATAGAAGAAGTACTTAGTTTAAATCCGAACAGGCTCTTTTGATAGCTTTTATCCCATCCAACAAAAAGTAATCAAAGCCGCTTTCAGCTTTCAATTTCCTCTGCAATCCCCTATTCATCGGCGTTCCGGCTGAAAGCACTCATAAAAGTATCCTTTCAGCCTTCAGCTTCTCAAAAGCTCACCAAAATTAATAAATAAATTAAACACATGCATCTATACTAATATATTGGCTTATAACCAACATATTGGACATATAGATCCACCGTACTGTATATATATTGCCACCATGGTGTACATATATAGCCACCACAATGGATATATATACCCATTAAACAGCTTGATGTCTGCGCTGTGCATGTATCTATTCTATACCCAGCCCATACCTTTTCTGAGCACTGGGCATATCGAATTCGCCCCACGGTTCAGAGGTTCTGTTCCCACGGATTAGCACCTTTGTTCCCGCACATCAGAGCCTCTAATCTATAAGAACAGAGATTCTGATGTATGGGAACAAAGCCTGTATTTTTATTAAACAGAGCCTCTGTTTTTGCAAAATCGGGAAACTGAAAGCAAAACAAGGTGATTTCAGCAGGTGCTTTCAGCCAGAACACCGATGAATAGGGAATTACAGAGAAAACTGAAAGCTGAAAGCGGAGAAGTTGATGAAAAGTTGGGTTTAACCCAAAACCTATAAAAAGACCATTTAAAACCAAGGCACACAATCAGCCCATAATCTTAAATAAGTATATTATGCCACTCAAAATGAGAAGGATAGCATGACTTTCATTATCTTTGTAATCGTCATTAATTTAATGACCATTAAATTAACCGCCATTAAGAATAAAGCCTGCAGTATGAAATTTTATGACCGAAAGAAAGAAATAGCGATAAATCTGATAGCCCTCAACCGATTCAATAAAACCGCCCTTATCGGAGAAGTAAAAAGAACCCCCAGAAAAATAAGCATTTCCGTGTTGGAAAAGAAGAGCGAAACTTTACATAAAGAATTAAATGATTATAAAATAACTTTCAAAGGATTGTCTTTGGAAGATATGTAGTACTTTTGCATAAATACCCGATTATGAAAAAAGAAATTACCAGACTCATTTGTGCGGCTATCTGCTGCGCACCCATTATAGGATTTGCCCAGACAGGTGACAAGTTCACCTCGACTGACAACCTTTATAAAGAAGGAAAAGAACTTTTCCAGGAAAAGAATTATGCCGCTGCCCTGCCGGCACTGAAGGCATTTGTAAAACAAAAGCCAACAGCCAACCTTCTTCAGGATGCGGAGTATATGCTGGTCAGCTCGGCATACGAATTGAACGACAAGAACCGTATCGAACTGCTCCGCAAATATCTCGACCGTTATCCTGATACGCCTTACGCCAATCGAATTTATTCATTGTTGGCTTCCTGCTATTTCTACGAAGGAAAGTACAATGAAGCGATGGCGCTCTTTAATTCTACCGACCTCGATTTGCTCGGCAATGAAGAACGGGACGACCGCACGTATCAATTGGCTACCTGCTATCTGAAAACTGATAATTTGAGAGAAGCAGCCATCTGGTTTGAAACTCTCCGCGCCAACAGCCCCAAATATGCAAAAGATTGCGATTACTACATTTCTTATATCCGTTACACACAGAAACGCTATAACGAAGCATTGAAAGGTTTCCTTCCGCTACAAGACAATCCGAAATACAAGGCACTCGTTCCTTATTATATTGCCGAGATTTATGTACAGCTCAAAAACTATGATAAGGCACAGATTGTAGCACAGAATTATCTGTCGGCTTATCCGAACAATGAACACGCGGCAGAGATGTACCGTATCCTCGGAGATGCTTATTACCACTTCGGGCAATATCACAAAGCGGTAGAATCATTCAATGAATATTTGAATAAAGACCATTCGGCTCCCCGCCGGGATGCTCTTTATATGTTGGGACTTTCTTACTACCAGACGAAAGTCTATTCCAAAGCAGCCGAAACACTCGGTAAAGTGACAACTACCAATGATGCGCTTACACAGAATGCTTACCTGCATATGGGGCTCTCCTATCTGCAACTGGCAGAAAAAAACAAAGCCCGCATGGCTTTTGAACAGGCGGCAGCGTCCAACGCCAATATGCAAATAAAAGAACAGGCGGCTTACAACTACGCACTCTGCCTGCATGAGACTTCTTTCTCCGCTTTTGGTGAATCTGTTACCGCTTTCGAGAAGTTCCTGAACGAATTTCCGACTTCACCTTATGCTGAAAAAGTCAGCAGCTATCTGGTGGAAGTTTACATGAATACCCGTAGCTACGATGCGGCTTTGAAATCAATAGACCGGATTGCCAAACCAAGTGCGCAGATACTGGAAGCCAAACAGAAGATACTGTTCCAATTAGGTACGCAATCCTTTGCAAACGCTGACTTCGAACAGGCTCTGAAATATCTGAATCAGTCCATCGCCATCGGACAATACAATCGTCAGACAAAAGCAGACGCTTACTACTGGTGCGGAGAATCTTATTATCGCCTCAACCGGATGATGGAAGCCGCGCGTGACTTCAACGCTTATCTGCAACTGACCACCCAGCCCAATAACGAAATGTATGCGCTGGCTAATTATAACCTGGCATATATCGCTTTCCACCGGAAAGACTATACACAGGCAAGCAATTACTTCCAGAAATACGTCCAACTGGAGAAAGGTGAAAATACAACGGCTTTAGCCGACGCATACAACCGTATCGGTGACTGCCACTTGCATGTGCGCAACTTCGAGGAAGCCAAACATTACTATTCGCAAGCAGAACAGATGAATACTCCTTCCGGGGATTATTCTTTCTATCAACTGGCGCTTGTATCCGGTCTACAGAAAGATTATACCGGTAAGATTACTTTGCTGAATCGGCTGGTGGGAAAATATCCCGCTTCTCCTTATGCCGTGAATGCTATTTACGAGAAAGGACGGTCTTATGTATTGATGGATAATAACAGTCAGGCAATCACTTCTTTCAAGGAGTTGCTGAACAAATATCCCGAAAGCCCGGTCAGCCGGAAAGCAGCAGCGGAAATCGGCTTGCTGTATTATCAGAAGGGTGATTACAATCAGGCTATTGAAGCCTATAAGCAGGTCATCGAGAAATATCCGGGCAGTGAAGAAGCCCGTATGGCCATGCGTGATTTAAAGTCGATTTATGTAGACTTGAACCGCATAGACGAATTTGCAGCTTTGGCTAATGCCATGCCGGGACATATCCGCTTCGATGCCAACGAACAGGATTCACTGACCTATGCCGCCGCAGAAAAAATTTATATGCGGGGACGGATGGAAGAGGCAAAGACAAGTCTCAACAAATACTTGCAGACTTTCCCGGAAGGGGCTTTCAGCCTGAATGCACATTATTATCTTTGCCTGATTGGGAACGAACAGAAAAACTATGATATGATTCTTCTCCACTCCGGAAAGCTACTGGAATATCCGAATAATCCATTTGCGGAAGAAGCTCTTATCCTGCGTGCCGAAGTGCAGTTCAACCAACAACAGACGGCAGAAGCATTAGCTAGTTATAAGATGCTGAAAGAGAAAGCGACTAACGTAGAACGTCGCCAGCTTGCTGAAACGGGGATACTCCGCTGCGCCTTCCTGTTGAGGGATGATATTGAAACCATCCATGCTGCTACCGACTTACTGGCAGAAGCCAAACTCAGTCCTGAACTGAGAAATGAAGCTCTTTATTATCGTGCTAAGGCTTATGTCAAACAAAAGGCGGACAAGAAAGCGATGGATGACTTCCGTGAATTAGCAAAGGATACTCGTAATCCATACGGTGCCGAAGCTAAATATCTAGTTGCACAGTCATTGTATGACGCGAAAGAATATGCTGCCGCGGAAAAAGAACTGCTCAACTACATAGAACAAAGCACGCCGCACGCTTATTGGCTGGCACGTAGCTTCGTCCTTTTGTCCGATGTGTATGCCGCTATGGGCAAGGACCTCGACGCACGCCAGTATCTATTGAGCCTGCAACAAAATTACCAAGGCAACGACGACATAAAAAGTATGATTGAAAGCAGACTCGCTAAGTTGAAAGGTGAAAATTGAGAATTAAAAAATAGAAAAGTATGAAACGATCTCTTTATATAATAGGCGGACTTACATTGGCGATTTCCATGCCGTCCGGCCTTCAAGCCCAAACTACCCAGCCCAAGGATACGACCATGAATCGTACCGTTGTTGTGGAACAAGAATATAACCCGGATATTATGGATGCTTCGAAAGTAAACGTCCTGCCCAAAGTGGAAGAACCGACGGTAAGCAAGAAAGAAGTGGAATATGCTACGACTTTCTTTCCGGCAACTTCTGTCCCGGCGGGTCTGATGAATCCTTATACCGGAAAAGAAATCCAGCCGGGAAGCACTCCCGGATATGTGCGTGCCGGATACGGTAATTTAGGCAATCTGGATATTCTTGCCAATTATTTATTCCGTCTCTCGGATAAAGACAAACTGAATGTACGTTTCCAGATGGACGGAATGGACGGAAAGTTGACTCTTCCCTTCACAGACAACGAAAAATGGAACGCTTTCTATTATCGTACACGTGCAAACGTGGATTACACACACCAATTCAACAAATTGGATTTGAATGTTGCCGGAAACTTCGGTCTGAGCAACTTCAATCTCAAACCGGGAAGTGTAAACAGCAAACAGAAATTCACTTCCGGTGACTTTCATGCAGGTATTCATTTTATCGACGAAACTGCACCGCTCCGTTTCAATGCCGAAACGAATCTGTTGATGTATGAACGTCAGCATAACATGATTAATGATAATGAAGCCAATACAGCTCTTAAAGAAACAATCATACGTACCAAAGGCGATGTCACGGGAGCTATCGGTGACCAACAATCGGTGACTATCGCTTTGGAGATGAATAATCTTCTGTATAGCGGATATACAAAGAATATCTCTACTGGAGACGAATATTTCAAGAATTATACAACGCTTCTTCTGAATCCTTATTACGAACTGGATAACGATGACTGGAAATTACACATCGGAGCCAATGTAGACTTATCTTTCGGATTCGACAAATCTTTCCGCGTTTCACCGGATATTACTGCACAGTATATCTTCTCCGACAGCTATGTGCTTTACGCAAAAGCAACAGGTGGCAAGCAACTGAATGATTTCCGAAGATTGGAGAATGTCTGTCCTTACGGAGAACTGCCGGGGGCGAATACCACTGCTACTTTGGGATATGTACAACGTCCTTATGACACTTACGAGCAGATCAATGGCAGCGTCGGATTTAAAGCAAGCCCTTATCCGGGAGTTTGGTTCAATGTGTATGGCGGTTATCAGAACTTGAAGAATGATTTATCCTATTTGGGTTTCGACGATTCAACTGTCCCTCGCATTGAATATCTTGGTTTCGCCCAAGATAATACGGACAATTTCTACCTCGGCGGCGAAATCAGCTACGATTACAAAGACATTCTGGGAATATCAGCCAAATATACCTATCGTAATTGGGATAGCAAAAATGAAAAGGCATTATTGGTGGTAAAGCCTGTCAGTGAAATGTCCTTCAATGTACGTATTCATCCGATTTCCGCTCTTAATGTGAATCTCGGTTATGATTATATCAGCCGGGAAGAAGTAGAAGATTATCTCAAAATGACTGCAATCAACGATTTGCATATCGGAGCCAGCTACAATGTGTTCAAAGGAGTATCCGTTTATGCACAAGTACACAATCTACTGAATAAGAAATATCAATATTATCTAGGCTATCCTGCCGAAGGATTCAATTTCTTAGGGGGATTGAGTTTCCGGTTCTAAAAAATAAAGGGGCGTTTCCTATTTTCGGATAACGCCCCTTTATCAAACCAAAATTCAAACTTCAACTATTTTGTTATCTTCACCACAAAACCACCACCGGGCGCCATGTGAAGTTTCAATTTCCTATCTGCCGATACCCGAACCACTTCCCGCTTATAGTCTTTTCCTACACGGTCGGCATTGATGCCGTCTTTGAATATTTCAGCGTTAAATTCACCTTTCCCCAAGAAAGATAAATTAACTTCAACATCACGTGCATTCCAGTCGGTCAGCCCACCTACATACCAGATACCGTCTTTCTGACGAGCCATAACAATATGCTCACCCACTTTGCCACTAATAGGAAGCGTCTGATCCCATACGGTAGGAATAGAAGCAATAAACTTCGTACATTCTTCTTCTTTCATATAGTTGGTAGGAGCATCACATAGCATATTAATAGGAGAATCGAAGATTGTGTAGAGTGCCAACTGGCGGCAACGGGTCCCCTGACTCATCGGTTCCGTATATACCGCATGGAAGTTTTTCATAATCACGTTGTTCATTGCTCCCTGTGTATAGTCCATTGGTCCGGCTACCATACGGATGAAAGGTACGGTTACGTCATAAATCACCTGATCCGTACCCGGTTCCGCCCATTTCAGTTCTTCCAGTCCATGAACCCCTTCAAAGTTGATAGTGTTCGGATAAGTACGCTGAAGACCGGTCGGTTTGAATGTACCGTGCAGGTCAATCAATAGTTTATATTTCGCTCCGGTTTCGGCTGCCTTACGATTGAATTCAACGACGTGCTGGTCGTCACGATCCATAAAGTCAATCTTGAAGCCCTTAATTCCCATAGCTGCATAATGCTTGCATACACGGTCCATATCCTTCTCGAAAGCGCGATAACCGGCCCATAATATCAAATCCACATTCTTACTTTTCGCATAGCTGACTAATTCTTCCAAATCAATTTCAGGGATAACTTGGAACAAATCCGCTTTACCCGGAACTGCCCAACCTTCATCCAATATCACATATTCGATGCCGAACCTGGAAGCGAAATCAATGTAATATTTATAGGTCTCATTATTGATTCCTGCACGAAAATCCACGTTATAGATATTCCAGTCATTCCACCAATCCCAGGCAACCTTACCCGGTTTAATCCATGAAAAATCGGTGAATTGAGCCGGAGTAGCCAGTTTATATACCATATCATTGCACAACAGTTCAGTGTCATTCTTTGATATGACCATCACACGCCAGGGAAAAGCGGTAGCTCCCTCTACTTTGGCAATATAAGGTTCACGGGATTTCACTACGCCTTTGAGCCCACGTACTTCGTCCACCACTTTCTTAGGATAAGCGGCAAAAGTGCCTTCCAAAGAGAAACCGGAATCCCCATGCTTTACGTACATACCCGGATAATCCAATAAATCGGCCTCGGTAATACAGATTTTCTTTTGATTCGCTCCCTCTACCAAAACCGGCAAGAAGGCAATCTGCTCTTTGTTCCACGCAGACAAAGTTGTCTCTACATACGTATTTTGGAAAGAACTGTAAAAAGGATCTTTCTTGCCCTCGTTCATTCTTCCTTTCGGAGAAGCCACGAATATTTTCGGGTCATTCGGGAAACTGAAAACTGCCTGTTCGCTTTCTACCATAAACGGCTTTTTCAGATTAGAAACAAAACGATAGGCGGCACCGTCTTCGTATGCTCTGAATACCAGGCTATATCCACCCTTAAAGTCAATCGTCAGTTCATTGAACCTATCTTCGATTGATTTCTTTTTGTAGACAGGCGGGTAAATCGTTTCATTCACCGATCGCCTGCTGACTTTCCTGACTTTCGGATTCACGCCGAAAGCTGTTCCGTCCGTCAGTTTCATGGAGACAGGAGAGTGGTCTATCATCACATCTCCTTCGTGGAGAACAGAGTATTCAACGTCCTTATCATTTACACTCACATTCACCTGCACCCTACCGGATGCATCCTTCAGTTCATACATTTTTTGTGCACAAACGGTCAAAGGTGCGACAGCCATTAGAACCGGCAAAAGTCTTCTCATCATACGTTTCATAAACTAATACTTTTTATATCTTACATTCTTTTTATTTACATCTTAATAATGTTGCGACTTACGGATAAGGACAAAAGACGAATATAACAGAAAGAAATTCCTGTTAAGAAAGTGTTCTAAAAGCCCTTTCCACCTACACCTGTTACATTGTCCGTTTAGAAATCAATTGTCACCTGATAGGTATCCTTATTCTCAAAGAAAGTTTGTTGCACCTCATACTCCGGAAGCCATACATACTTCTTCTCTCCTTTATATTCCGCCTCGAGCAGGAAAGTGAACCAGCGATTGTAAGGCAACTTGTCAGTGTGTAAAGGCGGAGCCGGTTTATCATATAAGTCAGGAACGTCAGTAATCATATATTCTCCCTTTTTATCCGTCTCATAAGTACGATAGGGAGTTGCAATCAAGTCATTGAACTTTGCACGCGAACCGTACAGGTTTAATTTCACTCCCTTCTTCTTTTTGCCTTTTACCGTTACAGATACCTGAATATTTTCAGGAAACATCTGTTTGAAAAAGCCGGGAAAGTCACGGCTTGGACGTTTGGACTTTGCTGTATAATTAATGATATTGACAGCATAGGGACTCCATTTATACGTCTTATAATGACTATTCATAACACAAGAGTCCGGTTCATATTGCAAATTGTTCACCGGATTGTTTTTCGCCCGGATTCTGTCAGCATATAAATCCGTCACTCCACGATAGTGTCCGAACTCATGTGCCACTCCTCTATGAAAATAGTCGATTCCGAACAAATCTTCATGTTCCGTTTTACTACGGCCACGGCAAACAACCACACTCAGATTGTCCGCACCACCGCTACAATACCAACCTTTTGCACTTTCTTCATCATCAAAATCGAGTATGGAGTCAATAATCAACAGTACGTCATGGTCAGGAAAGCCTGCGCTCTTCTTATAGACATTCTCCAACTGTCGGGAAGAGCAATCGTAGATTACCTGCAAATCAGGAACATAACGAAAGTAATACTTGAGACGTCCCTCCCCTGCCTTATTCCAGAAGTCATTTACCTGTCCGAAGAAAGCGTTCAGTTTCTCCTGATAGGCTTCCTTTCCGCCCCAATGCTCTACTCCGGCTTTATCGACGGCAATAAAGACCCGATATTCAATCGTATCCAACGGTTGTTGAGTTACCTCCCCCTGCATTGTTTTCGCATCCAGCCCTAAGAAAGAAGGCAGTAATGCAGGAACGAGCAACCATTTCTTCCAGTTGTTTTTCATATTTGTTATTTAGTTAAGTGTGTATTTAATTTCTTGCAGGTCACGGCTATTTCCACCGACCATAAAAGTAAAGTCTCCCTTCTCAACCACAAACTTCATCTGATTATTGTAGAAGCCGAGTTGTTCATCTTTCACATCAAACGTTACCGTCCTGCTTTCACCCACTTTCAGCTTAATCTTATCGAATCCCTTTAACTCTTTGATAGGACGGGTAATCGAAGCTACTTCATCACGGACATACAACTGGACAACTTCTTCTCCTTCATACGTTCCTGTATTCTTCACAGTTACAGCTACACGCGCATAAGTATTTCCATTCCCCGGAAGCAGCTTCACATCCGAATACTCGAAAGTGGTATATGACAGACCATAGCCGAACGGATAAGCCGGTTCGGTCGGAATATCAATGTATTTCGCACACCAGCCGCCCAATGCAGTAGGGCGTCCGGTACTCTTATACTGATAGTACAGAGGAATCTGCCCGTTATGCTGCGGGAAAGTCATCGGGAGTTTTCCTGAAGGATTGTAATCCCCGAACAATACATTACAAATAGCATTGCCGGCCTCGCTTCCCAACCACCAGGTGCATAAGATAGCAGGAGCATCCCGGCGCACTTCATTGAAAATGACAGGACGGCCGCACATCATCAATACAACCACAGGTTTGCCTGTCTTTACAAGTTCGGAAACCAGCCTTTGTTGTTCCGAAGAAATAGAGATATCCCCCTTTGAGCGCATCTCTCCACTCTCCCATGCCTGTTCGCCCATCGCTATCACAACTACATCCGACTGGCGGGCAGCAGCCAATGTCTGTTCCAGATTCACAATCTGATTCTTTTTCAAGTCGTATCCGTCATTATAATTGACAGTTACCCCCCGCTTTTCCATTGCCTCATACAAAGTAACTACCTTACTCACCTCGGCACAAGACCATGCGCCACACATATCTTTCTGTGATTTAGCCAATGCACCAACTAAAGCCACTTTCTTAACGGAAGGAGAAAGCGGAAGGACAGCGCCTTCATTCTTCAAAAGTACAACGGAACGTTCAGCCACATAACACGCTTCCTTACGTGATTCTTCCGAACCAATCACCGTACGCTCTCTTTCCTCATCGCAATAACGGAACGGATCATCAAATAATCCCAGCTTATATTTCTGTTCAAGAATACGTCTGACTGCATCATCCACCAGTTTCACTGAGACTTTGCCTTCTTTTACCAGGGAAACCAAATTCTTTGAATAACATTCACTTACCATTTCCATATCCAGACCGGCTTTTATGCCTTTATAAGCAGCCTCTTTTTCGTCTTTCGCATAACGGTGGTTTATCATTTCTCCTACCGATCCCCAATCGGAGACTACGAATCCTTTGAATCCCCATTGATTTTTCAGAAGTTCTCTCAACAAGAAACTACTCCCGGTAGCCGGTTCGTTATTAAAATCATTGAATGCGCTCATAAATGTGGCGGCACCCGCCTCAACCCCGGCTTTATAAGGCGGCATATAGAAATTGGCGAACTGTCCCATTGACATATCCACGCTATTGTAGTCTTTTCCCGCAGTAGAAGCTCCATATCCCGCAAAATGCTTGATACAAGAAAGAATCGTGTTTTCTTTCGACAAATCATCTCCCTGCAAACCGTGTACACGTGCCTTAGCCACCAGTGAACCATAATAAGGGTCTTCTCCTGCTCCTTCCATAACACGCCCCCAACGGGCATCCCAACCAATATCCACCATCGGAGCAAAAGTCCAGTGCAATCCGGCAGCCGACGCTTCCTTCGCCGCACACCTCGAACCTCTTTCTATGGCATCCAAGTCGAAACTTGCAGCCTCAGCCAAAGGCAACGGAAAACCTGTACGGAAACCATGAATAACATCCAACCCGAAAATCAAAGGAATCCGCAGGCGTGATTTCATCGCAGCCTCCTGATATTTGCGGGTGTTGGCAGCACCGGATACGTTCAACAGGGAGCCTATCAAGCCTTTGCTTATGTCTTCCGTACGGCTAATGCGCGTATTATCGGGTCCTGTGGCAAAGCCACCGGAACATTGGCTCAACTGTCCCACCTTCTCTTCCAGTGTCATCTTCTTCATCAGACCGGACACAAAACGGTTCATCTTACTCTCGTCTGTCTGACCTTGCGCCGCACTAGTCAGCACAAAAATCATCATACACAAATATGCTATCAGTTTCTTCATGGTTTTATAGTAATAATTTGTTCGCTTTCTTTTAGTTTGTTCATAACTAGTATTGATTCATCACAAAGATAGCCGCTCGGTAAATTCATCAAGGCGAATTGCGTACAAAAGGACAATAATATTGTAAACCGCTCTTTTTTTCGCCTTTCCGGACCTTACAGTAAAACATACCAGTCTGTTTTTCGCCTGAACTTATACGATTTTAGCCTTCAAACATCTAGTCGTACGAGATATTATTCAGCACTTTAATTCCTTCCTTTTGTGCACCTGCCACAAACAAATTCTTAAAAGACTCTGTTGAAACAGATGTGGCAGGCTTAAATTCCGGAGAGTTCATATATTTCAGCAAACTGGCGTAGAATTGCAACCCTTCGGGAGTATTGCGTGCAGTCTCCAAATCAGCCATGCAGACTAACAGTTTACCGCCACCAACATTCAATTCGAATACCAAGCCCAGTTTATGATTACGCTCAACATTGTCAATCACTTGCACAATAGGACGGTATTCTTCTGGCATATTGTCCAAAATCAGCGGATAACTATTCTTGATTATCGGATACCACTGCCAGTTTGTATGGAAATCCGTTGGGAAGTCATTAAACAGGGCATGTTCAGGATTAGTCAAGATTCCTAATGTACCCGGCGATGCAGGTTTCTTAATACGGTCACATATACTTTTGAACATACGATAATTCCAATAATCAGTTTGAAAGAGTCCGCCTACTGTTACTTCCTTACAATCCCCTTTGCCCGGCATCAGCAAAACTTTTCCACCTTGTTTCAGAGCACTCAACACCTCATCCGTTAATTGACGGGCAACGACTATACCCTCCGTATTCAACTGCTTCTTTACCGGATATATCCATAAAGGATAAGTATTGCGATACGAAGTTCCGGCAATCTTCAAGGATAATTCCGCTTTATATGCTTTTTCAAGATTGGGTAATGTGAGACGAATCGTACCGGCAGTTAGCAATCCCAAACCGGAAGGAACAGGCATTTTACCTTTACCGAGCAACCGCTTTCCTGTTTTCAACTCCCACGACACACTTTTTCCTTTCAATGAATGTTCTCCATAATTAGCTATTTCAATATTACCTTCAAAGATTTCCTGTCCGGTCCAGCAGAACTTAGCTGTTGTCAGCAAAGGAACAACCTCACAACAAAATTCTCTCCATTTCTTCGGTTCAATCAATCCTTTACTGTCCATGAACGCATCCAAGATTCCGACATAAGCCGAACCTTGCCCCGGATAATCCTGCAAATCGAGTAACTGGAAACCTGCCATTCGTTCAGAGCGCAAATTCATCTCAATATCTGCCCGATAAAGTTCCACAGACCATGCACCGGATGCTTTAAAGAAATCATCAGCCTGTTCCAGCATACCCGCTTTCTTCAATCGGTCACGAAAGACTTCAAAGTTCCAAGGTGCCAATACACCTGTATATTTTTTCATTTCTTCATAATCCGGATAAGTCTGAAACTGCCCCGTTTCATGTCCTATCACCGGAACGGGAGACTTCTCTAAAGCTGCGTCAAAATTCATCACCGAGTTAGGATAGGTATTATTCAGATAACCTCCCTCTGCCGCATCTGCAAAAGAAAAAGATGCACGGGCATGTGTTGAATATCCCTCACCGCTACCTACACGGCAGGTTACTAAGAAATCTTCTCCCGGAATATGCCCTTTCGACCCTAAAAAGATATTCGAGCCATAAGTATAAAGATGTCTCGGTTCTATCGAACGGAAGCGGTTCACGAAATCTTTCATCACATTAATATCTCCCCCCAACTCATTTCCTAATGCAAAAAGAACGAAGGAAGCATGATTGCTATACTCACGCATGATATTTTCACCGTCTTTCATCAGGAAGTCCATTAGTTCGGCTGATTCTTTCTTGAAACCTCCCCAAATAGGTAGTTCCGGTTGCAAATAAACTCCTTCCAAATCAGCAGCTTCAAAACAAGCGGCAGGCGGACACCATGAATGAAAACGACAGTGGTTCAAGCCATACTCTTTACAGATTCTGAAATAACGACGCCATTGTTCCAAGTCCATTGCCGTATATCCGGTCAATGGAAATACACAGGCGTCATGCTTTCCTCTAAGAAAAGTCTTTGCTCCATTGATAGTGAAATGAGTCTGCTCCGCCTTAAAATCACGCAATCCAAAACGGACAGTCCGTTCGTCAATGCCATTGATTTCTGCCTTTAGCTGATACAAAGCCGGTTGAAGATCGCTCCAAAGCAATGCTTTACTGCCTAATTGATAAACAAACTCATATTCCTTACAGCCCTCTTTCAGAGCATATTCCGTAGCCTTTACTTTATGCTTTCTGGAAGAATTAAACGCAGCAGCCGACAGGCGGATTTGTTTTCCGTTGATACCATACTCTTTCGATAATGTGATTTTCACTTTTACAGAACGGTCTGCCACCGAAGGGAAAGTTTGAATGGATTCTATAAACAACGGATTCATTGCCTGCAACTCTATCCGTCCAATAATACCATTCCAATTGGTCTGTGTAGACTCCGTACAAGCATGTGAACTCGAACGAATCTGTTTAGGAATACTTTTTCCGTTATCAATGCGAATGGTCAGTTTATGTGAACCGGGAGTCAGGAAATGAGTCAAGTCATATTCCTGTGGGGTAGATAAATAATTATTCTTGCCCACTTCCTGACCGTCGATCCATACAGTTGACGGGCGGGTACGTTCCAAGAACAGCACGATATGCTTTCCTTCCCAACTGGCAGGTATCTCTATATTCCTGCTATACCATGCAACACCCTCGTATTTATAATATCTGGATAAATAAGTTGTTTCCGATTTATTGGTATTGGCAATCCCTTTCTTATTAGAGTCAGTTGTGCCAGGCAAAATTACAGTTTCCACCAATCGATTCTTCCACCATTGTTCCAAGTCACCTTTCCCGTCCGGGTCAAGCGCAAATTCCCAATTTCCACGCAAATCAACAACTTCACGCAAACACTGAGAAGTATTCGCCCATAGTGTCAATCCCGACAACAATAAACAGTAACCAAGTAATGCCAATCTCTTCATAGTACAAGTATTTTTTCTAGTTTATTTCCTTTTAGAAAGCTACATTCACCATATATGTATCGTTACCCGTTTCCAGATGTTCCCTTTGCAGTTCCACATCAGGAAGCCATACATATTTCTTTTGTCCCGCATCATCTATTATTTCCACCAAAAAACTGAACCAGTAAGAATATGGAAATAAATCCTGCGGTTCTTTCGGGGGAATATTCGGATCCGTCATATCCGGATGATATAACTTATACAAATCGGTTATTTCAACCATGCCACGTTTATTGGTAGTATAGGTTCTGTACACTTTTGGATATACATCCCGCTTGTTGTATTTGCCACCGGCACGGGTTCCATAGAAATTCACCGTATAGTTGGATTTCGGTTTACCTTTCTTATCAACCTTAATCACCAGCTTGCACGGGAAAACCTTGTCCGACAAATCTTTATCCAATGGCCTCATCTTTGCCGTATAATTAAACAGGGCAGAACAATAATCACTCCAGACACGATACCCGGTTCCCATATTACACTTGGGTGGAGTCAATTTTTCATGATTCACCGGATTATTCTCTGCAGCAATCATATACTGATATAAGTCCGTCGCACCACGAACATGCCCGTATTCATGTCCCAGATTGCTATATGTCCCCTGATTAGGATAAAGCGCATCCGTAAAAATATTGTGCGCTTCGCGAACATAGCACATCACCACCGATTGTCCGCTGGCTCCACCGCCTCCACAGGAAAGCCCTTCATTCTTCGCCCCTAATGCCAGGAACAGCACAAAGTCGTATTTTGACAAATCAAGCGGACCGAAAGCTTTTCTCTGAAACTCTTTGTATCTGTCCTTATCCCCTTGAATATCATATACACACAATTCGCCGGCAGGGACAAAACGGAAATAATAATTAAACTTATTAGGACTTTCATTCCAGAAACGGGTCGTATTGTGAAACATCTTCTGCAAGTTCTTCTTAAAATCCGCTTCTCCGCCATAACGTTCCAGATCTGCTTTGTCCACCCATACTTGTGCGCGATATTCAATCGTATCTTTCACATCCGCACTAAATACATGAGCTGCCCAGACAAGGCAGCTGCATGTTACTACTATATATCTTAAAACACCCATAGAAAACTCATTATATTTGTATTTCAAACACATAAGGCTCTTGTTGTCCTCCGTTCAGATATTCGGGAACGATGTCCAAGTCTGACAACCATACACACTTCGTCTGACCTCCGTCCAATTCCACTTCTACCACAAAACAATACCAACGGGAGAATGGGAACTCGTCAACAGGACTCTTAGGTGGCAGATTCGGAGTATTATTGTAATCGGGAATAAACATCCGGTATATGTCGTTAATCGTTAATTCACCGTTCGCATCAGTTTTTTTCTTCATGTAAGGCGAATTTCCAGGTGCTGCATATATATCCCTGAAAGACGCACGTGATCCCCAGAAATTTACCGTAGCGCGTTGTACCGGCTTACCATCTTTAGTTACCCGGACCAACATCTGCTTAGGATATGTACTTCTGGTCATATCAGAAGTAATCTGTTTATATTGCGCATTGTGATTAAATACCGCCGAGCAGTAATCACTCCATTCCTGATAACCTGTCCCCATGTTACACTTAGGATAATCATATGCAACATGGCTGATCGGATTATTTTCAGCCGGGATCATATACTGATATAAATCCTGTGCACCGCGAACATGACCATATTCATGTCCCAAATCGCTATATGTACCCTTTTCCGGCCATTTTTTGGCAAAAATATCATGGCTTCCTTCAAAATAAGACTGTACTACCGACTGTTTACTTGCTCCTCCACCGCCACAAGAAAGTCCGCCTTCACCCTTAGGACAATTCAAAGCCAGGAAAAGAACAAAGTCATACTTTTCGGTATTCAAAGTACCATATGCTTTATTTTTATACACATTATATTGTTCCTTGGTTTTCACGCCACTGCCTATTTCATAAATGACCAAATTGTCGTCTCCTTCACCCACAACCCATTCAAAACGGTAATCAAACTTATTGGTACTTTCATTCCAAAAAGTGGTAGTATTACGGAATAATGCCTCCAGATTCTGTCTGAACAGACGCTCACCACCATACAACTCTTCCATATCATTTTTCTCCACCCATACTTGCGCACGATAGGTAATCGTTTCTCCAACTTGAGGCTTATCTTGCGGCTTCTCAGCGATAAGTCCCGGATTGGTTATGTCGATTTCGAGATCACATGCAGCCAATACAAACAGGCTGCACGCTATTAATGCATATTTCTTTAAGTGCTTTATCATAACTCAATAATTTTATTATTCTACATTTGACCGATCCGAAACAAAGACTTCATCCAGACAAAGAGAGCCACTCCAGAATGTTTCATACATTGATATACGGACATATCGCTTCTGAATTCTCTCATCAGCCAATTTAGACCAATGAACAATACCCTCATAATGAGCATCATACCAATTACTATTATTGGATTGATCAGGATTCAAGTAATATATATCTTCTTTCTTGAAACCATTCCCTGTTACTTTTTCTACTACAGTCTCCCAACCACTTTCCAAATTATCACTAACCTCAATCATTATGGTTTGAGGAGCCGGAGCTGTCCATTGTAATCTCGGCATCAATCCGAAAGAGTCATATCCACGAGGATTCTCTCCTAGATCAAAAGTAAAGCTGACCGGATTACTATCCGTACCGGACTTCACCTCAATATGCGTATTCTTCGAACCTTGGTATGTAGCCCCTGCTTCAGCCTTATTCGCCGGCCAAAAATCATCAAACAGTTTAAAATAGCTGGCTACATTACTGGCACTACCTGTCCCCTCGCCACTATAGGCAGCCAAGCTCCACAAAGTCTTGCTTAATACAATACCATATCCCTGCATACACTGTTTAAAAGGAATTCTCACTTCCGCACCGGTTTTCTTGTTCTTTATAGCCACATCAGAGCGACGCTCCTTGTTAGTACTCACGTTTGCCAATACTTTCGCATATACTTTGCCTTCTTCCTGAGACAACTCCAACCACGTATTACTGCCGTTTAACTCCAAATCCGCAGGATTAATATTTTCACAAGTGGCAACCCAAATTTTATCATTTGCATCTGCGGCTACAATGAATTCGCTCTCTTGTTGACAGAACTCCTCATTCCAAACAATTCTTTCTACTCCATACTGCACAATCTTAACACTTTTTCTGGATGTTATATCTCCGGCAGTAGCAGTAAAATTAACTAATGCTTCACGGTAGATATTCCCTGTGTTTTCTTTAATTGTCAAAGCCAGAGTTTTAACTTCCGGTTCCGATGACGATGTTACCGAAGTCTCTGTAAACACGACCCAATCTACAACTTCTTCATCAGGATAAGTGATATCTATGCTTGGAGTAGCAGTTCCCTGATAAGTCAAGATATTGAGTTGTCGCTCGCCTTCCTCCGTAAATTCTTTAGGCAATGTCACATCAAAAGCCCCTTCAGCGTTCTTTGTAACAAAGACATCGTCCGGGAAACTTGCCTCATCAATCGTACCGACAATCAAGAGTTCCTCCACATTTCCCTGAACCACCGTAATTGTTTTCTTCACCGGAATCTCTCCTTTGGTGGAAATCACTACGGAAGCCTTGCGGTCTTTAGTTGTCTTATTATCAGCAATGCCCAATGACAACGAAGCAGAGCCGTTGCCCCCTTCTGCCGAAGGGGTTATCCATTCTTCGTCCTCAGTCGTCATATAAGAAACCTCTACTCCCCAAGCCTTATCAGTATGGATTTCCAACTTCACGGAACCTTTATATTCAGTAGGGAAAATCACTTTCCAGTGTCCGTCTCCTGCCTCTTCCAAAGTTTCGTTGCAAGATACAGTCAACGCATCGGGTGTCCAGTCCACCTCTTTCTCATCATTACAAGCCTGCAAACAAAGCAGACACGATAGTAATAAAAATATGTTTCTCATAAATATTTTATTTTAATCGTTTTTATATTCCATTATTTCTCAGAGACAAAGATTTCATCGAAGCAATGTGTACTGTACCATGAATCCCAAAAAGACAAACGTATATACCGATGATTCATATTCTCGCCTAGGTTATGCCATTTAATAAACTGTTTGGTAGTATACCAGTCATTCCAGTTACCGGCATCATGGGCATCCAGCTCACTTTTCGTAAATGCGTCTCTTTTCACACTACCTACAAGAGTCCAGTCTGTAATATCCTCACTACGTGTCAGTACGGCATCACTGACCTCTATCTTCATATACTTGGGAGAATTGCCCACCCATTGCAGGCGTGGCACTAACCCGACCGAATTATACGCGTGAGGGTTCTCACCCAAATCAAATACAATCTGTACAGGATCATCTTCCGAACCTTTACTGCTGATTTCTATGTATGACAACGTGTTTCCGGAACCTACCTCAGCTTTACTTGTCGGCCAGAAATTATCAAACAGCCTGCCCAAAGCGGATTCTTTGCCCGAAACATGGTCACTGTAACCTACTACGCTCCACAGAGATTTATTCAAGATGATTCCACAACCTTCCATACCTTGTCTGACAACAATCTCTTTTTCAAGCCAAGTCTCCTCATCAACAAGCTTAATCGTAGCAACACGCTCTTGCCATGTGGAAGTGTTTCTGCCGGTTACGGTAATACGGATTTTTCCGTTTGCATGGTTCACTTGCAACCAGTCCGGATTATCACCATACTTATCCTGAACAGAATATGATAAATCTCCAATCGCACTTACATCAGCAATCTCTTTATCAGACGGTATGTCGTCCGAAGCAAGGATAATATCGCCACCCTGCACATATTCTCCTTCCAAAATAACTTTACTGTCCAAAGAACCTTTGATTACAGTCAGCTTCAGCCAGTTTTCGTTCCCATCAGAAGCGACCTTGTCATTTGTCGTTCCCACACATACCGGAAGTATCCATTTGCCGTCCTGCATTTCCGCAGGTTTCAGGGTCAAGTAATTTTCCGCATATTTCTCACCGACAGGAATCTTCACGCTTGGCGCATACATAAATCCGGCAGTCAGCAAATGAGACTTTTCTTCTTCCGTAAGCAGGTTGTCTTCATCCTTATCATAACCATAAGTAACCACTAATTCCTCCGTCGTGTTAATATCCAGTTTGGCTGTAATATCAATCTGACGTTCAGTAGTCGCCTTGGACAAGTCTAGGAATACATTTCCTCTTTGCTCTCCTTCCGTGCCGTCAATCACCAATACCGGCTTCCTTATATCCAGCACCAAGATAAAATGAGATTTATCTACATAGACATCTTCTTCCGGTGTCAGGCTGCTTACAGACAAGGGAATGTAATAAACCCCATATCCTTTATCCTGAAGAAGCCGCTCTATTTTCAAGCTCAACGGCACTGCCACCTCATCCGTTCCTGCCTCGATCACAAAGTTACGGTCAAAGGAGTAATATTTCTCGTCCAGCATTTCATAGTCCGTACCGTTTTCCGTGTTATATTGAACCAGATAATTATAGTCCAGTTCCACTTTTCCCGCAAACTTGTTCTGATAATACCCTGCTTTATGAATCCATATATCATATACATGGTCATTGGCATTCATCACGTACAAGATTTCTTTCTGCAAATCACTTTTCGGGAAATAAGCAGTATCCCCCATCATGTAGTCAGTTCTGGTATCGGTACAGGAAGTTCCCAATAAAAGAGCTGCAAACAAAAAGCTTATATATTTTTTCATCGTTATCATCTTCTTTCTTACCATTTATAGTTCTGTACTAAATCTTGGTTCTTGTTAATCGCGCTCTGCGGAATCGGGAACAGATAGAAACTCGGTGTAAACACACGTTTCTCTATGACTGTACGCTGGAAAAAAGCATCTGGATACTCTTCCTTACCGGGAGTACCGGTAGCCTGGATATTCATGCCATGAATATTTCCCTTTTCTGTCGCTTCCGCTGTCAGCCAACGACGGCAGTCATAGAAGTTGACACCCTCGAAAGCAAATTCCACACGACGCTCACGATGAATCAGATCCCTTAATTTATCCTGGTCTTCCATAGCCTCAGGATAAGCTTCTTCTATGTTCTTCAATCCTGCACGGTTGCGCACCGCATTCCAATATGTCAGCAGATTCGGGTCTTTCAAGTCACCTACCTCGATAGTAGCCTCCACATAGTTCAGCAGAATTTCAGCGTAACGGATATAAGGCAATTCCCGTTTCACATTCTTTGTAGGACTGGCTTCATATTCCGGCATAGCCAACTTTGCCATATTATATCCTGTTGTAAAATGGTTGTGAGAAGCATCCGGCCCATTATTGCCGTTTTTATACATCTCCAGATAAATTCTTTCACCCGCTTTCTTTGGAATAAACCAAGACATACCGCCATACACTATCGACACATAAAAACGAGGTTCACGTCCCACAAACATATTATAAGTCTTCCTCTCCTTGTTCTCGCAGGGATTCGTAAACTGAGAATATCCGGCTTCCTTATACCCCGCTTCCGGATCAATAATCGGTGTGGTACGGTCTTCGTCCGCATACCCTATAATCGGGAAACGCCCGGTTTCCGACATTGCATACGCATCTACGATTTCCTGAGTCGGATTGTAGCCTCCTCCCCAACCACCGTTGCTGTTAGGAGCAAGACGCTTGTCAATAGTACCGCCGTCTTCGAGGTAAGAGAAAATCATTTCCTTATTCTGTGAAGTGGTAAATACGGATTTGTAAGAAGTATAAGGGTCAATCTCGCCCATATTGGCGCCACTTTCATACAGCACTTTGACAAGATCATAATTGCCGTCCTTTATCAGGCTCAAAGCAGCCTGACGTGCCAATTCCCATTTATTTTTGTCATACGTGGCAGAAAACAAAGGAGTACCATCCGCATTGCGAATATTAGCATACTTCGGGTTGCCATTGAATTGCGGGCTCGCCGACTGTAGGAGGATACGCGCCAGATAAGCCTTGGCAATTCCCCTGTTCATACGGACGTAGGTTTCACCCTCCGATTTCAAAGGCAGAGCGGAATTTTCTATTAGGTCGGTAAATTCATCCGTAATCCATTCAACGCATTCGTCCCATGTGTTACGTGCACGAAACATATCCGTACCGGTGAAATCCGGCTGTTCATCTTTCAACAGAATCACCGGACCGTACATACGCATCAACTGCGCATAGTAATAAGCACGTACACAACGTACCTCCGCTTTCCATTGCTCACGAGTGTCATAGGTCAGACGCGGATCCGGACATTTGTCTACATTCTGAAGAAAATACGTAGCTTCGCGGATCGCTTTATAAAAGGTGTACCATTTATCGTATTGCGCTGACGAAGCACTCCATACACCCATATCGAACGTATGCACATTCGTATAAGCCACATCAACGTCACTGGTGCTGTATGTATCCGGCATGCCAAAAGGATATGTATCACGGATATAGGAATAGACTCCGAACATGGCATTCTGTGTAGAGGAATAAGTCTCATAAATCTGGTCGGGCGAACGCAGGTCTTCGGGAGACGTATCCAGGAACGAATCACAAGACGACATTGTCAAGGCTGCAACAGCCGCAAACATAATACGTTTCATATAGTTGGATTTCATTATCAACATGTCTTTTAGTATTAGAAATTAATATTTAAACCTACATTAAACACACGTGTCGGAGGATACTTTCTTCCGTCGCCGGAACCCAAGTCCGGGTCGAACAGGTGCACATCCGGCGCCCAAGTCAGCAAGTTCACTCCCGATACATACAAGCGTAAATTCTGGATAGACATCTTTTCCAACCATCTTTTCGGGAAGGTATAACCTATTTCAGCATTCTTCAAACGAAGGAAAGCAGCATTACGCACCCAGAAAGATGATTTCTTTGTGTTATTATTGTCCAAGGCATCACTCGAACGTATCGTACGCGGATAACGGGCATTCGGGTTCGGATTGTCCACAGTCCAACGGTCTTCCATTACTCCTTTCAAGAAACCGTCGTTATTCTTATAACCGGAAGTAAACGGAACTATCGTAGAGCCTTCTTCAAACAATGATACACGAGCCGTACCCTGAAAGAAAATAGATATATCAAAACCTTTCCATTCTATCGCACCACCAAAACCATATGTAATTTCCGGAACATCACAATAACCGATAGGCATCTTGTCATAGTCATCAATCACACCGTCACCGTTCAAATCACGATACTTGATGTCACCCGGACGCAAACGGCTATGATTACCTTCGCTAAACTGAATCGGGCTACGATTGATTTCTTCCTGCGACTCGAACAACCCCACTGCTTCCCAACCAAATTTCTGATAGATTTTCTGACCGACAGAATTCATCCACGGATATTTATTCAAGGCATCACCGTTGCGTAGAATTTCATTATTGGCGTAGGTAAATGTTCCACGTCCGGTCACATTCACCTGCCCGATTCTGTCATGGTATTCCAACGAACCGTCAAAACCCCAGCTTTTCATCTTACCCACGTTTACCATAGGTACGGTAGTCATACCCACATAAGCAGGGATATTGTTGTTGCGCACAAAAATATGATCGCGCACATCGTGGTACCAGTCACCTTGTATTTCCAGTTTGTTGAACAAGCCCAACTCAAAACCATAATTCTGCTTGGTTGAAACCTCCCAGCCGACATTCGGGTTGGCAACTTCATTTACACGCTCGCCGCCAGTCTTTGTATAATTGCCATATACATAATTGCCCGTAGTAGCCACAGTGCCCAAATAGATAAAACGGACATCCCCGCCAATCTGGTCATTACCTACCTGACCGACAGATGCCTTCAATTTCAACTTGGAAACCACATCAGCCAACGGAGCAAAGAACTTTTCATTGGATATGTACCATCCCACAGCCACAGCCGGGAAGAAACCGACGCGATGACCGGCAGCGAAATTCTCGGAACCATTATATCCGAAGTTTCCCTCAATAAAGTAACGGCTATCGTAATCATAAGTCAGACGTCCCGCAATACCTTGATTCTTATACGGCAATGATTTGATAGAAGATATATTGTCTTTATAACTCTTATTCCTGTATGTTTCATTCTTCACCCGTTGATTATACAGGAACAGGGCGCCTACACGATGTTTTCCGAACAAACGGTTGTATGTAATAGAAGCCTCCAGGTATGTGGCATTATTTCCACCGGACTTATTATCAAACCACGGTCCGCCCTTCGCAGTCTCCGGTTCGGAGTTGAATACCAAATCCCCATTTGCGTCACGCCGTATCGCATGCCAGATTTCATCTTGCTGCGTGTACTTGTTGCCATGCCATGCTTGCGTATCAAAGGCAAACTTGACATTAGCCTTCAATCCTTCGGTTATAAAAGAAAAATCCTGATCCAGGCTGACCATTGAGTTCAATGTACTTTGCCAATCCTCCACATATCCGGCTCTGGTCACCTGCCAATAAGGATTCGTAACTCCTTTTTCTCCTCCCCAATATCCATTGGAATATTGAATAGGGAAAGCATTAGGATTCAAAATAAAAGCACTTTTCCAGACTCCTTCCGAGTCAGCGGCATCTCTCCTTTTTGTAAGGAATCCTCCCAAAGTCAGTGAAAGAACCGTAGTAGGATGCAGGTTAATATCCACATTCGAGCGGAAGTTATAACGCTGATAATCCGGATTACCATTATAAGAATCTCCTTTTCCAGTCATGAACAGACCGTCTTCATGGTAGTAACCGGCAGAAATAAAGTAACGCGCAATCTCACCACCACCGCTTACGTTGGCAGTCACACGCTGATTGAAAGTATGTTTTTTGAATACGGATTTCAACCAGTTCACATTCGGATACAAATCCTGATCGGTACCGTTTCTGTATTTTTCTATGTCACTTGCACTATATGTTCCGGGAGCCGCTTCATTATACATCGTAGCAAAATCCACCGCATCCGCCATTTGCGGAATCTTGGTAGGTTGCACCATACCGGCTTCCATCTTAATGGATATTTTCGGTTTCCCTTCTGAACCGCGTTTTGTCTTCACCAACACAACACCGTTTGCTCCACGCACACCATAAAGCGCTGTAGCCGTTGCATCCTTTAATAAGGAAAAACTTTCAATTTCTTCCGGGTCGAGCAAATCGAGCGAGCGCTCCACCCCGTCCACCAGAATCAATGGTGTCTTGTTTGCACCGAACGTAGAAATACCGCGAATCCAAAATTCAGCCGAACTACCCGGAGAACCGTCACGCTGGATAGACACGACGCCACCCAACTGACCTGCCAGATTAGTGGAAATAGAAGCACTGGGCACTTTCAGATTGCTGACACTCAACGTACTGATAGAACCGATCACGCTCTCCTTGCGTTGTGTACCGTAACCTACCACCTGCACTTCTTCGAGCACAGTATTGTCAGGAGCCATCTCAATAAGCAGATTATTGGCCGAAGGGGAGATTTCTTTTTCTATCGTAGCATAACCCAAATAGCTAATCACGAGCGTCACAGTTTTCCCTCCCGGAATATTTATATTAAAATTGCCATCCATATCGGTGGTACCTCCCACACTGGTATCCTTCAACCACACACTGGCACCGATAAGTGTCTCCTTTGTACCTTTATCTACAATCTTGCCGGTAAGTTTTCGAGCAGCAGCTTTCTTACCTTCCTGATATATTTCAGTCACTGCGTCAGAAGCGTGCACCGACGCAAAAGGTGCTGCAAAAAGATAAATAATGATAAGAGCACTACCCAATCGTTGCAATGAAAAACTTAACTTTCGTGCAATTCCATTCATAATACATGATTTAATGTTATTAAAATAAGTTTGAGATGCTTTAGATTGTTGCAACTAATATCTAAATTCGCACTGACAAAGATAACCGAGAAAACAATTCTCCCTGGCGAATCCCGTACAAAAGAACAAGAAAATAGTAAAACGACACTTTTTTCTCATACTTGCACAGGACCTTCACCAATTATTATCCAAGTCTTGAACTATTTTATCCAAGTTCGTTTTTCAATGCTTTTACTATCAAAAGTGCCTTACTTCAATTAGCATCATAAGGTGATTAAACTAATTGAAGTAAGGCACTTAGCACAAAGCAACTAGCACTTGCGGGATTTAGAACTCCCGAATATTTGCCATCTACGAGTCCGCTATTTATTTCTCATTTTAGCAAAGAGAACCACATTATTTCCGTCTTCATCCAACGAGCTCATTAACGCTTGAGTACGTTTCCGTACATCACTGGGAAGCTCTTTTCGCGCCAGCTCTTTTTCTAGCGTCTCTTTTAATTGCGCAGGTTCCATGTTGGCAATATAATAGCCATTACTGAACGAAGGCCATATCTGCATCTTCTTCGTTCCCAGGAAATCATTATACAAATGGAAATAGTTGCCGTGCAGGGTTTGTTTGTCTACGATATATTTGGCCGGTTTACTTCCACTCCAGGTATTTGCCGACACTTGCACCGGAACAGAAACATCTCCGACAAAGTGACGCGGATATTCGGTATAACCATGCCATGGAATTTTTTCCTTATTCGGATAATTCGCTGTAAACCGGGCTTCGAGCCTATTTTGCTGCGCATTATAATGATACAAACTATCCACACGCGGAGAAGGTACGATAGTCATCAACATAACGCTGTAATCGGGAGTGTTCTTGTCCATAAATACTTCATTGCTGAAATCACGCGGAACCGTGAGATGCCGGGCAGGAATAAAATTTTTGCGTTTTCCTTCAAAATCCTGCGTCCATACTACAGCCGGAGAACCTTGGAAAGGCAGTGTTGTCACCGTTACTTCCGACTTCCCGGTGTCGACTCTGAATTGTCCTTTAGGGACGCGCAGACACAAAGGAATGGGAGTTTGCGGAACTCCTTTCAAGTCGAATACCAGCAGTTTATCACTTTGCCAGGGTAGAATATAAATACGGTTGTGTGCCTCGTCCAATTGTTCGGAGTAGGTGTTTGCATACTCATTCGGCCCTTGTCCGTAAGCCCCGATAGTAGTGATGAATTTGCCATCACGGGTGAAAAGCTTGTATGGAGTCTGTTTTTTGTTACTCACCAAGATATAATTATCACTGACTGTGGTACGAACCCAGCCTCCTACCAATGCCTCATCCTTATCTTCCAACTTCACCACTTGAAGTTCTTCGGTCAAATAACTAAGTGGTATATCCACGGTATCTTTCAACGCTTTTAAATCACAGGAAATCAACGTCCCAGTAGGTGTTGTGATTCGCTTTGCCGCAACTGGAGACAGAGCCAAAGGGTCTTTTGTCGCTTCACTATTGCATATAAAAGCAACCAATGAAAATAGACAAAAAGTACACAAAGTCAAAATCATAATTTTCTTTTTCATACGAACATATATTTAGTTAGTTTCAAATGAATATTGAGACAAAAGTAGAGTGAAACCAACTGAAAAACAAAAAATGTGGCGGACAAAAAGAGTAACACGTATTGCCGACATACCATTGATTATCAATATAATAAACAACAATTCCATTCATTAAGAGGTGGACAACTCTACTGAAACGACCCAAATCAACAGCTAAAACGCCTTAAAAAAACTGTCTAAACTTACATTTTCATCTATAATCCCCAACTTGTCTGTTTTAATACGATATTTGCGTTTTGTAATGGCTGCTTTACTAACACAATAAATATCTGAAAGGTCTTGCATGTTAACATTAATCTTGACGAGACAACAGAAACCAATATCCTTATTGTTCAATGACGGATAGGTTTGTTCCAGCCTTGCCGCAAAATGGTCAAAAGCTTCGTTGACAACAGAAATCACCTCTATCCACTCCGCATCGGTCACCACTATCTTTCGACTAGAAGCCACCTCATCCTGACTTTCATCATTATGGAGCGAAGGTAATTTCCGGAAAAAGGCTATCCGTCTGAAAAGTGCCTCACGCAATTCCGCTTCTTTATTTTGCAAACGGATTTCTTTCTCCCGTAGTCCGCTTAGCTCCGCCTCTTGATGCAGCAAAAGATTTTCCCGTTGCAGCCGTTTCTTCTTCTCCTTCTGATAAAAGAAAAACGCTATAAAACCAATACTAAGCAAAGCTGTTACAATGCCCAGCATCCATAGTTCTTTTTCGCGTTGTTTCAAATGCAACTGGTAGAGTTCGTTTTTTAATTTAAGCTCATTATATTCTCTTCTTTGTATTTCCGCCTTGGTACTAGTCAGTATATCGTCCTTGATCTTATTTTCTTTTTGCTTGATATAGAAAGCCTGTTCCGGATATTCTTTCTCATTGATTAAGTTAAATAAGAGCGCGTTCGCTTCCACGGCAATAAAATCTGAAGAGGAAGTCGCAGCCTGCTGATAGTAATACTTGGCAGAGTCCACTTGATTCAAAGCCGCATAAGATTTGCCGCGAAGGAGAAAATAGTGCGGAATGACATGACGGCTATGTCGTTGAGCTGACAATTGACGAAGATACAATTGTGCTGCCTGAAAATCTTTTCTTTCCAAACTGGTAGTCAATAAGTTCTCCAATATATGATAATTCAAATATCGGTAATTGGGAGAATCCGCAAACTCTTCCATTAGTTGCAGAGATTCTTGTGTATACCTGTCATGCTCCTGCACCTTTTCCAAAAGTTGAAAATATAACTTACTTGCAGAAAAATAGGCAAGAGTATCTTTGTGCTTACGAGTTAGCTGCCGACTGCTGTCTGCCATGTCCAACGCCTGTTCATAATCCTTATTTCTTGAATATGCCACTCTTTTAAGACCATACAATTGTGTTCTTAATGTATCATTCAGCAATCGTTCGTGCAGAAGAGCATCCGAAAGCAATAATGTAGAATCCGGCTGGTTCCGATATAAATAGGAAGCACTCTGCTCCACACGTGCTTGCAAACATTGAGATAACTGCCTATTTTGCGTATAGTGATGAATGGCAGTCTGCAATAAAGAATCAACAGGTTTCCCGGTCTTCCACAAAGTTGCCTTATAGGATAAAAAGTAATAATCTCCCTGCTGCTTAGAAGATAAATTCTCCGGCTTGTCTATTTGTTGCAAATAAAAGAATATACTATCGACGGAAACATTCTCCATCTGCATAGCCTTCTTCAAAAGAGAAGATGGGGCATGCTGACAACCGACCAGCATGATGAGCCATCCGGTGAACAGAAATATACTACAATGATACTTATTTTTATCTCTTACACTACTTTTATATACACCACCGAACGCCCCAATCCATATTTCTGCAACACGCCTTGTTCGATAAAAGCATTGATATCCTGCAGTGCCTGCTTTTTAGTTTTCCCCGTAAGTCTCATATAATCTTGTCGGTTAATACATGGATGCTCTTCAAAAAAAGAGTTTAAGCGTTGCAAGCATTTCTTTTCATCCAACGGATTTTTCACACGAAAAGGTGAATTGCAGCGTTGAAGTTCCAATGAAGTCTCAATATCTTTCTTAAACTGACGATTAATCCGTAAATTGATACCTTTAAGAGATACCGATGGAGAACGTAAGTCTTCCGGTTCCACCACCTTTTTGTCAACACTTAGAGAAAGAGAGAAATAACCGATATCCCCCAGCTCTACCGAAAAACCTTTCAGAAGCAAATGCTTCAACGTGCTCGAAATTGCTTCAATAGAGCCTACCAACTGCGCATGAGGAATATGCTCAAGGGCTGTCACCATATCTATAAATTCACTTGCCGTATAGCTACCTTTCAATACCACACGTGCATGTAAAGGCAGTTCTTTCCCATCCTTATCAGGATTAGGGGTTTCATAGAGATCATAATTTACACTCATTATCTTTTCTTTTTTTATTAGGGAAGTTTAATTTCCCTTCTCTCTTATATTAGTATTCCAACCTGCAATTCAATTATCGTTCAACAGATGTGGAACGATTGTTCTATAAATGTAGAACTGTTGTCCGACAACTGTTGAACGATAATTGAGATGCTAATGAGGCAAATGTACGTAGAATAAATGTATATTATTCTATGCAAAGCGGATTTTTATTTCCACCATCTCATCTGTTTGTCTATTTCTTCATCCCTAATTATCGACACTCAATTCATGAACTTTAGATTTTACACAACCAACAGTTCAAACAAGTTCACTTTACTTCTTCAGCATTCAAATACTTTATGGCAGCTTCCAAAACTTCATCGCGCCCCTGGCGTATGCCTTGAATTGTACTTTTAACTTCAATATCAGGAAGAATGCCGATTTGTTGGTTTTCCGACTTATCGGGATAGTAATCTGAATCAGTATATTCCCACATGGATATTTCTACCGGCACGTTATTATTCCTGTGCAGAAAATAGTAGCTATGCTAGGTTCATCAAATAATGCCCATATACCCGAACGGTGAATATTCACCAATAATTATCCAAGATTTGAACGATATTTTCGTTCACTCTCAAAAGTTCTTTTTCAGCGCCAAAAAGATTGTGTATCATTTGTTTTTGCTACTTATTCTTCCTAATATTGTCCTATACTAAATGAAAACAATACGGATTAAACGATTCTCCCATGAAAAAACTACTCCTTCTGATAGTCGTACAAATCCTGTGTATGCACACATTCGTTGTGAATGCACAGCGTATTTTCTCCACTTCATACACGATGGACGACGGGCTGGCTGCCAACAGGGTATATAGTATCCTTCAGGATTCATGCGGTTTCATGTGGTTCGGTACGGACGACGGGCTGAGCCGGTTTGACGGAATCAAATTCAAGAATTACTATTTATCAGAATACATAAACGCTACGACAAGCAACAGCGTCAAGAAGATATTTATTGACCGCAGGGGTAAAATGTGGATCGGACTGGACAGCGGCATTGTCATTTATGATTCCCAAACGGATACGTTCAGACCTTTCAACGCGAAAACAGAAACGGGGGAGACGATACAGACTTATGTTGTCGACATGATAGAAGACAATGACGGAGAAGTGTGGATTGCGACAAACGGCAAAGGACTTTACCGGTTTTCTCCTAATGACGAAATCAGGCTCCGTGTCTATCGGAACATTCCCGGAGAATCGAATTGTATCTCACAGAATATTCTGATGACATTGCAACAAGACAGTAAACAGAATATATGGATAGGTACGTATTCGGAAGGGTTATGCTGCTTCGACAAACACAAAAATACATTTGTCACTTACAAAAGAAGCAATCTGCCCGACAGTTTATCAGATAACTCTATCCAAAAAATATTAGAGGACTCACACGGCAACCTGTGGATAGGAACTTTCCAGAACGGGCTCGACTTATTTAATCCCGCAACACGGACATTTACCAATTATCAGGATAAAAGTCCGAACAACCTATTATATCATATTCACGATATTAAAGAATACCGGCCGGGAGAATTATTTATCTCGTCCGATAACGGCATAGGAATCTTCAAGGCAGACAAAGGAGAAATCATACAATCCGACAATCCGAATCTTAAGATAAGAACCGGAGCGAATAAGTTTATCTATTCTATTTATATAGATAAGGAAGAAAGCCTGTGGTTGGGGTCCTATTTCGACGGCATCAAGTTTTATTCGGCTTTTCAGAATAACTTTAAATATTATAGTTGCTCATTATCGGCTACCGCACAGGCAGGAAAGGTAGTGAATGTAATAAAAGAAGGCAAGGACGACCAATACTGGATAGGAACTGACGATAACGGAATTTTCCGGTTCAACGCCAAGACACAGGAAATCACGCCCTTCCGGGATGCAGCAAGTATAGGTACTACTTACTATTGCATACATGACCTGCTGGTAGACGGTGACAAATTGTATGCCGCCACTTATGGACGGGGGATGGAAGTATTTGATTTAAAAACCGGAAAAGTGGAAAGCTACCTGTATAATCCGGAAGATTCAACATCCATATCCTCTTCCCGGGTTTTCATATTATATAAAGCCAGCAACGGATACATCTACGTAGGTACTTCCAACGGTATCTGCTGCTATAATCCCCAACAAAAGAAATTTACCAGAATGGGGTCTTTTGCAGGCAGAATATCTGCTATCATAGAAGACTATCACGGAAAAATATGGATAGGAACAAGCATCAGCGGTCTTTACTCATACAACATCAAGACCGGGAAAACCACCGCCTATCAACGTTCGGACAACCCGAATTCAATCACTAAAAATGTGATTACCACATTAGCTATCGACAACAGAAAACGACTATGGGTAGGAACTTACGGACAAGGATTATGCAGATATAATGAAGATTCGGACAACTTCACCCGATATGACCATTTGGAACTGCCCAACAAAATCATCACTTCTATCATCCCCAAAGGAGATTTATTATGGATTAGCACTAATAAAGGACTTGCCGTATATAATCCCGACACGGAATATCTGAAAACTTACTCCAAATCAAACGGACTTTATAATGAGCAGTTTACGCCTCGTTCGGGAGTTGAATCTTCTGACGGAAAATTATTCCTAGGGTCAACGGGCGGCTTCTGTTATTTCTTTCCACAGGATTTGCGTGAAAACACATACAATCCGCCTGTTGTTCTCACCAACATGACCATTTTCGGAAAGGAAGTACAGGCTAATATACCCGACTCGCCTATCCAACGGTCTATCGGATATACGGATGAAATCATTCTGGAATATAACCAGTCCATGATAGGATTCGACTTTGCGGCTCTCAGCTATATCGCCCCTAAAGAAAACAACTACCAATATATGCTGGAAGGCTTGGACAGCGGTTGGCAATTCACAAAAGGGAACAACAATCATCTTTCTTATGCCAACCTTCCTGCCGGCGAATATGTGTTAAGAATCAAGGGAACCAACAGCGACAAAATATGGAGCAGTAACGAGATCCAACTAAAAATCAAAGTGCTGCCGCCATTTCTCCAGTCTCAACTGGCATATATTATTTATGCAATTATGCTGCTGATTATACTGTTACTCACCGTATGGTATTACATCAAGCGCACGGAAAAACGGCAGAAAGCACGCATGAAAAGGTTGAATGATGAAAAGGAAAAGGAACTATATAACGCAAAGATTGATTTCTTCACCAACATCGCCCACGAAATACGAACTCCGTTGAGCCTTATCATCGGTCCGCTGGAATATCTGATGAAGACCACGAGCATCAACAATGTCTACGGAGAATACCTGAGTATCATCGAACAGAACTATAAACGCCTGTACGCACTCGTCACCCAACTGCTGGACTTCCGGAAAGTGGATTCGGGAGCTTACAAACTGTCTTATGACTCTTACCGGGTGAAAGACACAATAGCCAAGGTCACCTGTATCTTCGAACTATCTACAAGACAAAAGAAAATAAGCATTGATACTTCATCAATCTCCGAAAAGCTGACTATGATCACAGATGAGGAAGCATTCACCAAGATTATCAGCAACCTGTTAAGCAATGCCCTGAAATACGCCAAAAGTAGGATTAGCGTCACTGCGATGGAAAATGATTCAGAAATAATAATTACCGTCACAGACGACGGTATCGGCATCACCGACCAGGAGAAGACTAAAATATTCGATGCTTTTTATCAGGTTAAAAACAACAGCGAACTGAATAAACTGGGAATCGGTATCGGACTCCACATGACACGCTCTCTTATCCAACTGATGAATGGTAAGATTGAAGCTAAAGACAGGGAAGACGGCAAAAGCGGGGTTGCCATTTCCGTACACTTCCCAAAACAAGCCGCCATCAGTGCCGCCCCACCAATGAAACGGGTAGAAGACACGATTATCGCAGAAATCAACGCGGAAGAAGGAGAGCCGGAAAGTGTTCTGCCGGATGAACCGATAAAGAAACAGTACGCCGTGATGGTAGTAGACGACAATCCGGAAATTCTTGATTTCCTCTCCAAGATATTGTCCGAGGAGTATTTTGTCATCTCCGCATCAAGCGGCGAAGAGGCTTTGCTGATTCTTGAAAAGAATAACATAGACCTTATCATCAGCGATGTGATGATGGAAGAGATGGACGGATTCGAGTTGTGCGGCAAAATCAAAACAGACATCAACATTTCCCATGTCCCTGTTATTCTCCTTACCGCAAAGACGGACACGGAAAGCAAGATTAAGGGACTGGAATCCGGTGCCGACGCCTACATAGAGAAACCGTTTTCCCCTTTCCATCTGAAAGCGCAATTGCGCAATCTGCTAAAGAAGAGGGAAAAGCAACAGAAAACATATGCTTCCACTCCATTGTCCGACTTGCACTCGGCTGTTCATAATAAGTTGGATGAAGAGTTTATGAAGAAATGCACGGATATTATATTGAATAATATCGAAGATTCGGAATTCTCCGTCAGCACGCTGGCACAGGAGCTGGGCATGAGCCGAACCTCGGTATTCACTAAAATCAAAGGGATTATCGGCATGACTCCCAATGACTTTATCAAAATCACCCGGTTGAAGGAAGCTTGCCGGATGATGATAGAGGGTGAATACAGGGTGACTGAAATAGGATTCCTTGTCGGCTTCAGTTCTTCTTCTTATTTTGCCAAGTGTTTCCAGAAACAATTTGGCATGCTGCCGACAGAGTTCCTCAAAAAAGCCAAGGAGAATCCTTCATCCATCATGGAGTAAACACACACGGGCAATCTGTTTTTCTCAAAACTAAATCTTAAGATTTACCAATGTTAATCTTAGCTTTTACACATGTAAATCTTAAGAATTTATTAAATTCTCCTTATATTATAAGGTAGGGAGAATCTTTTTTTCTACTTTTGTTCCCGAATATTGTGGTACAAGCCATTATAAAAGAAAGAATTATGCAGAAAAACCTTGTCATTGTCGAGTCTCCGGCAAAAGCAAAAACGATTGAAAAGTTTCTTGGGAAAGATTTCAAAGTCCTTTCAAGTTACGGACATATACGCGATCTGAAGAAAAAAGAGTTCAGTATCGACGTAGAGAAGAATTTTAAACCCAATTATGAAATTCCGGCAGACAAAAAGGCTCTGGTTAGCACACTGAAAGCAGAAGCGAAAGAGGCAGAAACCGTATGGCTCGCATCCGATGAGGACCGCGAGGGAGAGGCTATCGCCTGGCATCTGTATGAGGTCTTAAAACTAAAACCGGAAAACACAAAACGAATCGTATTCCATGAAATTACGAAAAGCGCTATCTTAAAAGCTATCGAACAACCGCGCGATATTGACATCAATCTCGTGAATGCACAGCAGGCACGACGTATCCTGGACCGTATCGTAGGTTTCGAACTGTCTCCCGTCCTTTGGAGAAAAGTGAAACCGGCCCTTTCGGCAGGACGCGTACAGTCGGTTGCCGTCCGCCTGATTGTAGAGCGCGAACGCGAAATCCATGCTTTCAAGTCAGAAGCGGCTTATCGTGTGACCGCCGTTTTCCTCGTGCCCGACACTGACGGGAAACTGGTGGAAATGAAAGCCGAACTGGCCCGCCGTATCAAAACGAAAAAAGAAGCAAAGGCGTTCCTCGAAGCTTGCCAGGGAGCTAAATTTGCTATCGAAGATATTACCACCCGTCCGATAAAGAAAACACCGCCCGCACCGTTCACTACGTCTACATTGCAACAGGAAGCTGCCCGCAAACTGGGATATACCGTTGCACAGACCATGATGCTGGCACAGCGCCTGTACGAATCGGGATTCATCACTTATATGCGTACGGACTCTGTCAACCTGTCGGAATTTGCAACGACGGGCAGCAAGGACGCTATCATCAAGATGATGGGCGAACGTTATGTACATCCCCGCCACTTTGAAACGAAAACCAAAGGGGCGCAGGAAGCGCATGAGGCAATCCGTCCTACCTATATGGAGAATCAGTCCGTAGAGGGTTCGGCACAAGAAAAGAAACTGTACGACCTGATTTGGAAGCGTACCATCGCCTCACAAATGGCAGACGCGGAACTGGAAAAGACAACTGCAACCATTACCATTAGCGGAAGCAGCGATGTGTTCACTGCTGTCGGCGAAGTGATTAAGTTCGACGGATTCCTGCATGTTTACCGTGAATCTTATGACGATGACAGCGAGCAAGAAGATGAAAGCCGCCTGTTGCCACCTTTAAAGAAAGGTCAGAAACTGGAACACGGTCCCATCATCGCAACCGAACGTTTCACCCAACGCCCGCCACGCTATACGGAAGCCAGTCTTGTACGCAAGTTGGAAGAACTGGGTATCGGCCGTCCGTCTACGTATGCGCCTACTATTTCTACTATCCAGCAACGCGAGTATGTAGAAAAGGGAAACAAGGACGGGGAAGAACGCAACTTTAATGTACTGACACTGAAAGACAATCAGATTGAAGACGAAAACCGTTCCGAAATTACCGGAGCGGAAAAATCCAAATTATTCCCCACGGATACGGGTACGGTAGTAAACGACTTCCTGACCGAATACTTCCCGGATATTCTGGATTACAACTTTACGGCAAGCGTAGAAAAGGATTTCGACGAGATTGCAGAAGGAGGAGTGCAATGGACTTCCATCATGAAGACTTTCTATGATAAATTCCATCCATCGGTAGAAAACACATTGGCAATCAAGACGGAACATAAGATAGGAGAGCGCATTTTGGGAGAAGACCCGGCAAGCGGAAAGCCTGTTTCGGTGAAAATCGGACGTTTCGGGCCGATGGCACAAATCGGCACGGCGGAAGATGAAGAAAAGCCGCGGTTTGCCCAATTGAAAAAAGGACAATCCATAGAAACTATCACACTGGAAGAAGTTCTGGAGTTGTTCAAGTTACCCCGTACGTTGGGCGAATACGAAGGAAAGACGGTCAGTGTAGGTATCGGGCGCTTCGGTCCTTACGTTCTGCATAATAAAGTATATGTATCACTGCCGAAAACAATGGATCCGATGGAAATCACGCTGGAAGAGGCAGAACAGTTGATTCTGGAGAAACGTACAAAAGAAGCCGAACGCCACATCAAGAAGTTTGAAGAAGAACCGGAACTGGAAATTCTGAATGGTCGTTTCGGGCCTTATATTACTTATAAAGGTAACAACTATAAGATTCCTAAAGATATCGTCCCACAGGATTTGAGTCTGCAAAGTTGCTTGGAGTTAATCAAGATACAAGACGAAAAAGGGGAAACGTCTTCCTTCAAACGAGGAAAACGAACCACCAAGAAAAAATAAAAAACAGGGTGTTGGCCATATCTGACCAACACCCTGTTTTTTTATTTAAAAAGTTCCAGAAGTTCTTACATTCTGGAAGGTACTTCGATACCCAGCAAACCCATTCCCAGACGAACGACTTTTGCAACATTGGCCGACAGAGCGATACGGAACACTTTCACCGCTTCATTCTCTTCTCTCAGAATGCTATAATCATGATAGAACTGGTTGTATTCTTTCACCAGGTCGTAGGTATAATTTGCGATAATAGACGGGCTGTAATCCTCGCCTGCCTGCTTCACAACAGCGGCAAAGTCGGCAACCATTTGAATCAGACCTTCTTCTTTGTCACTCAATTCAATACCGGCAGGAATCTGTTCGGGTATCACAATTCCCGATTCGGCAGCCTTGCGCAGTACGGACTGGATACGGGCATAAGTATATTGGATGAACGGTCCTGTGTTACCGTTGAAGTCGATAGATTCTTTCGGGTTGAATGTCATATTCTTACGGGCATCGACTTTCAGGATGAAATACTTCAAAGCACCCAGACCGACGATACGGGCAATATCATCCGCCTCTTCCTGTGTCAAACCGTCCAGTTTGCCCAGCTCCTGAGAAGTTTCTTTGGCAGTGGAAATCATCTCTTCCATCAAGTCGTCAGCGTCCACCACCGTACCTTCACGGGATTTCATCTTACCTTCCGGCAGTTCCACCATTCCGTAAGAGAAGTGAACCAGGCTCTTGCCCCATTCGAAGCCGAGCTTGTCAAGCAGGATAGAAAGTACCTGGAAGTGATAGTTCTGTTCATTTCCTACTACATAAATCATCTTGTCAATGGGATAATCGGCAAAACGGAGTTTAGCCGTGCCGATGTCCTGCGTCATGTAAACAGATGTGCCATCACCACGGAGAAGCAATTTATGGTCTAGTCCTTCGGCAGTCAGGTCAGCCCATACAGAGCCGTCTTCCTTCTTGAAGAAGAAACCTTTTTCCAGTCCTTCCATCACTTTCTCTTTTCCTTCGAGGTAGGTATTGGATTCATAATATATCTTGTCGAAGCTGACACCCATCTTCTTGTAGGTTTCATCGAAACCGGCATATACCCAATTGTTCATCATTTCCCACAGTCCGCGTACTTCCGGGTCACCCGCTTCCCACTTCACGAGCATTTCACGGGCTTCCTGCATCAACGGGGAAGCAGCTTCCGCTTTCGCCTTCGCTTCTTCGTCATTCATTCCCTGTGCTGTATATTCAGCCATCAGTTCCTTGACTTCCGCCTTATAATGCTTATCAAAAGATACATAATAATCACCGACCAGATGGTCGCCTTTCTTGCCGGAAGTTTCGGGAGTTTCACCGTTGCCGTATTTCTTCCATGCCAGCATGGATTTACAGATATGGATACCGCGGTCGTTTACGATATTGGTCTTTACTACCTTGTTGCCGTTTGCTGCCACGATATTGGCCAATGCGTTACCCAAAAGGTTGTTACGCACATGTCCCAGGTGAAGCGGCTTGTTCGTATTCGGAGAAGAATACTCAATCATCACCAGCGGCGAAGTTTCGGTAGCTTTCACCACGCCATATTGTTCGTCAGCCTGAATTTCATTCAGCAACCCAATCCACGTAGCCGATGCGATAGTCAGGTTCAGGAACCCTTTTATCACGTTAAAAGCGGCTACTGCCGGTTCGTTAGCCTTCAGATATTCGCCGATTTCCTGCGCCGTCTGTTCCGGGCCTTTCTTCGACATTTTCAGAAAAGGGAACACGACCAACGTCAGATGTCCTTCAAATTCTTTTTTGGTCTTTTGGATTTGCACCATCTTTTCAGGGACTTCCTGACCGTAGAGTGCCTTCAGTCCGCTGATAACGGACGCTACAAGTTTATCTTCTATCTTCATAATCAAGTTGTTTCTTGCGCGCA